>NZ_CP033069.1:2555175-3177851 GCF_003669015.1 Acidovorax sp. 1608163
GGCTGTGGCGTATGCCTTTGATCTTGTAGAGCTTCTCGCGCAGCAGGCGCTCATAGTCCCGCGTGTCTTTGACCACCACGCGCAGCAGGTAGTCGTAGTCGCCCGACACCAAGTGCGCTTCGATCACCTCAGGAATGCTGGCCAGCGTCTCGCCAAACTTCTCTAGCGTGTTGTCGGAATGGCTGTCGAGCGTGACCTGCACCAGCACCGTGTCGGCCAGGTCTAGCGCCTGCGGGTTGATGCGCACCGTGTAGCCCTGGATCACACCCGCCTCTTCCATCTTCTTGATGCGCCCCCAGCAGGGCGAAGGGCTCAGCCCCACGGCCTGCCCAATCTCTTGCAAGCTGGCGCGGGCATCGGCCTGCAGCACCGCGAGAATTTTCCGATCTATCTTGTCCATGCTGCACATTATTCCGCCAAAGACGACTATTCAGAAGATTTTTCTGAATTTCTCAAAAATCGAAGACAAAACAGAAAACAAAACCAGGAAGCAATCCGCATACTTGCTCCATCAAGGCGCTCTTACCGGAGCCGCACAAAATGCCAAGGCCCCGGCTGGTTACCGCCAGCACGGGGCGCTTGCCACGGTGGGTATCACCCTCACCACGCCAGCGCCAATGGCCTGTAGCCCATGTGACTTCATAAGCACACTTACCAGCACAAACCCCGATGCTCCGGCGCAAGGCGGGCCAACATAATGAACCTGACCCGGCGTGCCACCGTGGGCGCGCCGCACAACAGGAGACACCATGCAATTGACCAAACTCGTCGTTGGCCTGAGCCTTGCGCTCGGCTTTGTGGCCACTGCGGCAGCGCAGACCACCATGCGCATCAGCATCTCTACGGCCCAGAACTCGCACCAAGGCGTAGCCATCGACACGTTTGCCAAAGAAGTGGAAAAGCGCACAGCCGGCCGCTACAAGGTGCAGACCTTCTACAACGGCGCCTTGGGCGGCGAGCGCGAATCCATTGAAGCCGTGCAGCTGGGCACGCAAGAGCTGGCCTTCAGCTCCAGCGGCCCCGTGCCCAACTTTGTGCCAGAGACCAAGATCCTCGATGTGCCCTTCCTGTTCCGCGACAAGGCCCATGCCCGCGCGGTGCTCGATGGCCCCATCGGCCAAGACCTGCTGGCCAAGTTCGACGCCAAGGGGTTCAAGGCATTGGCCTGGGCCGAAAACGGCTTTCGCCACATGACCAACAGCAAGCGTGATGTGAAAGAGCCCGGCGACCTCAAGGGCCTGAAGATGCGCACGATGGAAAACCCAGTGCACATTGCCGCGTACAAGGGCTTTGGCATCATCACCACGCCCATGGCCTTCCCTGAAGTGTTTACGGCACTGCAGCAGGGCACGGTAGACGGCCAGGAAAACCCGCTGTCGGTCATCATCTCGGCCAAGTTCGACCAAGTGCAAAAGCACCTGTCCCTGACCGGCCACGTTTACTCGCCCGCCATCTTCGTGATGAACAAGGCGTCGTTCGACAAACTGTCGGCGGCTGACAAACAAGCCTTCCTTGACGCAGCCAAAGAAGGTGCCAAGGCCAACCGCGCCCGCGTGGATGAAGACGATGCCAAGGGCGTGGCCGACCTGCGCGCCAAGGGCATGACGGTGATCGACAGCGTTGACAAAGCCAAGTTTGTCGCAGCCCTGGCACCAGTGAACGCCGAGTTTGAAAAGCAGTTTGGCAAAGCCGCGCTCGACAAGATTCGCGACGTCAAGTGACTCAACTATTGATGCAACGCGCAAGCGCGAGGCAGACACGCCCTCGCTGACCCCGAACGCCCGTGGCGCCTGTGCCTACGGGCGTTTTGTCTTCTCATACTTTCTGTTCAGTGGCGGCCTGCACCCCATGAAAAACGCTTTTTTAACCTTTGAACGGTGGACCACATCCACCGCCATGCTTGGGGCCTGCGCCATGCTGGCACTGGCCTCTGCCCTGGGCATGTTCCAGATCCTGATGCGCTTTGTGCTGGAGCAGCCCGCCGAGTGGACGGAGGTGCTCATCCGCTTCAGCCTGATCTGGATGGTTTTCCTCGCCATCCCGGCGGCCTTTCGCCAAGGCGCCATGGTCAGCGTGGACGTGCTCTACCGCTGGAGCCCCCGCGCATGAAGCGTGTGCTGGACTGGGTGGTGACGCTCGCAGCGCTGGCGCTCATCCTCATCATCGTGTGGTTTGGCTGGGACTACGCGCGCCGCGGCGGTGTGCAAAGCATGGCGGGGCTGGAGTCCGTGTCCATGTTCTGGGCCTACCTGGCCATGCCAGTCGGCGGCTTGTTTTGCATCGTCGGCATCATCGGTAATCTGATCGACCCACTGCGCATGGAACTGGAGACGGCTCAATGAACGCCGCGCCGAGCCGCCTCAAGCAAGTGAACGGCCCCCTTGGGGGCAGCGAGGACATGCAATGCCGAGCGTGGGGGCCATGCTATGAGTGTCGTAATGATCTGCACCATGGTGCTGTGCTTTGCACTCACCGTCTCCGTGGCCGTGTCCATCGGGCTTGCGTCCATTTTGGGCATCCAGGTGTCCAACGCCAACATGCTGATCTCGGTGAAGGAAATGTTCGCCTCGATCAACAAGTTTCCGCTGGCCGCCATTCCGTTCTTCATCCTGGCGGGCAACCTGATGGAAACTGGCGGCATCTCCCGCCGTCTGGTCGAATTTGCCAAGAGCATCGTGGGCGGTGTGCAGGGTGGCCTGCCCATGACCTGCGTGCTCACCTGCATGATTTTTGCCGCAGTGTCAGGCTCGTCCGTGGCCACCACGTTTGCGATCGGCGCCATCCTGATTCCGGCGCTCATCAAGCACGGCTACCCCACCAGCTACGCAGCTGCCTTGCAGGCCACCAGTGCGGAATTGGGCGTCATCATCCCGCCCTCCATCCCCATGATCCTGTACGGTGTGAGCGCCGAGGTATCGATTGGCGAGCTGTTCATCGCGGGCTTTGGCCCCGGTTTGCTGATCAGCGGCGCCCTCATGCTTTTTGTCTGGGCCTACTGCAAATACAAGGGCTGGGGCAAGAACGATGGCGATGGGCGCCTGCCTTTTGGCCGAGCCACGCTGCAGGCGGGCTGGGCACTGCTCATGCCGGTCATCATCCTGGGCGGCATCTACGGCGGCGTGTTCACGCCCACCGAGGCATCGGCCGTGGCGGTGTTCTACGCACTGATCGTGGGCGTGGTGATCTACCGCGAGATCAAGATCAAAGACCTGTACGCCATCCTGCGCAAGTCGGCCATCTCGTCGGCAGTGATCATGTTCATCATCGCCAACGCCGGGCTGTTTGCATTCCTCATCACGCGCGCAGGCGTGCCCGATGCCATTGGCCGCTGGCTGGAATCGGTGCTGCAATCCCCCGCCATGTTCCTGCTGGGCGTGAATGCCGCACTGTTTGTCATCGGCATGTTCATCGAGACCAGCGCCGCCATCATCGTGCTCGCGCCCATCCTGGCTCCTGTGGCCATGCACTTTGGCATCGACCCAGTGCACTTCGGCCTGATCATGGTGGTGAACCTGGCGCTGGGCATGATCACGCCACCGTTTGGCGTGAACCTGTTTGCCGCCTGCACGGTGGCCAAGATCTCGCTGGACCGCATCGTGGGGCACTTGCTGCCGTTTGTAGGCGTGATCCTGGCATGCCTCATGGTCATTACCTACGTGCCGTCGATTTCGTTGGCACTGCGCGATCTGGTGTACGCAAAGTAGGCTTACAATCCGCCCCGTCAGGAGAGAGTGCCCCACCTTGCAACCCAAGGCCGTGCGGCACCGCCGAAGGCGCAGGCAGCAGCCGAACGCTCAGGCAAAAGGACTGACAACCGCCCGCAGTGATGCGGGCGTTCCCTTGCTGGAGAGAGGTGGCCCCCACATGAAAACTGTGTGCGAGGCCATCCACCGAAGGAGCAAACCGCACGGCCAGCCAGGGCGCTGCGGTGAATCTCTCAGGTAAAGCGGACAGCAGGGCAAATGTCGTAACCCCCCCGTGGGTTGCGTCCTCTATTTGCCCTGGAGTCACTGCCGCATGTCCGCCCCTACCGCCACCCCAGCAGCCACTCTGCTGACCACGCCCCTGAACGCCCTGCACATTGAGTTGGGTGCCCGCATGGTGCCTTTTGCGGGTTACTCCATGCCGGTGCAATACCCGGCTGGTCTGATGGCCGAGCATGTGCACACCCGCACCGCCGCAGGCCTGTTTGACGTGTCCCACATGGGGCAGCTCAAGCTCATCGGTGCCGACGCCGCCGCCGCGTTCGAGACGCTGATGCCCGTGGACGTGATCGACCTGCCCGTGGGCAAGCAACGCTACGGCCTGTTGCTCACCGACGAGGGCACGGTCATCGACGATCTGATGTTCTTCAACCAAGGCACCGTGGATGGCGAACCCGCACTGTTTGTCATCGTCAACGGTGCTTGCAAAGTGGGTGACATCGCCCACATCCAGGCCCGCATCGGCCAGCGCTGCAAGGTGGTACCCATGCCCGACCACGCCTTGCTCGCACTGCAAGGTCCGCAAGCCGTCACCGCCCTCGCCCGTCTTGCGCCCGGCGTTGAAAAGCTGGTGTTCATGACCGGCGGCACATTCAGCATCGCAGGCTGCGACTGCTTTGTGACCCGCAGCGGCTACACCGGCGAAGACGGTTTTGAAATCTCGGTGCCCGCAGCGCAGGCAGACACCCTGGCCCGCGCCCTGCTGGCCCAGCCCGAGGTCAAACCCATCGGCCTGGGCGCGCGCAATTCGCTGCGGCTCGAAGCCGGTCTGTGCCTGTATGGCAACGACATCGACACCACCACCACACCACCCGAAGCCGCGCTGAACTGGGCCATCCAGAAAGTGCGCCGCACCGGTGGTGCACGCGCTGGTGGCTTCCCTGGCGCAGACAAGGTGCTGGCGCAGATCGACAACCCCGCCACCCTGCCCCGCAAACGGGTCGGCCTGGTCGCACTGGAGCGTGTGCCCGTGCGCGAGCACACCGAGCTGCAAAGCGAAGGCGGCCAGAAGATCGGCGAAGTCACCAGTGGCCTGCTGGGCCCCACGGTGAACGAACCCGTGGCCATGGGCTACGTGCTGCCTGCGTTTGCCGCCATCGGCACCCGTGTGAACGCCATCGTGCGTGGCAAGGCCGTGCCGATGGAAGTGCGCGCCATGCCTTTCACGCCCGCCAACTATTTCCGCGGCTGAAATGGGCTACCCCCTGAGTCGCTGCGCGCCTTCCCCCTGGAAGGGGGACGCCCCCGGTGCTGCGGGGCGGCCCTTGCACGGGGGCCCTGGCCTGGGCCAGGCTGCCGCTACCTGCAGCGCACGGTAGCAGCCGCTAAAGGGTGCATCCCGCTTACATTGCTAATTTCTTTACTTATCCGTTTGCTTGAGGAGTTTCCCTATGACCGTCAAATTTTCCAAAGAACACGAGTGGATCAACACCGCCGACACCGCTGCCGCTGTGGTGGGCATCACCGTGCACGCGCAAGACGCGCTGGGCGATGTGGTGTTTGTGGACCTGCCCGAGGTGGGCGCAACGTTCAACCAAGGTGACGTGGCAGGCGTGGTCGAATCAGTGAAGGCTGCTGCCGATGTGTACATGCCCGTCACCGGCGAGATCGTGGAAGTGAACGAAGCCCTGCGCGCCGACCCCGCCCTGGCCAACACCGACCCGCTGGGCGCTGGCTGGTTCTTCAAGGTCAAGCTGGCCGACGCAGGCCAGCTGGCCGAGCTGATGGACGAAACGGCCTACACCGCCTTCGCCGCCAACGCCTGATTGGCACTTGGCCACTCTCCGGTTTCAAAAACCATAGCTGCCAGCGCTTGATTCCATTGGGTTTCAAGCTAAAAGTCCTTGAAGCGCGCCAAATACAAGCGCTAGCAGCTTCTCTTTTCATAGCACCCCTACGCCCGCCATGACTGCCGCCCTGTCCACATCCCTGCCGTTGTCCGCGCTGGAAAACGCTGCCGAATTCCTGCCCCGCCACATCGGCATCGATGCGGCAGACGAAGCCCACATGCTGTCGGTGATTGGCGAGGCCTCGCGCCGCGCGCTGATCGACTCCATCGTGCCGCGCTCCATCGCACGCAGCAGCGCCATGGACCTGCCCCCGGCCATCACCGAGGCCGCAGCGCTGGCGCAACTCAAAGCCATCGCGGGCAAGAACCAGGTGCTCAAGAGCTTCATCGGCCAGGGCTACTACGGCACGCACACGCCCGGCGTCATCCTGCGCAACATCCTGGAGAACCCCGCCTGGTACACCGCCTACACGCCCTACCAGGCTGAAATCTCCCAAGGCCGCATGGAAGCCCTGGTCAACTTCCAGACCATGGTGTGCGACCTGACCGGCATGCCCATTGCCAACGCATCGATGCTGGACGAAGCCACTGCCGCAGCTGAGGCCATGACGCTGGCCAAGCGCTCGGTCAAAAGCAAGAGCAACGTGTTTGTGGTGGCGGGCGACGCCCACCCCCAGACCATCGAAGTGATCCAGACCCGCGCCAAGCCCTTGGGGCTGGAGGTGAAGCTGGCCAACTCCGCCGAAGAATGGAACACCCTGCTGGCGGGCGACTACTTTGCGGTGCTGGCCCAATATCCCTCCACCAGCGGCCGCATTGATGACCTGCGCGCCGATGTAGAGAAAGCCCACGCAAAGCAAGCCGCCTTCATCGTGGCGGCCGACCTGCTGGCCCTCACGCTCATCACCCCGCCCGGCGAACAAGGTGCCGACATCGTGGTGGGCACCACCCAGCGCTTTGGCATGCCCATGGGCGCGGGCGGCCCGCATGCCGCCTACATGGCCTGCCGCGACGAGTTCAAGCGCAGCATGCCCGGCCGCCTGGTGGGCGTGAGCGTGGACGTACACGGCAAGCCCGCCTACCGCCTAGCCCTGCAAACCCGCGAGCAGCACATTCGCCGCGAAAAAGCCACTTCCAACATCTGCACCGCCCAGGTGCTGCCCGCCGTGGTGGCCAGCATGTACGCCGTGTACCACGGCCCCCAGGGCCTCCAGCGCATCGCCCAGCGCGTGGCCAGCTACACCGCCATCCTGGCGCAAGGCCTCAAGCAACTGGGCGCGCCTGTGCGCGAACAAGCCAGCTTTGACACCCTGAGCCTGCACACCGGCGCCGCTACCAAAACCATAGCTTCTCGCGCTGTATCCATGGGCGCCAACCTGCGCATTTACTTTGAAGAGTACCTGTGCATCTCGCTGGACGAAACCACCACGCGGGCTGACATCGAGCTACTGTGGAAGGTCTTCGCCAAGGACGGCCAGCAGCTCCCCACCTTCGCCGCCTTTGAAAACGGTGTGGAGCCGCTGATCCCCGCCGCGCTGCGCCGCACCAGCAGCTACCTCACGCACCCAGTCTTCAACACCCACCACAGTGAGACCGGCATGCTGCGCTACATCCGTGCGCTGTCTGACAAAGACCTCGCGCTGGACCGCAGCATGATCCCGCTGGGTAGCTGCACGATGAAGCTCAACGCCACCAGCGAGATGATCCCCATCACCTGGCCCGAGTTTGCTGGCGTGCACCCCTTTGCCCCGGCAGACCAGCAGCAAGGCTACAAGGAGCTGGACGAGCAACTGCGCGCCTGGCTGTGTCAGGCCACCGGCTACGCGGGCATCAGCCTGCAACCCAATGCGGGCAGCCAGGGCGAGTACGCGGGCCTGCTCGCCATCAGGGGCTACCACGAGTCGCGTGGCGAGGGTCACCGCAACATCTGCCTCATCCCCAGCAGCGCCCACGGCACCAACCCTGCCAGCGCGCAAATGGTGGGCATGCAGGTGGTGGTGACGGCCTGCGACGCCAACGGCAACGTGGACATGGACGACCTGCAAGCCAAGTGCGAGCAGCACAGCGCCAACCTGGCCTGCATCATGATCACCTACCCCAGCACGCACGGCGTGTTTGAGACCAGCGTGAAAGAACTGTGCGCCCTGGTGCACAGCCACGGCGGCCGCGTGTATGTGGACGGGGCCAACATGAACGCCCTGGTGGGCGTGGCCGCCCCCGGCGAGTTTGGCGGCGACGTAAGCCACCTGAACCTGCACAAGACCTTCTGCATCCCCCACGGCGGCGGCGGCCCCGGCGTGGGCCCCGTGTGCGTGGTGGCAGACCTAGTGCCCTTCTTGCCCGGCCTGCCCGGTCAGGGCGACCAGCCGCGCAACCCAGCGACTGGCACAGTGGGCCCCGTGAGCGCCGCCCCCCTGGGCAACGCCGCCGTGCTGCCCATCAGCTGGATGTACATCCGCATGATGGGCGCCGACGGGTTGCAAGCGGCTACAGAGACGGCCATCCTCAGCGCCAACTACATCAGCGCCCGCCTCAAGGACCACTACCCCACGCTGTACGCGAGTGAAAACGGCCACGTCGCGCACGAGTGCATCCTGGACCTGCGCCACCTCAAGGACACCAGCGGCGTGATGGCCGAAGACGTAGCCAAGCGCCTCATCGACTACGGCTTCCACGCCCCCACGCTCAGCTTCCCCGTGCCCAACACGCTGATGGTGGAGCCCACCGAGAGCGAGACGCTGTTCGAGATCGACCGCTTCATCGACGCGATGATTGCCATCCGCGAAGAGATCCGCCAGATCGAGGCAGGCAAGCTGCCGCAAGACAACAACCCGCTCAAGAATGCGCCGCACACGGCAGAGACCCTGCTGAGTGGCGACTGGGCTCGTCCCTACACCCGCGAGGCTGCCGCCTACCCGGTGGCCGCGCTACGCCAGGCCAAGTACTGGTCGCCAGTGGGTCGGGTGGACAACGTGTATGGCGACCGGAACCTGTTCTGTAGCTGCGTGCCGGTGAGTGAGTTGGCGTAAGTCGAAATACTATGCAACCGCGCTCAAGCGTGTGTTCGCACAAAACGAATCCCATCCGGCAGAGCCTCTTCACGCTAAGCCGAATGGGTACGTCACGACCGTTTTCCCTGCCTGTCCCATCGCTCTGGCGAGACGGCCACAAGCTGTGCTGCGCGTTCACCGCGTTGACTGTGGCTCTCGCCATCCCGAGCACCTCAATCGCAGACTCGGCTGACAGTTATCACGCGTTGGTAGCTCCTTGCAAGAGCGTCCTTCACAACTCAGACTTCGAATTGAATGTCCCGATCGCCGGAGGCCGCCATCGCGCCCGCGGCACTTGTGAGACGCAACAGGTTTTATCCGGCCCCAGAAAACGCAATCGCACTCAAATTGAGGTACGGTTCAACTGCCGTACGGTGGCTGCAAAGCCAACGCAAGAATCCACTGAGTTCTACGCAAGAAAGATCCTTTACTTCACGCTGAACAAGTCAGAGTGGCGTATTGAGTCGGCCGAACTCAGTCTGACAGGGATCCCGCCGACCCCATCAGCGATTCATACGAAAACAATACCAACAGCATCACTAGGCTCTCTGCTGCCTCTGGCCGCCACATGCCTTGGATCGCCATGATGTATCGCATAGCGATAGCGAAACTTGAGGGTTTAACGACGTGCCAACTTCAGCACCCATGCTCAGCTTCCATACTGGCTCACATCAATTCCATCTGCGTGCTGCGTGCGTAGCCGTTCACGATGGAGCTGTATTGCTGCACAGGGCGCAAGGCGATACCTTCTGGGCCTTGCCGGGTGGGCGCGTGGAGGCTGGGGAAGAAGCCGCGCACGCGGTGGTGCGCGAGATGCAAGAAGAACTCTGCGCAGAAGTCAAAGTGCTGCGGCTTGTCTGGGTGGTTGAAAACTTTTTTGAGCACCAGGGTAAGTGCCACCATGAAGTCGGAATGTACTTTCTGGCTGAGCTGGGCGAAGACTCTCCGCTGCTTGCAGACGCCGGGCCATTCCTTGGGAGTGAGGCTGGCAGACCACTGGAGTTTGCGTGGTTTCGGATGCCAGACGTTGCTGCGGTAGAGGTGCGCCCCACGTTTCTGGCCAGTCTGCTGGCGGAACAAGATTTCGCATTCAGGCATGTAGTGCATCGCGACCAAAAGACCCAGTGAGTGGCACGCAGACAAACAGGTGCGGCAGGCTCAATGGTGCGTCGTGCCACTGCGCAATCTGCTGCATTACTGCGCAATGCGTTACAAGCGAAAGGCCCTAACATCAGGCCTCCATTTTTTCCTGGAGTTTTCTTCATGCGCGTTCTTTTCGCCTTGCTCGCTTCTCTGGCCCTGGCCCCTGTTGCCATGGCACAAACCAAACCCGTCACCACGGCCAGTGGCTTGGTGTATGAAGTGATCAAGGAAGGCTCGGGCGAATCGCCCAAGGCGACAGATACGGTGAAGGTGCACTACAAAGGCACGTTCCCTGATGGCAAGGAGTTCGACAGCTCTTACAAGCGCGGCGAATCCACAGAGTTTCCGCTGAACCGAGTGATCCCCTGCTGGACGGAAGGCGTGCAGCGCATGAAGCCCGGCGGCAAGGCCAAGCTGACTTGCCCGCCCGGCATTGCCTACGGCGCCAACGGGGCTGGTGGCGTGATTCCGCCCAACGCCACGTTGAACTTTGAGATCGAGCTGATTTCCGTGAAGCGCTGAGCTTCCAGATGCTGTTGAAGGTGGGAGAGCTGGCGCAGCGCGCGGGCCTGACGGTTCGCACGCTGCACCATTACGATGCCATTGGCCTGCTCACGCCTTCGGGCAGGTCAGAGTCGGGTTACCGCCTTTACGGCCAGGCCGATGTGCAGCGGCTGCACGCGATCCAGACGATGCGCCAGATGGGTCTGGCGCTCAATGACATCACCCACCTGCTGGAGGGCGACAGCGTTGCGCCCGAGCGCATCATCGGCCAGCAGATCCGCGCGCTGGACCAGCAAATAGCGCAAGCCACGGAACTGCGCGGGCGCCTGACCATGCTGCACGACGGCCTGATGGCGGGGGCCGAGCCTGACATGGGTAACTGGCTCGAAGCGCTGGCGCTCATGACCACCTATGGCAAGTATTTCAGCTCGGCCGAACTCAAGCAGATCTTCAGCAGCTGGAACCTGATTGAGGCGGATTGGCTTATTGTGAAGGACCTGGTGCAAAGCGCCATGGACCGCCAGTTGCCACCTGACACCCCCGAAGTCCAGGCGCTGGCCTACCGCTGGATGGGGTTGATGCTGCACTGGATGGGGGGCGACTTGGACCTGCTGGAGCGTTGGGGTCACATGTTCCGCACCGAGCCCAGCACGCAAGGGCGCAACCATGCGCCCGCAGGCGAGATGATTGAATACATCGAAACGGCCATCAAGCTGCGCATGGCACTCCTGGAGAAGTACCTGACACACGACGACCTGCGCACGCTGGGCCATGTGCCGCACACCGACTGGGCAGCATTGGAGGCCGATGTGCAACAGCTTCTGGCCCGTGCCGTACCACACCAGCATCCTGACGCTGCAGCCGCCGCGCTGCGCTGGGGCGCGCTGTTCGACACACTGACGCGCAGCAGCCCCGAATTGCGCCAAAAGCTGCTCACAGCGTCTGCCAGCGAACCGCTGCTACAGGCGGGTTCGCCCCTGAGCGCACCCGTGCGCTCGTATCTGCAAGCGGCGCTGGCACACGCTGCCACAGCCAACGGATCGACTGAAGCGCGGCCATCCGCACAGGGGTAAAAAATGCCCAAGAGTGCTTGACCCTCACGCAACGTGAGGGTTCATAGTGGGTCCCCATGAATGGATCGACCTATGACTATTGACACAGCATCCCCCCACAAGCCGCAGAGCCCCAGCCCTGCCTCTCCCAAAGACCCGCGCGCCGCGCTGTTCAAAGACCCCAACTTTCGCTGGATGACGGCTGGCTCTTTCCTGTCCATGCTGGGCGATCAGTTCACCCTGATCGCGCTGCCCTGGCTGGTACTGCAGATGACGGGGGACACCCTGGTGCTGGGCACCGTGCTGGCCCTCATCAGCATCCCGCGTGCGCTGTTCATCCTGGTGGGCGGAGCACTGGTAGACCGCCATTCGCCCAAGCAGGTGTTGATGGTCACCAAATACGTCAACCTGGTGCTGCTGGCCGCACTGGCGGGGCTGGTGCTTGCAGGCACCCTGACGCTGTGGATGGTGTATGCCCTGTCACTGGGCATTGGCCTGGCCACTGCCTTCAGCATCCCAGCCGGCACGGCCATGATGCCCCACGTGGTGGCACGCCCGCAGTTGCAGGCAGCCAATGGCATCAGCCTGGGCCTGCGCCAGCTCACCATGTTTCTGGGGCCTTTGCTCGCCGGACTGTTGATTGCGTTGTTCGGCGCCGGGGACACTGCCGCCAGTGAAGCCACGCGCGCAAACGCCACGGGCATTGGCCTTGCCTTTGCGATAGATGCGCTGAGTTTTGCGGTGTCGGCCTGGACGCTGTCGCAAGTGCAAACCCATGCTGCGCCGGCCACTCCCGCCGCAGCGCCGCAGGCGGTGCTGGCATCTGTAGCGCAAGGACTGGCGCACTTTTGGCGCGACCACGAGCTGCGCACCTGCTTTCTGTATTGGAGCGCCATCGCCCTGTTCATCATGGGCCCCATCCACATCGCCATTCCGGTGCTGGCCAGCAGCACGCCGCAACTCGGTGCGGCAGCGTTTGGCACCATGGTCGGCGCGCACGGCGCGGGCACGTTGCTGGGCATGGTGGTGTCGGGCATGGTGCCTCGGCTGCGCATCGGCAGCCTGGGCCTGACGATCCTGGCCTTCGACGCAGTCATTGGGGTGCTGTTCATGCCACTGGGGCTGATCACGGCCGTGTGGCAGGGCGCGGGGCTGATGCTGGCCATCGGCCTGCTGGGCGGGTTCATGCAAGTGAGCGTGTTTACCTGGATACAGCAGCGTGTGCCGCCTGCGTTGCTGGGCCGAGCGATGAGCCTGTTCATGTTCATCTTCATGGGCCTGGCGCCGATCTCTGCGGCAGTGACAGGCTGGGTAATGAAGGGCATCACGCTGGCCCAGCTGTTTGCGACCAGCGGCGGTACGCTGGTGGTGCTGACCGCACTGGCCTTGCTGCTCACGCCGATGCGCCGCGTGACGGACACGGCCCCCGCTGCACGCTGAAAATGCCCTGAACGCCTCGGCCAAGGCCCGGACGAAAGCTGTGGTGGAAAGCAAAAAGGCCGGGCGCATGCGCCCGGCCTTTTTGGCAGGTGGGGCAGATCGGGACTCAGACGGCCGTCACAAATTGCTCCAGCGGACGGCGCACCTTCTTCAGGTTCACCAGCCAGTCACCTTCGTCGGCACGGTAGCCCAGGGGCAGGATGGCGACGCTGCGCAGGCCCTTGGCGCGCAGGCCCAGGATGTCGTCGAGGGCAGCGGGGTCAAAGCCTTCCATGGGGGTGCTGTCCACTTGCTCGAAGGCAGCGGCAATGATGGCGGCGCTCATGCCGATGTAGGCTTGGCGCGCTGCGTGCTGGAAGTTCACTTCGGCACCGCGCTGGGGGTAGCTGCTCAGCAGCATGTTGCGGTAGTTTTCCCAGCCTTCGTTCTTAAAGCCACGCACGTCGTTGGTGTAGTCAAACATGGCGTTGATGCGCTCGGCGGTGTAGTCGTCCCAGGCGGCAAATACCAGCAGGTGCGAGCCATCGGTGATTTGGGCCTGATTCCAGGCGATGGGCTTGATGCGCTCGCGCACGGCGGCATCGGTCACCACAAAAATCTCGTAGGGCTGCAGGCCGCTCGAGGTGGGCGCGAGGCGGGCTGCTTCGATGATGCGCTCCACCTTGTCTTGCGCCACCACCTTGGTGGGGTTCATCTTCTTGGTGGCGTAGCGCCACTGCAGTTTGTCGATGAGGGCGTTGTCAGCGGCGGTATGGGTGGTGGTCATGTGAAAGCGGCTTTCCGAAAGAATGAGGAGAGATACCGAGTGGGTATCAAAGGGGTACGGTGAGGAATGTAGTTTTCATCGGCCCAGGCAGATAGCCCGCAACAGGAAAAATATTGTTCGCGATCTGGCAACAATCACCCTGCACGGTGGCCAATTCGGGCCCAATCCGCGCACAGACGCATCGATTCAAACCTATCGGCCCATCCATCGACCGATGGCTGCGGCACCAGAGCCCCTTCGGCCAAGGCACTGCACACCTGTGAAGCACGTACACTGGCAATTCTCTCGGCCCCCTGCGAGCCCCCGGGTGGTCCGGCGTGCCAACCGCCATCCCGGGCCGCGCAGTGGTTGCGGTGGCATCGCCGAGACCCTTTGCAGGGCCCCAACCGCAGGGATTTATCGCGCCAAGCCCCATGAGCCAACCGGACCTCTCCTTTTTGCTGAACGCTGAGCCAGGCAATGCCCAGCCACCTGTGCCTGCCGAGCGCCGCAAGGCCGACCGCCCCAAGGGCTCGGTGGCGGCTCTGATTGCCGAGCTGCGCGCCTCCCAGGCAGAGCTGGAAGGCCAGAACAAGGTGCTGCGCTACAGCCAGACAGTGGCCGAGAGTGCGTCGGAGCGGTTCGAGACCCTGTTCTCCAGCGTGCCGCTGGCGCTGATGGTGGTGGACGAATACGACATGGTGGTGCAGGCCAATTCAATGGCGCACCGGTCGTTTCAGCCCACCGAGCGCGACCGCCCCCTCACCGCGCTGATGCCTTTTGTCTCGGAAGCCGATGCACCGCGTGTGCGCGCCGCGTTCGAGCAAGCGCAGGCCGAGGGGCACAGTGAGGTGACCGAGGTGGTCTTCCCCATCGGCCCCCAGGTGCACATCACCGGCGACCTGCACATTGCGCGCATCGAGGCGGCACAGGACGACGGTACTGTGCAGCTGCAGTTTTTGTGCGCCGTGATTGACCAAGGCCCGCTGCTGGCCGAGCGCCATGCGCTGCAGCAAAGCGCATTGGCCGTGCAGCAACGCAATGAACAGCTCCACGCCAGCGAAAAGCGGCTGGAGGCCGTGATCAACTCGGCGCTGGACGCCATCATTTGCGTAGACCAGCACGGGCTGATTACCGTCTTCAACCCCACAGCGGCGGCCCTGTTCCAGTGCAGCGCACAAGACGCACTGGGCAGCCCGCTGGAGCGATTTTTGCCCGCGGCCGGGCAAGCCATGGCATTTGCCCAGCTCACCACCCAGGCCATGCTGGGCGAGATGATGGCCTGCACGGCCAGCGCCAAAGAACTGGCGGTGGAGGTGAGCGTGTCGTTTGAGCGCCATGCCGAGGGCGAGACCACCACCGTGTTTGCGCGCGACCTGACGGGCCGCAAAAAGACCGAGGCGCACCGCAACGAGCTGGAGGCGCAGCTGCGCGAATCCCACAAGATGCAGGCGGTGGGCACCATGGCGGGCGGTATCGCGCACGACTTCAACAACATCCTGAGCGCGATTTTGGGGAACGTGGAGTTGGCCAAAGCCGACTGCGGCCCAGGTTCTTCCGCGCTGGAGAGCCTGCTGGAGATTGAAAAAGCCGGGCGACGGGCGCGCGACCTAGTGCGTCAGATTCTGACCTTCAGCCGCAACGAGCCCCCCCGGCGCACCGCCGTGGCGCTGGCAGAAGTGGCGCACGACACCGAGCGCCTGCTGCGCGTGACCCTGCCCCCGGCCATTGAGCTGCACATGCACCTGCCCACCGGCCTGCCCCCGGTGCTGGCAGATGCCACGCAGGTGGAGCAAGCCCTGCTGAACCTGTGCACGAACGCCATCCAATCGATGGGCAGCGCCAGAGGCAGCATCCACGTCGAAGCGGTGGCCATCCAACCAGACCAGCGCCTGAGCGAGCGCCTGGGCTTGGCCACCGCCGACTATGTGGCACTGAGCGTGCGCGACACCGGCCCCGGCATGGATGCCGCCACGCTGCAGCGCATTTTTGAGCCCTTCTTCACCACCAAGCCCGTAGGCCAGGGCACGGGCCTGGGCCTGGCTGTGGTGCACGGCGTAATGCGCACGCACGAAGGCGCGGTGGATGTGCAAAGCACGCCAGGCGAAGGCAGCCGCTTCACGCTGTACTTTCCGGTGGCCCGGCCTGAGCAGGCGGCAGAGCCAGCACCACCCGCCGCCGCCCTGCCCGGCCCAGAGGCACCAAACCCGGCCCCCGAGCCCGCCACGGAGACACCAGCCACAACCCCTGCCAACGTACAGGCTCCCCGGGCCCACCACGTCATGTATGTGGACGACGACGAGGCCCTGGTGTTTCTGGTGCAGCGGCTGCTGCGCAGGCGGGGCTACCGCGTCAGCGGGTTTACAGACCCCCACGAAGCCACGGCAGCGCTGCGGGCCCAGCCGCAGGACTATGACCTGCTGGTGACCGACTACAACATGCCGGGCTTCTGCGGCGTGGACCTGGTGCGCGAAGCCAGGCTGATTCGGCCTGACCTGCCCGTGGCCCTGGCCTCGGGCTATGTGACGGCAGAGATTGAACAGGCGGCATTGGCTGAAGGTGCACGCGCACTCATCCACAAGCCCAATGATGTGGAAGAGCTGTGTGCCACCGTGCACCAGCTGGTGCATGGCGACAATGCGCCCCCTCGCTGAAGAGCACGGTGGCGCACAGGCCACCGCGCAACCCGCCACTGCTGCGCCCTTTGCCATACCCCCAGCCCCCCCGGCACTGGCAGTCCCTGCCGGGGTGCAGGCGGTGTACGAAGACGAGCACCTGCTGGTGCTGCACAAGCCCGCAGGCCTGCTGTGCGTGCCCGGCCGTGGCGAGGACAAGCAGGACTGCCTGAGCGCCCGGGCGCACATGCGCTGGCCCGGTGCCCTCATCGTGCACCGGCTGGACCAAGCCACATCCGGGCTGGTGCTGATGGCCCGCAGCCTGGCGGTGCAACGCCAGTTGAGCGAGGCGTTTGCCACGCGGCAAGTGCAAAAGCGCTACGTCGCCGTGGTGCAGGGTGCCCTGGGCCAGCCCCAGTGCCCACCCGAAGGCCCCTGGCAACTGATTGACCTGCCCATTGCCGCAGACTGGGAGCGCCGCCCCCTGCGCGTGGTGGACGCCACCACCGGCAAACCCAGTCAGACCCACTGGCGGGCCGTGGGCTACGACAGCGCACAGCACACCACCCGCGTGGAGCTGGAGCCCCTGACCGGGCGCACCCACCAACTGCGCGTGCACCTGAGCGCCCTGGGCCACCCTATTGTGGGCGACACGCTGTATGCACCACCGCCGCACCACCCCGGCCAGCGCCTGCTGCTGCATGCGCGCGAACTGGGCTTTGCCCACCCGGTCCACGCTGCCTGGTGCCACGTGGTGGTGGCAGAAGAGTTTTAGTGTTTTATGCCCCTACCGCTTTAAATACAAGCGCTAGAAGCTATTATTTCAATAGCAAATTGACAAGCAGGTGGGGTCAAGCATCAGCCCAGAGATCCTGCCCCCGCTGGTGCTCTGCAGCCAAGAGACGCCGAGAGCGTGGCAGCGCAATCACAGCGTCCCTTACGGCAAGGCGCAATGACCCACAGGTGCATCCACCACCCCAAGCCCAGGCGATAGCCCCACCGCCCGCACCAAATGGTCCTGCCAAGGCAGGGCATCCACCACCGTGGCCAGCAACTCCAGATTTTTGATCCACCCCGTGTCGCCCCCTGCGGCATAAACCAGCATGACATTGGTGCGCGGCTGCCCCAATCGGGCCCACTGGAACGTCTGTTGCGCCTGCGACAACTGCAGTTGCCAGTCCCAGCCGATCGAGACGGCAGGTGACGAGGCACTGACCCACTCGGTGTAGCCGCTGATCACGGTCTCGCGCCCGCACTCTCGCAGCGCAACGGGGCAGGCGCCCGCCAATTCGGTGTCCACCCCAGACACCAAGTGTGCGATAGGCAAAGACAGCAGCTCGTCAATCGACAAGCGCAGCAGACCGTCAGACGACAGCTGCATGGCCCGCTGCCTGTGGTGAATGAGGTCGCTGCACGCCGCCTGCACCACGCAAGGCGCGTGGGCTGCGCGGGTTTCGAGCAAGGGCCATCAGCCCAGCAAACCCAGCATGGCCGCGCGCACGGTGGCCGCCGTCTTGTTGGTGGTCTGCAGCTTGAACACCGCGTTTTTCACGTGAAAGTTGACCGTGTTTTCCGACACATCCAGCAGCGAAGAAATATCGGCAGACGTCTTGCCATCGGCAGTCCATTTGAGCACCTCGATTTCTCTGGCGGTCAAGTTGGGCTGCATCTGCTCAGCTTGCCGTGTGGTGAAAATCCGCGACAGCACCACATGCGCCATGTGCGCCAGCCACCGCATCTTCATCTCGTTGTGGTCCACCTCTTGCGCAGTCAAGGCCTCGCCAGACCGGGCCAGAGTCAGCATCCCCCGCACCCCGCCCCCATCAATGCAGGCCTTGGCCCACCCAAAGCGCAAACCAAACGAACGCGCATCCTCCCAAAAATCCTGCGCCTGTGCAAACACCTCATCCGTCCACACCAGTGGCGTGTTTTTGCGGCAGCCGTGCTGCACCGTGGGGTCGATCTGCACATAGCCTTGCCGCGCATAGCGCTCCTGCCATTCAACGGGGTAGTTGTTGAGCAGGATGGTGCGAGGGTTGGACAAGGGCAATGGCACACGCAGCCCGTAGGCGCAGTAGTCAAAGCCCAACGACCGCGCAGCAGACTCGATCCTGCGGAACACCTCATGCTCCGACTGCGCCTGGTCGAGCACATCCAACAAATCCTCTTGCCAGCTTGTCATAGGGACTCCACCCACGGGCCAAAACCACAGCACGCCGGGGCCATGCAAACCAATGACCAGCCGGGGCAAAACGTTATCAAATTGTTACGTTTAGAGCATTTTGGCGCTTGCAATGCATTTTGGCGAGTGGATTTTTGCAGCCCAGGCCGCCCAGCACCACCTACCAAAGTTGGTAGTTACAAATCTCTTTGCGCAATTCTCTAATGACTCAAACATCTGAGAGGGAATTGACATGCGCATCACTTCGGGTTGTTCTGCAGAACTGCGCCCTCCGCTCATGACCCGCCTGGCCCGCTACCGGCACCGCGTGTTTGTAGAAACACTGGGCTGGCAGCTGCAATGCCGCGATGCACTGGAGTGGGACCAGTTTGACCGCGACGACACCCTGTATGTGATTGCCCAGAACGCAGCGGGCGACGTGATCGGCACGGCACGCCTGCTTCCCACCACGCGCCCCTACCTGCTGTCTGAAGTGTTTCCGGTGCTGCTCAACGGCGCAGACCCACCCCAATCGCCCACCGTGTGGGAGCTGTCCCGCTTTGCGGCGGTGGACTTTGGGGGCACCACGGGCTCAGCCCTGGACCAGTTCTCCTCCCCCATCACCACCGGCCTGCTGCATGCCGCCAGCCGCTGCGCCATGGCCCAGGGCGCGCAGCGCATGGTGACGGTGTCACCCCTGGGGGTGGAGCGCCTGCTGCGCCGCACGGGCTTTCAGTCACACCGGCTGGGCCCGCCCATGGTCGTCAATCAGCAGCCTTTGTTTGCCTGCTCCATTCAATGCCAATAGCCCAAATAGCCCATCACCCATCGCCCCCATGAATGCCCTGCCCCACACCTTACGCTCGGCCATAGACGCGGCTGCGGACCCAGCGCCCGCCAGCGCTGCGCCGGTGCGGATGATCGTGCCACACGCTGGGCACATCACGGCGCACCTGCGCCAGCACTTGCTGCAGCAGCGCCCGGTCACGGTGTGGTTCACCGGGCTCAGCGGTGCAGGAAAATCGACCCTGGCCTACGCGCTGGAGGAGCGCCTGCACCACAGCGGCTACGCCAGCTTTGTGCTCGATGGCGACAACCTGCGGCACCGCCTGAACAAAGACCTGGGCTTCAGCGCCCGCGAGCGCACCGAGAACATCCGCCGCGTGGCCGAAGTGGCAGCCCTGATGAACGAGGCTGGCCTGATGGTGTTCACCGCACTCATATCGCCCCAGCAGGAGGACCGCGCCATGGCCCGCGCCATCGTGGGTGCAGATCGGTTCATGGAGGTGCACGTCAGCACGCCCCTGGAGGTGTGTGAGGAGCGCGACCCCAAAGGCCTGTACGACAAAGCCCGCGCAGGTGTCATTCCCCATTTCACAGGGGTCTCGGCGCCTTATGAGGCGCCCGCAGCCCCCGACCTCACGCTCAACACCGCAGGCATCAGCCTGGAGTCCGCCACCCAGCAGGTGCTGAACCTGCTCGTCCAACGTGGCTTCATGCCCGTGCCATGACCACACCCGACCACACCAGCCCCGAGGGCGCGACGCCGCCGCCCCAAGCACAGGCCGCGCCCACGGCGTACGACCTGTTCAACGGGGATGCCGATGGACTGTGCGCGCTGCACCAGTTGCGCACGCTGCAGCCACGTGACGCGGTGCTCCTGTCTGGCACCAAGCGCGACATTGCGCTGTTTGACCTGCTGCCCCAGGGGTGCCCACTGGAAGTGACGGCGCTGGATATTTCGTGGGATCGCAATGCCCACAGCGCAGTCCAGGTGCTGGAGGCCGGCGGCAGCGTGACCTATTTTGACCACCACGCCGCGCAAACACTGGTGCGCCACCCACGGCTGCAAAGCCACATCGATACGTCTGCCCAGGTCTGCACCAGCATGCTGGTAGACCGGCATTTGAAGGGTGCCATGCACCAGTGGGCCATCGTGGCGGCCTATGGCGACAACCTGGAAGCCGTGGCCGACCAGATGGCCCGCGCGCACGGCTGCACCGCAGGCACACGGGGTGCCCTGGCGCAGCTGGGCTACCTGCTGAACTACAACGCCTATGGCGAGAGCACGGAAGACCTGCACTTTCACCCCACGCAGCTGTACCGCTCGCTGCACCGCTTCGAAAGCCCGCTGGACTTCATCGCAAAAGCCTATGAATACCGGCGCCTGCTGGAAGGCCACGCCGACGACCAGCGTGCCGTGCACGACCTGCAGCCCTACGCCAGCCACCCCCGTGCCTGCGTGTACGTGCTGCCCGACAAACCTTGGGCCCGGCGCCTGTGCGGGTCGTTGGCCAACCAGCTGGTGGCGGGCCATGGCGGACAGTCGGTGGCCGTGCTCACGCCCCGCTCGGACGGGCATTTTCTGGTGAACCTGCGCATGGGCTCGGCCAGCACCCGCCGCGCCGATCTGTTTTGCAGCCGCTACCCCGCTGGCGGCGGGCGCCACGCGGCGGGGGGCATCGACCGGCTGCCTCCTGGCGATGTGGAGCACTTCATCCAAGACCTTTTTCAACACCTACAGGAGCACGCCGCATGAGCCACACCACGGATGCCACACCCTCCAGGCCACTTCCGCTGCTGATGGTGCCGCTGCGGCGCTGCGGCAGCCATGCACTGCGCCTGCGGCTGAACGTGAGCCCCGCGTTCCACTCGCCCTACCCACTGCACATCGTGGACTTCATGCCCCTGGTACCGCTGTACGGCGACCTGGCCGATGACGGCGCCTACCGACAGCTGGTGAAAGACGTGGTGGGCCTGCAAGCCGCCATCATGGTGAAGTGGCCGGGCGTTCACTTCGACGCCGACGAGATTTTTGAGGCACTGCGCCACGCGCCACGCAGCGTGCACCGCATCGTGTGGGAGCTGCTGCTGCGCAGCGGTGAGCAGCATGGCGCGAGCGTGGTCATGGACAAGTCCCTGGACAGCATCCACTACGCGTCCGAGTTGATGGCGCTGTACCCGCAGATGCGCTTTTTGAACGTGGTGCGCGACCCCAGGGCGCAGGTGGCGTCCATGAACCGCGCCATCATCCATGACTTCGACACCACGCTCAATGCACAGGCCTGGGTCAAGGCCCACAGCGCCGGGCGCGCATTGGCCGCCAGCCACCCAGACCGCGTGCTCACCATCCGCTACGAAGACTTTCTGAGCGACCAGGAGAGCACCCTGCGGCGGGTCTGCCAATTCATCGGCCTCGAATTTCTGCCCGCCATGCTGGACATTGGCGCATCGCAAGAGGCCCGGGAGCTGTCCAGCATGTCGGCCCTGTGGGAGTCCAACTGTTTCGCCCCCATTGCGGCCAACAAGGACAAGTTCAAGTCGCAGCTGACGCTGCACGAGATCGAAACCATCGAAACCCTGGCGCGCGAACACATGCAGCACTACGGCTACGAACCCATGACACCTGCCCAAGCCCCGCTGCCTGACGCCGCCGTCCTCGAACAATGCCGCGCGCAATCGGCACGGCTGCGCCATCTGGCGTGGGAGCAGTTGCGGCTCAACGCCCCCAGCGACTATGCCGCCCGCCGTGTCCGGGCCGAGTATCTGGAGCGGGTGCACCAACGCCTGCTGGCCCACAGCCCCGACCAGACCAGCCTGGAACCCGCAGCCTGACGCACCACCCACCTGCCCGCCCCTTCTGCTTTCTGAGTACCCCCTGGAGACACCATGCGCATCAAAGACCTGAAACTGGGCATTCGCCTCGGAGTAGCCTTTGGGCTGCTGCTGCTCATCACCATCGGCATTGCAGCGATGGGCATCGCCAACATCTCGGCATTGCAAAAGAGCAATGAACACATCGCAACCTCAGAGCTCAAACGCCAGGACCTGGTCCAGCAGTGGCAGACCGACATCCAGATGAACTGGCTGCGCACCGAGGCCTTGCTCAAGGCCAACGACGCGCAGTACACCGCCAAGCTCAAGAAAGACATGTCGGGCGTGGTGGAGGTGCAGAGCAAGCGGATGGACGAGGTGCGCAACTACCTGCTGCCCGGCAAAGAGAAGGACCTGTACGACCAGGCCATTGCAGCGCGCGATGCTTACCGGGTCAAGCGCACCGAGCTGGTGAAAGCCAAGGAAGCCGGGCAGGACGTGGCAGCACAAACCGATACCAACCTCGCACCGGTGTTCAACCAATACTCCGGCGTGCTGCAGCAGCTCACCCAGACCCTGGACGAAGGCGTGAATGCAACGCTGAAAGAAACCACCGGCCAAGCGCAAAACAGCATGTTGTGGGTGGGCAGCAGCACTGTGCTGGCGATTGTGGTGGGCTTGTTCCTCGCGTACTGGACCACCCACTCCATCACCTTGCCGGTGCAGCAGGCTGTGAATGCCACCACCGCCATCGCCGCGGGCGACCTGGCCACCCCCATTCCGCAAGGGGCCAAGGACGAACCCGGCCAGTTGCTGACCGAGCTGGCCATCATGCGCAACAAGCTCGCTGAGATTGTGTCCAACGTGCGCCAGAGCGCAGAGAGCGTCTCCACCGCCAGTGCCGAAATCTCACAGGGCAACCACGATCTGTCTGCCCGCACAGAACGCCAGGCCAGTGCGCTGGAGGAAACCGCTGCCTCCATGGAAGAGCTGGGCTCTACCGTGCGCCAAAACTCAGACAGCGCGCAGGCCGCCAACAAGCTGGCCACAAACGCCAACACCGTGGCCGTGCAAGGGGGTGAAGTGGTGGCGCAGGTGGTTGAGACCATGAAAGGCATCAACGACAGCTCGCGAAAAATCGCAGACATCATCAGCGTGATCGATGGCATCGCCTTTCAGACCAACATCCTGGCGCTGAACGCCGCCGTGGAAGCGGCGCGCGCGGGCGAGCAGGGCCGGGGCTTTGCCGTGGTGGCCAGCGAGGTGCGCGGCCTGGCTGGCCGTTCGGCCGAGGCCGCCAAAGAGATCAAACAACTCATTTCTGCCAGCGTGACCCGCGTGGAGCAAGGCACGGCGCTGGTCGACAAGGCGGGCCTGACGATGACCGAGGTGGTCACCTCGATCCGGCGCGTGACGGACATCGTTCGTGAAATCAGCGCGGCCAGTGCCGAGCAAAGTGACGGCGTGGGACAGGTGGGCGAGGCCGTGATGCAAATGGACCAGGCCACGCAGCAAAACGCGGCCCTGGTGGAAGAGATGGCAGCCGCCGCCAGCAGCATGAAAACCCAGGCACAAGAGCTGGTGGATGCGGTGGCGGTGTTCCGGCTGGAGCAGAGCAGCGCCGCCTTGGCATCGCGCACACCCCACCACGCCAGCGCGCCCGCGCTGGCCACAGCCCAGCTGCGGCCAGCCCCCTCGGTCAGGCCACGCGCGATTGCGGCGAGCTGACGCCCTGCCCCCAAGAAGCCCCTGCCGTCCAACAGCTCAGGGGCGCGGCACCAACACCACCGTTGGCACCGCGCCGGGCAACTTTGAACAGGTTGTGGGAATGTGCAGCCGCCAGAGACCGCAGAGGCACACGGCGCGGTGATTCGTGCAGAGGTTCTCTATCGCTTGGGCCGCGATACAGACCACTGCACCACGCCAATACAGACCAGCACGGTGCACATCCCCACCAGCGACCAACCGGCCAATGCTTGCCCCAGCAAGGCCCAGCCCAGCACCACGGCCGCCACGGGGCTGAGCAGGCCCAGCGATGCCACCGCCACCGAGGGCAAGCGGGCAATGCCCCGGAACCACAGCGCATAAGCCACTAGCGCACCGGCAATGCAAAGGTAGGCGTAGCCCAGCACGTTCATGCCGGTGAGCGCGGGCAAAGGCGGGTCGGCCCACCAAGCCACGGGCAGCAGCATGGCCCCGCCCAGCAGCAGTTGCCAGCCGGTAAAGGCCAGCACGGGCAATTGCGTTTGCCACTTGCGTGACCAAAAGGTGCCTGCTGCCATGCTCAGCGTGCCAGCCAGCGCGGCGGCCACGCCCAGCGGGTCCCACACCGTGCCGGGGGCCACCAGCAGCAGGGCCATGCCAACCACCCCCACAGCGCCCGCCAGCAGCACCGTGCGTGCGGGGCGCAGCTTGTCTACGCCCCAGGCAAAGCCCATCACCAGCAGCGGCTGCACCGCACCCACCACGGCCGCCACGCCACCCGGCAAACGGTAGGCCGCCACAAACAACATGGCTTGAAAGAACCCGATGTTCAGCGCCGCCAGCACCAGCAAGCGCAGCCAGCTGTGCGCTGCGGGCCAGCGCCGGCACCACAGCACCAGCAACAGGCCCGCAGGCAGTGCACGCAGCACGGCCGCGGTGAAGGGCCGGTCAGGCGGCAACAGCTCGGTGGTGACGATGTAGGTCGATCCCCAGATGAGTGGCGCCAGTGCCGTCAACAGCACATCCAGCGGGCCAGCTGCTGGGTGAGCAGGGGCGCGCACGGTGGCCGAAGCCTGTACAGAAGCCGCCCCCACCCCGTGGGACCACGGTGCTTGCGAGGGCGTAAGGGTGGAAGGCCGAGAGTGCATGGGTCGATGTTTCAAAAGCAAATGGACAAAGGTATTAATTACCTTGAATTCAAGATAAAACGATACCATAAAATCTTGAAATCAAGACAATATCCAATCACCATGCCCCCCACCCGCCCTGCCCGCCCCACCGATGCGGTCGATGACATCCTGGCCCAGTGGCAGCGAGAAAGGCCCGACCTGGACGTGAGTCCCATGGGCATCATTGGCCGCCTCAACCGCTGCACCGCCTTGCTGATGCGCAAGGTGGAAGAGGTCTTTGCCCAGTTCGATCTGAGCGCCTGGGAGTTCGACATGCTGGCAGCCCTGCGCCGCTCAGGTGCGCCCTACAGCTTGGCGCCCACCACGTTGTTTTCCACGCTCATGGTCACCTCAGGCACCATGACACACCGCATGCAGCGGCTGGAGGGCCGAGGCTTGGTCGCACGGTTGCCCAACCCCAGCGATGCGCGCAGCTCGCTGGTGCAACTCACCAGTGCGGGGCTGGACTTGATCGACCGGGCTGTGGAGGCCCACGTTGCCAACGAACACCGTCTGCTGGCACCGCTGAAGGCGGCCGATCTTGCGGCCCTGGAGCACCGCCTGTCTTTGCTGCTGCACACGCTGGAGCCAGACCATGAACCAGCGCAAAGCCAAGACAACCGACTCAGCCCGACCGAGGCGGCTGGCACGAAGTAGAGGCAGCCAAGGCAAGGGGCGCAAGGCTTTGCGCGCCATCATGCGGGGGCAATCCCCATGCAGCAAATGCGGCACATGACGGTACGATGCTCGCATGCCTCCAACACAGCTTTTTATCCTCACCGGCGCATCGCGCGGCATGGGCTTGGCCATGGCGCAGCAATTGCTCAAACCACACCACACCGTGGTCTGCATCGCGCGCCACAGCAACCCAGACCTGACGGCCGCTGCCATGGCCTCTGACGTGGCGCTGGAACAGTGGCAGCAAGACCTGTCGCGCGGCCAGGCCGCTGCCGAGCATTTGCGGACCTGGCTGAAGAAGCAGGCGCCCGACGCCTTCACCAGCGCCACGCTGATCAACAACGCAGGCGTCATCCCCCGCATTACCCCCTTGTCTGACAGCGACCCCGCCGACCTGGCCAATGCCCTGCGCGTGGGGCTGGAGGCGCCCATGCAGCTCACGGCGGCTTTCCTGCACGCCACCGCAGACTGGGCCGTGCCGCGCAAGGTGCTCAATATTTCGTCTGGGCTGGGCCGTCGGGCCATGGCCTCGCAGGCGGCCTACTGCGCGGCCAAGGCGGGCATGGACCACTTCACCCGCTGCCTGGCACTGGACGAAGCGGCCAAGCCCCATGGCGCCAAGGTATGCTCGCTGGCTCCTGGTGTGATCGACACCGACATGCAGGTGCAACTGCGCGGCGCACCCACCGCAGACTTCCCTGATGCACCCAACTTTGCCCACCTCAAGAGTGGTGGGCTGCTGACCTCGCCCGCCGATGCCGCCACCCGCGTGCTCGCCTGGCTGGACCGCGCAGACTTTGGCACCCAACCCGTGGCCGATGTGCGCGAGGGCTGAGCCAGCCCGATCTTTTGCTCCATTTTTTATAGCTGCTAGCGCTTATAGATAAAGCGCTAGCGGCCCATTTCATTTGAAAGGACTTGATCATGAGCCGTGAAGTCGTCGTCGTGAGCGCAGTGCGCACCGCCATTGGTACGTTTGGCGGCAGCCTCAAAGATGTGGCCCCCACCGAGCTGGGAGCCCTGGTGGTGCGTGAATCCCTGGCCCGCGCCAACGTGGAAGGCAAGGACGTGGGCCACGTGGTGTTTGGCCACGTGGTCAACACCGAGCCCAAGGACATGTACCTCTCGCGCGTGGCCGCTATCCAAGGCGGCTGCGGCGAAGGCACGCCCGCCTACAACGTCAACCGCCTGTGCGGCTCGGGCCTGCAGGCCATCGTCAACGCCAGCCAGTCCATCTTGCTGGGCGACGCCGACGTAGCGATTGGTGCCGGTGCCGAGAACATGAGCCGCGTGCCCTTTGCCAGCCTGAACATGCGCTGGGGCGCCCGCATGGGCGACACCAAGATGGTGGACATGATGATCGGCGCGCTGCACGACCCCTTCCACAACATCCACATGGGTGTGACGGCGGAGAACATTGCCGCCAAGTGGGGCATCACCCGCGAAGACCAGGACAAGCTGGCCGTAGAAAGCCACAACCGCGCCGAGCGCGCCACGCAGGCTGGCGTGTTCAAGGACCAGATCGTCCCCGTCACCTTGAAGAGCAAGAAGGGCGACGTGCAGTACGCCACCGACGAGCACTTCCGCCCCGGCGCCACGCTGGAAGACATGGCCAAGCTCAAGCCAGTCTTCATCAAGGAAAACGGCTCGGTGACCGCAGGCAACGCATCGGGCATCAACGACGCCGCCGCCGCCGTGGTGCTGATGGAAGCCAGTGCCGCCAAGGCGCGCGGTGCCAAGCCCCTGGCCCGCTTGGTGGCCTACGCCCATGCGGGCGTGGACCCCAAATACATGGGCATTGGCCCCGTGCCTGCCACGCAACTGGCGCTGAAAAAAGCGGGCCTCACCGTCAACGACCTGGACGTGATCGAAGCCAACGAAGCCTTTGCGGCCCAGGCCTGCGCCGTGACCAAGGACCTGGGCCTGGACCCGGCCAAGGTCAACCCCAATGGCTCGGGCATTTCGCTGGGCCACCCCATCGGCGCCACCGGTGCACTCATCACCGTCAAGGCCATCCATGAGCTGCAACGCATTCAGGGCCGCTACGCACTGGTGACCATGTGCATTGGTGGCGGCCAGGGCATTGCCGCCATTTTTGAGCGCCTGTAATGCGCACCTGCATCAGCGCTGATGGCTGACCATTGAACACTGACCATTGAACCGACGGAGACACCCTCACATGATTCGCGCACTGATTTCCTTCACCGCCCTGGCCTTGGCCCTGGGCAGCACCGCGCAGGCCCAGACAGCCGCCTCGGCCCCGGCGGGCGCATACCCCAGCAAGCCCGTGCGCTTGATCGTGCCCTTCCCACCCGGCGGGGGCACCGACATCCTCTCGCGCCTGATGGCCACCAAGCTCACCGAGCAGGCCAAGTGGACCGTGGTGGCGGACAACAAGGCGGGCGCAGGCGGCACCATCGGCATCACCGAAGCCGTGAAGGCCGCACCCACCGGCTACGACCTGGTCATGGGCCAGAAGGACAACCTGGTGATCGGCCCCTGGCTGTACAAAAACCTGCCATGGGACCCCACCAAAGACCTGACGGCTGTGGCCCATGTGGCCTACACCCCGGTCATCATCGTGACCAATGCCAACTCCAAATTCAAGACGCTGGCCGATGTGGTGGCCGCCGCCAAGGCCTCGCCAGGCACCGTGACTTACGGATCACCCGGCAACGGCACCTCCATCCACCTGGCAGGCGACCTGTTTGAAAAGGCGGCAGGCATCAAGCTGAGCCACATCCCCTACAAGGGCTCCAACCCAGCTTTGATGGATGCGCTGGCGGGCAATGTGGACCTGCTGGTGTCGTCCCTGCCCTCGGCCATGGGCCAGATCAAATCGGGCAAGCTGCGCCCCCTGGCCGTAACGTCGGCCAAGCGCAGCTCTTCGCTGCCCGACGTGCCCACGGTGGCCGAGTCTGGCTTCAAGGACTTTGATGTGAGCACGTGGTACGGTGTGTTTGCACCCGCAGGCACCCCAGCCGCCGTGGTCACCACGCTCAATACCGAAATCAACAAGCTGCTGGCCACGCCTGACATGAAGGCCGCCATCCAGGCCCAGGGCGCTGAGGCCCAGGCCATGAGCCCTACCCAGCTGAGCACCTTGCTCAAGAACGACTACACCAAGTGGAAGGGCATCGTGGAGGCCTCTGGCGCAAAAATCGAATAACCCCCTGAGGTGCTTCGCACCTTCCCCCTGAAGGGGGACGCACCCGGTGGCCTGGCAGAGCCAGTTCCACGGGTGCACTGGCTGGGAGAGTGCGTGCTCTACGATCTGTGGGATGCGCAAGATATGAAATGAAAAATGGCTCCACTCAGGAGCCATTTTGTTTTTCAGCGCATGTTGAGCATGCGCGGCAAGGGGCGGATTGACGGGTCAGTCGCGCACTACCAGCACAGGCACATGCACCAGGCCCAGCACGCGCTGGGTCACGCTGCCCAGCACCAGCTTTTCCAGCCCACGGCGGCCATGCGAGCCCATCACGATCAGGTCGGCGCCGGTGCTTTCCAGCGCACGCACGATGCCTTCGTGCACGGCATGGCCCTCGCCCACCACGGTGGTCACGTTCACGCCCGCTTCGGTCATGGCCTTGCGGGCGGCGTCCAGTGCGGTGTTGGCCTCGGCCGTGGCAGCACTCAGGTACTGCGCTTGCCCGTAAGCAAAATCAGCCCCCACGCCGGTGAAGGGATAGGGGTCCACCACATACAACGCCGTCACCACGCTGCCAAAGGTCTTGGCCAAAGCCGTGGCCTTGGACACAGCCAGCAGGGAAGTAGCCGAGCCGTCGATGGGAACCAGAATGTGCTTGAACATGGTATTGCTCCTAGGGTGATAGAAATCAGGCGGTGGCCCGAATACAAGCCACAGTGTGAACTGGCACCATACCCTGCATCTTGATTCGCATCAAATTTCGCAGCGAATGGCTGTGCACACCACATCCATTCATTGCGGTGCGTCCACCACATCCGCGCCCTGGAAGTTGCCACGGCGGCAGGTGATGACCAAGGTGTCGCGGTAGGCACCATCGGCCAGGGGCTGGATGGGCGTGCTCTCGTGGATCATGCGGGCATCGTCCAGCAACATCAGCGACCAGGGCTGGGTCAATGTAAAGCGCACACCGCTCGGGCCCGTAGCCTCAAACACGCGGGTCTCACCGCCTTTGACGGCATGCCGGTCCACCAGAAAAACCGCCACCAGGTCCACGCCGTCGCGGTGCGCGCCCTCGGGCGTGGGACGGCCAATGCCGTCGGTGGTGTCGATGCGGAACTGGTGCGCCTCCAGAAACCAGGGCTCGGCGGCGGGCGTGGCGGCAAACACGGTGTCCGATACGCCAGCCAGGGCCTGCAGCAGCTTGTTCCACACCGGGGCAGCCACGGTGGGGGGCAGCATGGGGGCAAACAGCCGCTGCATGCCGCCATGCAGCGCGTTGTATTCCACCGGCTGCCAGTGCGGGCGATGGGGGGCTTGCTGCACCGCACCGTGCTCCACCACAAAACAGGCGTGGCGGCGGCGGCGATAGCGCCCACCGTCTTTCAAAAAGTCGTCTGGGGGCAGACCCTGCCAGTCGGGGTTGAGTGCCAGCAGCTCGTGCATATCGCACCCCACCCACGCCGCCACATCGGCCGGGGCCAGCACCGCATAACCGGCGCTGCGCAATTGTTCTGAAACCTGTGAAGGGCGGGTGAACGGCGGGGGGAAGGTGACTTGGGTCATAGAGCGCAAGAGCTTAACTGCAGCGCCACGCCGCTGCGAGGTTGCGTCGCAGAAGACGCACTGCCGACGAGGTAGATCAAAGAAAAAAGCCGCACCCGGTGCACCGGATGCGGCTTTGGAGAGCCCTTGAAGAAGCCCTTGGGCGAGCGCAGAACGCTTAGACGCGCTCAGCCACCCAGCCCTGCACCGATGCCAAGGCAGCAGGCACCTTGCTGGCGTCTGTACCGCCCGCCATGGCCATGTCAGGCTTGCCGCCGCCCTTGCCGCCCACTTGTTGGGCCACAAAGTTCACCAGCTCACCGGCCTTCACTTTGCCAATGCTGTCGGCGGTCACACCTGCAGCCAGTTGCACCTTGTCGCCGTCCACGGCGGCCAGCACGATGGCGGCAGTCTTGAGCTTGTCCTTGAGCTTGTCCATGGTGTCGCGCAGGGTCTTCGCGTCTGCGCCGGGCAGCACGGCCGCCAAGACCTTCAGACCCTTGATGTCCACAGCCTGGGTCAGCAGCTCATCGCCCTGGGCAGAAGCCAGCTTGCCCTTGAGGGCGGCCACTTCTTTTTCCAGCGTGCGGGCGTTTTCCAGCGCCTGGGCAATGCGGGCGTTCAGCTCGGCAACAGGCGACTTGAGGGCGCCAGCGGCTTGGTTCACCGTGTCTTCCAGGGTTTGCAGGTAGGCCAGCGCATTGGCGCCGGTCACGGCTTCGATGCGGCGCACGCCTGCGGCCACACCACCTTCGGCCACCACCTTGAACAGGCCAATATCGCCCGTGCGCTGCACGTGCGTGCCGCCGCACAGCTCGCGGCTGGTGCCAATGTCGAGCACGCGCACGGTCTCGCCGTACTTCTCGCCAAACAGCATCATGGCGCCGGTCTTCTGGGCCGACTCGATGTCCATCACGCGGGCATCGGTGGCCGTGTTGGCCAGGATTTCCTCGTTCACGCGGCGCTCGATCTCGCGGATCTCGGCATCGCTCACGGCGGCGTTGTGTGCAAAGTCAAAACGTGTGCGGTCGGCATTGACCAGGCTGCCCTTTTGCTGCACATGGCTGCCCAGCACTTCGCGCAGGGCCTTGTGCATGATGTGGGTGACCGAGTGGTTGCGCATGGTGGCGGCGCGCACTGCGGTGTTGACCTGGGCCTGCACCGTGTCGCCCACATTCAGCGTGCCCTCTTCCAGCGTGCCATGGTGGCCAAACACATCGGCCTTCACTTTGAGCGTGTCGCCCACCGCAAAGCGCGCCGAGCCGCTGGTGATGACGCCCTCGTCACCCACCTGACCGCCGCTTTCGGCGTAGAAAGGCGTCGCGTCGAGCACTACCACACCGTTCTGGCCCGCCTTCAGCGCAGCCGTGCTGGTGCCGTCCACGTAGATGGCCACGATCTTGGCCGTCTCGGCCAGGTGCTCGTAGCCAGTGAAGCGGTTGGCATCGCCGGTGTACTCCAGCGCCTTGTCCATCTTGAACTTGCCGGCAGCGCGGGCCTGGGCCTTTTGCTTTTCCATGGCGGTCTTGAAGCCCGCTTCGTCCACTTCCACGTCGCGCTCGCGGCACACGTCATTGGTCAAATCGAGCGGGAAGCCGTAGGTGTCGTGCAGCTTGAAGGCCACTTCGCCAGGCAGCACCTTGGCGCCACCGTCCAGCGCGGCGTCCAGGATTTCCATGCCGTTGGCCAAGGTCTCGAAGAAGCGCTCTTCTTCGGTTTTGAGCACATCGGTGATGCGCTGCTCTTGCTCACGCAGGGCGGGGTAGGCATCGCCCATCAGGCGGGCCAGGTCGGCCACCAGCTTGTGGAAGAACGGGGTCTTCTTGCCCAGCTTGTAGCCGTGGCGGATGGCGCGGCGCACGATGCGGCGCTGCACGTAGCCACGGCCTTCGTTGCTGGGGATCACGCCGTCGCTCACCAGGAAGGCGGTGGCGCGGATGTGGTCGGCAATCACGCGCAGGCTCTTGTTGTCCAGGTCGGTCACACCGGTCTCACGGCCAGCGGCCTTGATGAGCTGGTCGAAGATGTCGATTTCGTAGTTGCTGTGCACGTGCTGCAAGATGGCAGCCAGGCGCTCCAGGCCCATGCCGGTGTCCACGCAGGGTGCGGGCAGCGGCGTGACCGAGCCGTCTTCCTTCATGTCGAACTGCATGAACACGTTGTTCCAGATCTCGATGAAGCGGTCGCCGTCTTCGTCAGGGCTGCCCGGAGGGCCGCCGGGGATGTGGTCACCGTGGTCGTAGAAGATTTCGGAGCAAGGGCCGCAAGGGCCGGTGTCGGCCATCATCCAGAAGTTGTCGGACTTGTAGCGGCCGCCCTTGTTGTCGCCAATGCGGATCACGCGCTCGGGCGGCAGGCCGATTTCCTTGGTCCAGATGTCGTAGGCCTCGTCGTCTTCAAGGTACACCGTGGCCAGCAGGCGCTCGGGCGGCAGCTTGTAGACCTCGGTCAGCAGCTCCCAGGCCCACTTCAGCGATTCGCGCTTGAAGTAGTCGCCAAACGACCAGTTGCCCAGCATCTCAAAGAAGGTGTGGTGGCGGGCGGTGTAGCCCACGTTTTCCAGGTCGTTGTGCTTGCCACCCGCACGCAGGCAGGCTTGCACCGACACAGCGCGGTTGTACGGGCGCTTGTCGGAGCCCAAAAACACGTCCTTGAACTGCACCATGCCGGAGTTGGTGAACATCAGCGTGGGGTCGTTGCCAGGCACCAGCGACGACGATGCCACCACGGTGTGGCCGCGCTCGGCGAAGAAGTCGAGAAACTTGGCGCGGATTTCAGATACTTTCATCCGGGTCTTTCTACGCTGCCTCGGCATGCCGGGAGCGGTTGCGTCTAGGTTGGAAGAGGGGTCGAAACCCTCGATTATCTCACCGTTCGCCCGCCCCATGGCCTGCGCCAGGCACCCCCAGACTGGTCGCCCAGGCCTGCAAAAACCGCTGCCGCTTGAGGGGGTCCAGATAGACCAGCAAACCCAGTCCGGGGGACAAAAGCCGCCAGGCGCTGCCACTGGGCGCAGCCCCTTCCGCTGCAGGCAAGGGGCCGGGCTGGCCCGGCAAGGCCAGGGCACGGCCATCGCGCGCAGCGGCCACGGCCTGGCGCACGGGCAACAGCCGCGTGTCGCGTGCCAGCACGGCCTGCCCTTGGGGTGACAGCAGGTAGTCCAGAAACGGGCGGGCCAGCTCGGGGTGCCGGGCCGATGCAGGAATGAGCGCCACGCGGGTGGTGAGCAAGGTGTAGTCCTCGGGCACGATCACCCGCAGGCTGGACCCGCCTGCCATGCGCGCCAGGGCATAGGACGCAGGCACGTTGTAGACCAGCGCCAGCTCGCCCTGCTCCAGCCGGTCCAGCAGCGGCTCGATGTGGTCGCCCAGCCGCGCTCTGGCGGCCCCCATGGCCGCCAGCAACACGCTGGCGGTGCTGTCAAAACGCGAGTCTTGCGTAGCCAGCAGGTAGCCCAAGCCGCTGCGCAGCGCGTCGTAGGTGCCGATGCGCCCCTGCAGCGGGCTGCCGGGCTGGCGCAGCAAAGCCAGCAACTGCCCCCGGGTGCGCGGGGCCAGTGCGGGGTTCAACAGGCGCGGGTTGTAGGCCATGACCACGGCGTCGGCCCCCAGCGTGAATGCTTCACGCCGCCAGTGGGCGCCCTCGGGCAACTCGCGGGTTTGGGGCGACTGGTGCGACAAGGCATACCCGTCGTTGGCCAGCTGGGTCTGCAGGTCGGGGCTGCTGCTGATGAGCAGGTCGGGCGCCTCGGCCACATCCACCGCCGGGGCCGCCCCCTGGCCCCGGCCAGCGCCAGGGCGCGGGCGTGGATGTCCAGGCTTTGCCGGTCGGTGTATTGCACCGTGACGCTGGGATACAGGCGCTGAAAATCGCGGATGGCGGGGGCAAACAAGGCCGTGTCGGTGGAGCTGTCGATGCGCAGCACCGATGCCTCGCGGGCCGTGGCGGCAAAGCGGGTCATAACGGCCGGTGGGCTGATGGATGGCCCGGCAGTCTGCGCCCTGCCCGGCCCCCAGGCCGCTGCCAGCGCGGCAGCGGCGGCCGCCCGCAGAGCCTGCCGGCGGGTGGGCGATGCGGGCAATGTGGGCCATGCATGCGCCTGGGTCAATGGCGACAAGTCTTTCAAGGTCATTCCGCCCCCCGCGCATCCATCGCCGCAGGCTCTGGCGCCAAGCCCAGAGCCTTGCCCGTCGCCAAATCCACCGGCAAGGCCATGGCCACACGCCAGCCGCCCTCGGCGCGATGGCCTACATCCAAGCGCCCACCATGGCCTTGCACCACCCGCTGCACAATCGCCAGCCCCAGCCCAGCACCACCGGGGGCAGCCCCTGCGCCCCGGGCAAAACGCTCAAACAGGCGGGCCTGCTCAGCCTCGGGCACGCCGGGGCCGCAGTCTTCCACCACCACGCACCACTGGGGCTGGCCGCTAGCGGGGTCGGTCTGGCCTTGCACAGTCACATCCACCGGGCCGCGCTCGGGCTGGCCGTGCTTGAGGGCGTTGTCCACCACGTTCTTGAAGGCCTCGCGCAGCATGAGTGCATCGCCCTGCAGCACAGCAGCGGGGTGGCTTGCCAGAGACATTTCCATGATCATTTCGGCATCTAGCGCCCTATCTATAAGCGCTGGAAGCTCATTATTTGATAGCAAAACTTTCTCCTGCGACGCGCTGGAGCGCCACCACAGCCGCACCACAGGCCGGGGTTCGGCACGCGGCACCACGTCGTGCAGAGCCTCTTGCAGCAGCACCAGCAGGTCCACGGCCTCAAACCGCTGCAGGTGGCCCTGGTGGGTCACGCTGGCGTCTGAGAGCAACTGGTTGAGCAAGCGCCGCAGGCGCAGCGCATTGCGCTCCACCGCTTGCAGGCTTTGGCGCTGGGCGGCGGGGTCATCGTCGTCCAGGCCTTCTTGCGCCTGGGCGATGAGCGCGGCCAGCGGCGTGCGCATCTGGTGCGCGGCTTCGGCAATGAAGGTGCGCAAAGCGTCCAGGTTGACCGCCAAGCGCTGCATGAAGCCGTTGAGGGCCCGCACCGTCTGGGCCAGCTCTTGCGGCACGGGGCTGGCCATGGGGTGCAGGGCCGATGCCGGGCGCGCCAGCAGCTCTTGCTCCAGCAGCGCCAGGGGGCGCAGCGCCCGCCGCACGCCCAGCCACAGCAGGCAAAACACGCCCGCCATCAGCGCCACGATGGCCGCCGTGGCACGCCAGGCGATGTCTGCCGCCAGCGCATCGCGCGCCAGGCGCGTTTGGCCCACCTGCACCCACACCAGGCCAGAGCCCGCACCACCGGCGATGTAACGGGGCACCACGGCAAATCGCACCGATTCGCCCCGGTAGGCCTGGTCAAAAAACTGGGCTTGCGCGGGGCCTGCCTCCCGGGGCAAGCCTGCCGGGGGCGCGGGCAAATCGGCATAGCCCGTCAGGGTGCTGCCATCGGGCCCGGCAATGCGATAGAAGGCCCGGTCTTCCGGCGCCATGGCCAGCAAGTCAAGGGCGGCATAGGGCAAATCCACCTGCCACTGACCCTGGGCAAACGCCACGCTGTCGGCCATCGACAAGGCGGACGCCTTGAGCAAATGGTCGTAAGACCCATCGGCCGCCCGCTGGCCATAGCTGCGCGCCGCGCCAAACAACACCACCGTGGCCACCACAAACAGCGCGCAAATGGCGCGCAGCAGGGTGTGCCGCACGGCGGGCAGCGTGCGCACAGCAGCGGGTTGCAAAGCCTCAGGCACGATGCGGGGGCTGTTGAGGCGCCACTGCGCCATCGGCCGCAGCGTTATGAGCCGCATCATCGGCAGCAACGGAAGGGGCCGCTGCATCGGCCACAGCCTCTTGGGGCACCACATCGGCCCGGTAGCCCACGCTGCGCACGGTGGCAATGCGCAGGCCGCTGGCGACCAGCTTTTTGCGCAGGCGGCCCACGTACACCTCGATGGCGTTCAGCCCCACGTCTTCGTCAAAGTTGAACAAGCGGCTGGCAATGTCGTCCTTGCTGACCACGCGGCCCAGGCGCCCCACCAGGATTTCGAGCAGGCTGTATTCGCGGTGCGGCAGCTCCAGCTCGGCCCCCAGCAGGCTCACCCGGCGCGCTGCGCTGTCGATGACCAGGCCACCCACCTCCCAGCGCCCCGCCACCTGGCCCTGCGGGCGGCGCAGCAAGGCGCGGCAGCGGGCGTCCAGCTCCCTGAAATCAAAGGGCTTGTCCAGATAGTCGTCCGCGCCCTCGTCCAGCGCATTCACCCGGTCTTCGATGTCCGAGCGCGCGGTGAGCATCAGCACCGGGGTCTTATTGCCCTGCCTGCGCAGCTGGGCCAGCAGGCTCAGCCCGTCCATGCCCGGCAGGCCGATGTCCAGCAGCACCAGATCAAACGGCGTGTAGCCCAGCACCTCATAGGCCTTGCGCCCATCGCCCTGCCAGTCCACCGCATGGCCCTGGCGCCGCAAACGGCGCACCACGGCCTCGGCCAGATCGGGGTCGTCTTCTACCAGCAGGATGCGCATTTCAAACCTTTTTCCGCACGCAGATGCGGTTGCCATCACCAAAAACCAGCGACCGGCAGTCGACAAACCACCGGGTCAAAGCCCCGTATTGTTCCACGCACCGATGCGATGCAAGGGTTTACCCTATTAGTAAATACACGAAACCCCTGCACCACGACAGGCGCACGACAGAGTGGAAATCTAAGGTTCACCCCCTGTGGCGAGCACCGTTCATGCCCCGTGCATGCATGCCCGGCCACAGCACCAAAAAAGGGCGGAAAACCAGCCACAGCCCTCTTCTCGTTTTGAACGGAACCCCATGACACCCACTCGGAGACCCCTGCCATGCTGCTGACCTTGCTTGGATTCGGCATGGTGCTGACCTTCATGATTCTGATCATGACCCGGCGGCTTTCGCCCCTGGTGGCCTTGATCAGCATCCCCATCGTGTTTGCCATCATCGGCGGCTTTGCCCCCACCATGGGGGCCATGATGCTCGACGGCATCCGCAAGATCGCCCCCACGGGCGTGATGCTGATGTTCGCCATCCTGTACTTCGGCGTGATGATCCACGCGGGCCTGTTCGACCCGGTGGTGGGCGTCATCCTCAAGCTGGTCAAGGGCGATCCGCTCAAGATCGTGGTGGGCACAGCGGTGCTGGCACTGCTGATCTCGCTGGACGGCGATGGCTCGACCACGTACATGATCACCGTGGCCTCGATGCTGCCGCTGTACAAGCGGCTCAAGATGAACCCGCTGAGCCTCACCTGCGTGGCCGTGGTGGCCAGCGGCATCATGAACCTCACGCCCTGGGGCGGCCCCACCGCCCGCGCCGCCAGCGCACTGCATGTGGACCCGGCCGATGTCTTCGTGCCCATGGTTCCGGCCATGGGGCTGGCCATCGTGGCGCTGCTGGCTGTCTCCGTTTACCTGGGCCTGCGCGAGCGCCAGCGGCTGGGCACCGTCAGCCTGCCGCTGCAAAGCGACACCCGCGCCGCCATGGAGGCCGATGAAGAAGCCACCGGCGAGCACCTGCCCACGATCACCGGCCCGGAGAACGCCGACATGCGCCGCCCCCGCCTGCTGTGGGTGAACCTGGGCCTGACCACCGCGCTGATGGTGACGCTGGTCATGGGCCTGCTGCCCCTGCCCGTACTGTTCATGATGGGCTTTGCCGTGGCCATCGTCATCAACTACCCCGACGTGGCCGACCAGCGCAAGGTGGTGAGCGAATACGCGACCAACGCACTGGCCGTGGTGGCGCTGATTTTTGCAGCGGGCATCTTCACCGGCATCCTGTCGGGCACCGGCATGGTCGAGGCCATGTCGCGCGGGCTGCTGGCGGCCATTCCCAAGAGCATGGGGCCCTACATGCCCACCATCACGGCGCTCTTGAGCATGCCGCTCACGTTCTTCATGTCCAACGATGCGTTCTACTTTGGCGTGCTTCCCATCCTGAACGAAGCCGCACAGGCCTACGGCATCAGCCCCGTGGAAATGGCCCGCGCATCGCTGATCGGCCAGCCCGTGCACTTGCTCAGCCCACTGGTGCCATCGACCTACCTGCTGGTGTCTCTGGCCGGTGTGGACTTTGGCGACCACCAGCGCTTCAGCCTCAAATGGGCCACGGTGGTAAGCCTGGCGCTCATGGGGGCGTGCCTGCTGCTGGGGCTGTTCCCGCTCATGGGGCAACTTACTGCAACCCCTTGACGCGCTGAGCAGTCAAAAGAGGAAGGACATGGCCCAGGCGCAGGGCCATGTGGACCACACCCAGCACCCGCTGCGCCAGCCTACTGCGCAGCCTGGCGCGCGCGCACCATGCTCTGGTCCAGAAAGCTCCACAGCCGCTCGTCCAGGCTGAAGGCCACGTTAAAGCGCAACCAGCCCGTGGGGCGCGATTCGGTCAGGAAGAGCTGGCCCGGCCCGAGCATGATGCCCGCGCCCGTGGCCTCCTTCGACAGCTCGGCACTGTCGGGCAAATCGGGGTGGCGTGCCCACAGGTACATGCCCGCTTCGGGTTCATGGAACAGCTCAAAGCCCAGCCCGTCGAGCTTGCGGCCCACTTGCTGGTGCGCCTCGGCCAGCCGCTCGCGCAGCGACTTGAGGTGCTTGCGCCAGCGCCCATCGGTCACCACACCAAAGGTCAGGCGCTCGGTGATTTCTGACGAAGTCAGGCCCGACACCATCTTCAGCTGCACCAACTCGTCCAGCAAATCGCGCCGGGCCAACAAAAAGCCCGTGCGCAAATTGGGCGAAATGGTCTTGGAATAGCTGCCCACGTACACCACACGGTTGAGTTGGTCCAGGCTGGCCAGCGAGGGGCGCGAGGTCGGGTCCATGTCGGCGTAGATGTCGTTCTCTACCAGCATGAAGTCGTGCTGCTCTGCCAACTGCAGCAGGCGGTGCAGGTGCGCCATCGACGCCACCGAGCAGGTGGGGCTTTGCAGGCGCGGCTGCGTGAAGAAAGCCTTGGGCTTGTGCTCGGCCAGCAAGGCCTCCAGCGCCACCAGGTCGTAGCCCGAAGCCGTGCGCGGCACGCCCAGCGTGTGCGCGCCAGCAAAGCGCAGCATGAAGGTCAGGTTGGGGTAGCCGGGGTCGTCCACCAGCACCACATCACCAGGCTTGACCAGCTTGCGCGCCACCAGGTCCAGCGCCTGGCTGGAGCCCTGGGTCAGCATCACCTGGTCTGCGTCCACCGACAGGTGGTGCTCTGCCAGCGATTCGGCCACCACCATGCGCAGGGCCATGTGGCCGTGGGGCAGGCCGTAGCCGTCCAGCTCAGGGCCGTCGGAGGACAACTGGCGCATGCTGCGCCGCACCGCGTCGCCAAACAACCAGTCGTGCGGCAGCCAGCCGCAGCCGGGTTTGAGCGGCAGATTGCGGTTTTCAAAAATTTGTTTGAGGTACCAGCGCGCATCAAAACGGGGCACCGGGCGCTCCAGCCCGCCACCAGCCGGTGCAGCCCCCTCGTCCCCACGCCGCTTGACGAAAAACCCCGCATTGGCCCGCGACACCAGCCAGCCCTGGGCCACCAGCCGGTCGTAAGCCTCCACCACCGTGAACACACTGACGCCGTGCGACGCCGCAAACGCGCGGATGGAGGGAAGTTTGCTGCCCGGCTTGAGCACCTGGCCCACGATAAGGCCACGCAGCCCATCGACGATCTGGCTGACCAGAGGTGTCTGGAGGTCTGGGCTGAGAGTGAGCATCAAGCGATCAAAGAGAAGAGCCGACGAAAAAAGGGGGCGAATTGTGCACCGTGTTGGCGCACACCAAATCAGGGATTGCCTGTACAGCATTTTAGACCTGCACAGTCCGCGCCAATTTACGCTGCGGTGTACATGGACGGTGGGTGGCGCGGCTTTCAGAATTCACCCCATTCCCTCATCACCCACTTTTCACCAAGCCGCTGACACCATGCAACAAGACCGCCACTTCACCAACGCCGCCCTCCTCGCACGCCGCCATGCCGCTGTGGCCCGGGGCGTAGGCCAGGCCCACGAGATCTTTGTGCACAAGGCCCGCAACGCCGAGCTGTGGGACGTGGAGGGTCGCCGCTTCATCGACTTTGCGGGCGGGATTGCCGTGCTCAACACCGGGCACCTGCACACTGGCGTGATCGATGCGGTGAAAGCCCAGCTGGAGCTGTACACCCACACCTGCTTCCAGGTGGTGGCCTATGAGCCCTATGTGGAAGTGTGCGAGCGCCTGAACACGCTGGCCCCTGGCGCGTTTGCCAAGAAGAGCCTGCTGCTCACCACGGGCGCCGAGGCCGTGGAAAACGCCATCAAGATCGCCCGCTCGCACACCGGCCGCCCCGGCGTCATCGCCTTCACAGGCGGCTACCACGGCCGCACCAACTTCACGCTGGGCCTGACCGGCAAGGTCGCGCCCTACAAGCTGGGCTTTGGCCCCTTCCCGGGCGAGGTGTACCACGCACTGTTCCCCAACGCGCTGCACGGCGTGAGCGTGGAGCAGGCGCTGCACTCGGTGGAGCTGATCTTCAAGAACGACATCGAGCCCGAACGCGTGGCGGCCTTCATCGTCGAGCCCGTGCAGGGCGAAGGTGGCTTCTATGTGGCCCCCCCGAGTTCATCACCGGCCTCAAGGCGCTTGCAGACCGTTACGGCATCTTGCTGATTGCTGACGAAGTGCAAACCGGCGCAGGCCGCACGGGCACGTGGTTTGCTTGTGAGCAATGGCCTGTGGCCCCGGACCTGATCACCACCGCCAAATCGCTGGCAGGCGGCTTCCCGCTCTCGGGCGTGGTGGGCCGCGCCGACGTGATCGACGCACCTGCAGCTGGCGGCCTGGGCGGCACCTACGCCGGCAGCCCCGTGGCCTGCGCTGCAGCCCTGGCGGTGATCGAAGCCTTTGAAAAGGAACACCTGCTGGCCCGCAGCCAGGACATGGGCGCCCTGCTGGTGCGCAGCCTCAAGGACATGGCCGCCAAGGTGCCTGCCATTGGCGACGTGCGCGGCCTGGGCGCCATGGTGGCCATTGAACTGTTTGAAAACGGAGACCCGCACCGCCCCGACGCAGCCCTGACCAAGAAGGTCGTGACCGAAGCCGCCAAGCGTGGCCTCATCCTGCTGTCGTGCGGCACCTACGGCAACGTGATCCGTATCCTCGTGCCTCTGACGGCCTCTGACGAACTGCTCGCCGAAGGCCTGGCCATCCTGGCCGACAGCTTTGCCGCTGTGGGCTGACCCATCCCCCGTTTGAACGCATCCCCCTCACCATGACCCACGCAGAACCCCTCGTCCGCTTCAGCGGCGTGCAAAAAACCTACGACGGCGAACAGCTGGTGGTGCGCGCGCTGAACCTGGACATCCAGCGCGGCGAGTTCCTGAGCCTGCTGGGGCCTTCGGGCTCTGGCAAGACCACCACGCTGATGATGCTGGCGGGGTTTGAATCGCCCACCTCGGGCGACATCCTGCTCGGCGGCAAGCAGATCACCGGCACGCCGCCGCACAAGCGCAACTTTGGCATGGTGTTCCAAAACTACGCGCTGTTCCCCCACCTGACGGTGGGCGAGAACGTGGCCTACCCGCTGACGGTGCGCAAGGTGCCCAAGGCAGAGCAGGCCGAGCGCGTGAAGAAGGCACTGGACATGGTGCGCCTGTCGGGCATGGCCGACCGGCTGCCCACCCGCTTGTCGGGCGGCCAGCAGCAGCGCGTGGCCCTGGCCCGCGCCCTGGTCTTCAACCCCCAGCTGGTGCTGATGGACGAGCCCCTGGGCGCGCTCGACAAGCAACTGCGTGAGCACATGCAGATTGAGCTCAAAGAGCTGCACCGCCAGCTGGGCGTGACCTTTGTGTACGTGACGCACGACCAGGGTGAAGCCCTGACCATGAGCGACCGCGTGGCCGTGTTCAACGAGGGCATCATCCAGCAACTGGCCGATGTCGAGAGCCTGTACGAGACCCCCAGCAACCGCTTTGTGGCCGGCTTTGTGGGCGACAGCACCGTGCTCACCGGCACGCTGCAAAGCCAGGGCGCACAAGCCGGGCTGCAGCTGCCCAGCGGCCAGTGGCTGCAAGGCGTGAACGTGAACCAGGCCCCGCAAGGCGCAGCGGTGGAAGCCAGCATCCGCCCCGAGCGCATCGTGCTGCATCCACCCGGCGCCAGCACGGGCCCCAACACCGTGCCCGCCACCGTGGCACGCGCCATCTACTACGGCGACCACCTGCGGCTGATGTGCGACATCGGCCCCGGGCAGGCCCAAGCCACCGTCAAGCTGCCCCTGACCCGTGCCGATGCCAACCCGCATCCCCAGCCCGGCGAGCAGGTGCAGCTGGAGTTCCCCCCGGTCTCCACCCGCATCTATGCACTCTGACGAGCGCATGGTTTTTCCCCGTCTCCCGTTCCCTGTCCACCTCCTTCTATCTCAAGGAAAACGCACCATGAAAAAGAGCCTGATTGCCTGTGCCGCACTGGCCGCCTGCTTCGCCCTGCCCAGCCTGGCGCAGCAGCAGATCACCGTCGTGAACTTTGGTGGCGCCAACGCCAACGCACAGAAAAAGGCGTTCTACGAGCCCTACGAAAAGCAGGGCAACAAGATCGTGGCCGTGGAATACAACGGCGAGCAAGCCAAGGTCAAGGCCATGGTCGAGACCAAGAAGGTGACCTGGGACGTGGTGGAAGTCGAATCGCCCGACGCCGCACGCGGCTGCGACGAAGGCCTGTATGAAAAGCTGGACTACAGCAAAATCGTGCCCAAGGCCGACCTGCTGCCCGCTGCGGTGAACGAATGTGCCGTGGGCATCTTCGTTTGGTCCACCGTGATGGCCTACAACGGCGACAAGCTCAAGACCCCGCCCACCAGCTGGGCTGACTTTTGGGACACCAAGAAGATCCCAGGCAAGCGCGGCATGCGCAAGGGCGCCCGCTACAACCTCGAATTTGCCCTGCTGGCCGACGGCGTGAAGCCCGCCGACGTGTACAAGGTGCTGGCCACCAAGGAAGGTGCCGACCGCGCCTTCAAGAAGCTGACCGAACTCAAGCCCAACATCCAGTGGTGGGAGGCCGGCGCCCAGGCGCCCCAGTTCCTGGTCGCAGGCGATGTGGCGCTGACCACCGTGTTCAACGGCCGCATCGATGCAGCCAACCGCGAAGGCCGCAACCTCAAGATCTACTGGCCCGGCGGCATCTATGACCTGGACTACTGGGCCATCCCCAAGGGCACGCCCAACAAGGATGCCGCAGTGAAGTTCATCGCCTTCACGCTGCAGACCCCACAACAGGGCGCCTACGCACAGAACATCGCCTACGGCCCAGCCAACACCAAGGCCCTGGCCACGCTGGACAAGAAGGTGCTGGACGACCTGCCCACATCGACCGCCAACGCCAAAGAAGCCCTGCAGTTCAGCGTGGGCTTCTGGGCGGACCAAGGCGAGGCGCTGGAAAAGCGCTTTGCTGCTTGGGCCACGCAGTAAGGCACCCAGCCTGCGCCTGCTGAGATGAAGTCTTCGGCCACCACGGGCCGTTGAACCAGCGCAGCAGGCGCAGGCCCTGTTATCGGAACGCAGAGAGCAAGACACCATGCAAGCCACCCTGGCCTCCCCTCCCCTCAGTGCACCTTCTGGTGAAGCCCCGGGCGCCTTGCGCCAGGCCTTGGCCCGTGCAGAAGCTCGGCGCAAATGGCGCGCCTTTGCGCTGACACTGCCGCTGTTGGTGTTCCTGCTGCTCACGCTGCTGGTGCCCATCGTGGCCCTGCTGCAACGCGCCGTGGAAAACCCCGAGGTAGCCAACGCCCTGCCCGCCACCGTGCGCGCCCTGGACGGCTGGGACCGCAAGGAAGCCCCCGCAGCCAGTGCCTATGCCGCACTGATGGCAGACCTGGGCCACCTGCCCGACAGCTCGGACGCCGGGGCCCTGGCCCGCAGGCTCAACACCGATCTGCCCGGCGCACGCTCGCTCATCATGGGGGCCTACCGTGCCTTGCCGATGGAAGGCAGCCCCGACGCCATCCGTGCCCAGTTGATTGAAAAAGACGCCCGCTGGGCAGAAGCCCCGCTGTGGCAAGCCATTGCCAAAAACGGCGCCCGCTGGACGCCCGACTACCTGCTCGCCTCTGTCGACCTGCAGCGCGACGCGCAAGGCCAAGTCGAGCGCATGCCCGAAGAGCAACGTGCCTTTGGCGGCATCTTGCTGCGCACCTTCCACATCAGCCTGGTGGTCACCGTGATTTGCCTGCTACTGGCCTACCCGCTGGCCTGGTGGCTGGCCACGCTGCCTGCGCGCTCGGCCAATGTGCTGATGATTTTGGTGCTGGTGCCGTTCTGGACGTCCATCCTCGTGCGGGTGGCCGCCTGGATCGTGCTGCTGCAGTCTGAAGGCCTGGTCAACCGGGGACTGATGGGCCTGGGCGTCATCAACGAGCCCCTGGCACTGCTGTTCAACCGCACGGGCGTGGTCATTGCCATGGTGCACATCCTGCTGCCCTTCATGATTTTGCCGCTGTACAGCGTGATGAAAAGCGTGCCGCCCACCTACCTGCGTGCGGCCGTTTCGCTGGGCAGCTCGCCCATCGCCGCGTTCTTTCGCGTGTATGTGCCGCAAACCTACCCCGGCGTGGGTGCCGGTGCGCTGCTGGTTTTCATTTTGTCGATTGGCTACTACGTCACCCCGGCCCTGCTCGGCGGTGCTGACGACCAGATGCTGAGCTACTACATCGCCCGCTACACGAATGTGGAAATCAACTGGGGCATGGCCTGCGCACTGGGCGCGCTGCTGCTCACCGCCACGTTGGTGCTGTATGGCGTGTACCGCCGCATCGGCAAGGCCGAGCTAAGCCTAGGCTGAACGAGACCTGAGCAATACCCGCGCTGAATAAAGGCCCTGACCATGTTTCGCCTCCCCCAATTTCCCCTCTACGCTACCTGGCTCGACAAGCTCGGCTGGTGGGCCGTGCGCGCGCTGTGTGTGGCAGTGCTGGCCTATCTGCTGGCCCCTATCCTGGTAATGGTGCCGCTGTCGTTCTCCGAGAGTTCGTTCCTGGCCTACCCCATCCACGGCTGGTCGCTCAAGTGGTACCAGCACCTGTTCGAATCGCCCGAATGGGCCCGCGCCACGCGCAACAGCTTTATCGTGGCCCCGGCCGCTACGCTGATTGCCACAGTGCTGGGCACGCTGGCGGCCGTAGGCCTATCGCGGTCGGACTTCCGCTTCAAGGGCCTGATCATGGGCATCCTGATTGCGCCGATGGTGGTACCCATCATCGTGGTGGGCGTGGCCACCTACCTGTACTTTGCGCCTCTGGGCCTGGCCGACAGCTACTTTGGTCTCATCGTGGTGCACGCTGCCCTGGGGGCCCCTTTTGTGCTGACCACCGTGCTGGCCACGCTGGCGGGCTTCAACCACAACCTGGTGCGTGCCTCCCTGAGCCTGGGCGAGACGCCGTTCAACACCTTCTTTCGCATCACGCTGCCGGTGATTGCACCGGGCGTGATCTCTGGGGCGCTGTTCGCGTTTGCCACCTCGTTCGACGAAGTGGTGGTGACCCTGTTCCTGGCAGGTGCCGACCAATCCACCCTGCCGCGGCAAATGTTCAATGGCATCCGCGAAAACATCTCGCCCACCATTGCGGCCGTGGCCACGCTACTGATCCTGTTCACCACCGGCCTGCTGCTGGCGCTGGAGTGGCTGCGTGGGCGAAGGGCATGATGGCCCCCCTGAGTCGCTTCGCGCCTTCCCCCCGCTCTCGCATTGCTGCGCAATGCGGGCAGGGGGACGCAGCCAGCGCGGCGGGGCGGCCCTTGCGCGGCTGCCCTCGCCTGGGCCTCGCCAGTTGCATGCGCCATGAACGAACGCCGCACTCTTGAAACTGACCTGAAACCACGCCACCAACGCCACATTGCAAAGAGGCTCGGCGGCAACGCGCGCTAGCCTTTTCCCCAACCCCCTCCCATTTTTTCTTCACTCGGACGCATCCCATGGACATGAAGACATCCCCCCTTTCGCTGCTCAACGACCCCAGCCTGTTCAAGACCGACGCTTTGATCAACGGCCAGTGGCTGGCAGGCAGCAGCCGCTTTGATGTGAACGACCCCGCCACCGGCCTGAAGCTGGCCGATGTGGCCAACCTGGGCCCGCAAGACGCCGAGGCCGCCATTACCGCCGCCAACGCTGCCTGGGGCCCCTGGAAGACCAAGACCGCCAAGGAGCGCAGCGCCATCCTGCGCAAATGGTTTGACCTGCTCATGGCCCATCAGGACGACCTGGCCCGCATCATGACCGCCGAGCAAGGCAAGCCCTTTGCCGAAGCCAAGGGTGAAGTGGCCTACGGCGCCAGCTTTGTGGAGTGGTTTGCCGAAGAAGCCAAGCGCGTCAACGGCGAGACGCTGCCGCAGTTTGACAACAACCGGCGCCTGCTGGTCCTCAAGCAGCCCATTGGCGTGTGCGCAGCCATCACACCGTGGAACTTCCCGCTGGCCATGATCACCCGCAAAGTCGCGCCCGCGCTGGCCGCAGGCTGCCCCGTGGTTATCAAGCCCGCCGAGCTGACGCCCCTTACGGCGCTGGCAGCGGCCGAGCTGGCGATTCGTGCAGGCATCCCGGCGGGGGTACTCAACATCCTGAGCGCCGACAGTGCCAACTCGATTGCCATCGGCAAGGTGCTCTGCGCCAGCGACGTGGTGCGCCACATCAGCTTCACAGGCTCAACCGAAGTGGGCCGCATCCTGATGGCGCAGTCGGCCCCCACCGTCAAGAAAATGTCGCTGGAGCTGGGCGGCAATGCGCCCTTCATCGTGTTTGACGATGCAGACATCGACAGCGCCGTGGAAGGCGCCTTTGCCAGCAAATACCGCAATGCAGGCCAGACCTGCGTGTGCACCAACCGCTTCTACGTGCAAGAAGGCGTGTACGACCAGTTCGTGGCCAAGTTCGCCGCCAAGGTCAAAACTGCCAAGGTGGGCAACGGCTTTGAGGACGGCGTGAACCAGGGCCCATTGATCGAAGAAGCGGCGCTGGCTAAGGTGCAGCGCCATGTGGACGACGCATTGGCCAAGGGCGGCCAGGTGGTGGCCGGTGGCCAGCGCTTGACCCAGATGGGCTCGGGCCAGTTCTTTGAGCCCACCGTGGTGGCCAACGCCACGGCCGACATGCTGTGCGCCCGCGAGGAAACCTTTGGCCCCTTCGCCCCTGTCTTCCAATTCAAGACCGAGCAAGAAGCCATCGACGCCGCCAACGCCACCGAGTTTGGCCTGGCCAGCTACTTCTACAGCCGCGACGTGGGCCGCATCTTCCGTGTGGGCGAAGCGCTGGAATACGGCATGGTCGGCATCAACGTGGGCATTCTGGCCACGGAGCATGTGCCGTTTGGCGGCGTCAAGCAATCCGGCCTGGGCCGCGAGGGCTCGCACTACGGCATGGACGACTACGTGGAGATCAAGTACCTGTGCCTGGGCGACATCCAGAAATAAAGCCGGGGCGCGCAGCGCCTGCGGTGCCTGATCGGTAGGCGCCGCAGACATGCCTATAATGGCGGGCTGTGCGGGTGTAGTTCAATGGTAGTAACGCAGCTATCAATAAAAGCCAAATGAAACTGCGAAAAGCTACACCAAAAACTACACCACCTATCCAGCTGCTTATTCCGCTCAATCCTGCACGGTCACGCCACTTCGATCTGACCACTCTGCCAGCAGCGACTTCTGGTCACTGAAATCCGGTACCGACGCTCCTGTGGGGCAGAATTCGGCCAGGAGCAGCCGGTCAACTCAAATGAAAGCGGGCGCTCAACGCCTGAATTAAGCCGAGCCGCGAAGCGGCTTCGGCTTGAATGAATTGTTAGACCTGGCCTAGTAAACAACCAGATCTTGATTTGGAAGAGTGCCGCATGGCCAAAACCCGGCGATGTAAAGCGTCACCGCCTTGACCCAGAAGCCGGGCTGCTCAAGCAGTAGCTCGCGGCCTGCCATACGGGCGGCGAATTGAGCGCCGGCAAGCGCCGCTTGCGCGTAGTCATCCGGGCCCTCGATAAGCACCGGATATCTTTCGACCGATCGCTGCCCCGCCAGTACTGCTTTTGCAAGAGACAGCTCGACAGCCCGGCGCTTGGGTCCGAGACCGGCTGCTTCTAGTTGCTCTAGCTGCTTAAGGCCGTGAATAGGGTCCGGCTGGTCGCGACTGGTTGGTAGCCAATCCCAGTCAATCGCCAACTGGAGCCGTATGGCGCCCGGCTCACTGCGGAATTGGCCACACATCGAGAACAGCTGAGCTGATCGTAGTCCGTCTTCGAGTTCTGAGACAGTCATCTATAGCTTTACCAGCAAGAAAAGTTGAAGTCCTGCAAGGGCAGATTCCAAGCATGTGATCATGTTTCGTTTTGAATCTATGGCAGCTATTGGGGAATAGCGCCCACCGGCTGCTAAGGGCCCTGAGCCGTCGTTCAGAAGCGCCACCCGGAAGCTGCCTTTGATTTGTTGCAGCGGCCGTTGGAAATCTCGGTGTATACCTACGACAAGCCGCAGTTTGCTGGCTCAACGCTCGCGGGGATTCATGGAATTTTCATACCCGAATATCTGAATAGGCCATTCCTAGCAAGTTATTCTGCAAGCTGCCCACAGGAGAAATCAGTGTCCCGAATAGCCCGTGCCTCCAGTTTACTCCGCGGATTTTGCGGTCTAAATTACGTTATATGTAGGGCCCGCTGATATTTTCACCAGTGCTTCGACAGTGGTTGGAGTCAAACCAACTCCCAAGCTATGCAAGCCATCTAAAGAAATGCCGTCGCCTTCGGCGAGAACGCCCTGAAGTTGAGCGTTAGGCTTTGAGGAATCGTATGTCTATAAGCTTCTATGCGCTGCTTCCACCTAGCCAAAAGGCACTCTCCCTGGAACAAATTCAAGAAGCGGTAACCCGTCTATTGAGCACTCACGCAAAGCCAAGCTTTGAGTTTGAAGAGCCGCCATTTGGGGGTGAAATAAATCTTCTTGTGAAGGTTCCTGGGTGGTGGGTTAGATTTTTCATTGAGCATGATGAAGATGTGCTTTCCGATTCAGCCCACATTGCCGAAAGTACAGCAGGGGCGCCAAGCTGGGCAAAGAGCTGTGGTAAGCGTATGCGCGTTTTATTTGGGGAAGACCCCTCAAAAACATACACCAATGAAATTCTTTTTATCTCTGATTGGCTAATACAAGAAGTAAATGCAGCAGTTTATGTCCCGCAAGAAAAGTCTTTCTGGTAGGCATCATTCGCTCCGTCGTCCGCCTGACTTAAACATTGAGCGCCCGCTTTCATTTACGGAGACCGACTGCTTCTGGCCGCTTACGGCCCCTGGCTTAGGATAACCGCTGGGGGCATTGCGGCTGGCTGACCTGTCACCATCACTGGACTTCGCGCCCTATAGCGACACTGGGTCGGCATCAAACACTTCAACCGGGCTGAGCTTCAGGAGCCCTCTCGCGTCGTTCACTGTTCCCGCAAGCCACAAATCGCAGTCTTCAGCAGCCACGGGAATCACGCTGCGCTTGTCCTGCTGATCGGCGGCCAGCTTCGGATCAGGCTTGTGCATCCTACTCATGAGCGGGTGTGCGTCTGCATTGATCGTGAGCATCGTGTAGCTCTCGTGCACTTCGCCCGTGGTCTTATCCACCCATGTGTTCCACAGCCCGGCCAGGCCCCAGGGCCTGCCGTCGGCGCGCCGGAACCGCCACCACACGTTTTTGCCCGTCTCCCAGTTTGGCTCGTCGAAGTCGGCGGCCGGGATGATGCAGCGCTGCCCACGCGCCCAGGGCAGCTTGTAACTTGCCTTGTCGGCCATCTCTTCCGACCGGGCATTGTTCGTGGGGTACTTCAGCCTGGGCTCCTTGGCGAACCAAGGGATCAGCCCCCACTGCCCCACCACCAACTCCTTGCTGTAGCCGGTGTCGTCTTGTGCCCGGCGCAGAAACGGCCCCAGCCCTCGCGGGTACAGCACATCGTCCCACCAGCGCACGGGGTTCTGGCGGCCAATGGCCCATTCACGCTCGATATCGGCAACGTGCGGCGGTGTGTAGCGATTGCACATTCGGCCACTCTACCTTTCAGCACCCACAAAGCAAAAGCTGTATATTTAAACAGTGTTTTGCACGATCTACAGGCTCCGCACCCAGGGGCACAGAATCCACCCTGACCACATCCACGAAACCGCCGTGGATGGGTGGCTTTTTGTTGGCCGCGCGTTTCCAGGCGCACCGCCTGAGACATACGCATGGCTCAAGGCCCAGCCGTGCGTCAAGTATCCCAAGGGGCCAGACCTGATCCCAGAGTTGCGCCATGCCCGTGTCGAGAAGGTGGAGCGCGGCGGGATGATGCTCGCGGGCCTGGAGCATGACTACAGCGTTGGCCGATCCACCCGTCAGGCTTGGTGGGTTGTCCCCAAGGCTGCACCCACCCCTCAGGAATCCCCATGAACCACCCCACCCTGCTCCGCGTCCCCACCTGGTACGGCGGCCCACCGGATGAGCACATCCTGCCTCTGCCTGCCGACGCATACGAAACCGGACTGAGCGCCGAGCGCGGTTGGTGGCAGGTCATTGCCATCGAATCAGGGGAGCGGGTCTACCACGGCATCGGCCCTGTGCAGATCGTCACGTCGAGAGCGCCGTTCTAATCAACCACAACGATCAAATACGAAACAATCAAGTAACAATTGGGAAACAATATATCCACTGTGTTAAAAAGTTGAGGCAGTCACATTGACTGCTTTTAGCAAGTCATTTTTACAAATAAATCTGACATTTTTAACACTACTGAGGGCATCTATGAAATACGTAAAATGGATATTTAGCGCATTTTTAGCATTGGGTGTTTTTTCTGCTCAAGCGGCACAGCCTGCCGCTGATGAAACGGAAATCTATTACGATTCCTCAGTTTTTTATGAAAATCTAGCTAAAGCTGCATTACAAAGCTCAGAAATGAGTATTTGCGCGAATACGCCAATACCCTCTGGCTGGATCGTTTCTTTCATTGCCACTGGTTGTAGTGGGCTTGGTAAGTACACAATACGTCAGCTCGACACCTCCTATCTTGAGATGACAATGTGCGCGGTGCAACCCATCCCTGTGGGTTGGATCGTCTCTGCCGTACAGGGGACTTGCCAAGGGATTCCGCAGTATGTAATTCGCCCGGTGAACCCCAATTTTCTTGAAATGCAAATGTGCAACGTGCCATCTGCGCAAGTGCCTGCAGGGTGGGTCGTTAAGGATATTGCCCAGGGGTGCAATCTTGTCGGGTATGGTCGTTGGACTATTTCCCCTGCAAATCCCGGATTTATTGAAATGAGTGTGTGCGCTGTGGCGCAACTACCTCCAAAATGGGTTGTAGTCAGCACGGTGGCGGGATGCTATGGTGCTGGGCGCTGGACAATTAGATACGTTCCCTAATAAACCAATTGCAATCGCCCCATAGAATCTTAGCCAAGGGGCATTGCAATTGTCATTTCCAGGGGAGTCACGGGGGTCTTATTAATTCAAGTAAAATAGCATTTTAAAAATACTGCCAGCATACTTGCAGATTATCAACCGTGACCTTCTTGCGTTTTCGCCCAGCGCTTCTCACAGCGCTGGCGCTTCTCCTGGCCCCTGCGGCCCAGGCCCGTGGCCACTTCGACACGGCGCCTCTCACCGTTCCCCACCCCACCAGTTTTGCCCAGTGCCGCCAGTTCTTTGCTGACGGCCGCCCGCCCGTGGTGCCCCGGCGCCCCACCCTACGCGAGCTTTGCTATGAAGCGTTTGCAGTGCTGCACAGCGGCGAAACCAAGACCCCCATCTATGTCGCGGAGCGTCTGAATCGCAAGACCTTCGAAAACGCGCGGGTGAAGCGAAAGGACCGTTTTTTTGCTGATGCACGACTGCCCAGTGATGAGCGTGCTGAGCTTGAAGACTACAAAAACTCAGGGCTCAGCAAGGGGCACATGGCCCCAGCAGGAAATATGACGACCCCCACGGCCATGGCCCAGTCATTCAGCCTTGCCAACATGGTCCCCCAAGATCAATCGCACAACAGTGGCTCATGGGCAAAAATCGAGGACGACACACGCAAGTACGCGCTGCGCGCCAAGGGCGATGTCTACGTGATCACCGGCCCCGTGTTTGAACCTGGCGCGCCGACAGTGGGCGACGGCAGAGTGCGGGTGCCCCGCTATCTGTTCAAGCTTGTCTATGACGCCAGCACGGGCCGCAGCTGGGCCTACTGGCAGGAAAACCGTGAAGGGGAGCGTGTATCTGCCCCGATCAGCTATGCAGAGCTTGTCAAACGCACAGGAATCAACTTTCTTCCGTAGCTAGTGAAAAGCTCCACATAGCAAGCCCAGCAATCAATTTATGCGAATAGGTGTTTCATCAGTCTTCCCACACAACGCTAATATTCCGAAACTCAACTGACACGTCATTGAGGCACGCAGGAACACTTGTCGGGCATATAGCAAAGAAGTTCACACCGCTCGCACCATACGGATGAGCCGTCTTACCGTCATCCCAGTACGGGAAGTAGGTTTTGAGCCCGTTATAGCTCACATTACCTCTGGCCCCACCCACTCCAGGGATCGATACGCCAGAGGAGGCAAAATCAGCCGAGTAGGCAATATCGCCCTGCATGGTGGTGCTTGGATATACGGCTTGCGAGGGCAACTGGTTAGACACTCCATAATTTGACGTCTCAAAAAGCTGACCCAATCCATCTGTGCCCACAGTTGTTTTTGAGAAATACTCTCTAAAAACTCCTAGATTGCTGAAAAATATAAATCCACGTCCCAAATAGTACCCAGAACTATTGTTCTTGGATGCACTCATCTCAAGAATAACGCCAAAATGATCACCAGCCCCTTGGAATTTAAGAGGCTTAACATCAAATTTAACTCTTTGCGTTGACTTGTTAGTAGGCTTATCCGTACAATAAATTGGGAAGGAATCGCCGTAATTTTTTTTCGTCGATCCATCTGCGTAAGTAGCTACCGCCGCACGACGCCCGTCCACAATAGAGAATTTAATACTCGCGGGAATAGCCTCACAAACTCTGGCTAGCCGCCGCTCGGCGAATCCATTATACAAATAGTGCTTCATGGCAGCGCCATAGTTATTTCCAAAAGCACCTCTCAGGTCACCGTAACGGGCAAGATATTCTGTAGATGAAAATCCATTACTAGCTTGCCTACCCTCACATATCCCGTTGGTTCTCCAATGCTGCTTAATCGCAGCCTCATTACCGCCCAAAGCACCAATCAAGTCAGTGTTGTTGTGAGCATAAAATTTCCAATCAAAAACCTTTTCATCGTAAATGCTGTCACCCATGCTGGCGACATCGGACGAGCAATCCGCAAATGCAAAAGATGAAAAAAACGCAAATGACAAAATTACCAATTTCTTCACAGCGACTCCCTTAAGTTATTAGAGACTAGAACTATACGCGACGCTCTTTACGCCAATATTCAGTGGAGAACAAATTGTTGGCGCGCGTACACACATGCAAAGAGAACGGGCGGCAGACGCTGTCTTGCGCCAACCACTTCAATGTCAATGCAAGCGACAAGAAGTAACATCGACTCACAAATAAAAAGGAGTAGAAGTTTGTTTCTTGTATTCGGCCCCATTCGACTCCTGCGGGGACTTGTCGGTCTTGCATTTGCCATGCAATTGTTCGTCTTACTTCCGTCTCTGGGGTACTTGGCAACACCACAAGCAGAGATGTCCACATTTGCAAGCGTTTTCGCCTTGAAGCTTGCTGTGATTGCCGTACTAGGCTCGCTATTTTTTGGCCTGCGCCTTCTGCTGAACTGGATCCATGACAAGACCAAAGGTGGACCTCACCCTGCACTGGTCAAGCTCTGGGGGCTTTGAAACTTGAAGCAGCAGCAAGGCGCCTGCGACACAATCCATGCATGTCGAATCTCTACACACCCATGCTCCAGGCGCTGCAAGCGCACTGGAAAGCCAACGCAAACGCCTACCCCCAGAAATTTGTGCTCACTGATGCAGCGCTGGCAACGCTGAACCAAGTACGCAAACTTGTGAATGACACGCTTGTGACCCAACCTGCTCCCGGGTGGGAGAGCAAGTTCATGGGGGTGACGTTGGCGACCGGGCCCACGAACGTAATGGTTGGCGCAGACGGCACAGAAACGCCGCTGCAGTAGGTTCAGCGCAGGCGGCTCTCTGGCGGCAGTGTCACGATGCCCACGCCCGAACTTGGGCGCGGTGCGATCCAGTGCACCCACAGGCCTTTGGCCCAGGCCAGCGCACACACCACACTGACGAAGAACACGCCCCACTGCCCTGAGGACCAGGCCGCCCAGAACCAGAAGGGCTGGCTCAACAGGCCCACGATGCAAGCCCACCGCTGGGCTTGCTGGTTGCGAGATTGGGACAGCCAAACAGCCCCGGCGCCCAGGAGAGCGATTGCGGTCTGCGTGATCTGGTTGAAGTCCATATGCAAATAATACTGTGTTTTTAACCAGTTAAAACCACTTTTGTGCCGCTTCAAACATGGAACCTAGGCGCCATCGCTCACGTTCACGCGAGGAGCTATCCCCCGGCAAAAGCACAAGCTTCCACTCCTCAAATACAAAAAAGGCCCGCATATTGCGGGCCTCTCAGAACGATTCAAAGCAATTCAAAAAACAACAGTCTCTGAGTTTGTGCTCGCATGCACGCGCACTCCCTTCATCCAAGGCTGATGCTCAATGTCACCAGAAGCGCTCACACCTGTCATCACTGTTAAGGCATTGCCGGTAGGAGGCTCTCCGATGAAATCAAAGTCTTGAATACCATCGGATGGAGGAGCAACGTAGACGCGAGACTCCAATCGCAGTTTGCTCCAGTTCGGGCTACTCGCCATTCCATGCGCAGTTACTTGAAGCTGCGCGGGGAAACTCTTGTTCAAGATCCAGGTCACGGAAATCACAGACGAAACAGTTGACATCTTGGTCCCTCCTTGTGGAGCTTCAGATGTTGTAGGAAGCTCTACTAAAACGCAAGATGAATTCCGCGCATAGCAGTCGACGCCACCTCGCGAATAGACACATCAAATCGATACCACAACCGCGTCTCAATGCGGAATTACTGGCCAGGCTTCCCGATGGGTGCGGACATCACTTGCGTGCCCATCAGCTTTTTCGACCATCCCTGCATACGCGGCGCGGCAGTCGTCGAATACGTCTCGGAGGGCAGTGGCGTACTCAAGGACGGCGGCGGGGGGAGCTGCAGCGAGTCGGCGGGCGCCTTCGGCGGACTGGTCCCGCAGGCCGTCAGACACAAGGCGCAGATGGTCCACTTCAGTGCGCAAAAGCGCTTCACGGGTACCGTCACCAACGGTAGCGCTGTACTTGCGGGCGACAACCGCGGGATCAGCCGCGATCACGCCGCCTGTGATGCTGATGGGTCCAAGTCTTGCCGTGCTTCGTGGCCAAGAGACGCAGCCCAGGGCAGCCATCAATCGCTATAGCGCCCCCTGGCTGCAGTGCTTTGGCAGCCCTCGCGTCAAAAACCATATACTCCCCGAACTTGCTAAATGCGCAGTGTGCAGAGCTGGTGTAGTACCTCACCCGAGAAAACTACACTAAAGCTACACCGGAAGTATATGCAGCCGTATGGAACGATAGGCAGATGTGCAAAACGCAAAGCCTACAGATTGCCAAAAAGCGCTGTATAATCAAGCACTTAGGAAGATAACTCGTTTGAAATCAACGAGTTACAAAATGCGGGTGTAGTTCAATGGTAGAACGGCAGCTTCCCAAGCTTCATACGAGGGTTCGATTCCCTTCACCCGCTCCAACAGATTCCCCAAAATTCCGATGAAGCCTGATGTGCCCCGCGCCATCAGGCTTTTTTGTTGGCGCGTCCATCAACGCCAAAACCCTCTGCCCAGACCACGCTTTGGCATGCCCATGCAGGTATGCACAAACCGTCTATGCATAGCCCATCTTGTTCCTTGGCGATGCCGGGGCTGCGACTTACATTGGAAACACATGGACGGCGGCAAGCCACTGCGCTGCTCACGCAGCAGCTGGCCACAACCCATGTGCTTTTGGTAGGGGGTAAAACTTTGCAGCCCGCTTCGTGCGGGCTGTTTTTTTGCGTGGGTGGGCGTGTGGGGTTTCGTGTGGATCAGCCCAGACCTGAGGCAATGCCGCTCAAGACTTGTTGCCCAACTGGGCTGCGTAGTTGGTGGCAATGATTTGTGCGATGCCCAGCACCTCGGCCCGCGAAGCCTCGACTCCCGGAAAGATTTCCTTGGCCAGGCTCTGCGCCTCGCGGATTTGCGCGGTGGCCAGGGTGCACGCGTTGTACAGGCCGCGCGCCAGGGTGATGTTCGGGTCTTGGCTCATGGTGTCTCTCCGTCAAATGGACCACCAGTATGGCGCAGCCAGGCGCCCGGCATCGGTGCGGTGACGGTGTTTTGCAACACCCCAACCGGGCCCCTCAAAACCCTGGCAACGACTGCGTTTCGCCCCAGTGCGCGCCTTCGATCTGCAGCATGCGCAGCTTGGTCTGGGCTCCGCCGTTGGCGGAAAAGCCCCCGGCATGGAACCCCGCAGCCAGCACCCGGTGGCAAGGCACCACGGGCGCAAAGGGATTCAGCCCCAGGGCTTGCCCCACGGCGCGGGCCAGGCCTTTGCCGCCCAGCGCCTGTGCCATGTCGCCATAGGTGCGCACCTGCCCCGGTGCAATGGCCCGCGTGAGGGCGTAGACGCGCTGATGGAACTCCGACAGGTGCGCCATGTCCAGCCGCACCTCGCACAAATCCAGCGGCTGGCCTTGCAGCAACGCCTGGATGCCTTGGATGGCCGCCACCGCTTCTGCCGTGGGCGCCGCCGCATCGCACGGGCCGCTGGCGCGCAGCAGCCGGGCCACGGTGGCGGCATCGTCCACCTCGGGCAGTTGCACGGCACGCAAGCCCGCAGCGCCCCAGGCCAACCCGCAGCGGCCTAAAGCAGTGTCAAACAAGGCGTAACCCAGGGCAGGATTCACCGCATTGCACTCCATTGCATTGCTATTGCATTTATAGCTGCCAGCGCTTTCATATCAAGCGCTAGCGGCACATTGAATGCACAAAGCACCTGGCCACTGGATCAACCAGCGCTGCGCAGGGCTGCGCGCAGCTGGGCGCCCACCTCGGGCTTGGCCGCAAAGGGGTCGGTGGGGTTGCGGCCCAGCACGATGTCTTCCATGCGCGTCTGTACCGAGGCCAGGGCCTTGGGGTGGCTGTAGATGTAGAACTGGCCCTGGGCGGCGGCGTCAAACACCTTTTGCGCCACCTCGGCCGCCGTCACCTTGCCACTGCCCACGGCCTTGTCGCTCATGGCCTGGCCGATGAGCTGGCTCTGGGTGGGCTTGTCGGCCGCCAGCTCGCCGGGGCGGTTGCGGTGGCTCTGGTTAATGCCCGTGGGCACAAAAAACGGGCACAGCACACTGGCGCTGACCTGGTCGGTGACCAGCGACAAATCCTGGTACAGCGTCTCTGACAGCGCCACCACGGCGTGCTTGCTGACGTTGTAGATGCCCATGTTGGGGGCGTCGAGCAATCCCGCCATGCTGGCGGTGTTGACGATGTGGCCACGCCAGGCCGGGTCGGCCTGCGCAGCGGCCAGCATCATGGGCGTGAACAGGCGCACGCCATGCACCACGCCCCACAGGTTCACGCCCAGCACCCACTCCCAGTCCTTGACGGAGTTCTCCCACACCAGCCCACCCGCTCCCACGCCCGCGTTGTTGAAGACCAAGTGCGGCGCGCCAAAGCGCTGCTGCACGTCTGCGGCCAGTTGTTCCATCTGCGCGGCGTTGGACACATCGACCTTGCGGGCCAGCACCTGGGCGCCTGCGGCCTGCATCTCGGCCGCGGCAGCGTCCAGCGCGTCTTGCTGCACATCAACCAGCACCAGGTTCATGCCCAGGCGGGCGCCAATGCGGGCGCACTCCAACCCAAAGCCCGAGCCTGCGCCGGTGAGGACGGCGGTCTTGCCTGCAAAGTTGTCGATCATGTTTTGTCTCCTTGAAATCGTTGGTATCTACAGCGTCGGTCGAAACTGGCGGGGCCTGGGCCAGAGACGCCGAGCAAGGGCCTGGCCGGCCGCGCCGCCCCCGCAGCGAGGGCGTCGTCCCCCTTCCCGAATTGCGCCAACAATTCGAGAGAAGGGGGAAGCGGCGCAGCCGCTCAGGGGGATGCTCTTAAAACATAACCAATGCGCGGAAAGTGCACATGCACTGTGCCCGCGCGCGGGTCGGTGCGGCGCAGGGTGTAGCGGGTGCGGGTGGCGGCGATCAGCTCGCCCTCGGTCACTTCGGTGCCAAAACTCTCGGCGGCGATGTGCACCTGGGAGCCCAGGGCAATGCCGTGCTCGTCCTGAAACACATCGTCCAGCAGCGGCAAGGGCTCGGCCCCGGCGGCCACGGTGATCGCATCCGCCGCACTGAACTTCTCCATGCGGCCCTGGCCCAGGGCTTCGATGCGGTCCATCCATTCGAGCACGGCGGGCGTGGCGTTGAAGATGTCGTCCATCAGCGGCACCACGCGGCGCGTGAACCACAGCGGGTGGTAGGCGGCAAAGTCGGCCACGCAAGGCTCAGCGCCAAACAAAAAGTCGTGCTCCTCGGCCATGTGGGCAATGCGGCGCAGGTACGAACGATAGGCCCCGGCGGCGTCCTGCGGGCGGTGGCGCTGCATGCCCGCACCCATGGCCTTGCGGTCTTCGGTAAAGGCCTGGGCAGCCGCTGGTGGCAGGTTGGCAAACAGCATGGCCGCGCCCTTGGGCTGCAGGTTGTAGGCCATGGACGCCCAAAACAGCGTGGTATCGGCCCACTGCGCAAACACACGCGCCACGCCCTTGAGGTGCGGCGGGTACAGCACGGGCTCGGGCTGGGTGTGCTCCAGCACGTCACAGATCAGGGCGGTGTCGCAGTAAATGTCGGCCCCCACCTGCAGCACCGGCGTTTTGCGATACCCGCCCGTCAGCGCCACCAGATCCGGCTTGGGGCTGACGCTGGGGATGATGACGGACTTCCAGGCCAGTTGCTTGAAGCCCAGCACCGAACGGATCTTCTGCGCGAAGGGCGATGTGGGGTAGTGGTGAAGGATCAGGGCAGACATGGTGAACGCTCCTTGGCAACAAACGCAACAAAACCACCGCAGTGCCCGCTGATGCGGGGCTTAGATGTCTGCGTGCACCGCGGGCGGGCTGTACAGCATCTCAATGTGCGGGATGTCATCTTCCAGGTACTCATCCGACACGGCAACAAAACCCAGGCTGCCGTAAAAGCGCTGCAAGTGCGCCTGGGCGCTGATGCGCACCGCCCTGCCCGGCCAGACCTGCAGGCAGCGGGCCAGTCCCTCGGCCACCAGCGCACGGCCTGTTCCATTGCCACGGGCTTCCTTCGCAGTCACCACGCGGCCAATCGAGGGCTCGGCGTAGTTCACGCCCGGGTCTGCCACACGCAGGCAAGCCTGCAGCGCACCGGCGGCGTCGTAGCCCAACAGGTGCCACGACTGCTTGTCGGCCCCATCAGGGTCCTGATAGGGGCCCTGCTCCAGGATGAACACCTTGCAGCGCAGGGCCAGCGCATCGTGCAGCGCGTGCACGCCCAGGTCGTCAAAGCGGGCCCAGGTCCAGCTCAACTTCATTGCGGCGCTCCCCCGTGCTCTTCATGGGGCACGCACTGCGCAACTGGCGCGGCCCAGGCCAGTGCCGCCGTGCAAGGGCCGCCCCGCCGCAGGGGCGGCGTCCCCCTGGAGGGGGAAGACGCAAAGCGGCTCAGGGGGTGCCTCATACCAGCTTGACCAGTTGCTTGCCAAAGTTCTTGCCTTTGAGCAGGCCCAAGAACGCCTCGGGCGCAGCGGCAATGCCCTGGGCAACCGTCTCACGCGGGCGCAGCTTGCCGGTGCCCACCAGCGTGCCCAGCTCCTTCAACGCCTCGGGCCACACTTCCATGTGTTCGCTCACGATAAAGCCTTCGACCTTCATGCGGTTAATCAGCATGAGCGCGGGGTTGGCCATGGGCAGCGGTGCGCCGTCGTAGCCCGCGATCATGCCGCACAGAGCGATGCGGCTGAAGGCGTTCATGCGCAGCATGACGGCGTCCATGATCCAGCCGCCCACGTTTTCAAAGTAGCCATCGATGCCGTTGGGGCATGCTTCTTTCAGCGCCTTGGACATGGCTTTCACGTCGCCATGCACCTTGTAGTCAATGCAGGCGTCAAAGCCCAGCTCGCTCACCGCATACTGGCATTTGTCCACGCCCCCGGCAATGCCGACCACGCGGCAGCCACGGGCCTTGGCCAGCGCGGCAAAGGCGCTGCCCACGGCGCCGGTGGCGGCGCTCACCACCACGGTGTCGCCCTCCTTGGGCGCAATGATCTTGACCAGGCCGTACCAGGCCGTCACGCCAGGCATGCCCACCGCGCCCAGGTGGTGCGACAGCGGCACATGGGTCGTATCGACCTTGCGCAGCGCGCCAGGCTGCTCGGCATTGACCACGCTGTACTCTTGCCAGCCGCCCATGCCCACCACCTTGTCGCCCACGGCGTACTTGGGGTTCTGGCTATCCACCACTTCGCCCACCGTGCCGCCAATCATCACTTCGCCCAGCGCCTGCGATGCGGCGTAGCTCTTGCTCTCGTTCATGCGCCCGCGCATGTAGGGGTCCAGGCTCAGGTAGTGGTGGCGCACCAGCACATGGCCGGGCTGCAGCGCGGGGGTGTCGGTGGCGACAAGCTTGAAGTTGCTGGCAACGGCCTCGCCCTGGGGGCGGTTGTCCAAAACGATCTGCTGGTTGCGTGGCATGGAAACACTCCTCAAACACTATTAAAAAGATAGCTGCTAGCGCTTATATTGATTGCGCTAGAAGCCTATTTGACTCAAAACGTCAATCCGTAGAGATGACCTTGAGGCCGTTGACGCTGCGCCCATCCACCGGCAGGCGCTTGACGTACTTGAAGGTACCCGTGGCATGGCTGCACACCCGGCCTTGCCCGTCGTACACGGTGCCCTCGGTGAAGGCCATGGTGGCGGTGCGGTGGATCAACCGCCCCTTGGCCACCAGCGGGCCCCGTGCGGGCTGCATGAAGCTGGTCTTCATCTCGATGGTGACCACGCCCATCTCCGGTGTCTCGCTGCGCGCGGCCGTGGCCATGGTCACGTCCAGCAGCGTCATCGAGGCACCGCCGTGCGTCACGTCAAACGAGTTCAGGTGCTCGGGCTTGGCCTCGTAGTGCAGCTCAGACTCGCCGCCTTCCATGCGGTGCAACGTAAAGCCGAGGTGGCTGACAAAGGGGATTTCAACGCCGAATTTCAGCAAAGTATTTCCTCAAGGGTGAAGCGGATAAAACCGGCGCGGCCCAAGCCTGCGACCGCCGCGCAAGGGCCGCCCCGCCGCGCTGGCGGTGTCCCCCTTCCCGGCGCAGCCGAGAGAAGGGGGAAGGCGCAAAGCGCCTCAGGGGGTTGTACTTTATCTCTAGCCGCCCGTCACCACGCTCACGCCGCCGTCCACCGCCAGCCACTGGCCGGTGATGTGCTTGGCAGCGTCCGACGCATACAGCACGCACAGGCCCTTGAGGTCTTCATCGTCACCCAGGCGGCCCAGGGGGGCGCCCGCCTTCAGGGCTTCTTCGCCCAAGGCTTTGAGCGTGCCCACCGTCATCTTGCTGGGGAAGAAGCCGGGGCAGATGGCATTGACGCGGATGTTGTACTTGCCCCATTCGGCCGCCAGCGCGCGGGTAAAGTTGATGACCGCGCCCTTGGAGGTGTTGTAGGCAATGGTGTTCATGCCGCTGGGGTTGCCACCCAGGCCCGCAATGGACGCCACGTTGATGATGCTGCCCTGCTTGCGGGCAATCATGCTGTGCTTGGCGATGTGCTGGCTCAGGATGAAATAGCCGCGCACATTCAGGTTCATCACCTTGTCCCAGGCTTCGACAGGGTGGTCTTCAGCGGGCGAGCCCCAGGCAGCGCCCGCGTTGTTCACGAGGATGTCCACATGGCCGCCCAGGCGGCGGATGGCTTCGTCGGCCAGGCTGCGGATGTCGGCCTCATTGGCGCAGTCGGCGGCAATCCATTGCGCGTCAATGCCCGCGGCTTTGAGCTCGGCAGCGGCCTCTTCCAGGTCGGACGCCTTGCGCGAGCTGAGCAGCACCTTGGCGCCCGCTTCGCCCAGCGCGTGGGCCAGTTGCAGGCCCAGGCCGCGCGAGCCGCCGGTGACCAGAGCGGTCTTGCCCTTGAGGTCAAAAAGTTGCTGGATGGTGCGATGGGTCATGGTGTGTCTCCTTGGGTATGCAAACGAATCGGGCAAACAGGCACGGCAAACAGGGAATGGGCGCCGATGGTGGTGCCACCTTTTTGGCGGTTGCCGCACATTGTGGTGAAGCGGGCCGCGCAGCCATGTCGCCTGCGCGATCCTGTGGCGTGCGGGGCGGCCCCGCAGCGCTGCTATCCACGCATCAGAACGCGTCTTCCGGCATCTGCGCGCAGGTGGCATCGCGCATGCTCACCACCTGCAGCCAGGCCCCAATCTTGGGCAGCTCGTAGCGGAAGAAAAACTGCATGGCGCCCATGCGACCCACGCTGGCGGGCTGCGCCAGGGCGGCGTCATGCGCCAGCGTGGCCAGGGCCAAGTCCAGCCACACCCAGGCCAGCACGGTGTGCCCAAAGGCCTGCATGTAGGGCACGGCATTGGCCAGCGCATCGTTAGGCTCGCCCGTGGCCCAGGCCGCCTTGGTGGCGGCGCCCACCTGGGCCAGCGCGGCCCCCAGGGCGTTGGCATGCACAGCCAGTGCAGGCACCTGGATGGCGCGCTCGATGGTGGCGTTGATGCGCCCCGCCACCAGCTGCAGGCCACGCCCGCCCTCCATCAGCACCTTGCGGCCCAGCAGGTCCATGGCCTGGATGCCGTGCGTGCCTTCGTGGATCATGTTCAGGCGGTTGTCGCGCCAGTACTGCTCCACCGGAAAGTCGCGCGTGTAGCCATAGCCGCCGTGGATCTGAATGGCCAGGCTGTTGGCCTCCAGGCACCATTCGCTGGGCCAGCTCTTGGCGATGGGGGTGAGCACCTCCAGCAACAGGCGGGCCTCGTCGGCCGACTCGGGCGTGCCCGTGTGCTGCTCGTCCACCAGCAGCGCGCAGTACAGGTTCAGCGCCAGGGCGCCCTCGCCATAGGCCTTTTGCGCCAGCAGCATGCGCTTGATGTCTGCGTGCTCAATCAAGCGCACCTGGGGGGCGCTGGCGTCCTTGCCGCCCTTGCCCGCAGCGCTGGCGCTGCTTGACTGGATGGGGCGGCCCTGGGGCCGGTTCTTGGCATAGTCCAGGCTGGCGTAGTAGCCCGCCAGGCCCAGCATGGACGCCGCCATGCCAATGCCAATGCGTGCCTCATTCATCATGTGGAACATGCATTTGAGGCCATCGCCCGGCTTGCCGACCAGGTAACCCACCGCTCCTGCACCGCCGCGCACGGGGTACTTGCCTTCGCCAAAGTTCAGCAGCGTGTTGGTGGTGCCGCGCCAGCCCAGCTTGTGGTTCAGGCCTGCCAGCGCCACGTCGTTGCGCTCGCCAGTCAGGTTGCCTTCGGTGTCCACCAGCTTCTTGGGCACGATGAACAACGAGATGCCTTTGACACCCGGCACCAGCTTGCCGTCTGGCCCCGGAATCTTGGCCAGCACCAGGTGCACGATGTTTTCCGTCAGCTCATGGTCGCCCGAGCTGATCCACATCTTGTTGCCCTTGAGGCGGTAGCGCGGGCCCAGCGGGTCGGCCTCAAAGTCTGCCCCATCCGGCACGGCGCGCGTGGCCACGTCCGACAGCGACGAGCCTGCCTGCGGCTCCGACAGGCACATGGTGCCCGCCCAGCGGCCATTGAATTCATTGAGCGCAAACACCTGCTTTTGCAGATCGGTGCCGTGCACCATCAGCAGGTTGGCATTGCCTGCTGTGAGCAGGTTGGAGCCAATGCTGATCGACGCCACGGCAAAGAAGCTGTTGGCTGCAGCGTCCACTGTGTAGGGCAGTTGCATGCCGCCAATGTCGTAGTCCTGCGCGGCGCTCAGCAGGCCAGACTCGGCGTAGGCCCGGCGCGCCTCGTGCGTGGCCTGCGGCAGCACCACGCGCAGCGTGCCATCGGGCTCGGTCTCGGTGCGCGGCTCTTCCAGATCGACCAGCCGGTTGAACGGCGCGTACTTCTCGCGGGCGATGCGCTCGGAGGTGTCCAGCACCGCGTCGAAGGTTTCGCGGGAGTGGTCTGCAAAACGCTCGCGCGCTTGCAGCTTCTCGGCATCGAGCCACTGGTACAGCAGGAAGTCAACGGTGGGGCGCAGGCTCATGGCATTTACATTAAAAATGGCCTCTAGCGCTTATCCATCAAGCGCAAGCAGCTATAAAAACAGGAGCAAACAAATCCATAAAAAACCCCGTCACGGCGCCACTGCAAACAGCAGACCGTGCACGGGGTCTCTACGACCATGGGGTCAGAACACTTCGAAGATCCCCGCAGCGCCCATACCGCCGCCAATGCACATGGTCACGCACACGCGCTTGGCGCCACGGCGCTTGCCTTCAATGAGGGCGTGGCCCGTGAGGCGCTGGCCCGACACACCGTAGGGGTGACCCAGGGCGATGGCGCCGCCATTCACGTTAAGGCGGTCGGCTGGGATGCCGAGCTTGTCACGGCAGTACAGCACCTGCACGGCAAAGGCTTCGTTCAGCTCCCACAGGTCGATGTCCTCCACCTTGAGCCCCAGCTTCTTGAGCACCTTGGGCACCGCAAACACAGGGCCAATGCCCATTTCGTCGGGCTCGCATCCAGCCACCGCAAAGCCGAGGAAACGGCCCAGGGGCTTGAGGCCCTTCTTGCTCGCATAGTCTTCGCTGGTCAGCACGCAGGCACCGGCACCGTCACTGAACTGACTGGCATTGCCGGCGGAAATCAGGCCGCCTGGCAGCGCAGAGCGCAGGCCACTGATGGCCTCCACCGTAGTGCCTTCGCGCGTGCCTTCGTCGCGGCTCACGGTGACTTGCTTGGTGATCAGGCCCAGCGTCTTGTCGGCAATGCCTGCGGTGACGGTGATGGGCGCGATTTCTGCATCAAACAGGCCGTTGGCCTGCGCAGCACAGGCCTTTTGCTGGCTGCCCGCACCATATTCGTCCATGGCTTCGCGACCGATGTTGTAGCGCTTGGCGACTTGCTCGGCGGTCTGCAGCATGCTCCAGTAGATCTCGGGCTTTTGCTTGGCCAGGGCCAGGTCCTGGATCATGTGCAGGTTCATCTCTTGCTGCACGCAAGAGATGCTCTCCACACCACCGGCCACGAACACATCGGCCTCGCCCGCGATGATGCGCTGGGCGGCCATGGCGATGGTCTGCAAACCCGACGAGCAAAAGCGGTTGACGGTGACGCCCGAAGCCGTGATGGGCAAGCCCGCTTTGAGCGCAATCTGGCGCGCGATGTTGCTGCCCGTAGCCCCTTCGGGTGTGGCGCAGCCCATGATGACGTCGTCCACATCGGCGCCGTCAATGCCGGCGCGCTGCACGGCGTGCTGCACGGCATGGCCGCCCAAGGTGGCGCCGTGCGTCATGTTGAAGGAACCCTTCCAGCTTTTGGCAAGCGGGGTGCGGGCGGTGGAAACAATCACTGCGGATGTCATGTGAATTCCTTTGATTCTTTGGAAGGGTGCGCGTGCGGCTTACTGGAAGGCCTTGCCTTCGGCGGCCAGCTTGGCCAGCAGCGGAGCAGGCGTCCAGAACGCGGCATCGTCCAGCGGGTTCTTGGCGAAGCGGTTCATGGCTTGCACCACGTTGAACAGGCCCACCTCGCTGGCGTAGTGCATGGGGCCGCCACGGTAGATGGGGAAGCCATAGCCGGTGAGGTACACCATGTCGATGTCGCCGGACTTGCTGGCAATGCCGTCTTCCAGGATGTGCGCACCTTCGTTGACCAGGGCGAACACCAGGCGCTGCACGATTTCGTCGTCCGAAATCTTGCGCGGCGTGATGCCTTGTGCCTTGCGGTGGTCTTCAATCATCTGCACCACCTCGGCATTGGGGATGGCGTCGCGCTTGCCGGGCACGTAGTCGTACCAGCCCGCGCCCGTCTTCTGGCCAAAGCGGCCCTTCTCGCACAGCAGGTCTGCCGTCTTGCTGTACTTCATGTCGGGCTTTTCGGTGTAGCGGCGCTTGCGAATGGCCCAGCCAATGTCGTTGCCCGCCAGGTCGCCCATGCGGAAGGGGCCCATGGCAAAGCCAAACTTCTCGACGGCCTTGTCCACCTGCTGGGGGGTGCAGCCTTCGTCCAGCAAAAAGCCAGCTTGCTGGCTGTAGCGCTCGATCATGCGGTTACCAATGAAGCCATCGCACACGCCCGAAACCACGGCGGTCTTCTTGATCTTCTTGGCGATTGCCATCACGGTGGCCAGCACATCCTTGGCCGTAGCCTTGCCGCGCACCACTTCCAGCAGCTTCATCACGTTGGCAGGGCTGAAGAAGTGCATGCCCACCACGTCCTGCGGACGCTGGGTGAACGATGCGATCTTGTCCACGTCCAGCGTGGAGGTGTTGGAGGCCAGGATCGCGCCGGGCTTCATCACCGCGTCGAGCTGCTTGAAGACGGCTTCCTTCACACCGATTTCTTCAAACACCGCTTCGATGACCAGGTCTGCGTCCTTGAGGTCGTCGTAGCTCAGCGTGGTGCTCAGCAGCGCCATGCGTTGCTCGTACTTGTCTTGCTTGAGCTTGCCCTTCTTGACCTGGGCTTCGTAGTTCTTTTGGATCGTGGCGATGCCACGGTCCAGGGCTTCCTGCTTGGTCTCCAGAATCTTGACGGGCAGGCCTGCATTCAGGAAGTTCATGGCAATGCCACCACCCATGGTGCCCGCACCAATCACGGCCACGGCGGAGATTGCGCGCTTGGGGGTGTCAGACGGCACATCCGGAATCTTCGAGGCAGCGCGCTCGGCCACGAAGAGGTGGCGCAGTGCACGGCACTCGGGGGTCCACATCAGGTTGATGAAGATCTCGCGCTCGACCAGCATGCCCTCGGCAAACTTCTTCTTGGTGGCGGCTTCCACGGCGTCCACGCACTTGGCAGGCGCGGGGTAATTTTTGGCCATGCCCTTGACCATGTTGCGTGCGAACTGGAAGTACGCATCGCCTTCGGGGTGCTTGCAGGGGAAGTTGCGGACCAGCGGCAGAGGGCGGGCGTCTTGCACGCTTTGGGCAAATGCCAGGGCCTCTTCGGCCAAGGATTCTGGCGAGGCTGCCAGTTTGTCGAACAGCTTTTGGCCGGGCACACCAGCGATCATTTCGCTCTTGACGGGCTCGCCACTCACGATCAGGTTGAGCGCAGCTTCCACGCCAATCACGCGGGGCAAGCGCTGTGTGCCGCCTGCACCTGGGATCAAGCCCAGCTTCACCTCAGGCAGCGCAATGGAGCAGCCAGGCGCCGCAATGCGGTAGTGGCAGCCCAGGGCCAGCTCCAGGCCGCCGCCCATGGCCACGGTGTGCATGGCCGCTACGACGGGCTTGTCCGAATTTTCAACCGCCAGGATCACCGACAGCAGATTGGGTTCTTGCAGCGATTTGTCGGTGCCGAACTCCTTGATGTCCGCACCGCCTGAGAAGGCGCCGCCAGCGCCCGTGATGACGATGGACTTCACGGCCGCATCGGCATTGGCGCGCGCAAGCCCGTCCACAATGCCTTGGCGGGTGGCCAGACCGAGCCCGTTGACGGGAGGGTTTGACAGGGTGATCACGGCAACAGAGCCGTGGACTTTGTATTCAGCGGTCATGCTGTTGTCCCTTGGAAGAATGAAAAAGAACGGTCGTGCGATTTTATTGTAGAGGCTCTCTGTGACTTTGCCAGTGACAGGGGGTATCTGTTTGTCCCGCCCGGGACAAGATTGAGTGCGACGGCGGGAATTGAACCCGCGTCCCCATGCAAAAAGCCCCTCGCAAGGGGCTTTTGCAGTGCATTCAGGGGCGTCGTTTCAGCGGAAGGCCGCCTCCAGCGCATGCAGCCCCACCTTGGGGTCCAGCATGCCGTTGTAAATGGCGGGGATCTCCCGCTCAATGCCCAGCAGGTGGTAGGTGGCCACCATCGCGCAGCGCACCGAATATTCCACTGTGAACACCACATCCTCTTCCATCTCAACAAACTGGCCGAGGAAGGCAAAGTTCTGCGAGCCCTCGGGCAGCACCAGGGGCCGGTCGCCCGGTGCGCGGCAGGCAAACAGGGCCGAGGCATAGGGCATCATCACCGTGGTCACATCGGTGGTGGCCAGCACATGCTCCAGCAGGTCGTCAAAGCCCATCTGGTGAATCAGCTCGGTCAGGATTTCACGGCCTGTGGCCTGCGACATGGGCTTGCGCACGTAGTCGCCCTCGTTGTCCACTTGAAAGCCATAGCCCCACAGGGTGTAAGTGCCATCGGCCTGGCCATGAAAATGCGGCTGGTGCGGCACCACCACCGACAGGTGCCAGCCCGACTCGTACCAGGTCATCAGGGCGCCCGTGCCAGGCTTGTTGCCCGAGTATTCGGTGATGCGCTGCAGCAGCCGGTCGTCGCGCATGGTGAGGGTGAACGACTCCCACTTGTGCTCGTCCACATTGCCGCAGAACGCCGCAGGGCGGCCAAAGTCAGGGGCCTTCTGCGCGATCTTTTCCCACAGCGCCCAGCCGTGGTCCTCGCGGCCACGCACCAGGGCCGGAACGTCGTCGTTGCCGCCGTAGCGTGCGTCCGAGGTGATGGAACCCAGGGTAAAGAAAGCCAGGTCGTCTGCACCCAGGTCCAGCGTGGTGTCTGTGGCCACACCACCGACACCGCCCTGCACCGTTTGCACTTGCAGCGCCGTGGCTCGGCGTGTGCCGTCGCTCTGGGTGGCAAAGCTGGCGTCAGTCACCCGATGGCCAAAGCGCACGTCCACGCCCTGCTCCATCAGCCAGCGCTGCAGCGGCACAACCATCGAGTCGTACTGGTTGTACTTGGTGCGCTTAACGCCCGCCAGGGTGTGGATGCGCGAGAACTCTTGCACAAATCGCAGGAAGTAGCGGCGCAGCTCAATGGCGCTGTGCCACTTCTGGAAGGCAAAGGTGGTGCGCCACATGCGCCAAAAATGGGTCTGGAAAAACGCTTCGTCAAAGAACTCGTCGATGCGGCGGCTGCCGATGTGGGCCTCGGTCAGGGCCAACAGGCGCAGCATCTGCACGCGGTGCCCCATCGACAGGCCCAGCTTCTGGGCATCGGCAATCACATGCTGGGCATCGATCAGGCGGGCCTGGGCATGGGTGTGCACGCGGGCATTGAACTGGCGGCACTCTTCGCGCACCGACACGGTGGGGTCTTCCAGCGAGGGAATGCCCTCAAACAAGTCCCACAGGCACAGGTAGGTTTCGTCGGTCAGCATGCGGCCACCGCGCGTCACCCAGGTCTGGGGCGCGGGTGCATTGGGTGCGGCACCGCCATCGAGCGAGCCGCCGGGCATACCCGTTTCTTCCAGAATGTGGATGTGGCTGGCGGGCACCTTGCCATCGCGGATGGCAAAGGCAGCCACAGACATGCCTGCGATGCCGCCCCCCACGATCCACAGCTGGGCGGTTTGGGGATTGGCGGGAGATGGGTTTTTGGTGTGCTTTTTCATGTGCTTCTGACGTCCCTTGGGTAGGTTGGACATCCGCGAAGCGCCGGGGGGCTTCAAGGCAATCAGGCGGGTGGCCATGCCCTGTGGCTGTGCGGCCTGCGGGTGCCCAGGTCGCCCGTTGGCAAAGAGCCAAACGCTGGCGATAGAGGATTTATACGCCTGCGCGCGGTCATTGCCGTGACATCACAGCGCTCAAAAAACAAGTTCCCGACACAGATCAAGACAAAGGCGCGCAGGGCAAAAAAAAGCCCCAGCAGCGATGCCGAGGCTTGAAGTCACTCGCACTGACAAACCGATGGGGTAATCAAACCTCCAGCCACTCCTTGCGGATGTAGTTGTCCGCCCGCAGGCTGTCGGGCGTGCCCTGGAACACGATGGAGCCATGGCCCATGACCAGCGCGCGGTCAGAGATGGTCATGGCGATGGTGAGCTTTTGCTCAATGAGCAGCACCGAGATGCCCCTGGCCTTCAGCGTCTGCAGGTACTGTCCCACCAGCTCCACGATCTTGGGCGCCAGGCCTTCGGTGGGCTCGTCGATGATGATGAGGTCGGGGTCGCCCATGAGGGTGCGGCACAGCGTCAGCATTTGCTGCTCGCCGCCAGACATCACGCCAGCCTCGGTGTGCTGGCGCTCTTTGAGGCGGGGGAACATGTCGTACATGTCGTCAAACGACCAGCGGCTGCCTTTGCCACTGCCCTTTTGCCCCAGCAGCAGGTTCTGGTGCACCGTGAGGTTGGGGAACACGTCGCGGCTCTCGGGCACATAGCCCAGGCCCAGGTGGGCAATCTCGTAGGCCTTTTTGCCGTTGAGGTTCTGCCCCTTCCATTGCAGCGTACCCTCCCAGTCCACCAGCCCCATGATGGCCTTGGCGGTGGTGGAGCGGCCCGAGCCGTTGCGCCCCAGCAGCGCCACAATCTCGCCGGGTTGCACTTCAAAGCTGACGCCATGCAGCACATGGCTTTTGCCGTAGTAGGCGTGAAGGTTATCGATTTTCAGCATAAGTCAGTGTCCCGCTCCCTGTGCGTCTGCCACGGCCGAGCCGAGGTAGGCCTCTTGCACGCGCTGGTTGGCCCGCACCTTCTCGGGGGTATCAAACGCAATCACCTCGCCATAGACCACCACAGCGATCTTGTCGGCCAGACCAAACACCACGCCCATGTCGTGCTCTACCGTCAGCAGGGTGCGGCCCACGGTCACTTCCTTGATGAGGCGAATGAAGCGCGTGGTTTCGCTCTTGCTCATGCCTGCGGTGGGCTCGTCGAGCAAGATGACGTTGGCACCGCCTGCGATGGTGATGCCGATCTCCAGCGCACGCTGCTCTGCGTAGGTCAGGTTCATCGCCAGCGTGTCGCGTTTCTTGTCGAGCTTGATCATCTCCATCAACTCTTTGGCGCGCTCATTGGCGTCGTCAAGATTGGAGAGAAAGCGCAAGAAGGTGTACTTGTAGCCCATGCTCCACAGCACCCCGCAGCGCAGGTTTTCAAACACCGACAGCTTGGGGAAGATGTTGGTGATCTGGAAACTACGCGACAGGCCCTTGCGGTTGATCTCATACGGGGCCAGGCCATTGATGCGCTGGCCGTTCAAGATCACATCGCCGCTGGTGGGTGCAAAGCGCCCGCTGATGAGGTTGAACAGCGTGGACTTGCCTGCGCCGTTAGGGCCGATGATGGCCACCCGTTCGCCCGGCGCCACCGCCAGGTTCGCCCCTCGAATGATCTCGGTCTTGCCAAAACTCTTGCGCAGGTCGCGCAGTTCCAGCGCGTAGGTTGCGTTGTCAGCCGCCATGGTCACAAAGCCTCCCCGCGTTTGATTTCATGTTCAATCTCTTCCTGAATGGAACCCCACTGCTTGGCAAACTGCCGACGGCACAGCTCAAACAGCCCGCCACCTGTGAGCATCACAAAGCCCGCGCCAAACCAGCTGGTCAGGCCCTTGGCGTTGATGGTGGCGCCCAGAAAGCTCATCTCTGGCCCCAGGGCCGCATTGAGCTGCAGGTGGTAGGTCATCTCCACCATGCAGGCCGCGCCCATCACCGCCACCAGGCCCGTGCCCGCCAGGCCCAGGTAGGACGACCACAGCGGGCGCAGCTTGCCGTACTTGGCCAGGCGCAGGTTCATCATGATCAGGCTGGCAATGCCGCCGGGGGCGTACATCACCATGAACAGGAACACCAGCCCCAGGTACAAGAGCCAAGCCTTGGACAGCTCGGACAACAGCACCGAGGCCAGCACCAGCAGCACCGCACCGATGATGGGGCCGAAGAAGAATGTGGCCCCACCCAGGAAGGTGAACAGCAGGTAGCCGCCCGAGCGGATCACGCTCAGGCTGTCGGCGCCTGTGATGATTTCAAAGTTGATGGTGGCCAAACCGCCGCCAATGCCGGCAAAGAAGCCCGCAATGATGAAGGCGAAGTAGCGCACGCGCTGCGTGTTGTAGCCGATGAATTCGACACGCTCGGGGTTGTCGCGCACAGCGTTCAGAATGCGCCCCAGCGGCGTGCCGGTGAAGGCAAACATGGCCGCCGTGCACACAAAGCAGTAGGCGGCGATGAGGTAGTACACCTGAATGGCAGGCCCGAAGCTGATGCCAAAGAACGACTGGCCGTACACCCGGTCGGTGGTGATACCGCCCTCGCCTCCAAAGAACTCCGGGAACATCAGCGCCATGGACGCCACCAGCTCGCCCACACCCAAGGTGATCATGGCAAAGGTGGTGCCCGACTTTTTGGTGGTGACAAAGCCGAGCAAGGTGGCAAAGAACGCCCCCGCCAAGCCCCCCACCACGGGGATCAACACCAGCGGAATCCCCCCCGAGCCTTTGGTGGCCATGTTCATGGCGTGGATGGCAATGAACGAGCCCAGCCCCGTGTACACCGCATGCCCAAAGCTGAGCATGCCGCCCTGCCCCAGCAGCATGTTGTAGGACAGGCAGATGATGATGAGGTAGCCGATCTGCGAGAGCATGGTCAGCGCCAGGCTGCTGCGAAACAGCATGGGCGCAACGATGAGTGCCACGGCAAACAGGGCCCAGATCACGAAGCGTCCCACGTTCAAGGGCTTGAAGCGGTAGTAGGACACGGGGCCAGCAGCGGCCGTTGTGGGTTTGGAGTTATTCATGGGGTCAGTCCTCGCGGGTGCCCAGCAGGCCCTTGGGACGGAAGATCAAAATCAGCACCAAAAACAGGTACGGCAGGATGGGCGCCACCTGCGAAATAGTGAGCTTGAGCACCGGGTAGCCAAAAGTTTGCTCGGTCACCGCAACGCCCACCAGCTTGAAGGCGTGGATCAACGAATAGTCGAGCGCCACAGCAAAGGTCTGCACCAGGCCAATGAGCAGCGACGCCAAAAACGCCCCGGCCAGTGAGCCCATGCCCCCACCACCACCACCACAAAAATGATGGAGCCCACCGAGGCCGCCATGGCGGGCTCAGTCACGTAGGTGTTGCCACCAATCACGCCCGCCAGCCCGGCCAGCGCAGCGCCACCACCAAACACCAGCATGAACACGCGCGGCACGTTGTGGCCCAGCGCCTCCACCATTTCGGGGTACTTCAGCGCCGCCTGAATCACCAGACCAATGCGTGTGCGGGTGAGCAGCAACCACACCGACACCAACATCAGCAAAGCCACCAGCATCACAAACGAGCGGGACTTGGGGAACTGCGTGCCATACAGCGTGAACAACGGCCCTTGCAGTTGCTCTGGCAGGCCGTAGGGCACGGTGGAGCGGCCCCACACCAGCTGCACCAGCTCCAGGATCAGGTACGACAGCCCAAACGTCACCAGCAGCTCTGGCACATGGCCGAACTTGTGCACCCTGCGCAGGCAGTAGCGCTCAAAGGCCGCACCCAGCGCAAACACCACTAGGGGCGCCAGCACCAGCGCAGGCCAAAAGCCCACCACGCTGGAGATGGTGAATGCGAAATAGGCCCCCAGCATGTAGAAGCTGGTGTGCGCAAAGTTGAGCACTCCCATCATGCTGAAGATCAGCGTGAGGCCTGAACTCAGCATGAACAGCAGCAGCCCGTAGCTGACGCCGTTGAGCAAAGAGATCACGAAAAACTCAAGATTCATGGGAATTTTTCATTGCTGGGTAAAAAAAAGGCCCGAGTATGTCGGGCCTCGAAGCTAAGCCGCCAAACTCAAGGGCGCTTCATCTGGCACGAGGTGGGCGTGCTGGCCACGTAGGGCTCGTAATACTTCACCGGCACAAAGGTGTAGCCGGTGTTTTCCGAGTCGATCGGGAATTTGTCATTGGCCTTTTCCCACTTGGAGATGAACAGGCCTTGCTGCAACTGGTGGTCGGTCTTGCGCATCTCGACCTCACCATTGAAGCTCTTGAACTTCATTCCCTCAAACACCGCAGCCACCTTTACCGGATCGGTGGACTTGGCTTTGACGAAGCCTTCCGACAGCATGGTGAAAGCATGGTAGACCGAGCCGGTGTACATGTCGTCGTTGAACTTCTTCTTGTAGTCCACCACGATCTTGTTGAGCTCGCCCGGCAGGTTCATGTGGGCATAGGCCACCATGTACACACGGCCTGCCGCAGCCGATCCCATGGCGGTGGGGCTGCCGGTGACCGAGCCATAGTAGGTGTAGAAGTTGACGTTGTTCAGGCCCGCATCGTTGGCGGCCTTGATGAGCAGCGCCAGGTCAGAGCCCCAGTTGCCGGTGATGACACTGTCGGCACCCGACTGTTTGATCTTGGCAATGTAGGGCGCAAAGTCACGCACCTGCGCCAGAGGGTGCAAGTCGTCCCCCACAAACTGCACATCGGGGCGCTTGCGCGCCATCATCTCCTTGGCGAACTTCGACACCTGCTGGCCGTGCGAATAGTTCTGGTTGATCAGGTAGACCTTTTTGACCTCGGGCAGGTCTTTCATGTAGGTGGTCAGCGCCTCCATCTTCATGGAGGTGTCTGCATCCAGGCGGAAGTGCCAGTAGCTGCACTTGCTGTTGGTGAGGTCAGGGTCCACGGCCGCGTAGTTCAGGAACAGCACTTCCTTGCCAGGGTTGCGGGCGTTGTGCTTTTCCAGCGCGTCCATGATGGCCAGGGCTGGGCCCGAGCCGTTGCCTTGCACGACATAGCGTGCGCCCTGATCCATGGCCGAGCGCAAGGCGCTGGTGGTTTCCTGGGGGCTGAGTTTGTTGTCGATTCCAATGATTTCAAATTTGACGCCAGCAGGGTTCTTTTTGTTGAACTCTTCGGCCAGGAACTGGAAGCTCTTGAGTTGGTTGGTTCCCACCGCTGCCATCAAGCCCGAAAGGGGGTCGAGCCAAGCGATTTTGACCGTCTCACCCTTTTGGGCAAAAACCGCGCCAGCGCTCACCAGAAGGACGGAAGCCGCTACAGCCTTGATAGCAAATCTCATGGTCTTGTCTCCTTGTAAATCGACACGACGCAGAGTACCGCGTTGCAATCCCTGAACGCTCAGGGATTGCCCCTAGCAGCTATCGCGCACGCGACTGGCGACTCAGACGCAACGTGCGGCTCCCCTCAAAAACTCAAAGGCCCGGCAGCTTGTAGTCCTTGAGTTGCTCGCGCAGTTTGGTCTTGAGCATCTTGCCGGTGGCCCCAATCGGGATGGCATCGACAAACACCACGTCGTCCGGGATCTGCCACTTGGCGGTCTTGCCTTCATAGAAAGCCAGCAACTCTTCACGACTGACTTCGGTGCCAGGGCGCTTGACCACGGCCACGATGGGGCGCTCATCCCACTTGGGGTGGGGCATGCCCACGCACGCCGCCATCTGGATGGATGGGTGCGCCATGGCGATGTTTTCAATGTCGATGGAACTGATCCATTCGCCGCCCGACTTGATCACGTCCTTGCTGCGGTCAGTGATCTGCATGAAACCATCGGCATCGATGGTGGCCACATCGCCCGTGGGGAACCAGCCCCGGCCCTGCGCATCTTTGACGAGTGGGTTGCCGCCCTCGCCCTTGAAGTAGCTGCCCACGATCCACGGGCCTTTGACCAGCAGGTCGCCGTAGGTCTTGCCATCCCAAGGCAGCTCTTCGCCATCGCCACCCACGATCTTCATGTCCACACCATAGATCGCGCGGCCCTGCTTTTGCACGATCTTCATCTGCTCATCCTTGGGCAGCGAGAGGTGCTTGTTCTTCAAGGTGCACAAGGTGCCCAGCGGGCTCATCTCGGTCATGCCCCAGGCATGCAGCACCGTGACGCCATACACCTCCTGGAAGGCCGTGATCATGGCGGGCGGGCAGGCCGAGCCCCCAATCACCGTGCGCTTGAGCGAGGAGAACCTGAGCCCTTCGGGCTTCATGTGGCCCAGCAGCATCTGCCACACGGTGGGCACGCCAGCGGCGTAGGTCACCTGCTCGGCTTCGATCAGCTCGTACACCGATTTGCCGTCGAGTGCAGGCCCGGGGAACACCAGCTTGCAACCCGTGAGCGCCGCCGAATACGGGATGCCCCAGGCATTGACGTGGAACATGGGCACCACGGGCAACACCGAATCACGGGCCGACATGCACATCACATCGGGCAGCGCTGCCGCATAGGCATGCAGGGTAGTAGAGCGATGGCTGTACAGCGCTGCCTTGGGGTTGCCCGTGGTGCCGCTGGTGTAGCACATGCTCGATGCCGAGTTTTCATCGAACTCGGGCCAGGCGTAGTCGGTGCTGTGCTGGCCAATCCAGGCCTCGTAGCTCACCAGGCCGGGCACGCCGGTGTCGGCGGGCAACTTGTCGGCATCACACAGTGCCACCCATTGCTTGACGGTGGGGCAGCGCGCGTGCACGGCCTGCACCAGGGGCAAAAAGCTCATGTCAAAGCACAGCACCTGGTCTTCGGCGTGGTTCACGATCCAGGCGATCTGGTCGGGGTGCAGGCGGGGGTTGATGGTGTGCAGCACGCGGCCCGAGCCACTCACGCCAAAGTACATCTCCATGTGGCGGTAGCCGTTCCAGGCCAGGGTGGCCACCCGGTCACTGAACTGCAGCTTCATGGCATCCAGCGCATTGGCCAGGCGGCGCGAGCGTGCCGCCAAATCACGGTAGGTGTAGCGGTGGATATCGCCTTCGACCCGGCGGGAGACGATTTCCGCGTCACCGTGGTGGCGCTCTGCAAACTCGATCAATGACGAAATGAGCAGCGGTTGGCTCTGCATCAGGCCCAGCATGTTGACTCCTTGGATGTTGTTGTGAACGAAACGGTCATCGTACTGCGCCGGGCAGGCTGTCGGTGTCGCAAAGGGCTCGTGAAATCCCTCATGGAGCACGCAAAGTCCACGGCACCAGCAAGGCCCCGGAAGCTGAAGGAATTAGCGTGCTGCGAGACAATGGTGCCATGAATCAGCCCACCCTAAACCCCCTTGCGCAGCCCTTGAACTTGCGCTGGCAAAGTGGCTTTAGCGCCCTGGGCAGCGACTTTTTTACCGAGCTGCGCCCCACCCCCTTGCCCAGCCCCCACTGGGTGGGCACCAGCGCCGATGTGGCGCAGCTGCTAGGTCTACCAGCCCACTGGGCACAAACCGACGAAGCACTGCAGGCCTTCACCGGCAACCAATTGCTTGCAGGCTCGCAACCATTGGCCAGCGTTTACAGCGGGCACCAGTTTGGTGTGTGGGCTGGGCAACTGGGTGACGGCAGGGCCATCTTGCTGGGCGAAACCGCTGCCGGGTCCGAAATACAGCTCAAAGGCGCAGGCCGCACGTCCTATTCCCGCATGGGCGACGGGCGGGCCGTGCTGCGCTCCAGCATCCGCGAATTTTTGTGCAGCGAGGCCATGCACGGCCTGGGCATCCCCACGTCCCGCGCACTGTGCATCACCGGCTCGCCTGCGTCGGTACGGCGCGAGGAAATCGAAACCGCCGCCGTTGTCACCCGGGTGGCACCCAGCTTTGTGCGCTTTGGCCACTTCGAGCACTTTGCGGCCAACGACCTGGAGCCACAGCTGCGCGCCCTGGCCGACTACGTCATCGACCGCTACTACCCCGAATGCCGAAGCACGGAAGCCACGGGCCCATGGGGTGGCAATGCCTATGCCGCACTGCTGCACAGCGTGAGCGAGCGCACGGCCCACTTGATGGCGCAGTGGCAGGCCGTGGGCTTTTGCCACGGGGTGATGAACACCGACAACATGAGCATCCTGGGCCTGACGCTGGACTATGGGCCGTTTCAGTTTCTCGATGCCTTCGTGCCGGGCCACATCTGCAACCACAGCGACCACCACGGCCGCTACGCCTACAACCGCCAGCCCAACATCGCGTACTGGAACCTGTTTTGCCTGGCCCAGGCGCTGCTGCCGCTCATCGAAGAGCAAGACACGGCGCTGGCCGCGCTGGAGTCGTACAAGACGGTGTTCCCCAACGCCTTCATGGGGCAAATGCGCAAAAAGCTGGGGCTGACGCAAACCCGTGCGGAGGATGAAGCCCTGGTGGAAAGCCTGCTGCAACTGCTGGCACGCAATGCGGTGGACTACACCATCTTTTGGCGGCGCTTGTCGCACGCAGTGGCGAATGGCCAGTACGAACCCGTGCGCGACCTGTTTGCCGACCGGCCCGCGTGGGATGCCTGGTTGCTATCATATTCAGAGCTTCTAGCGCTTGATAATCAAGCGCCAGCGGGTGATTTGATGCTCAAATCCAACCCCAAGTACGTGCTGCGCAACCACCTGGGCGAACAAGCCATCCGCGCCGCCAAGGCGGGGGACTTTTCAGAACTGGCCACGTTGCAGCGCCTGCTGGAGCAGCCCTTTGAAGAACACCCGGGCCACGAGGCCTATGCCGACTTCCCGCCCGACTGGGCTTCTTCCATTTCCATCAGTTGCTCATCATGACCTTTCCCATCCAGAAGACCGACGCCGAATGGCAAGAGATCCTGCGCGACAAAGGTGCTGAACCCGTCGCCCTGCAAGTCACCCGCCACGCGGCCACCGAGCGCCCTTTCACCGGCAAATACGAAGCCCACTGGGCCGACGGCAGCTACCACTGCATTTGCTGCGGGGCCAAACTGTTTGAATCGCTCACCAAATTCGATGCAGGCTGCGGCTGGCCCAGCTTCTCAGAGGCCATCCCCGGCACCATCCACGAAATCGTGGACCGCAGCCACGGCATGGTGCGCACCGAGACAGTGTGTGCACAATGCGGGGCCCACCTGGGCCATGTCTTTGAAGACGGCCCCGCGCCCACCGGGCTGCGCTACTGCATGAACTCTGCGTCACTCGACTTTGAACCCGACGCCCCTTGAACCGCTCAACCGCTGAACTGCTGCTTGAACCGCCGTGCCAGCACGCTGGCCTCGCCTTATGAAAATATTGATTGATTTCTTCCCCATCCTGCTGTTCTTCGGCGCCTACAAGTTCTTCAACATTTATGTGGCCACCGGGGTGCTGATGGCCGCCACCGTGGCGCAGATGGGCCTGATCTACGCCATCGACCGCAGGCTGCAGACCATGCACAAGATCACGCTGGTGCTGATCGTGGTGTTCGGCACGCTCACCCTGGTGCTGCAGGACGACCGCTTCATCAAATGGAAGCCAACGGTGCTGTACGGCGCGATGGCCGTGGCGCTGGCAGTTGCCGTGTGGGTGATGAAGAAGAACATCTTGCACATGCTGCTGGGCGGCCAGTTGAGCCTGCCCGATACGGTATGGATGCGACTGAACCAGGCCTGGATCGTGTATTGCGCCTTCATGTCGGCGGTGAACGCCTACGTGGTGATGAACTTCAGCACCGAGTTCTGGGTGGACTTCAAGCTCTGGGGCTACGCCTTCCCTCTGGTCTTCCTGGTGGGTCAGGGCCTTTACATCGCCCCCCACATCAAGGGCGATGAGCCCACGCAGTAACCCCGTCAATCCCTTTTGTCAGGCGCCCATCCTTTTGCAGACCATGACCTTTGCAGACCAAATGCACCACCAGTTGGCGCAACAACTGAGCACCACCGCCCTGGAGGTGCTGGACGAAAGTGCCGCCCACGCAGGGCATTCGGGCTCCAACGGCACCGACTTTGGCACCCACTTTCGAGTGCGCATAGCGTCACCTTTGTTTACAGGCAAGTCACGGGTGGCACAGCACCGCCTTGTGTATGATGCGCTGCAAGAATTTATTGACCGGGGCGTTCACGCACTCGCCATTGAAATTCTCTGAGCCGGCCCCAGTTTCCTCACTTGCCGGTTTTCAGCCAGCAAACACCTTCTCATTTTTTGGATCTCGCATGAAGAAACAGCTCCTGTCCGGCCTCGTGGCCGCTGCCGTGCTGGGCACGATGGCCCTGCCCGTTTCCGCCCAGAACATTGCCATCGTCAACGGCAAGGCCGTGCCCAAAGAGCGTGCAGAAGTGCTGCGCCAGCAAGTGGAGCGTTCAGGCCGTCCTGTGACGCCTGAAGTGGAAGGCCAAATCAATGAAGAAGTGATCGCTCGCGAAATCTTCTTGCAAGAAGCCCAAAAGCGCGGCCTGGACGGCTCCGGAGACTTCAAGGCCCAGATGGAACTGGCCCGCCAGACCATCCTGATCCGCGAACTGTTCGCCGATTACCAAAAGACCAACCCTGTGACCGACGCTGAAATCCAGGCCGAGTACGACAAGTTCGTGGCAGCCAACAGCGGCAAGGAATACAAGGCCAGCCACATCCTGGTGGAAAAAGAAGCCGACGCCAAGGCCATCATTGCCGCCCTGAAGAAGGGTGCCAAGTTTGAAGACCTGGCCAAGAAGCAATCCAAGGACCCCGGCTCTGCAGCCAAGGGCGGCGATCTGGACTGGGCCAACCCTTCCAGCTACGTGAACGAATTCACTGAAGCGCTGCTGAAGCTCGAAAAGGGCAAGACCACAGACGCCCCCGTGAAGAGCCAATTCGGCTGGCACGTGATCCGCCTGGTGGATGTTCGCCAAGCCGAACTCCCCAAGCTGGAAGAAGTGAAGCCTCAAGTGGCCCAGCAACTGCAGCAGCAAAAGCTGGTGAAGTTCCAGGAAGACCTGCGCGCCAAGGCCAAGGTCGAGTAAGCACCCGAAAGCGTCCTGCTTGGGCGCTTCAGCATCAAACGCGGCCCAGGCCGCGTTTTTTTATGCCTGGGCCCCGCCTACAAGTCACCACCTGCAGGCCAACGTGATGCACTGCAATCAACTCTTGGGCGGCCTCGCTGCGCTCATCGCGCCCACTGCATAGCCGCATTCACCTCAGCGTTTGGCCAGCCACAAGAAAGCCATCAAACCACCCATCAGCACAGGCTGGTGCAGCAGGTAGTAGCTGAGGCTCCAACGCCCCAGCACTGCGGGGCCTTTTAAAAGGCAAGGCAAGGGCCGTTGCAACCAGTGAGGCCTGTTGAACAGCAACCACTGGCCCGCAGCCATGCCCCACCACATGACACCCAGCCACGGAAACACGGGCACATAGTCTTGCGTGGAGGGCTTGCGGCTCACCCAGCCCAGCCAATTCAACGCAGGGGCATTGAACCAGGGCGCCAAGGCCTCAGCACCGTGGGTAAACACATAGGCAGCCAGAGGCGGCAGGCACAGCGCCGCGCCGCCCGCCCACCACAGCCAACGACCCCAGCCGGCGCTCCAGCGCACAACGCACAACATGACCGCCATGCCATGCAACACGCCAAAGTAAATGAAGCTTTGGGGAAACATGGCGTACGAAGCCAAGCTCACCAGCGCAGCACCCCCCGCAATCTGCAGCCAACGCCACCCAAACCGGGTCCAACTCTGCCCCTGCTGCACAGCAATGGACTGCGAAAGCCCAGCGCAAAACAAAAACAAACTCACGATGGCTGTGCGCTGCGTCGTCCACACCGGGTCGATGCGAAAGTTCTGCGCCCACAAACCAAAGTGCGCCAAGTCGAAGCAGAAGTGAAACAGCGTCATCCACACCATGGCACAGCCCCGAAGGGCATCGACCAACGCATAACGCGGTGTGGGAGGGGGTGAATCGGCAGAACTCAAGGGCATGACAGCACGGGAAGAGGCGCAGAAGCAGAACACACGATAGTGCCAGATCAGCGAGCCCAAAAGCCGCAGCCCCATGAGGCAAAGCGGATACACACCGCAAAGCCGGCCAGAATGCAAAAAGGGTCTGCAACGATTGTTGCAGACCCTTAAAACAATGGTCGGAGCGGCGGGATTCGAACTCGCGACCCTCTGCTCCCAAAGCAGATGCGCTACCAGGCTGCGCTACGCTCCGACAGCTCGTATTCTAACCCGGTTTTTCCGGGCTTCTGACCAAACAAGCAAATTTTTAAAAACTTTAAAAACCTGCTGTGCCTACGAGAGGTCAGCCAGATTGCCACCAAGGCAACAATCTGAAGAGCTAAAAATTATAACTTTGAAAAATGGGCCGATTTCCCCAGCCCATTGAAAAATTTAACGATTGCCACCAGAAGGGCCTGGGCCACGTCCAGCCAGGTGGCGGAAAGTGATACGGCCCTTGCTCAGGTCGTAGGGCGACATTTCCAACGACACCTTGTCACCCGCCAGAATGCGGATGTGGTGCTTGCGCATCTTGCCGCCGGTGTAGGCGATCAGTTGGTGACCGTTGTCCAGGGTGACGCGAAAGCGCGAGTCAGGCAGGACTTCGGTGACGGAGCCTTGCATTTCAATGAGTTCTTCTTTGGCCATGTTTTTCTATCTCGTGATCTTAAAAACAAAATTCTGTGGTTTGCGCGCTGCACATGCGGGCATCTGCCAACGCGGCCCCTGAAGACAGATCTTCAAGGATCTCTGGGCACGGTGCTTTGCGGGCGGGGGAGTCGCTGCACCCGGGGCGCAGATCAGAAAGAAAAGAGGCCTGGATGAGACGGCTTCAATGAACAGGCGAGGCGCTGTGCATGAGCCTGTCAATTGTAGCGCGATGTGAGTATCTTGCCTATGGACGTTGCCGCATGCACCCGGCCCTGTCGCCCACACCGAACAAACTGCGCCAAAGCAAAGCGTCACAGAGCGTGTTCAACGCCACTGTGCCGCGCCAGTTCCAGCCCTCCCGTGCCAACCCTGATCAACTCATTTGGCGCTGACCGTGATCGGCACCAAGGCCTGCGTGGTGCGGCCTGCGGAATCCTTGGCCACCACCGTGAGCTGGTAGCTTCCAGCCACAGGTGCGGCCCACAGGGCCGTGATGGTGGTGCCGCTGATCGAGAAACCCATGCCCCAAGGAACACCCGAGATGGACACGGAGAACGAGGTGCCTGCGGGTGCCGAAATGGCGATGGTGCCTGTCAACGGCTTGCCCACCACCCCAACCATGGCCGGCGCCGTAATGGTCAGGCCACCAGAGGTGATTTGCACGGTGTAGGTTCCCTTGCCGGACAGCCCGGTCTTGGTGTCCTTGGCCGTTACGACCACGGAGTAGTTACCCAGCACAGGCGAGCCCCACGTCACAACGCCCGTAGTGGCGTTGATTGCCATGCCAGAAGGCGCCCCAGCCAGGGTGTAAGCCATGGGACTGGACGAAGGCACCGTCGCATTGAAGGACAGGGCGACGCCGACCTTGCCTGCCACCGTACCACCGGCGACCACAGGCGCGCTGGGAGGCGCGGCAACCACGACGGTGTACACGCCCTGCCCGCTCAGCCCGGTCTTGGTGTCACGGGCTGTGACGGTAACGGCATAGGAGCCAGCCACTGGCGCGGCCCAGGTCACCACACCGGTAGAACCGATGGCCATGCCGGAGGGCGCACCTGTCAGGGCATAGGTCACGGGGTTCGGTGCGGTGACCGACACGGTGAACGACAGCGCTGTATTCGCCTGGCCATTGATGGTGGCGGATGTCACCGAGGGCGGCATGGCCGGGGCTGACGCACCGGACAGCAAGTTGACGAGGTTGGCGGCATTGGGTGTACCCAGGCCGGTCAGCTGGTCATAGCCCACCCGAGCCGAGCAAGTACCGCAAGTGCCATGCGACCCCAGCGTGATGTCTGCAAAGCCACTGGCATAGTTGCCCGGCACCGCGCCGACTTGTCCGTACAAAGTGGTGTGCGCAGCACCCAGCACAGGCTTGGCTGCCTGCACGCGCGCGGCATTGGCCACCGCCACCAGCCCAGCCCACATGGGCGAGGAGAGGCTGGTGCCGCCAGCGCTCAGCCACTGCACGGTCGAGCTGCCAGGAGACAACACCGCCAAGTAGTGACCCGTGGCAGGGTCCGCGTTCATGGCCACATCGGCCACGGTGCGGCGCACCGCCGAGCCTACGCCTGGCAAACCCGATTTTTGGTAGGTGGGCGTGGCCACATAGGCGCTGATCCCACCGCCGGTGCCCGACCAGCTCACTTCAGACCGAGAGCCTGTGCCGCTGTAGGTCAGCGTGGTACCGCCCACACCCAGAACGTTGGCCGATGCGGAAGGCCACATCACACCCGCACCCCAATCCCCCGTGGCGGCCAGGTACGTCATGTTGGCGGTAGAGAACGCAGAGTCCAATGTCGAAGTCCAGGCGCCCTCCGCCGCACCGAAGCTCATCGACACCACCCCTGGCCCCATCGCATTGGCCAAGCGGATCGCAGATGTCAGGTTGTTCACGGACGCATCCGGCGCCTCGACCAGAACGATGCGGGCGAAGGGGGCAATGGCGTGCGACCACTGCACGTCCAGCGCAATTTCCGTGGCCCAACCCGAATCGTAGGCAGGCGCCGTGGCGGAGAGCGTGCCCGTGGCGCTACTGTAGGCCACCACCAGCTCACAACCCGTCTTGGAGGCTGCAGGCAGTGGCAATGCCGTGCTGGCGGCCAAGGTGCGGGTGGTGCAGGTGGGCAGGCCAAATTTTTGATTGAAAGCGGCCAACTCGGCTGCCGCATTGGGGTTGTGCTTGGCAGCCACGATGTAGATGGTTTGCCCCGCCCCCAGTTGCGCAGCCTGGGCGGCCGTGGGCTGGGTTCCTACCGCAGGCAATGCCGGGAAACCATAGGCGGCACGCACCTGGGCCACCGTGTAGGTGGTGACCGCAGAGCCCGCCAGTGGCGTGGCCTGCTCACCGTCGGCAGACGAAGGCGCGGCCTGCATCCCTTTGGTACGAACAGCCTCCAGCGTGTCCAGCGTCAGGCGTTTGGTCGAGAGCGCCGCAAGGCCCGAGGGCACCGCTTGCGATTTGGGGGTTTGCGTAGCAGACGCATTGGCGTTGAGGACGTCCGCGTCATCCGGCGGCGTCAACACCACAGGGGCGACGTGGAACGTGGGCTGGGCGATGAGCACGCCAGCATCGCTGGACAGTTCATCGGCCTGCAGCGCCAGGGTGGTCGTGGCTGTGGCCACTTCGGCTTGGGCCAGGGCTTGCGAGGCCTGGTCTTCACTGCCGCCACCGCAGGCACCCAATGCAGCCAACAAAACGCCAGAAACAGCCCATTGCGTTTTGCGCATGGAAGACCGGCGGTCACTCGAAATCAAAACTGAGCGCATGTATCACCCCTCAAAGGACAGTGTGGATACAAGGCACCGCAGCCCGCCGCAAAGCAGGCGATACAACACGGCACAGGCCCCATTCCGAGCGCACTTGCTGTATTAGCAACCCCGCTATCGTGCCCATCGCTGGGTTTAGACCGGTGGCTTTGCGACCCCGTCTTTCGAACGGGTGTGCCTTGAATGATTTAAATGTAATTAGTTGTTTCAATTGCGTCAATAGCATTTGCATCATTTCAATCAAATGTAAATGAATGCCATTTAGCGCACCGCCCGGTGAACAGGCCCTAGAATGCGCCGCACCACCTGCTGTGAAGGAAGTGCTCTTGTCCGATCGCCTCGCCGTTCTGCCCCAATACCTCTTGCCCAAGCAAGCCTTGACCTCCACCGCTGGGCGCTTGGCCCGGGCCCGGGCGGGCCGCTGGACGACGATGGCCATTGAGCGCTTCATCGCGCGCTACAACGTGAACATGGCCGAGGCAGAGAACCCGGACCCGGCCGCGTACGCCACGTTCAACGATTTCTTCACCCGCGCGCTGAAGCCGGGTGCCAGGCCGCAAGCCAGTGCCACCTGGATTTGCCCCGTGGACGGGGCCATCAGCCAATTTGGTCGTATCGAGCGCGACCAGGTTTTCCAGGCCAAGGGGCATTCGTACTCCACCACCGCGTTGGTGGGGGGCGATGCGGCCCGCGCAGCGGTGTTTGACGATGGCCACTTCGCCACGCTGTACCTCAGCCCACGCGACTACCACCGCATTCACATGCCCTGTGCGGGCCAGCTCACACACATGGTGCACGCCCCTGGTGACCTCTTCTCGGTCAACCCCACGACGGCCCGGGGCGTGCCTGGGCTGTTTGCGCGCAACGAGCGCGTGGTGTGCTTTTTTGAGTCCGATCTGGGGCCGTTTGTGATGGTGTTGGTGGGCGCCACCATTGTGGGCAGCATGGCCACCGTGTGGCATGGCTTGGTGAACCCGCCTCGCACGGGCCAATTGCGCCAGTGGGACTATGCCCCTGGCCAGGTGAGCCTGCAGCAAGGGCAGGAAATGGGGCGCTTTTTGCTGGGCTCCACCGTGGTGATGCTGTTCCCCAAAGGGGCCATGCAGTTCAACCCACAATGGGCGCCTGCACGTCCCATCCGGCTGGGCGAAACCATGGCACAACGCGGGTAACCGCGGGTAACCCGACACGGATCACGCCACAAAGCAAACTAGGCGCAATAGCGCCTGTTCACTGCCTTGCATCCCCGCGTCAGTATTTGTCTAGCCTGCGGGTGAGCTGAAAAGCCGTGGGTTCCAGCTTGAGAGATTCGGGGTGCACCGGGTTTTCATGGCCCTCCAGATAGACCATCATCGCGTAGCGCCGCACCACCACGTGGCTCACGGTTTCGTGGCGCGACCCGAGCATGACAGGCGCACCCGGCCTGAACAAAGGCATGTAGTAATAAGCCGCATCGCGCATGGTGTGCGGCTCCTTCCGCATGGGTGGTGTAACCACCCCGCCCTCCAGTGCAGAGGGCTGTGTGGGAGCATCGTAGCACCACCCACCCAGTAAAAGCCCGAATCCAGGGGCGAAACTTGCCCAAGATCAAGCACCCCGGTCTTCCCAGTCGCCCGCTGCGGTGCAGAACCGGTTCAAAGTGCCGTGCAATGAAACCCGCCTGGCACAGCCCCTAAGAACCTGTTCAAAGCCCCGACGCCTCACCGCACAAAATCCAAGGCAGCAGCCAGCATGCGCTGCAGATGCGGCTGCACCTGCACAGCACGCTCTGGCAGGTAGTCAAACGGCAGGCATTCCTGCATGTAGCTGCACTGCGTCATCTCCAGTTGCACGGCATGCACGCCCTGCCCTGGCTGGCCGTAGTGGCGGGTGATGTGCCCCCCTTTGAAGCGGCCATTGAGCACGGCGGTGTAGCCCGGGGCGGCCTCAGCAATCTGCAGCAGCTCTTGTGCCAGCGCCGGGTCGCAGCTTTCACCATTGGCCGTGCCCAGGTTCAGGTCGGGCAACTTGCCCTCAAAAAAGCGCGGCAACACCGAGCGGATGGAGTGCGCATCCCACAGCACGGCCACGCCATGCTGGGCGCGGATGCGGTCCAGCTCGGCGCGCAATTGCGCATGGTAGGGCGTCCAGACGGCATCGCGGCGGGCAGCGATCTCTGCCTCTTGCGGCACATCGCCTGCGGCATAGATGGGGGTGTCGTCAAACGTATCGACCGGGCACAGGCCCGTAACGCTTTGGCCTGGGTAGAGGCTCGCGCCATCGGGCGGGCGGTTCAGGTCCACCACGTAGCGCGAATGCGTGGCCACGAGGATAGACGCACCCATGTCTTTGGCGAAGGCATACAGGCGCTCCATGTGCCAGTCGGTGTCTGGCACCTGGCGGGCCTCGTCGGTAAAACGCGCGGCCAGTTCGGGCGGCACATAGGTGCCAGCGTGCGGCATGGACACCAGTAAGGGCTGCGTGCCCTGGTGAAAAACGAACGGTGGAGGGGCGATAGAGGTCATGGAGATCGGATCAGAAAGGTTCAGGGTCAGTCGGGTGCAATGGTGCTGGCGCGTGCGGAGGCAAAAGCGCTGGCGGCTCGGTCATGCAGCGCATGGCGGCCCTGGGCCACGCGGCGTGCTCCGCCCACCCACACACTGTCAATGGCCGAAGTGCGGTGGCTGGCAAACACATGGGCCGACAGCATGGCGGGCGCGGGCAGGCCGCGCAGGGCCACATGCTGGGCATCGAGCACGACCCAGTCGGCCGACTGCCCCACAGCAATGCCCGCTGCTGCACCAGACACCCAGCGGCCCGATGCCTGCGCCCCGCCCTGCACGGCCTGCAAGGTCATGGCGGTGGCCACCTCCGGCTGGCTGCTGTGGGCCAACACGTTGCGCTGGCGGCGCGACAGGCGCTGGCCATATTCCAGCATCAGCAGTTCTTCGGCCGCGTTCACGCAGGCGTGGCTGTCCGAGCCCACGCCCCAGCGCCCGCCGTGCTGCAGCCACAAGGGCATGTCGAAAATGCCATCGCCCAGGTTGGCTTCGGTGGTGGGGCAAATGCCTGCCACGGCGCCCGTTACGGCGGCGCCAGCGTACTCAGCGGGCGTCATGTGCGTGGCGTGCACCAGGCACCAGCGCTCGTCCACCGGCGCGTGCTCCAGCAGCCACTGCACGGGGCGCTGGCCGCTCCAGGCGATGCAGTCCTCCACTTCCTGCGTCTGCTCGGCAATGTGGATGTGAATGGGCGCCTGGGGGTTCAGCGCCGTGAGGCCCTGCACGGCAGCTGTCAGGCTGTCTGGCGGCACGGCGCGCAGCGAATGCGGGGCCAGGCCCAAAACAGCCCCTTGCGCTTGTGCAGCGGGCGCAAGGCGCTCCAATAATGAGAGCATGTTGTCGGTGCTGCGAATGAACCGGGCCTGGTCCGCCCGGGGCGGCTTGGCGCCAAAGCCGCTGCTCTGGTACAGCACGGGCAGCAGCGTGATGGCGATGCCCGCCGTGTGCGCGGCGCGCAGCAGGGCCAGCGACAGCGTGGCGTCGTCCGCGTAAGGGCGGCCGTCGGTGTCGTGGTGCACGTAATGGAACTCACACACCGAGGTGTAGCCCGCCTCCAGCATCTCGATGTAGAGCCAGGTGGCAATGGCCTCCAGCGCCTGTGGCGTGATGCGCTGGGCAAAGCGGTACATGAGGTTGCGCCAGCTCCAGAAGCTGTCTTGCGCCTGGCCCCGGTATTCGGTCAACCCCGCAAAGGCGCGCTGGAAGGCGTGCGAGTGCAGGTTCGGCATGCCGGGGATCACCGGGCCCAATGCCATGGCAGCCCCTTCAGGGCGCTGCATGTTGGGCGTGACGGCGGTGATGCGCCCTGCCCCGTCCCACGCGATGAGCACGTCGCGCGCCCAGCCGGTGGGCAGCAGCGCGTCGGCAGCAAAGATCTGGTTCATGCCTGGGCTCCGTGAATGCGCCCTTGCCGCACGATGGTGCAGGCGGGCTGGTGGCCAAACCAGTAGGCCAGCTCGGCCGCGTCGGCCAGCGGCCACAGTACAAAATTGGCCGGCCGCCCGGAGGCGATCAAGCCATGCGTTGTCTGCAAACCCAGCGCCTTGGCTGCGTGGGTGGTGATGCCCGCCAACGCCTCAGGCACCGTCAGCCGAAACAGCGTGCAGGCCATGTTGGCCATGAGCAGCAGGCTGAGGGCGGGCGAGGTGCCGGGGTTGTGATCGGTCGATACGGCCATCGGCACCCCCGCATCGCGCAGCGCCTGGATGGGCGGCAGGTGCGTGTCGCGCAGCGTGTAGTAAGCGCCGGGCAGCAGCACGGCCACGGTGCCTGCGGCTTGCATGGCAGCGATGCCTGCTTGCGACAAGTGCTCAATGTGGTCGCACGACAGGGCACCATAGCGTGCCGCCAGCGCCGCGCCGCCCATATCCGACAGTTGCTCGGCATGCAGCTTGACGGGGATGCCCAGCCTTTGCGCGGCCAGGAAGACCTGCTCGGTCTCTGCCAGCGTGAAGGCGATGCGTTCGCAGAACACATCCACCGCATCCACCAGGCCTTCAGCAGCCAGCGCAGGCAGCATCTCTTGGCAAACCACATCGATGTAGTCCTGGCTACGCCCTGCGTATTCGGGCGGCAAGGCGTGTGCGCCCAAAAAGGTGGTGCGCACCGTCACGCCAAAGGCCTCGCCCAGGCGGCGCGCCACACGCAGTTGCTTGCGCTCATGTTCTAGTGCCAGGCCGTAGCCGGATTTGATCTCGATAGCGCACACGCCCTCAGCCAGCAGGGCTTGCAGGCGTGGGACGGCCTGGGTGAAGAGTTCATCTTCCGTGGCCTCGCGCGTGGCCTTGACGGACGAGACAATGCCGCCGCCCGCCTTGGCCACCTCTTCGTACGTGGCGCCTGCCAGGCGCATGGCGAACTCGTTGGCGCGCTGGCCGCCGTAGACCAGGTGGGTGTGGCAATCGACCAAGCCCGGCGTGACCAACGCACCCGCGCCTTGCCTGCGCGCCAGGTGCCGCCAAGCGGGGGGCACTGCGGCATCGGGCCCCACCCACTGGATCTGCCCCTGCTGCACCACGATGCTGGCGCACGCACCGGGTGGCACAGGCACATCGGGCTGCACCAGGCCCGGCACCGGCAGCAGGCCGTGCCAGATGCCATCGGCGCTGGGGCCGAATGAAGAAGGAATGCAATCACGCATGCGCTCAGCCCTTTACTACATTATTGATAGCTGCTAGCGCTTATTAGATAAGCTCTAGAGGCCAATTTGACTACAAATGCACTGGCACCACATCGACCCACACCAGTGCGGGCCGCACATCGGGCGCAAACGGATGGGGGTTGGCCACTTCGGGCGACAGCGGCTGCAAGGGCTGCAACACCCGTGCGCCCATGGCCTCGGGCCACCACAGGCCCTGTCCAGGTTGCAGCACGCGCGCCGCATCGCCGCCCAACACCGCCCACTGGCCCTGCAGCACCATGCACAGCCCGGCCCCTGTGGCGCCTACGGTGCCCGTGTCGTGCAGCACCTGCATGCGGCCTTGCCACTGGCCCCGGCGCAGCATCAGGTTGAAGTCGGTCGATGGCCCACCAATCAGGCGGCTGTTAAGCGGCTGCTCACCCGCAAAGCTCCAGGGCTGCCAGCGCTGCTGCAGCGTGTGGCACAGCTCGGCCTGCTCGCCATGCAGCGTCACGCCATCGCCGTCGAGCAGCATGATCTGCCGATCGACCCCCGCGAACGCCGAAAACGGCCCAGCGGCCGCAATGCGGGCCACACTCACGCGCCAGCCAAAGGCATCGGTGCCCGCGCCAGGCGGCCAGCACACCAGCTCGCGGGTGCTGCCGCCGCCGTTCTTCCACGGGGTGGCAGGCACCGTGCGCAGATCAAACCAGTGCACGGCCTCGCCCTGCGCTGCAGCCGTACCGGGTTCAGCAGGCGCAGGCTGCGGCGTGGCCTCCACAACAGCGGCGGCGGGCATCACCGCGCTCCTGAAGCACCTGGGACCATGGGCAGCTTCAGGCCCTGCTTCTTCGCCGTTTCCACAGCCAGTTCGTAGCCCGCGTCGGCATGGCGCATCACGCCACTGCCGCAGTCGTTGACCAGCACATTGGCCAGCCGTGCAGCCGCTGCGTCAGTGCCATCGGCCACAATGACCATGCCCGAGTGCTGCGAGTAGCCCATGCCCACGCCCCCGCCGTGGTGCAGGCTGACCCAGGTGGCGCCGCCCGAGGTGTTGAGCAGCGCGTTGAGCAGCGGCCAGTCGCTCACGGCGTCGGTGCCGTCGCGCATGCCCTCGGTCTCACGGTTGGGGCTGGCCACGCTGCCGGTGTCCAGGTGGTCGCGGCCGATGACGATGGGGGCCTTCAGCTCGCCGCTCTTCACCATCTCATTGAAGGCCAGGCCCGCGATGTGGCGCTCGCCCAGGCCCAGCCAGCAGATGCGTGCGGGCAGGCCCTGGAAGGCGATGCGCTCGCCCGCCATGTCGAGCCAGCGGTGCACGTGTTTGTTCTCGGGGAACAGCTCCTTGATCTTGGCGTCGGTCTTGCGGATGTCTTCCGGGTCACCCGACAGGGCCACCCAGCGGAACGGACCCTTGCCTTCGCAGAACAGGGGGCGGATGTAGGCAGGCACGAAGCCGGGGAAGTCGAAGGCGTTCTTCACGCCTTCGTCAAACGCCACTTGGCGGATGTTGTTGCCGTAGTCCACCGTGGGGATGCCCATCGATTGGAAGTCGAGCATGGCCTGCACATGCACGGCGCAGGATTTGGCGGCAGCCTTCTTCAACACCTCGTGCTGCGTCACGTCCTGCTGCGCGGCGCGCCACTGCGCCACCGTCCAACCGCTGGGCAGGTAGCCGTTGACGAGGTCGTGGGCCGAGGTTTGGTCGGTGACCAGGTCGGGCTTCAAGCCACCGGCTTTGGCGCGGCGCACCAGCTCGGGCAGGATTTCGGCGGCGTTGCCCAGCAGCGCAATGGACACCGCCTCTTTGGCAGCCGTGTGCTGCTGGATGAGCTCGAACGCATGGTCGATGTCACGCGCCTGCTTGTCCACGTAGCGCGTGCGCAGGCGGAAGTCGATGCTGCTTTGCTGGCATTCAATGTTGAGCGACACCGCGCCCGCAAAGGTGGCGGCCAGCGGCTGCGCGCCGCCCATGCCGCCCAGGCCTGCGGTCAATATCCACTTGCCTTCGAGCGAGCCACCATAGTGCTTGCGGCCGGCCTCGGCAAAGGTCTCGTAGGTGCCTTGCACGATGCCTTGCGTGCCGATGTAGATCCAGCTGCCCGCCGTCATCTGGCCGTACATGAACAAGCCCTTTTGGTCCAGCTCGCTGAAGTGCTCCCAGTTGGCCCACTTGGGGACCAGGTTGGAGTTGGCCAGCAGCACGCGCGGTGCGTTGGCGTGGGTCTTGAACACGCCCACGGGCTTGCCGGACTGGATGAGCAGGGTTTCGTCCTCATGAAGGTCCTTGAGCGAAGCCAGGATCTGGTCAAAACACTCCCAGTTGCGCGCGGCACGGCCAATGCCGCCGTACACCACCAGGTCCTGCGGGCGCTCGGCCACCTCGGGGTCGAGGTTGTTCTGGATCATGCGGTAGGCCGCCTCGGTGAGCCAGCTCTTGCAGGTGAGCTGGTTGCCGCGCGGCGCGCGGATCACGCGGCTGGCGTCGTGGCGCGGGTCGGTGCTGATGGCGGAGGAAGCTGCGGCAGCAATGATGGCGTCGTTGGCGTTCATGGTGGGCTCCTGGGGTGTCTGGTTCAGTGGCGTGAAACGGGCGAGTCAATCAAGCGTGGCTGGGCTGGCAGGCGCGCAGCGGTGCGGGCCAATCGGCCTGCAGAGCCCACTCGCGCATGGCGTCGATGTCCGGGGCCAGGTAGCGGTCTTGCTCTAAAAAGGACACGCGCTGGCGGATGGCGGCGAATTGCGCTTCGATCAGGGGCGAGGATTTCAGAGATCTATCGAACTCCATGCCCTGCGCGGCGGCCATGGCTTCGACGCCCACCACCACCGCGGCGTTGTTCACCATGTCGGCCAGACGGCGGGCGCCGTAGGTGGCCATGGAGACATGGTCCTCCTGGTTGGCGGAGGTGGGCAGGCTGGTCACGCTGCTGGGGTTGGCCAGGCACTGGTTCTCAGCGGCCAGTGCGGCAGCGGTGACCTGGGCAATCATGAAGCCGGAGTTCACGCCACTGTCGCGGATCAGGAAGGCAGGTAGGCCCGACAGGCCCGTATCGAGCAGCAGGGCCATGCGGCGCTCGGAGATGGCGCCGATCTCGGCCACGGCCAGCGCAATGATGTCGGCTGCAAAGGCCACGGGCTCGGCGTGGAAGTTGCCGCCAGAGATGACTTCACCCGTGTCCGTGAACACCAGCGGGTTGTCCGATGCGGCATTGGCCTCGATGCGCAGCACGCGTGCAGCATGCTGCAGGTTATCGAGGCACGCGCCCATCACCTGCGGCACGCAGCGGATGGAATACGGGTCTTGCACCCTGCCGCAATTGGGGTGCGATGGGTCGATCTCGCTGCCCTCCAGCAGCCCGCGCACGGCAGCCGCCACGGCGATCTGGCCCAGTTGGCCCCGTGCCTCGTGGATGCGGGCATCGAACGGCTTGACCGAGCCCTTGATGGCTTCGAGCGACAGACAGCCCGCCACCAGGCCTGCGGCCAGCACGTTCTCAGCCCCAAACAGCCCGGCCAGTGCCAGTGCGGTAGACACCTGGGTGCCGTTGAGCAAAGCCAACCCTTCCTTGGGGCCCAGCACAAAGGGCTGCAAACCGATGGAGCGCATGGCTTCTGCCCCCGACACGACCTGGCCGTTCACCTTGGCCTGCCCTTCGCCAATCAACACACACGACAGGTGCGCCAGCGGCGCCAGGTCGCCTGACGCCCCCACCGAACCCTTGGCCGGAATCACCGGCAGCACATTTGCATTGGCCAAGGCCAGCAGTGCATCCACGATGGCGGGGCGAATACCCGAGTGGCCGCGTGCCAGACTCACCGCCTTGGTGGCCAGGATAAGGCGCACCACGCCGTCGGGCAGCGCATCGCCCGTGCCCACACTGTGCGACAGCACTAGGTTGCGCTGCAGTTCGGCCAAGCGGTCGTGGGCAATCTTGGTGCTGGCCAGCTTGCCAAAGCCGGTGTTGATGCCGTAGACCACCTGGTCCTCGTCCACGATGCGCTGCACCACGGCCTGGGCGGCCTGCATGCCTGCGAGGGCGCCCCCGTCCAGCCGCAAGGCCACGCCGCCTGCATGGATGCGGCGCAGCGCGGCCAGGGTGACGGAGCCCGGCACCAGGGTGATGGCGGCGGGGGAATGGGAGGCCAAAGGTGTAGAAGTGGTCATAAGTCTCATCCTGTATATACAGGTTAGTATCAGCGAAAAAATGGCATTTGAAAAGGGGTGAAACCTGTGGTGGTGGCAGCAGTGCGGGTTCAGCCAGCCGCCGGGTTTCCGTCGGCCCGAAAGCGACTGCCCAACCGGTAGCGCGACGCCGGGTGCAGGCAGCGCACCACCGTGATGGGCACGCCGCGCGACCAGGTGCGCCGCGTGAGAAGCAGGCAGGGCTCGGTGGAAGGCATCTCCAGCAGCGCAGCCTGCTCTGCGGTGGGCATGACGGCATCGACCACATGTTCGACCTGGTCAAAGGGCACGTTGCGCACCAGGTATTCCGACGGCTGCAGTTGCGTAAAGTCTTGCACCGCAAATTGCGGCACCTGGCGGGGGTTGACGTGGCGGTCTTCCAGCTGCACCGGCAAACCGTCTTCACGGTGCACGCACAGCGAATGGAACACCGATTCGCCGGTGCGCAAATCCAGCGCGGCCGCCACTTCGAGTGATGCAGACACCCGCTCCACGGCCAGCACATCGCAGCGGTAGTCGTGCCCACGCTGGCGAATCTCGCTGGCCAGGTTGGCAATCTGCAGCAGCGTGGACTGGGGCTTGTCTTCGGCCACAAAGCTGCCCACCCCGGCCACGCGCACGATGCGGCCCTGCTCCACCAGCTCGCGCAGCGCGCGGTTTACCGTCATGCGCGAGATGCCGAACTGGGTGACCAGCTCGCTCTCGGACGGCAGCCGGTCCCCCGCGCGCCAGGCGCCCTCCTGGATCTTGCGGGCGATGAAATCTTTGACCTGCTCGTACAAGGCCATGGCCTGGGTGGCTGCGGGCGCAGGCGCCGCAGCCCGGGGCTTGTCCGCCCGCGAAGATGTGGCAGGCGCACGCGCAGGCGATGCAACCGGGGCCCGCGCAGCAGGCGCAGCGGTAGAGCGGGCTTTGGCAGAAACAGCGAGGCGGCGAGGAGAACGGGCAGGCATGGGCAGGTCAGGGGTCAGTGCAAATCGGCAGCCATGGATTCTGCGCGAATCTCTTCGGTCAACCGGGCCTTGAGGTCCATGAACTCGGGGCTGGTCTTGATCGTGTAATGGCGCGGGTGCGGCAAGTCCACCGCCAGCTCGGTCTTGATGCGACCGGGCCGGGCGCTGAACACGGCCACGCGGTTGGCCATGAAGATGGCTTCGTCGATGTCGTGGGTGACAAACAGCACGGTCTTGCGCTCGGCCTCCCAGATGCCCAGGAGCAGCTCTTGCATGAGCACGCGGGTCTGGTTGTCGAGCGCGCCGAAGGGCTCGTCCATCAGCAGGATCTTGGGGTCGTTGGCCAGCGCGCGCGCAATGGCGGTGCGCTGCTGCATGCCACCCGACAGCTGCTTGGGAAAGTGCTGCTCGAAGCCGCGCAGCCCCACCTTGGCGACGAAGTACGCGGCGCGCTCTTTCTGCTGCGCCTCGGGCATGCCGCGTTCGCGCAGGCCAAAGCGGATGTTCTGCTCGATGGTGAGCCAGGGGAACAACGTGTAGCTCTGGAACACCATGCCGCGCTCGGGCCCGGGGCCTTCGACCGGCATGCCGTCGAGCAGCACACGGCCGCTGGTGGCGTGGTCCAGCCCCGCGACGATGCGCAGCAGCGTGGACTTGCCGCAGCCCGAGGGGCCGAGGATGGTGACGAAATCGTTGTCGCGCACTTCAAAATCGACCGGCTGCAACGCCTGTGTGCGCTGGCCCTTGGCAGTCTCGAAAACGCGCGAGACGGCTTGAATAGATACGCGGCTCATCGCACAAAACTCCAGGCAAACAGACGGTGGTTGAGCGCCTTGAAGGCGAAGTCGGACACCAGCCCGATGAGGCCGATGATGATGATGCCGAAGATGATCTGGCCGGTGTTGAGCAGCGACTGGCTGTCGGTGATCATGTGGCCGATGCCGCTCGACGAGCCGATCAGCTCGGCCACGATCACATAGGTCCAGGCCCAGCCCAGCACCAGGCGCAGGGTCTCAGCAATCTCAGGGGCGGCGCCCGGGATGAGCACGCGCGTGACGATGCCCTTGTGGCCGGCGCCCAGCGTGTACGCAGCCTCCACCAGGTCGCGCCGAGCACCGCCCACGGTGACGGCTACCATGAGCGTGATCTGAAAGACCGAGCCGATGAAGATGACCAGAATCTTCTGTGCCTCGCCAATGCCCGCCCACAGGATGAGCAGCGGAATGAAGGCCGACGCGGGCAGGTAGCGGCAGAACGAGACGAAGGGCTCGAAGAAGGCTTCAATGCCCTTGTACGCGCCCATCGCAATGCCCAGCGGCACGGCGATGACGGCGGCCAGGATGAAGCCGCCGAACACGCGCCACACCGTCATGCCGATGTCCTTGTGAAAGCCGTATTCGCTGAACAGCAGCCAGCCTTCCTTGGCCATGGTGACAGGGCTGGCCAGGAACGTGGGCGACACGAAGCCGCCCAGCGTGAAGAACGCCCACACCAGCACGAACAACACAAAAAAACCGAAGCCCAGCAGCCAGCGGGCACGGGCGCTCACGGGCTCCAGAGGGGCCAGTGAGCGTCGGCGCGCGGGGGCCTTTGGCGTGGTCACAGACAGGGGTTGCACAGCAGACATGGCGCGCTCTTCTTCCTGCTCTTATTTGATGAAGCTCGCGTCGAACGTGACGGCCAGATCCTCAGGCGCCTTGCGGATGATGCCCGCCTCCAGCAGGATCGCCGTGGCGTCCTTCATGAAGGTCTGCAGCTCGCCCGCAAAGAACTTCTGGTTGGCGGCCTTGTCCTGCCAGCGCAGGAAGGACGACGACTTGGCGAACTGCTCGCCCGTCTGCTTGACCGCCGCGCCCATGATCTCGTTGGACTTGGTGGGGTCGGCCTTGATCATGTCCAGCGCCTGGAAGTACGAGTTGGCCAGTGCCTGTGCGGCCTTGCCGTTGGCCTTGAGCCAGGCGGGGTCGCAGCCCACGGTGTCCATCACCATCGGGTAGTCGAGCGTGGTGGCCAAGATCTTGCCCGCGGCAGGGTTGTCACGCACGGTAGAGAGGTAAGGCTCGTACGTCATGGCAGCGTCGTTCTGCCCCGCCACGAACGCCTGCGCCGCAGCCTGGGGCGACAGCGTGGTGGTCTTCACGTCCTTAAGGCTCATGCCGTTCTTGCTGAGCATCCAGGCCAGGCCAAAGTACGGTGCGGTGCCGGGTGCGTCCACGCCGATGGTCTTGCCCTTCAAGTCCGCAAAGCCCTTGATGTCGCCGCGCACCGCAATGCCGTCGGCGCCGTAGGACTTGTCCATCTGGAAGATCTGCACGATGGGCACGCCGTTGGCATTCCATGCCACGTGCGTCTCCACGGTGGTGGCCGCGCACTGGATGGACTTGGACGCGAGGGCCAGGTGGCGGTCCTTCTGCGGGATCATCTTGATCTCCACATCCAGGCCGTTCTTCTTGAAGATGCCGGCCTTATCGGCCAGGGTGAGCGGTGCAAAGCCCGTCCAACCGGACATGCCCAGCACGATTTTGGTGTCTTGCGCCTGTGCGGGCAGGGCCGCAGTCAGGACACAAGCAGCGGCCGCAGCCAGCGTTGCCATCTTCACAACCAATCGAGTCATCATCTGCTCCTGTCTGAATAAAAGTCCATCGCCTACCCCGCCCGGCATTGCCGCAGCACCAGGGTGCCATGATGGCATTGCAGCCATACCTGTCTATACAGGGTAAGTACCGACAATGTCCTGCCATCAAGGGTGAACACATTCAGCAAGAACAGGGCCAGCCCAACGCGCGCAGGCGGCCATGGGATCACCAACGAAAAAACGCTACGTTTTTAATAGCTACCAGCGCTTACTCTGATTGCGCTACATGGCATTTTTATTAAAAAACTGAGGACACGGCACTGCCACCCAGCCCGGACACGGCGCACCGTGCAGGTGCATGCCCAGGGCGCACCACGCTGCATCCCCGGCCAGGAGGCACATACAAGCGCCCTACCCCACCCGTGGCAGCGCCACCTGCACCTCCAGGCCCGGCTTGGCATTGGCAATGTGCAGCCAACCGCCGTGGGCCTGGGCCACCAAGCGGCACAGGTACAAGCCCAAGCCCACGCCCCCGGTGGCGCGCTGGCGCGCCGTGTCGGGCCGAAAGAAGGGCTCTGCCAGGCGGCCCAGGTGCTCGTCTGCCACGCCGGGGCCAAAATCGCGCACCCGCAGCACCACGCCGCCAGACGCGTCCAGCGTGCAATGCAACTCGGGCGGCGGCGCGGCAGGGTCGCTGTGGCGCAAGCTGTTGTCCAGTAGATTGCGCAGCAGCAGACGCACGCGCGAGCGGTCCAGCGCCATCAACAGGGCTGGGTGCTGGGGCGCGTCCCCCTCGGTGGGCTTGCCAGCCAGACCACCGCAGTCCATCACCACCCGAATATGGGCGGCAGCGGCGTGGCGCACGCTCAGCTCCTCCACCACCTCACGGGCCAATGCAGCCAGGTCGGTAGGCTCGCGGTGCAGCGCCGCGTGGCGGCCGGCCAGGCGTTCGCTTTCCAGCAGGTCAGAGATCAATCGGGCCATTTCGCCCAGGTCGCGCAACAAGGCGTCGCGCTGCGCCTGGGTGTCTGCGCCTTCAGGCAGCAGCTCGGTGTTCAGGCGCGCCCGGGTCAAGGGGCTGCGCAGTTCATGGCTCATGGCCAGCAGCAGTGCACGCTTGGCCTCCAGCATCTGGTGGATGTCTTCCCCCATGGTGTTGATGGTGGCGGCCAGTTGCCCCAGCTCATCGGGGCGGCGGGTGCTGCGCAGTGGAATCGGCTGCGCAAAATCGCCCGCGCCAAAGCGCTGTGCGCCCCGGCGGATGTCGTCCAGCGGGCGCAGCAGGTAGCGCACGTAGGCATAGGCCAGCGCCGTCAGCAGCAGCAGCACCGTCAGTGTCAGCCAGGCGATGCGGGGCTTTTGGTCCCAGGTCATGGCGTTCAGGCCGAACACGATGGTGTGGCCGTCGGCCGTCACGCGTTGCAGCAGCTTGTGTCCATCGGCCTCGGACAGCCAGCGCTTGTCGGACGCGCTTTGCCTGCGCATCCATTCGGGCCGGGGCTGGTCGGGGTGCGAGTCCCATTTCACCACCGGCCCCTCGATGTGCATGTGGATGGGCAAACGCCCCACGATGGCCTGGGCGCGCTCAATGCTGGGCGGGGTGCCCACCTCTTCCACCAGCCGGTCCACATAGTCCATGAGCAACGGGCGAGCGGCCTCGCGCCAGCCGATGGCAATGGCTTTTTGAACGCCTCCCATGAAGGTGACGGCCATGGCCAAGGCCAGCAGCAAAAACACCAGCACCAGCCGCAATCGCAGCGAATACCCTACGGCATCGCGTGCGCGGCGGTGCCAGGGGCAAAAGGGTGCGGGGCCGCAGGCATTTTCTTCACCGCCGGGGTGGTCCGCCGCGTGCCGTCCTCTGCGCCAACGGGGGGGCCTGGTCCGCGCAGTTCGCTGGTCGCTCATGCAGCCACCCTGCGCAGGGCCAGCGAGTAGCCCGCATTGCGCAGGGTTTTGATGCAGTCCAGCGGCTCCAGCTTTTTGCGCAAACGGCTCACCACGATGTCCACGGCGCGGGTGTACAGCTCGGCGTCGTGCCCGCGCAGCTGGTTCAGAATGTCGTCGCGGCTGAAGACGCGGCCTGGCTCGCGCGCCAGCAGGTGCAGCAAATCAAACTCGGTGCCCGTCAACTCCAAGGCCTGGCCTTGGCGCACCACGCTGCGCCGGGCCGCATCGATGCTCAAGCCGTCAAACCGGATCACGTCCCCCGCCTCGCTCACACCGTTGCCACGCCGCCTGCGCAGCACGGTTTGCATGCGTGCCACCAGCTCGCGCGGCTCAAAGGGCTTGGGCAGGTAGTCGTCCGCGCCCAGTTCCAGGCCCACCACACGGTCCATCACATCGCCCCGCGCCGTGAGCATGACGATGGGCAAATCGCTTTGCTTGCGGATGGTGCGGCACAGCTCAAAGCCATCCATCTCCGGCAGCATGACGTCCAGGATGGCCGCATCAAAGCCGCCTTGCCCCAACCGGGCCAGCCCGTCACTGGGGCGCAGGGCATGGGTCAGCGCCATCTCAAACCGCTGGAAGTAAGTGGTCAGCGGGGGGCCCAGCTGTTCATCATCGTCAATGAGCAAAATGCGGTACATACCGAATTTTCACACTGCGGCAATGTCCGCAACGCCTGCCAGCGCACGGTGCCGCAAAATCATCCGGCGCAGCCGGGCTTGCGCAGGGCCATGGAGTTGATCAAAGTGGTCGGCCGCGTCCAGCAAAGCGGGCAGCAGGCTGGCCGCCACATCGGGCCTGCGGGCCACCAGGCCCATGGCATGGCCCCGATCAAACCGGGGCCCCCACACCAGGGACATCAACTCATCGTGTGGCTCCTCCAGCCCCGCCAGCAGCTGCGGGCCATGGGCGCGCAGGCCTATGGCCAATTGGTGAACCGGTTGCATTGCAAGGTGCATGGTGCGCTCCTGAGAAGCTGTTCAAACTGTCAGCCGTGCGATGCCATCCAGCCACGGCGGCGCTGCATCATGTCGCGCACTTTCTGCTGCTGGGCGGGTTGCAAGCTGTCATAAAAATCGCCCAGCGCAGCAATCACGGCGGGGCCACCGGCCTGCACGGCACGGGTCTTTTCGTCGAGCAAGGACTGCGCAGCCAATCGGTCAAACCGCTCGCCCGCGACCAGGGCCTGCACCTGCGCACGGGGGTCACCGGATGCACCGGCCATGGCCTTGCGCTGGGCCAGCAGCACATCGGTCAGTGTCTTCAGCTTTTGCTTTTGCTCGGCATTCAAATCCAGCTTGCTGCCGATGCGCTCGACCATCTTGCCCTGCATCTGGGCCATCTGCTCGGGGCTGGCATCGTGGTGCCAAGGCCTTGCGCTAGAGCAGGCCGTGAGCCCACCCAGGGCAATGCTGGCGCCAAACACAGTGAACAGGGATTTCTTGATCCAGGACTTCATGACAGGACTCCTCACAACACAGCGTTGAACATGAACGCCATGGTGCCGCCCGCGCTGGCAACCGTCGTCTCTGGGCAGTTTCGGTTTATTGCGTTTTGTTTCAGCGCCCGGTTGCCCAGGTGGCGTACGGGCGTTGCCTCAAGGCTTGTCCGCCACTCCCACCCGGGTCCGGCGTTACGCCCCCATCGCCAAGGAGTCACACAGCGCCAGCAGCTGCCCGGCCTCGGGCTCCGGCAACTGGCCTGCGCGCAGCAAGGTCGCACGCTGCACGCCACGCAGACGGAAGTACAACTCGTCCTCCAGGGCCTCGACCTCGGCAGCGTCTGCGCTGAGAAGGGCTGCCGGGTTCCACAAGCCACTCTCGTTCCAGCCCGTGCGCAAGCGGCCCAACAAGAACTGCGCCAAGGCCAGCGCGGTCTGCATGGCAGGCAACTGGGCCACTTGGGCCAGTGCCAGCACCCGCTGCTCTGCGCCCGCCAGCACATCACCCAACGCCGCCAGCCGTTGTTCAATCTCGCTGGCCTGTAGCACGGCAGACTGCGGCGGCTGAGCGCCCGCCGCTTTGGTGATCTTGCCCACCCAATGCAAATCAAACTCGCCAGGCACCGCACGCAGCGCCACACTGGCATGCAGCAAGTGGCTGTACGGACTGCGCAGCGCATTGAGCGTGGCCTCGGTCACTGCCAGCAAACGCCCTTGCGGAGACATCTTCCCGCCCCCCAGTGCGTTGGGATAGCCGGACTGGTCCAGGCGCTCATGGTGTTCGGCAATCGCCCGCGCCACCTCTGCCGGGTAATTGGTGAGTTGCGCCACCAACAAATAGCCCACATGGGGGTGCACGACCAATTGCTGGTAGCTGGCAAAGTCCAAATCGCGGTCCGCTTCGGCCTCGCCATGCAGTGGATCGATGTACATCTCGCCCACATCGTGCAACAAGCCACTGAGCAAGGCCAAGCGCACGGCCGCGTCGTCACCACCATCGGCCGCCATCAACGCCCCGTTGAGCGCCATGGCCGCCACGGCATGCGCGTAGTGCGCAGGCCGCGCCGTTTGGGCCGCCGTCAGCAGCAACTGGGCCACAGGGTGCAGCGTGAGCCCACCAACCAAGGCCAGCAAACGCGGGGCGTGGGGCTGCAACACAGGCACCAGCGGCGACGCACTCTGCAGCACATCCTGCACCGCTTGCACCAAGCCCGCCACCGACACGCCGTCCTCGGCAATCAGGCTGGTCTCCAGTGGCTGGCGCAATTCGCGGTCCAACAACCTGCGCTGCAACGAAGCAGACACCGGCTGGTTGCCCGCCCACAGCTTCACGCCGGAAATGTCGTAGATATCGGTGGCCGAGATGATGCGGCGGGTTTCGCCAGCTTCCAAAATCGTGGCCAGCGCATGGGGTTGGCAGTGCCAAATGCGCTACGGCTTGCAGTCGTCGATGACGTCATGGAGAGTCTCCCCAAAGCTTGGTGCGCTGATTATCTGCCCGAGCACCGCGATTGCATCAGCCAAGCCGCGCAAATCACTCACACACCTTGCCGCACAACAACGGTTTGCCCCAACCAGCGCAAACCCGGATACAGCAACGAGCGGCCATGCTAGAAAATGGAGGCGCAAAGAAAAAAGCCCAAGTGACGAATCACTTGGGCTTTATCTTGGCGGAAACGGAGGGATTCGAACCCTCGATGAGGCTCTACACCCCATACTCCCTTAGCAGGGGAGCACCTTCGGCCACTCGGTCACGTTTCCAATCCAGCTATTATGCCTCATTTTTAGCGCCTCTCAGCGAAAGTCGAACGCCAGGCAAACGGACGGAAGTTGGATCGAATGCGTTGCGCAGCCCGTATCCGATCTGCTCGGACTGTGTTTCATTGATCGTTTTTGGCGATGCAGTTTCCAAAGCGAGAGCCTCTGCAGCCGTTGACCCCGCACTCACAGGCCATGAGCACACTCCCCTGCGGGCGCTCCTACAAAGCCTAGGTGCAACACCAATCCAGAACCGACCCTTGACGGACAACGAAGCCCCGCCCTACCTTGAGCCGCAATCGATGCCCTCGGGTGGTGCAGGCGGCCACTTGGTCCAGCAGCTCGGCCAGTTGGGCGGCGGAGGGTGTGGTGTGATGGTGCACACGCAGCCAATGGCGAAGCACATTGGCTTGCCGAGCCCGGCTCAGCGCTTGCAAGGCCTTGATCTGTGGCGGTGCGCCAATCAGTAGCAAGTCTTGCCGGGCGACTTCTTGTAGCAACGCATCGGCCTGGGCGGCGTGGGATGCGGCGCGGCCAAAGGTGTCGCGGAATGCGGGGAAGGCGGCCTCCAGCGCAGGCAAAAGGCGTGCGCGGATTCGATTGCGGGTAAAGCGTTCGTCGCTGTTGCTGGGGTCTTCCACCCAGGTCTGCCCACTCTGGCGCAGCCAGTCGCGCACTGCGCTGCCTGGCACCTGCAGCCAGGGTCGGTACCACGGTCGACCTGCGCGCTGCCACTGGGCGGGCATGGCGGCCAGGCCCGCGACGCCTGCGCCTCGGGAGAGCGCCAGCAGCATCGTCTCCACCTGGTCATCGGCATGCTGCGCCAGCGCTACCGATTTAACAGCACCCAGCGCTGAATCCTCGGCCAATGCAGCGTCAAAGGCTTGGTAGCGCGCCTGGCGCGCAGCGTCTTCAGGGCTCTGCCCGCTGGCGTGGCGGGCATCCACCCGCTGCACCACCAGGGGCACCTGCAGTGCGCTGCACAACTGCAGGCAATGCGCTTCAAACGCCGCAGCCGCCGCCTGCAAGCCGTGGTTGACATGGATTGCCCGCACTTGGCCCGGCCACTTCTGGGCCGCCGCCACCAGCAATGCTGTGGAGTCCGCACCGCCACTCAGTCCCACGGCCAAGGGCAACTCCGGGTTGAAGGCGGCCATTGCCGCATCGACAGACAGCGTCATGCCAAACCCACCCTTCCCGACATGCCCAGCGAGGGGCGCCCCCCCCAGCCACAAAGGCCGGCACAAATACAAAGGCCCTTGCGGGGCCTTGGCATGGGGGCGATGAAAGCAGCCCATCGCAGTCATGTGCGTGCGCTCAGCGGCTGTCGGCCTTGGTATCGCTGAAGCGGCCGTAGCTTTGCAGGCGCTCGTAGCGACGGTCAAGCAAGTCCTTGGTCTTGAGGTCTGCCACTTGGCGGAAGGCATCGCCCAGCGCGCGCTTCAGGAAGGCCGCCATTTGCTTGTGGTCACGGTGCGCGCCACCCACGGGCTCGCTCACGATTTTGTCCACCAAACCCAAGGCCTTGAGGCGGTGGGCGGTGATGCCCAGGGCATCGGCCGCCTCCTGCGCCTTGTCGCTGGTCTTCCAGAGGATGGAAGCGCAGCCTTCGGGGCTGATGACGGAGTAGATGGCGTACTGCAGCATGACGACCTGATCGGCCACGCTGATGGCCAGCGCGCCGCCCGAGCCACCTTCGCCAATGATGGTGGTGATGATGGGCACTTCCAGCTGCGCCATCTCGAAGATGTTGCGGCCAATGGCCTCGGACTGGCCGCGCTCTTCGGCATCAATGCCCGGGTAGGCGCCGGGCGTGTCCACAAAGGTGAACACAGGCAGCTTGAATTTCTCGGCCGTCTTCATCAGGCGCAGCGCCTTGCGGTAGCCCTCGGGCTTGCTCATGCCAAAGTTGCGCATGGCGCGCTCTTTGGTGTCGCGGCCTTTTTGGTGGCCCATCACCATGCAGGCGTGGCCGTTGAAACGGGCCAGGCCGCCCACGATGGAGAGGTCGTCCGAGTAATGGCGATCGCCATGCAGCTCGACAAAGTCCGTGAAGATATCGCGCACATAGTCCAGCGTGTAGGGACGCTCGGGGTGGCGCGCAATCTTGGTGATCTGCCAGGGACTCAGCTCACTGTAGATGTCCTTGGTGAGCTGCTGGCTCTTCTTGCTCAGCTGGTCGATTTCTTCAGAAATATCGACAGCGCTTTCGGTCTGCACGTAGCGCAGTTCTTCGATTTTGGACTCGAGTTCGGCAATCGGCTGCTCGAAATCCAGAAAGGTTTTTTTCGCCAACGTTTTTCTCCTTAGGTCGCGCACTGCGGGGCGGCCACAAATGGCACGCAATGTAACCGATGCCGGGCAACGGTCGGTTGTCCGCCATCAATCGGCGACGGGTGCGGGGTCCAGCGACCGCCAAATATACCAAGTTGCCACACTGCACCAAGGCTTCCAGGCCTCGGCCACTTCACGGGCGTCACTGCGGCTGACCAATTCGCCAGAAAAGTAATTCTGGCTGATGCCCGTGATCAAGCCTGGGTCGTCCAGCGGCAGCACATTGGGGCGCTGCAGATAGAAGATCAGGAACATCTCGGCCGTCCAGCGGCCAATGCCACGGATGTCCACCAGCTCGGCAATGATCGCCTCGTCGTCCATGGACTCCCAGTCCTTGACGTGCAACTTGCCATTGTCAAAGTGCAGTGCCAAATCCACGAGGTAGTCGATCTTGCGGGCCGACAGGCCTGCCGCGCGCATGTCGTCCACCTTGAGCTTGAGCACATTGGCCGGGCTCAGTTGGCGCGACAGCGCGGCAAACCGTTCCCACACGGCCTGTGCGGCCTTGACCGAAGCCTGCTGCCCCACGATGCTGCGCGCCAGCGTGGTGAAGGCATCGCGGCGGGTTTGCAGCGCTGCATCGCCAAATTGGGGGATCAGGCGCTTCATCACCCGGTCTTTTTTGACCAGGTGCTTGCACGCCTCGGCCCAGTAAGCTGGCGTCGTCAGCACGGGCGAAGCCTCAGGGGCATCGATTGATGCTATTTTTTTAGTAGCTGCCACCGCTCATCCAGTCTGCCTTGATGGCGGTTTTATTCACACAAACGTTCACTGCGCAGCTTCCCAGGTCGTCCCAGCGGCTGAATCCTTGAGCACGATGCCTTGCGCCAGCAGCGCCTGGCGGATGCGGTCTGCCTCGGCAAAGTCCTTGGCGGCCTTCGCCGCAGTGCGGGCGGCAATTTGGGCCTGAATGGCAGACTCATCCAGCCCGGCACCGGCCTGCAAGAAGGCCTTGGGGTCGCCTTGCAGCAGGCCCAGGCACTGGCCCAAGCCCTTGAGCAGGCCCGCCAGTTCGGTAGAGCGGGTCTTGTTGACCTCGCCAGCCAAGTCAAACAGCACCGCCACCGCTTCGGGCGTGCCAAAGTCTTCGTCCATGGCGGCCTTAAAGCGTGCAGCGTAGGGATTGCTCCAGTCCACCGTCACGGCAACGGGCTCCACCAGGCTCAGCGCGGTGTACAGGCGCTTGAGCGCCTGGCGTGCATCGTCCAGGTGAGCGTCGCTGTAGTTGAGGGCGCTGCGGTAATGGGCACGCACGATGAAGAAGCGCACCGTCTCGGCGTCGTACTGCTTGAGCACATCGCGGATGGTGAAGAAGTTGCCCAGGCTCTTGGACATCTTCTCGTTGTCCACGCGCACAAAGCCGTTGTGCACCCAGAAATGGGCCAGCGGCTTGCCCGTGGCGCCTTCGCTCTGGGCGATTTCGTTTTCGTGGTGGGGGAACTGCAGGTCGGCCCCGCCGCCGTGGATGTCAAAGGTTTCACCCAGCGTGGCGCAGCTCATGGCCGAGCACTCGATGTGCCAGCCCGGGCGACCAGTACCGAATTCGCTGGCCCACTTGGCGTCTTCCGGCTCATCGGCCTTGGCGGATTTCCACAGCACGAAGTCGAGCGGGTCTTCCTTGCCGTCTTGCACGGCCACGCGCTCGCCCGCACGCAGCTCATCGAGCGACTTGCCCGACAGCTTGCCGTAGCCGTCGAACTTGCGCACGGAGTAGTTCACGTCACCATTGCCAGCGCGGTAGGCCAAGCCCTTGCCTTCCAGCTGGCTGATGAGCGAGAGCATCTGCGGCACATATTCAGTGGCCCGAGGCTCGACCGATGGCGGCTCGATGCCCAAAAGGCCAATGTCCTGGTGCATGGCCGCAATCATCTCGTCGGTGAGCTGGCGGATGGTGATGCCCCGCTCCAGCGCACGCTTGATGATCTTGTCGTCAATGTCGGTGATGTTGCGCACGTAGGTCACGCGCAAGCCGCTGGCTTTGAGCCAGCGTTGTACCACATCAAAGGCCATCATCATGCGGGCGTGGCCGATGTGGCACAGGTCGTAAATGGTCATGCCGCACACATACATGCGGACGTGGCCAGGTTCGAGCGGGGAAAAGTCTTCCAATGCACGCGAAAGCGTGTTGTAGATGCGCAAACTCATGGGGTATCAGTGTCGGGAATGGGGAGGATGGGCGATGCGGATCGCCCTGCAGCGCGGAGGCACAGCCCCACGCGGGGGATGGTGCCCGGCACCGGACACCCTATGAAATCACCAGCGGCAACAGCGCACCGTCATGACAACCCCCCTCAGCTACAATCCGCCGAAGTATAAGCCCGGCCCGGGTTTCACGCCGTTCAACCCCTCCAGAACCCCCATGAAGCAAGTCCGCCGCACCCTTCCCCGACTCCTGCGCCTGTTGGCACTGACGGCGCTTGTCGGCACCGGCGCAGCCCAGGCCAACGACTACGCCGACATCACCCAGTTGCTCAAGGCGGGCAAGGCCGCAGAAGCACTTGCCAAGGCAGACCAGCGATTGTCCGCCACCCCCCGCGACCCGCAATTGCGCTTCCTCAAAGGCGTGGCGCAAGCCGACTCCGGCAAGCCCGCTGACGCAGTGGCCACGTTCACCAAGCTCACCGAGGAATACCCAGAGCTGCCCGAGCCCTACAACAACCTGGCCGTGCTGTACGCCAACCAGAACCAGTTGGACAAGGCCCGCACCGCGCTGGAAATGGCCATCCGCACCAACCCCAGCTACGCCACGGCGCACGAAAACTTGGGCGACATCTATGCCAAGCTGGCCAGCCAGGCCTACAACAAGGCGCTGCAGCTGGACGCGGCCAACGCCACATCGCTCAAGCCCAAGCTGGCGCTGATCCGTGAACTGTTCTCCGCCGACGCGGCCAAGGGCGCCAAGCCTGCCGCAGCCGCACCAGCCCCTGCCGTGATTGCCACGCAGCGCCCCGCCCCTGCACCTGCGGCAACACCTGCGCCAGCCCCAGCAGCAGCCCCCACGGCGGCCCCTGCGCCCACAGCGGCTGCCCCTGCCGCCAGCCCCGCACCTGCAGCGGCCCCTGCGGCAGCGCCCGCCGCCGACACGGCCAAGAAAGAGGCCGCCAAAGACACCAAGGAAGTCTCTGCCGCTGTGCAAGCCTGGGCTGCCGCCTGGGCTGCCAAGGACATGAAGAGCTATCTGTCGGCCTACGGCAAGGAATTCAACCCACCCGGCAAGCAAACCCGCGCCGCCTGGGAAAAAGAACGCGAAGCCCGCATCGTGGGCAAGTCCAAGATCACCGTGCAGGTGTCTGACCTGAACGTTTCGATGAACGGCAGCAAAGCCACGGCCCGCTTTCGCCAGGCCTACAGCGCCGACTCGCTCAACGTGACCAGCCGCAAGACGCTGGACCTGGTGGAGACCAACGGCCGCTGGCTCATCGTGCGCGAAGCCACAGGCGGTTGATGCCACAGGCCGCCTGACTCCAACCCAGACCTCTCACCTTTGACAGGGCCGACAGCGCAAGCCGTTGGCTCTTCGGTTTTTTCTGACAGCCCCTTGATACAGCGCCACAGCGTGCCAGCCCCTTACTGCAGCGTGCAAGCCCCCTTCTGGATTCGCCACGCGGCCACGGCCGTGACCCTGTTCGCCTTGGCGGCGCAGTCTGCAGCGGCCCCCCCGGTGCATGCGCAAACATCGCAGCCAGCAGCCAAAAGCAAGCGCCCCACCGCCGCTGCGCAGCGCGCCGCCCCAACCCCTGTGGCCCCCAAGGCGCTGCAAGACGGTCAGGCAGAAACGCGCCTGCTCAAGGTATACCAACTGGCCAGCGAGGGGCGCGGCCGCGAGGCACTGGCCCAGGCCGAAAGCCTGGCACGCGAATACCCCAACTTTCAGCTCGCACAACTGGCCGTGGGCGACTTGCTGGCCGCGCGCGTGCGCCCCATCAAGCAGCTGGGTGATGTGCCAGAGCCAGCCCTGCCCTACCCGCCCGAAGTGACCGCCACGCTCGATGAGCTGCGCACCGAGTCGCGCCAGCGCGTGCAGGCCCAGCGCGCCCGCCCGGCCTCCACCCACATCCCGGCACAGTTTGTTGAGCTGGCCCCGCGCTACAAGCACGCCATTGCCATCGACGCCTCACGCTCGCGGCTGTACCTGTTTGAGAACACGGACAAGGGCCTGAAGCTGGTGGCCGACTACTACGCCTCGGTGGGCAAGTCGGGCATTGAAAAGGCCACCGAAGGCGACCAACGCACCCCCCTGGGCGTGTACTTCATCACCAGCCGCCTGGACCCCGCCACGCTCAAGGACTTTTACGGAGCGGGCGCCCTGCCCATCAACTACCCCAACCCACTGGACCAGAGCCGGGGCAAGACCGGCAGCGGCATCTGGCTGCACGGCACGCCGCCCGACCAGTTCTCGCGCGCGCCCCTGGCCACCGATGGCTGCGTAGCCCTGGCCAACCCCGATCTGGAACGCATCCTGCGCACGGTGGAGCCACGCTCCACCCCCGTGGTCATCGCGCAGAAGCTGCAGTGGGTGCAGGCCCAGAGCATGCAGGCCGAGCGCCAGTCGTTTGAGACGGTGCTCAATGCCTGGCGCACCGCCAAGTCCAACGGCGATATGAACCGCCTGCTGGGCTTTTACGCCCCCGACTTTCAGAGCTACAAGAAAAAGCCCCTGGGCGAATGGGCCGCCGTGCTGCAAGCCGAGGCCCAGGCGCTCAAGGGCCGCACCGTCCACCTCAAAGACAAGGCCTACCTGCGCTGGACCGACTCGGCCGACACCATGGTGGTAACGTTCGGCGAAGTGGCCGAGGGCGCACGCACCGGCCCCATCAAACGCCAGTACTGGACGCGGCGCGGCCAGCAGTGGCAAATCTTTTTTGAAGGAGTGATTGGATGATTTCCAAAAGAAAATCGATGCTAACGCTTGCAGGAATTACGCTGGCAGCTATGGTTTCAGTAGCACCCGCCCACGCGCAGACCGCCCCCAAGGTCAAGCTCGCCACCTCCATGGGCGACATCGTGGTGCAGCTCGACCCTGCCAAGGCCCCCAAGTCGGTTGAGAACTTCCTCGCCTACGTGAACGACAAGCACTACGACGGCACGGTGTTCCACCGCGTGATCGACGGCTTCATGATCCAGGGCGGCGGCTTCACCGCCGACATGGTGCAAAAGCCCACCAAGCCGCCGATCCCTCTGGAAGCCAGCAACGGCCTCAAGAACGACACCTACACCATCGCCATGGCGCGCACGGGCAACCCCAACTCGGCCACCTCGCAGTTCTTCATCAACGTGAAGGACAACGCCATGCTCAATGCCCCCAACCCCGACGGCCACGGCTATGCCGTGTTCGGCAAGGTGGTGGAAGGCACTGCCGTGGTCGACAAGATCAAGGCCGTGGCCACCGGCAACAAGGGCGGCCACCAAAACGTGCCCAACACCCCCATCACCATCACTTCGGCCACCGTGGTGAAGTGATTTCGCATTCCTACCCCAGACCTTTTTTCTGAAAGAAGCATTGCCATGAGCAACCCACAAGTCGAACTGCACATCGCTGGCTACGGCGTCATCACCCTCGAACTCGACGCTGCCAACGCGCCCAAGTCCACCGAGAACTTCCTGGCCTACGTGAACAAGGGCCACTACAACAACACGATCTTTCACCGTGTGATCCCCGGCTTCATGGTGCAAGGCGGCGGCTTTGAGCCCGGCATGAACCAGAAGAACTCCGATGCCCCCATCGAGAACGAAGCCAAGAACGGCCTGAAGAACGCCAACTACACCGTGGCCATGGCCCGCACCAGCGACCCCCACTCGGCCACCGCGCAGTTCTTCATCAACGTGGCCGACAACGGCTTCCTGAACCATACCTCCCCCACCCCCCAAGGCTGGGGCTACGCCGTGTTCGGCAAGGTGGTCTCGGGCACCGACGTGGTGGACAAGATCAAGGCCGTGAAGACGGGCCGCAAGGGCTTCCATGACGACGTGCCAAAGGAAGACGTGATCATCGAAAAGGCTGTGGCCCTGTAAGCAGGCCGCGCTATCACCACGTGACCCCGACCGTGCCCCCGTTCGCGGAGCTTGCTGCTCCTGCGCACTGGCGCACGGTCGATTTCATTTCGGACCTACACCTGCAGGCCAGCGAGCCCGCCACCGTGGCCGCATGCCTGCACTACCTGCAGGCCACTCCCGCCGATGCAATCTTTCTGCTCGGCGACATTTTTGAAGTCTGGGTGGGCGACGATGCCCTCCAAGACCCTGGCAGCTTCGAGGCCCAGGTCTGCGCCCAGCTGCAAGCCGCGGCACAACGCTGCGCGCTGTACTTCATGCACGGCAACCGCGACTTTCTGGCGGGCAATGCCTTTTTGCAGCACTGCGGCATCACCGGCCTGCCAGACCCCACCGTGCTGACCTTTGCAGGCCAGCGCTACCTGCTCAGCCATGGCGACCTGCTGTGCATTGACGACACGGACTACCAGCGCTTTCGCGTACAGGCGCGCAGCAGCGCCTGGCAGCAGCAGTTTTTGTCCCAGCCCCTGGCCGTGCGGCGCGCGCAGGCACGCGGCATTCGGCAAGAGAGCGAGGCGCGCAAGCAGTCCGGCGCCATCTATGCCGATGTGGACCACGCGAGCGCCATCGCCTGGCTGCAGGCGGCAGGCGCCCACACACTCATCCACGGCCACACCCACCGGCCTGCCGACCACACCCTGGCCCCGGGCCTGCAGCGCGTGGTGCTGAGCGACTGGGACGCCGCCGCATTACCCCCGCGGCTGGAAACACTGCGTTTGTCCGCCGCGGGCTTGGAACGGGTGGCCCTGGCCCCCATGTACCAGCCATCCTGACTCAGGGGCCGTGATCGCGTCCCCGCCCGATCACTGCCATGCCCCCCATCCTCAACCGGCTTTGGCGCCATGTGCGCGCCACCGTAGCGCCCGTGCCCGACATCTCGGCAGACCTGTGGCTGCAGACGCTGCAGCGCTACCCGTTTTTGGCCGCGCTGTCGCTGCACGAGCAAAGCAAGCTGCGCGCACTGAGCGCGCTGTTTCTGGACCAAAAGCAGTTCCACGGCGCACACGGCCTCACCGTGACCGATGCCATGGCCATCGACATTGCGGCGCAGGCCTGCCTGCCACTGCTGCACCTGGGCGATGCCGCCAAGGCGCTGGGCTGGTACGACGATTTCGTGACCATCGTGGTGCACCCCGGCGAGGCCGTGGCGCGCCGCCAGACGGTGGACGAGGCCGGTGTGGTGCACGAACACACCCAGGTGCTGCTGGGCGAGGCCATGGAGCGCGGCCCCGTGATGCTGAGCTGGCAGCACATTGCCAACGCCCACGAGAACACCGCGCGCGGCCACAACGTAGTGGTGCACGAGTTTGTGCACAAGCTGGACATGCGCACGGGCACCGCCAACGGCTGCCCGCCCCTGCCCGCAGGCTTCATGGGCGCCCGCACGGGCCGTGGGGCGTATGAAGCCTGGTGGAATGCGTGGGAGCCCGCCTACCAGGAGTTCCGCGAACGCGTCATCCTGGCCGAGCGCTTTGGCGCCGAACGGCCTTGGCTGGATGCGTACGGCGCCACCTCGCAGTCCGAGTTTTTTGCCGTGGCCTGCGAGGCGTACTTTGTGAACCGCACCCGGTTTGCGCAAGAGTTTGCCAGCCTGGTGCCGGTGCTGGATGCGTTCTTCCGGCGCGAAGCGATGGCGGGCTGAGGCCCACCCGCCGCAAGACTGCGGGCCCACGGTGGCCAGCACACCTTCTGGCGAAGCTCCGATTGCTATATTTTCAATAGCTGCCAGCGCTTATATTTCAAGCGCTAGCAGCCATTTTGACTACAAACCCAACGCGAAGCGCGCCGCCTTGGCCACTGCCTGCGCATCCACCCCAAAGAACTGGCGCAGCGCCGCACGCGTGTCGCTGCGGCCAAAGCCATCCGTGCCCAGGGTGATGTAGCGGCGGCCTTCGGGCACGAAGGCGCGCACGGTCTCAGGCACGGCGCGCACGTAGTCGGTGGCCGCAATCACCGGGCCCTGGGTGCCGGCCAGTTGCTGCGCCAGCCACGGGGTCTCGGGGGCCGCACCGCCGTCCATGGCGCGCTGCTCGCAGGCAATGCCGTCGCGGGCCAGCTCGCTCCAGCTGGTCACGCTCAGCACAGTCACCTCCACGCCTTCAGCGGCCAGCAGCTCTGCAGCCTTGGCCACCTCGGTCAGGATGGCGCCAGAGCCCATCAGGGTGACCGATTTAGACGAAATTGGCTGCTCACGCCCGTCCTGCAAGCGCTGGAAGCTCTTAAAAACATAGCAACCGCGCAGCACCCCCTCGGCCGCATTGGCGGGCAGGTCGGGCTGGGCGTAGTTCTCGTTCATCAGCGTGACGTAGTAGAAGACGTCGCGCTGCTCGGTCACCATCTCGCGCATGCCAGCGTCGATGATGACGGCCATCTCGCCCGCGTAGGCCGGGTCGTAGGCCTTGCAGTTGGGGATGGTGGCGGCCACCAGGTGGCTGGTGCCGTCCTGGTGCTGCAGCCCCTCGCCGCCCAGCGTGGTGCGGCCCGAGGTCGCGCCCAGCAAAAAGCCCCGCGCGCGCTGGTCGGCAGCGGCCCAGATGGCGTCGCCCACGCGCTGGAAGCCGAACATGGAGTAGTAGATGTAGAACGGCAGCATGGCCAGGCCGTGCACGCTGTAGCTGGTGGCTGCCGCTGTCCAGCTCGCAATCGCACCCGCCTCGCTGATGCCCTCTTCCAGAATCTGCCCATCCAGCGCCTCGCGGTAGCTCAGCACCGAGCCGATGTCTTCGGGCGCATAGCGCTGGCCCACGCTGCTGTAGATGCCCACCTGCTTGAACAGGTTGGCCATGCCAAAGGTGCGCGCCTCGTCGGCCACGATGGGCACGATGCGCGGGCCGAGCTGGGCGTCCTTCAGCAGCGTGCCCAGCATGCGCACAAAGGCCATGGTGGTGCTCATCTCCTTGCCATCGGCCTGCAGCGCAAACTGCGCGTAGCTGACCAGGGGCGGCACGGGCAGCGCATCGCACACCGTCTCGCGCCGGGGCAGGTAGCCGCCCAATTGCTGGCGGTGGCGGCGCAGGTACTGCATCTCGGGGCTGTCTTCAGCGGGCTTGTAGAAGGCCAGGCCCGTGGCCTGCGCGTCGGTGAGCGGCAGGTTGAAGCGGTTGCGGAATTCGATGAGATCCGTATCGTCGAACTTCTTCTGACTGTGCGTGGTCATCTTGCCCTGCCCGGCTGTGCCCATGCCGTAGCCCTTCTTGGTGTGGGCCAGGATGACGGTGGGCTGGCCCTTGTGGGCGCTGGCTGCGGCATAGGCCGCATGAATCTTCACCAGGTCGTGCCCGCCGCGCTTGAGGCGGTCAATCTGCTCGTCTGTCATGCCCTGGGCCAGCGCGGCCAGCTCGGGGCTTTGGCCGAAGAAGTTGTCGCGGTTAAAGCGCCCATCCTTGGCGGCAAAGGTCTGCATTTGCCCGTCCACCGTGCCTTGCAGCGTGCGCACCAGCGCGCCTGTCAGGTCGCGGGCAAACAAGCCGTCCCAGTCGCTGCCCCACACCAGCTTGACCACGTTCCAGCCCGCACCAGCGAACAGGCGCTCGAGCTCGTCGATGATGCGGCCGTTGCCACGCACCGGGCCGTCCAGGCGCTGCAGGTTGCAGTTGACCACCCAGACCAGGTTGTCGAGCCCCTCGCGCGCGGCCAGGGTCAGCGCGCTCATGCTCTCGGGCTCGTCCATCTCTCCGTCGCCAAACACGCCCCACACTTTTCGACCTTGGCAGTTGAGCAAATTGCGGTGCGTGAGGTAGCGCATGAAGCGCGCGTGGTAAATGCTGCTGATGGGCCCGATGCCCATCGAGCCGGTGGGGAACTGCCAGAAGTCCGGCATCAGCCAAGGGTGCGGATAGCTGCACAGGCCCTGCGCCCCAGCGGCGGGCGCCGTGATTTCCTGGCGGTAGTGCATCAGGTCTTGTTCAGACAAGCGCCCTTCCAGAAAAGCCCGTGCGTACACGCCCGGCGCGCTGTGCGGCTGAAAGAACACCAAGTCGCCCCGGTGCTGCCCTTCGCCCAGGCCCTCGCGGGCGCGGAAGAAGTGGTTGAAGCCGCTCTCAAACAAATCGGCCGCGCTGGCATAGCTGGCAATGTGCCCGCCCAGTTCACCATAGGCCTGGTTGGCCCGCACCACCATGGCCAGCGCGTTCCAGCGCATGATGGATGCCAGCCGCTCTTCCACCGCCAGATCCCCCGCAAACGCAGGCTGGTTCTGCGCCGACACGGTGTTCACGTAGGGCGTGTTGAGCTGGGGCTGCCAGCCAATCTGCTGGGTGCGGGCCAGGTGCACCAGCTCGGCCAGGATGTGGCGCGCCCGCTCTGGCCCCTCGGTGGCCACCAAGGCCACAAAGGCGTCGCGCCATTCGGCAGTTTCTTGGGGGTCTGCATCCGGCGCACCCAGGGTGCAATCGAGGGCGGCGGGATCAGCGGCTTGCAGCAGGGTGTGGGGTGTAGGGGCGTTCATGCCGTTCACTGTAGTGAGGGCATCGCCAAATAAGTTGCTGATATCGCTCTATATTCAGAACGCACCAGCACAGCATGCTGCGAAAACCATAAACTGCAGCACATGAAACTGGACGCCATCGATTTGCGCATTCTGGCCGAGCTGCAGGCCGACGGCTCGCTCTCCAACGTGGAGCTGGCGCGGCGCGTGCACCTGTCGCCCTCGCCGTGCCTGGCGCGGGTCAAGGCGCTGGAGGCTGCGGGCGTCATCAGCCGCTATGTGGCGCTGGCCAGCAGCGCCGCGCTGGGGCTGGGCTTGAATGTGTTCATCAGCATCAGCCTCAAAACCCAAAGTAAGGAAGCCCTGGCCGACTTTGAGCGACGCATTGCCGAGCACGATGAGGTGATGGAGTGCTACCTGATGACCGGCGACAGCGACTACCTGATCCGCGTCGCCCTGGCCGACATGGCGGCGCTCGAGCGCTTTATCCTGGAGCAGCTCTCACCCATTCCGGGGGTGGAAAAGATCCGCTCCAGCTTTGCGCTCAAGCAGGTGCGCTACAAGACGGCGCTGCCACTGCCCAAAGCAAGCTAGGTTCGCAGGAAGAACCTGCGCCAAGCTCACTGCGCCCTGGCCGTGCTGGGCGGCTGCCCAATCACACGCTTGTAGGCGCGGCTGAAGGATGCTTCAGACTCATACCCCAGCCTGTGGGCCGCCACGGCCACGCGCATACCATCGCGGGCAATCCAGCTGCGGGCCTGCGACATCTTCACCTTGGCCACATAGCGCGCCGGGCTCTCGCCCATGGTGCGCGTGAACGATTCGGCAAAGCGTGAACGCGAGGCGCCCATCAGGTCGGCCAGCAGCGGCACATTCCAGTCGCGCTCCGGGTCTGCGTGGATGGCAGCAATCACCTTGCCGATGCGCGGGCAGCGCACGGCGGCAATCCAGCCCGTGGGGTTGTTGCAGCTGCACTCCACCCACGCACGGATGATGCTGGCGGCCAGAGCATCGGCCAAGCGCGCCAGGATGGCGCAAGCGCCCATGCGGTCCTGGGCCACCTCGCGCTCCATGGCGTCCAGCAGCACGGGCACGGTAGTGTCGCGACGGGCCAGGTCACCGGCCAGCATCACCTCGGGCATCATGGCCCTGAGCGGGTGCAGAGGGTCCAGGTTAAAGCGCAGGGCCCCGCAAAACACCACGTCCGGGCTCTGGCCGGGTGTCTGCGGCACCCCCGCCTGTCCTGCGAAATGGCCGCTGTGCACAGGGTCTCGCCCATCCAGCAGGTAGATGTTTTCAGACACCGGCCTGCGTGCCAGCAAGTCAATGTCCACCGGCGTCACATCGGGTGCGCTGGCCAGCACATGAAAGCTGCCATGGGGCAGCAGCACCGCATCGCCAGGGTGCAGCCGCTGCCAGTCGGCGCTGCGGGTGCGCAGCCACGCGCCACCGCTGCCCACAAAGTGGAACCGCGCTGACGGCAACGCCGGGAACGCCACCGCCCAGGGCGCATGCATCACACAGCGGCCATACTCCACGCCGTCCAGGCGCAGGCCGAGCAGTATCTGGGTCAGCAAGTCTGGTGGCTCTGGGCCCACGGCCACAGGCTGCGGGTCTGCCCCCTCGGCAGGGCTGGATAAAAAGTCAAGCATTCAGGCTTTTATGGCATGGAAACGCCTGCATCTTATCCCTACGATGCCTGTCCGTTCATCCCAAGGCCTTTACCTGTGTCTTCCCCATCTTCTTGCTCCGTTTCCCTGGATGCCACCACAGGCGCCCCAGCGGCAGGCGCCCACCCTGCCCCTGAAAACACCACGCTGCAACCCGCCAGCCACGAGCCCATCCAGGCGCGCTGGGCGGCAGTTGCCTCCATGGCGCTGGGGGTGTTTGGCCTGGTGACGGCAGAGTTCCTGCCCGCCAGCCTGCTCACGGCCATGGCCGCCGACCTGGGGGTGAGCGACGGCGCGGCAGGCCAGGCCGTCACCGTCACGGCCCTGGTGGCGGCCGTGGCGGCGCCCTCGCTGCCGCTGCTCACCCGCCAGCTGGACCGGCGCGCCGTGATGATCGCCTTCACGCTGCTGCTGGTGCTGTCCAACGCGCTGTCTGCCCTGGCCAGCAGCCTGCCCATGCTGCTGGTGGCGCGCGTGCTGCTGGGGGTGGCACTGGGCGGCTTTTGGTCCATGTCGGCAGCGCTGGCGATGCGGCTGGTGCCTGCATCGCTGTTTGCGCGGGCCATGTCCTTCATCCTGACCGGGGTGTCGGTTGCCACCGTGTGTGCGGCACCCATTGGTGCCTGGATGGGCGACCTGTGGGGCTGGCGCAGCGCCTTCATTGCAGCCGGGGGCATCAGCCTGATCACCTTGGCCGTGCAGTTGCTGGCCCTGCCCGCCTTGCCGCCGCGTGACAACCCCAACCTGCGGGTGCTGGGCGAGCTGCTGCGCCGCCCCCCGTGCGCATGGCCCTGCTGGCGGTGCTGCTGGTCATCTCCGGTCACTTCGCGGGCTTTACCTACATCCGCCCGCTGATGGAGCAAGTCACGCACCTGTCGGTGACCAGCATCACGGCCGTGCTGTTGGGCTATGGCGTAGGCGGGTTCTTCGGCAACTTTGTGGGCGGCTGGATTGCCGGGCGCAGCGAGCGCCAAGCCATCGTGGCCGGTGGCGCCGTGATTGCCGTGCTGGCGGCCACCTTGCTCATTGCGGGCCATTCAGCGGCCATCACGGCGGTGGCCATCACGCTGTGGGGCTTTGCGTTTGGCGCGTTTCCGGTGGGGTTTCAGACCTGGATGGTGCGCGCCGCCCCAGACCAGGCCGAGGGCGCGGGCGGGCTGCTGGTGGCGGCGTTTCAGATTGCGATTGCCAGCGGCGCCATCTTTGGTGGCCTGATGGTGGACCATCTGGGCGCCTTGGGTGGTCCTGCATTTGCCCTGGGGGCCATGGTGCTGGGTACGGTGCTGACCTGGCAGCGCGGGCCGCGCGCCGTGGCCGCTTGAAACAGGCCTGATCCAATGATCCAAGCCAGGGGCGGGGCACGCCCTGCCCCATCACCCCGCAGTCAGGGGGCTGACTTGGCCGGCTTGCGAGCCACCTCACTCGTCGCCACGCGGCGGCGCAGCTCGCGCAGCACGGCCTTGGCACGGGCCTCGTTGGCGGGGCCCATGCGCACCATGATTTTCTGGCCGCTCGACAGCGCCTCCAGCGCCGGGTCGGCAAACTCGTAGCGCAGCCAGGGGCGCGGGTCGGGCAACTCGGTTTGCACCTTGGTCAGCTTGAGCTGCAGCGGGCCCTGCGGCTCGGGGGCTTTGATCAGGTGGTCCAGCACGGCCACCAGCCGGTCGTTGAAGTAGCGATTGGGGTACCCCAGCTCTTCATACGCCTGCTGAAACAGCGGGTACAGCCGCGCATACAGTGCCACCGCGTTGTCCATGGGCACTGACTCGGCAAACACCAGCATGGCCGCGTAGCGTGCAGCATTGGGCTTGGCGGCCACCAGCTCGGCCCCTTCACCATCCACCAAAAAGCGCTGGGGCGTGGGGTGCACCGGCCACACACGCACGGGGGCGTGGGCCTGGGTAAGGCTGTCTACCGTGGCCACCACGCGGCGCGCAAACGATTCTGTCTGCAAGAGCGACGACACCTGGCCTGCACCCAGCACTTCAGACAGCAACTCTGTCACCATCACGTCCGATTCGGCCAGCGGGGGCAAGGCCGTGTCGGGCGGGCCCAGCACGCCCACGGGGTTTTGCACCCCTGCGGGGATCGGCGCTGTACTGGGCGCCGCAGGCGCAGAGCTTTGCGCAGGGGCTGCGGCCTGCACGGCATCTGCCGGTGCGGGTTTGAACCACACCCAGGCGCCCGCGAGCGCAGCCAATACCAAGGCGCCAGCCCCCAGCGCCAGCACCATGGGCGATGCTTGCCGCTGAGGTGGACGAAATCGGGTGTCTTCTTTGTCAGGCATGTGCATTCCTCATCGGTTCAAAAGAGCAGCATCAACGCGCCCTTTTGCATCCGAACAATGTAGCGGCCTGAACACACGTTGGTGGGCACAGCCTGCCCAGGGGTGTAACAGCGTGTTGCCCAATCACAGGCAGGCCCATGCCCACCAGCAAGGGGCATGGTGAATGCGCCGCTTTACAGCACGGCCGATGGCGTGCTGCCCAGTCCCTGCAGCCAGGCCACCGTGGCAGCCAGCTCTGCGGGGCGAATCTCGTGCGCGCCCGGAAACTCTTTGAACGTGACCGACACCGGCAGTTGCGCCATGTGGTGCGCAATAGCATGGGCATGGGCGATGGGGATGACGTTATCGTGCGTGCCGTGGCTCAGCCACAGTTGGCGGCCGTGCAGCGCCTCGGCCGGGGCCGTCAGGGGCACCACCTGCGCCAGCAGGCGGCTGTGCCACACCATGGCGGCATGCAACAGGCCGGGCTGGGTCAACAGCAGCGACAGCGCCATGATGCCGCCCTGGCTGAAGCCGCCCACCACCACCCGCTCAGGGGCAACGTGGAGCTGGGCAGACGCAGCGGCCACAGCCTGTGCCACCAGGGCCCGGCTTTGCGATTCTTGGGCTTCGTTGATGGTGCGCTCGCCATTGGGCTCAATCGAAAAATCAAACCAGGCAAACGAACCCGGCCCCATGCGAAACGGTGCGCGCAAGCTCACCACATGGAAGTGGTCTGGAATGTGCGACGCCAGGCCAAACAAATCTTGCTCGTTGCTGCCCACGCCGTGCATCAGCACCAGCAGCCAGGGGTGGGGGGTGGAAGCGGCAGCGGGGCGCTGCAAAAAGGTGAGCGGCAAATCAAGCATGTTCAGGCGCCAGAGGCAATTTTGGATCGATCAAAAAAGTGTGTGCAAAAGACGTGCTCCACTCACTGAATTGGGTGCAAGGCAAACGCATCCATGGCCAGCATGCTGTACATCACCTCGCGGCTCAGGTAGTTTGCGCGCAAATCGTCGCCCGCTGCCCCCAGGGCAAAAAACAGCGGCAAAAAGTGGTCTTCCGTGGGGTGGGCGCGCGCAGCGTGGGGTGCCTGGCTGCGGTAGTTGAGCAGCGCCTTCATGTCGCCGCGCACCACGGCGTCTTCAATCCAGCGGCTGAACTCGACCACATACGGCGCGGGCTCGCGGGCCCCACCAAAAAACTCCGACAGGTTGTGCGTCATGCTGCCCGAGCCCATCACCAGCACGCCCTGGCTGCGCAGGCTGCGCAACGCAGCGCCCATGGCATACACCTCTGCCGGGCCAGCCGCTGCGGGCAAGGCCACCTGCACCACCGGCACATCGGCCTGCGGAAACAGGTGCATCAGCGGCACCCAGGCACCGTGATCAAACGGGCGGGAGGCATCGCCCTGCGCAGGCATGCCCGCTGCGCCGAGCAGCGCCACCACCTCGGCCGCCAGCGCTGGCGAGCCCGGTGCAGGGTATTGCAACTGGTACAGCGCGGGCGGAAACCCGCCAAAGTCATGCCAAGTGGCAGGCTGCGGGCCCGCCATGACCAGGGGCGAGCGCGCCATCCAGTGCGGCGACATGATGACCACGCCCCGCAGGCCCGGAAACTGCGCCTTCAAATCCTGCCCCCAGCGCCCCAATGCTGGCCCGGTCTCGCCCGCATCCACCGCAAACAGCGGTGCACCGTGCGAGACAAACAGCGCAGGTAAAGCCAAGGCAGGGGCGTTGGCAGAAATGGCTTGAGGGGCAGACAGTGCGGAGGGCAACGTAGACATGGTGAACCTTTGGTAACTAATAGCCACTGTAAAAGAGATCACCAAGGCGAAAAAGTAGCCCGCCCACAACGGATTGTTCTAATTTCAGGGCCAATCCTGCAGTGCAGACGCTGCAGCCTGCATGCGGTGCCACAGCCTCAATCCCCGCCCCGCACCCTGCCCCGCAGCGCCTTGGTCTCACCCCGCTGGCTTTTGCCCGCCAGGCGGCGCTGCTGGGAGCCATAGGTGGGCTTGGTGGCGCGGCGTGTGCGGGGCGCCACGGCCACAGACTGCACCAGCGCATTCAGCCGCGCCAGCGCATCGGCACGGTTTTGTTCCTGGCTGCGAAACTGCTGCGCCTTGATCACCACCACCCCCTCTTGGGTGATGCGCGTGTCACGCAAGGCCAGCAGGCGCTCTTTCACCGGCTCAGGCAGTGAAGAGGCGGGCACATCAAAGCGCAGGTGCACCGCGCTCGACACCTTGTTAACGTTCTGCCCACCCGCCCCCTGGGCGCGCATGGCAGAAAACTCCACCTCCTGCTCATCCACGCACAGCAAAGGCGCCACCGCCAGCATCATTCGCAACCCACTCTGTTCATACCCACCCCGTGTTCCGCCACCACCTGTTTAAGAACCTGTTCAAAGGGGCACATCATAGGCAGGCGCAAAAAAACGCCCTGGCATACGCGATGCACAGGGCGTTGAGAAGGCGCCTGAAGCCCTGAAACAGGGCAAACAAGCGCCGAGGGGAACCAGAAAGTGGCGGCACGGCCCGCCAGGGCCTGCCCACCGCCAGCGCTCAATCAGCGCCAGTCACGGTATCCGTGGTGCCGGTGGTGGCGGTGCCCTTCACGGTAGTAATAACCGGGGGGCGGTGCGTAATACACCGGTGCGGGTGGCGCGTAGTACACCGCTGGGGTGGCGGTGGGGGGGCGTAGTAAATGGGGCGTGGGGCCACATACACGGGGGCAGGGGCCACATAAGCAGGGTAGCCGTAGCCATAACCATTGCTCACACCCACCGACACTCCGGGCGAATTCACGCCAATCGACCAATTGACATCGCGCGCCTGGGCAGAGCCTGCGCCAGCCAGCAGCGCCAGTGCCACACCAGCCGCAGCGGCCATGGCTTGGATAGAACGGGTTTTCGTCATGGAAATCTCCTTTTTGAAGGGAGGCGGCCCACGGGTGGGGTTGGCCTCTGCAGTGCATAACGCACCAAGTGACCAAAAGGATGTCATGAAAACACCGCAATATTGTTTCTGGAAGTACACACTGACAAGCGCCCAGAGAAATACGTCACACAAAGCCCAAGTTCGCCCACAGGCCCGCCAACCTGTAACCGCCGCCTAAAATGGGCGAATGAGCACCCCCACCCCCGCCAACACCCTACCTGCAGGCACCGCCTCAGCCCCTGAATCCGTCAAGCCCAGCAACTTCCTGCGCCAGATCATTGAAGCCGATCTGGACAAAGGCACCTACGCCAGCCGCCGCTGGGCTGGCACCCCCGGCGACGCCGCCCACCACACCGCAGGCGAGCCCGACCCGGCCAAAATCCGCACCCGCTTCCCGCCCGAGCCCAACGGCTACCTGCACGTCGGCCACGCCAAAAGCATCTGCATCAACTTTGGCCTGGCGCGCGACTACGGCGGCGTGTGCCACCTGCGCTTTGACGACACCAACCCCGAAAAAGAAGACACCGAATACGTCAACAGCATCATCGACGCGGTGAAATGGCTGGGCTTTGACTGGAACGGCAGCCAGGGCGACTACAGCGCCGCCCCTTACCAGGCCAGCGACTACTTTGGCTTCATGTACCGCGCGGCGGAATATTTGATCGAAGCTGGCCACGCCTACGTGGACGAACAAACCGCCGAACAAATGCGCGTGAACCGGGGCGACTTCAGCAAGCCCGGCGTAGACAGCCCCTTCCGCAGCCGCACCCCGGCCGAGAACTTGGCCAAGTTCCGCGAAATGCGCGACGGCCAGCACGAAGATGGATCGATGGTGCTGCGCGCCAAGATCGACATGGCCAGCCCCAACATCAACATGCGCGACCCGGCCATCTACCGCATTCGCCGCGCCACCCACCACAACACGGGCGACACATGGTGCATTTACCCCATGTACACCTTTGCGCACCCCATTGAAGATGCGCTAGAGCAAATCACCCACAGCCTGTGCACGCTGGAGTTTGAAGACCAACGCCCCTTCTACGACTGGCTACTGGAGCGCTTGACGGAAGTGGTAACACTTCCCGATGGTCGCGTTGTGGGCGGCCTGCTCGCATCGCCCCCACCTAAGCAGTACGAATTTGCACGCCTGAACCTCACCTACGTCATCACCAGCAAGCGCAAGCTCGCCCAGCTGGTGTACGACCATAAAGTGAGCGGCTGGGACGACCCCCGCATGCCCACCATCGTGGGCCTGCGCCGCCGTGGCTACACCCCCGCCGCCATCCAGACCTTTGCCGACCGCATTGGCGTGACCAAGTCCGACAGCTGGATCGACTACAGCACCCTGGAAGGCTGCCTGCGCGAAGACCTGGAGCTGAAGGCCCACCGCGGCATGGCCGTGCTCAACCCCGTCAAGCTGGTGCTGACCAACTGGGACGAAGTGATGGGCGCAGGCCACCTGGAGCCCTGCACCCTGCCCGCCCTGCCCCACCCGCCCGAAGGCGTGGAAAGCCCCGTGCGCCACTTCACCATCGGCAAAGAAGTTTGGATCGAACGCGAAGACTTTGAAGAAGTGCCGCCCAAGGGCTACAAGCGACTCTTCCCCGGCAACAAGGTGCGCCTGAAGGGCGGCTATGTGATTGAGTGCACCGGCTGCACCAAAGACGCCAACGGCGTCATCACCGAAGTGCTGGCCACCGTGGTGCCCGACACCAAGAGCGGCACCCCCGGCGCCGACACCGTCAAGGTGAAAGCCGCCATCACCTGGGTGGGCGTGGCCGACGGCGTGAACGCCGAAGTGCGCATGTACGACCGCCTGTTCCTGGACGCCCACCCCGACGCGGGTGGCAAAGACTTCATTGAAAGCCTGAACCCGAACAGCCTGAAGGTAGTGACGGCCATCGTGGAGCCGTCATTGGCGAATGCCAAGCCAGACGACAAGTTCCAGTTTGAACGGCACGGGTACTTTGTGGCGGACCGGGTGGATCACCGGGCGGGGAAGCCGGTGTTTAACTTGGCGGTGGGGCTGAAGGATAGTTGGGGGAAATAAACTCATTATCACATTTAACATTGAATCCAGCCGACATTATAAAAATAATGTAGCGCATGCGTAACTTATCGATCAGAAATTATCAATAAAAATGGAGAATAATATGAAGGAGGGCAAGGGAAATGAAACAGAAAAAGGTGGCATTCCAATGCTAAGCTGGTTCGAGGGACCCGCCAAGCAGTCTATAAATTCCGTATTCACCGGTATAAACGCAAAAGTTGAGTCATTAGATCTATTCAACAGATATTACTCTCATCATATAAAAATGTTAAGAGATGAGGTATCTACAATAAAATTGCTGGGGATGGCTCAACCTGAAAAACTACTTTCGCTTTATTCTCCAGCAAAAGTATCCCTCACCATAGCAAGACGCTTGTATTCAGCCGAGTGGCATAAAGCTGATTCAATCAATGGTGTTCACAAAAAGGGCGGTAGTAGAGGAAAAATACAAAAAGGCGAGCTAGTTTTCGGCGACGAATACGTTGAAGGGAATAGTCGTATTGCCGTCCTGGGCGGCCCAGGTGCTGGAAAAACCACATTCTTGAAATTCTTAGCTTTAGCTTTTTCGGATGAAAAAGTATTTGAATAATCAAGACTAAAGACGTCCAAAATTCCATTCTTTGTGCCACTCCCTCTTTTGGCAAAGAATCAAACGTCCATTTTTGAGCATTTGCTAAACCCAATCCAAGCAAAAACAGACAACCACGCAAAGAGTTTCCTTACGCGCGTACTAAATAATGGCCATGCGATTATATTACTTGACTCCCTAGATGAAGTGCCGCGAGATATTCGTCCAAAAATCATTGAGGAAATAAATGATTTTTGCAAAATTTTTTCGAGCGTCAAAGTAGTTGTTTCCTGTCGTACCGCCGACTATCGCGAGGTTTTAGAAAAATTTTGTGAAGTTGAAGTCGCAAAACTAGAGCCCGTCTCAGTTGAAAAAATTGTTAAAGCTTGGTTCAATACAGATAAACCAAAGGCAGAAGCGCTCTGCCGACTCATTAAGCAAGACAGGGGAATTGCAGATTTAACGGAAACACCACTGCTTCTAAGCCTCTTGTGCGTTCAATTTCGTCACGATCTTTCACTTCCGAAGCGGAAGGCTGAACTTTTCAGACGATGCACAGAAACCCTACTCCGCGATTGGGATGCTACGCGAGGTTTTCGACGAGACTCTGCATTCGAAGGATTGACCGATTTCAATAAAGAAAAATTATTCGAAGAAATCGCTGGAAATTTCACAGTTACAGAGTTTGCTTTTACATTTCCAAGAACAGAGCTATTAAAGCAGATGCGTGCTTTTAGTCAGCGTGTTGATCTTGCCGAAGAGGATGCAGAAGGAATACTTTTAGAAATAGACCAGCATCATGGAATTCTTGAGCAGTTCTCGCAGGATGACTATGGATTTAGCCACACGTCATTTCAAGAATACTTTGCGGCAAAGCATCTCATATCCAAGCGGCTTGAGAGAAAAATCGTACAAGCAAAATACGACAATCAAGACTGGTATCCAATTATAGAGTTTGTCGTAGCATTAATGGATGACCCCACGGAAATAATTAATTTTTTAATCGAAAAATCTTCTATTGCAGGTCTGACGAACTATCCTCCGATGGCCAAACGAACTACTTGGCTGTATCTTTTATATAGATGCTTAGCAACCAAACCATATGTTAATCCTACTGTTCGCACAAGAGCAATTGAGCACCTCATTGAGTCTCAAATAGAAATTGCTCGGATCTACGGCATGGGTGGCGTCTTCCCAATCGCACAATACATCAATGGTGGAATTCGGCATCCATTTTTATGGACAAATCGTCGACAAAGCCTCACAGAGGCACTGGCACCATACCGACTTCTATCCAATGAAATTTTAAATACTCCATTAGATGGCTATGCAGATGCAGTTTTTCGACGAGTTGAAAATATTGATCAACGCTTAAACTCAATCTCGCTTACAGACACAAAGAAAATAGTTCCGACCACAGACACCGATAAAGAAAAAGATTTGCGCTTGGAGAGAGCCAAAAAACAATACCTAAGAAATTCATTAATAGCAAATTTAGTCACTCCACTTGCACGAATTTCACCAAGCCTGACGATTGCCTCACTAAATACCTTGAAATCCGAAGGCCAATGGTCATCCAATGTACTCAAGCAAAGTATTGAACTAATCGAAAAAGATGTTGGCCTTATGCGAAAATAAATCAACCTTCCAAAATTATTGACTATACTTATTTGAAATACCAAAATTTCCGCACGCCGAAATACAAAATCTGTAACGAACAATTCGTAAATACACTTCAGTATTCAATAATTTCCCACAGAAAAAACTGGCAGCCCTGGATTAACTGTGCCACACCGTTAGTTGTTAAAGTGCGACGCACTAATATAAACTACATTACCAAAAATATTACTGACACAAAGATCTTCACCATGAGCACAGTAGCGGGCAACGGGGTCAGGTCTTGTCTTTTGCCTTTATTGATGATCGAGGCCGGCTGCAGTCAATGGCCATAAGCGTTCTATTCCAAGGGAGATAAACATAGATGGCAAAGTTTCTTTCGACAACCGGCACCAACTATCACCTTGAAGAACTCATCAAGAGTGCGTCAGATCGCCTGATTCTGATCAGCCCTTTCCTCAAACTCAACGACCGGATGAAGGAGCTTCTGGCCGATAAAAACCGTCTGAAAATCGACGTCCGTATCGTCTATGGCAAAAGCGAGTTGCAGCCACAAGAAATTGAATGGCTGCGCGGCCTGACCTACATCCGCACCAGCTTCTGCAAGAACTTGCATGCCAAGTGCTACATGAATGAAGAGATGTGCATCATCACCAGCCTGAATCTGTACGAATTCAGCCAGGTGAATAACAACGAGATGGGCATCCTGATTCAGCGCAGCGACGACGGGCAGCTCTACAAAGACGCTTATGAAGAGGCGCAGCGCATCATTCGCATCAGCGATGAAGTCCGCATTTCTTTGGAGCGAGTTACCAGCGACGGCGATGTGAGTGGCAAGGACGACGATAAAGGTGCGACGGATGCGCCAACAGACAAGCTCACGTCATCCAAGATTGGGCAAAAGCTGGGGTTAAAAACAGCACAGTTCTTGGATCGCGCAACGGAGCTGGGTTATCTGGTCGCCGATGGCGACAAACACACCATCACACCTAAAGGCGAAAAAGTGGGCGTGGAGTTCGTTGCCAAATCGCGGTTCGGCCCGTACTTCTTGTGGCCGCAAGACTTCCATCTGGTCTGAATATGGCGCCGCAGTCCATCATCCACTTCTGGTTCACCGAGCTAACCCCTCAGCAGCACTTCGCCAAAGACGCAGCGTTAGACGAAAACATCCGCACCCGCTTCGCCCCCACGCTAGAGGCCGCAGCCCGCTGTGAACTGTTCCCCTGGCGCGCCACGCCCGAGGGTCGGCTGGCAGAAATCCTGGTGCTGGACCAGTTCTCGCGCAACGTGCACCGCGACACCGTCCGCGCCTTTGCCCAAGACGCGCTGGCCCTTGCCCTGGCGCAAGAGCTGGTGGCCAGCGGGCAAGACCGCAGCCTGCCCACAGCGCAACGCGTGTTCGTCTACATGCCGTACATGCACAGCGAATCTGCCGTGATCCACGAGCAAGCCCTCAAGCTGTTTGCGCAGCCGGGCATGGAAAACAACCTGGACTTTGAGCGCCGCCATAAGGCCATCATTGACCGCTTTGGGCGTTACCCGCACCGCAATGCCGTGCTGGGCCGCAGCTCTACGCCTGAAGAACTGGCGTTTTTGAACGAGCCTGGGTCTTCGTTCTAAACTCCCCCCTCATCAGCCTGATCGCTACGCTTTTGATAGCTGCCTGCGCTTTATCTATATGCGCTGCAGCCAGATATCTCTCATAATTTGGGCATTCAACCGCCAGAGGGCGCGCTCGCTGGCTTTCACGAGGGGGTGGCAATGCACAAACCGACCGGGCAAGCATCGGTGGCGATGGAGCGTTTTGGCTGGATTGAGCGGCCGGGGCGCGAGTTTCCTTTCTTCAACAACCAGCCTGCCCGCATCTCCGGGCCGCAGTGGCTGCTGCTGATGGCTGCGGCGGCTGCCGGGTTGCTGGTGGTGACTTTGCCAATTGCTTGGCCTTGGCCCCCTGCGGGCAGGCTGATTCCGTCGGTACTGCTTGCGCTGATTCCCTTGGCTTGCCTGCGCTGGGTGGCTCCGGGGCATTGGCAAAGTTTGTTTGCCAGGGTGTCTGTGCGCGATGTGCTGTGGATGTTTTTCTTTGCGCTGCTCAACATTGTGGTGACGGTGGCCGTGGGGTTGATGCTGACATCGGTGATGCCCCAGGCGACCAACCCTGGCGCGACGATGTTGCAGGCCAGCGGCCCGTGGGAGCGCGTCATCATCTTTGCCAACATGGCGCCGCAGCTTCTGGGGGAGGAGCTGATCACCATCCTGCCCTTTTTGGCGCTGATGGCGCTGTTCACCCAACGTTTGGGGGCCCGCCGCAAAACCGCTGTGGTGGCAGCGTGGCTCCTGTCTGCGGCCCTGTTTGGCCTGATGCATCTGCCTACGTATGGGTGGAATGTGATCCAGTGCCTGGCCATCATCGGCACCGCCAGGCTGGTGCTGACGCTGCCGTGGATCATGACCAAGAACCTCTGGGTTTCTACGGGCGCGCACATCATCAACGACTGGACGCTGTTTGGAATGGGTTTGCTGAGTGGGGGTGCGCTGTTGTGGACGCCAGCAGGGGTTTAGGCGGGCTTTCAAGCCAGGCCATGGGTCCGTCATGGGGGCTTCGCTGCACCATCCACTGCTCTACAGCTACACTTTTCATAGCTGCCTGCGCTTGCATTGCAAGCGCTACAAGCTGATTTGACCTGTGCCGCATGAGGCCAATGACGCCCCCGGTGTGCAGACTAGCTACCGTGGCGGCGGGCATACCGGCATACCAATGACCAGCGATAAGCCTGCGCAGCACCAAAGCCCCCCGGTGCGGCAGGTGCTGCGCAATTTGCGATACAAACACCGCCATGCTCTCTACGCCACCCACGCCGTCCCCGTTGCCTCCATTCACCCCCACCTATGGCCCCGTGCCGCCCGGCCCGCTGGCGGGGCCGCTGCAGTTGCTGCCCGTCAACGCCGAGGTGGTGGCAGTGCACTCCGCCACGGGCGCGCATGTGGGTTCGCTCAAAAAGATAGGCGGATTGTGGAAGTTCAAGGCCATGGGGTACGACGCGGCAGGCCACATGGAGCCCGGCCACGGCCCGCTGACGGACCAGCACAACATGGCATTTGCCGCGCCCGATGCGGCCGAGGTGAGCGCGCGGCTGTTGGGGGCGCTGGCGAGTGGGTCGTAGGCGTAGGCCTGAATCTCTTTGCACCCAATTTACTACTATTTTGATAGCTGCTTGCGCTGGTACTGCAAGCGCTGGGGTCGGATTTGATTCATAAAAATAGCGTCAAAGGCATTGTGAACGGTAGCTTCAGCCCCAAAAATTCAAAAAGTGTTTCTCATATTTGACAAAAAAGCATTTTTGCAAATAATGAGAAACATCATGCCATCACCCGCACCGATTACACCTGAACATTGCGCCGCCCAGTTGCAAACCCTGGGCGCGCAGATTCGCGCACAGCGCAAGGCGCTGCGTCTGAGCGCCACGGTGACGGCAGAGGCGGCAGGGCTGTCGCGGGTGACGCTGCACCGCATTGAGAAGGGCGAGCCCTCGGTGACCATGGGCGCGTGGTGCAACGCCATGGCGGCGCTGGGCATGGGGCTGCTGGCCCAGACGGGCACGCAGGCACCGCCCGCCGCAGAGGCAGATCACACGGGCTGGATTCCGGCGCGGGTGGCGCTGGCGGACTACCCGCAGCTGCGCGCATTGGCGTGGCAGGTGCATGGCACGGACACCCTCACCCCTGCCGAGGCGCTGGGCATTTACGAACGCAATGCCCGTCACCTGGACATGGCTGCCATGCCTGCCCACGAGCAGGCGTTGCTAGAGGCATTGCGGCTGGCACTGCAGCCCGCCGCTAACGCGGGGGCCAGCGATGCAGTTTGAGCGCCCGCACCACCAGCGCATTGCGCATGTGCTGGCGGCGATGAATGGGGACACGCTGCGGCAGCAAGGCTGCCTGTTTGGGGGCGGCACCTGCATTGCGTTGCGCTACGGCGAGTACCGCGAGTCGGTAGACATTGACTTTTTGGTGTCGGACGCGGGCGGTTACCGGGAGCTTCGGCACCTGCTCACCGGCCCTGATGGCTTGGCCGCCATCACCCACCCGCATGCCCAGCCGCTGGTGGCCCTGCGCGAGATTAGGGCCGACCAGTACGGCATTCGCACGCAGGTGCAGATGGATGGGCAGGCCATCAAGCTGGAGATCGTGCGCGAGGCGCGCATTGCACTGGAGCCACCGGTGGCGGGCGACACGGTGTGCGGGGTCAGCACGCTGACACGGCTAGACCTGGCTGCATCCAAGCTGTTGGTCAACTCAGACCGGCAGGCCGACGATGGCGTGTTCAGCCGCGACGTGATCGACCTTGCCATGATGGAGCTACCCCTGCCCGCCTTGCGCGCCGCGCTGGCCAAGGCCGCAGAAGCCTATGGCCCTTCGGTGGCGCGTGACCTGGGCAAGGCCATAGACCGGCTGCAAACCCGCACCGGCTGGCTGGAGCGCTGCATGCAAGCGATGGGCATGCTCATGCCCAAAGCGGCGCTGTGGCAAAAGGTGCGCGCCCTGCGGCGCATCGTGCCCGAGGCCTGAGGCAACACTACGCAGTACCCAACGGCAATACACCACCTGCGCCACCATGTCCCGCCGCCCGCACCACCACGTCTACGTCATCGAACTATCGAAAGACGTGCTGCGGGAGCCGCGCTTTCGCCGCTGCAACCCTGGCTATATCGACGGCAAGCCGTGCGTGTATGTGGGCATGACGGGGCTGGACCCGGATGTGCGGTTTGACAAGCACAAGGCGGGCATTCAGGCCAACCGGTATGTGCAGCAGTACGGCCTGTGGTTGCTGCCAGACCTGTACGAGGGCTTTAACCCCATGCCTTACGAAGAGGCGGTAGACCGCGAGATTGAAATCGGCATCGACCTGCGGTCGGCCGGGTTTGGGGTGTGGCAGGCCTGAGGGTGCGCTGCGTGGCAGCAGGGTTGAGGGCTTACGGCCATGCTGCACAACGAGAGTAGCCTGGGTCTGCAAAGAAGTTAAGCTATTACATTGATAGCTTCCAGCGCTTACCCAGAAAGCGCTACAGGCATTTTTATTTAAATGCACGAATCACGCAGCAGCCGTTGCACCAGCGCGGGGCCAAAGACCTTGGGTGGGCCTGCGGTTTGGATGAGCGGCCTTGTGGCGCGGCGCGGTCTTTCTAGAATGAAGCGGACTGACGGCACTTTTGCCGCGCGCCCCACGGAGACAAAAAACCATGCCAACAACGCCGGGAATGTCGCGAGTGCAACGCGCAGTGCTGGCCGCTGTGTTCGCAGCCATTTTGGTGGCAGGCTGGCTTGCGGCGCAGAGCTTGCTGGAGCTGGTGCGCGCACAGCGTGCGCTGGACGAGGCGCACCGCGCGGTGCACGTGAAGGACCTGCTCATCCGCCAGATGCTGGACGCGGAGACCAGCCAGCGGGGCTATCTGATTGCGGGCAGCTCGGAGTACCTGGCGCCCTACCACGTGGCGGTGGCAGAGATCAAACAGACGCGGCGCCAGCTAGAGCGCATGAGCCCCGACGCGCAAGACGCCCTGCAGCTCGAGGCGCTGATGGAGCAGGTGGACCAAAAGCTGGCAGAGCTGGCCGAGACCGTGGCGCTGCACACCAGCGGCAAAGGCGAGCAGGCGGCAGCCATTGTGCGCAGCGGCCATGGCCGCAATCTGATGGAAGACATTCGCGCCAAGGCGCAGCAGTTTTCTGCGGGGCAAGAGGAGCACATCAACGTCCTGCGGGCCGAGCATGCTCAGGCCATCACCCACGCCTACCTCACGCTGGGGCTGGCGCTGCTCACCAGCATTGGTCTGCTGGTGTTTGTGCTGGCGCGCAGCATAGCGTTTGCGCGCAAAACTGCTGCCAACGAATGCGACCTGATGAACCGCAACACCGAGCTGCTGGCACAGGCGGCCCGCACCAACGAGCACAACGCGCACATGCAGCGGCTGTCTGAGCTGGGGCGCTTTTTGCAGACCTGCGAAGACATGGAAGAGGCCCAGGGCCTGCTGGCCGAGCGCCTGCCCGCGCTGCTGCGGTCAACGTCTGGGGCGATGTACCTGATGGCGGCCTCGCGCAACCAGTTGCGCCGCTGCGTGGCCTGGGGTGAGCGGCCTTTTGTAGAGTTTTTTGAACCGCACGAGTGCTGGTCGCTTCGCAAGGGGCAGCCCTTCGCGCAGCCCGGTGCAGGCAGCGCCAGCACCTGCCGCCATTTGCAAGCGTGCGAGGTGCCCTCGCCACCGGGCACGCTGTGCTTTCCCGTGGCATCGCACGGCGACCTGAACGGCATGCTGGTGCTAGACCCGCAAAGCCAAGGGGTGGACTTGCCCGAAGCGCTGGTGGCACAGTTGCGGCAGACGGCGCTGGAGCAGGTGTCCCTGTCGCTAGGCAACCTGCGCCTGCGCGAGTCGCTGCGCCAGCAGTCCATTCGCGATGCACTGACGGGGCTGTACAACCGCCGCTTTCTGGACGAATCCTTGGCGCGCGAGATTTTGCGGGCCGAGCGGCGCGGCCCCCAGCAGCCCGATGCTCCGCTGGCGGTGCTGATGATTGACGTGGACCACTTCAAGCAGTTCAACGACAAGTTTGGCCACGAGCTGGGCGACCGGGTGCTGCGCGGCGTGGCGCAGACCCTGACCGACACGGTGCGCGCGAGCGACCTGGTAGCGCGCTATGGCGGCGAGGAGTTCACTGTGGTGCTGCCCAACACCACGCCGCAGGTGGCGCTGGAGCGCGCCCAGGCCTTGTGCGATGCGGTGATGAAAATGCCCCCGGTGGCTGACGGTGGCAACGTGCATCCGCCCATCACGATTTCCGTGGGCATGGCGTGCATGCCCGAGGATGGGCAGGATGCCAATGCGCTGGTGCAGAACGCCGACGCAGCGCTGTACCGCGCCAAACGCGATGGACGCAACCGCGTGGTGCGCTACACCGCCGGGGTGTGATGCGGCGCAGGGCACAACACCCTGCCACAGCCAGCCTCAATACCGATTGGAAAAATTGGCACTGATGCGCTGGCGCAGGTACTCCGCCCCGGTGATGGGCGGGTACTTTTTGCCAGGGCCTTCGATCACGGCGTCTTCATTGGCCTGCGCAAAAAAGGCCAGGCTGTAGCGGGCGCCCTGGTATTCGTGCGGCAGCGGGTTGCGCACGCGGTGGAAGTTGCTGGGCAGCGCGTCGTCGCTCCAGCGGGTGAGCATGTCGCCGATGTTGCAGGTGATGACGCCTTCGGCGGGCTCCACCGGCGTCCACTGGCGGCCTTCCATCTCTTTGCCGGGCAGCACCTGCAGCCCGCCCTGCCCTGGGCGCTGGAACAGCAGCGTGAGGCAGTCAAAGTCGGTGTGTGCACCGGCGCGCCACAGGCCCAGCTCGTCTTTGAGGGCCGGGTCCATCGCAAAGTAATGCAGCATGCGCAGCGTGCTTTGGTAGCTGGGCACGTCAGGGTTGTGGGCGCGGGTGAAGAAACCTTCGTCAAACCCCAGCTTGTACGCAAAGCACGACAGCAGGCGCATGGCGACCTCCCAGCACTGGCGCTCAAAGGCCAGGCTGGCTGCTTGAAAGCCGGGCAATTCGGCATCGCTGGGCCACAGGCCCTGCATGCGGGGGCGGGTGATTTGGTAGGACTCTTTTTGATCGGGTGTGCGGGTGGAGGGGCGGATCTGACTCTTGTGCTCCCACCCCGCGTTGCGGGACAGGGGCCACTGGGCTTTGGTGTCGGCTGGCAGCGCAAACAAAGCCTCGGCCCGCGCAAAGGCATCGCGGATGTCTTGCAGCGCTATGCCGTGGTGGCTGACCTGGAAGAACCCAATGTCTACCGCCGCGCTCCACAGTTCGTCGGCAATCTCGCGCTTGCGGTGTTCAAAGTCGCTCAGGTCAATGCAGCGCACCTCGCGGGTGTGGGTCTCGTGGCCCATGTCGCCCATGCGGGCTTCCTTGGCCAGCTCGCCCAGCACGTCGGGCGCGACGGAGGGGGAATACGGCGTGTTGGAGAGGCTGTGGGGCTGGGTAGCAGCGGTAGAGGTGGTCATGGCAGTGTTCCTTGTCAAAGTACCAAAGTACAAAATCAACAAGGGCTGGGCCTGCACGGGCCAGCGTTGTCATCTGCGTGCGGCGCACAGCAGACACGTTCACTGGCCCATGCTTGCGCCTGGGCGCCCTTGAAGTGGACAGGGGCAACGGCCCTGCCGGGGCCAGGCCGCTTCCCTCTTCAAGAGCAATGACCCGCCTACAGTCTCCGCCCCCTGGTGGGCGGACACTGCAGCGCTGAACGCTTCTACTCTTGCCCTCACCCAAGCAATTCAGGGGCCAGCAGTGCGGTGGCTTCCCAGCGACTCACCGCACTCAAAAACACCGCAAAGACAACGCTTAAGTGCCATGCAAGGGTGCGCAGCACCACACTCTGCCCCGCTTCGGTGATGCCCTGCACCACAACGGCGTGCGCAAGCTGGTGCAGCGCCGTGTGCTCAGGCCAACGCAAGCGCCCAGCAGGCCGCGCAGCCGCCACCACAAAAGCAGCGTGCACCCTTTGCGCTGCAGCAAGAGCAGCCTGAATCACCACCGCAACATCACTGCGATGCCGCGCGCCGGGCACGCTTCATGCATTGGCATGCCCTTGAGTAGAAGCGTTCAGCACACAGGCCCCGCGCCTGTGTTGCCCGGAAATTGCTCAGTTTCGTGCCGACCTGCCTGGCATGTGCCGGAGGCTGGTGCGGGTGCCCGTTTGCCTTGTGCAGGGGCGCGCGCCCTGCCCCGCCATAGCGAGTGCGGTCGGTGGTCTGCAGCACTTGTTCAATGGGGCACCGCCATGCAAAGACGCCTGTTTCTCTCCACCTCTGTCGCCTCTTCCATCAGCCTTGCGGCGCCTTGGGTGCACGCCCAGGGGCCGCTCACACCGCTCAAGTTCACGCTGGACTTTCGGGTGACGAGCCAGACATCGCCCTTCTTTCTGGCGCAGGCCAGGGGCTACTACAAGGACGAGGGCCTGGACGTGAGCATTGATGTGGGCGCGGGCTCGGTGGCCTCCATCACCCGCGTGGCCAGCGGGGCGTATGACCTGGGGCTGGGCGACATCAGCTCGCTGACCGAGTTCCACGCGCAAAACCCTGACACGCCGGTGCAGGCTGTGTACCAGTACTACAACCGCGCGCCCTTCGTCATCATTGGCCGCAAGGACCGGGGCGTGACCAGCGACTTTGCCTCGCTCAAAGGTAAGCGCGTGGCGGCGGCTGCAGTGGAATCCACCCGCCGCAGCTGGCCCATGGTGGCGCGCAGCCTCAAGACCACGCCCGACCTGTTTGAATGGGTGACCACCGATTTCAGCGCACGCGACAACGTGATGGTGCGCGGCGATGTGGACGCCGCCACGTACTTTCACGACTCGGCCGTTTCGCTGTTTGCACGCATGCCCGCCAAAGACCTGGCCGTGCTCGAATACAGCAAGGCGGGCCTGCAGCTGTATGGCAACGCCATCCTGGCGGGCAAGCTGCTGCAAGACAAGCCCGAGCTGGCCAGAGCCTTTTTGCGCGCCAGCAACCGCGCCCTGCGCGAGACACTGCAAAACCCCGATGCCGCGCTGGCCGCCATCAAGGCGCGTGAGCCGATTTTGAACATGGACGTGGAGCGCGAGCGCTGGGCCATCACCCGCCAGTACCTGGCTGCACCCGAGGTGCAAAGCGTGGGCCTGGGCGGTGTGCAGGCCAGCGTGCTGGCCCAGCAGGTGGACGAGGTGGCCGCCGTGTATGGCTTGGCGCGCAAGCCTGCGGCAGAGCGCGTGTTCAACCCCGCCTTTTTGCCCGCTGCGGCAGACCGCAAGGTGGCGGCATGACGGCAGTGCCTGCACAGCCCCCGCTGCCCGCCGAGGTGCCGCTGCACGAGCGCGATGGCCGCCACCTGCGCCACGCCATTGCGCTGGCCGACACGGCCCGTGCTCGCGGCAACCGCCCTTTTGGCGCGTTGATCGTGGCCCCGGACGACACCGTGCTGGCCGAGGCCTGGAACGCCAACGGCGAGACGGGCGACTGCACGGCGCACGCCGAGACCTCAGCCATCCGCCTGGCCAGCCCGCGCCACAGCCGCGAGGCCCTGGCCCAGGCCACGCTCTACTCGTCGGGCGAGCCGTGCGTGATGTGCGCGGGCGCCATCTTCTGGTCGGCCATTGGCCGCGTGGTGTACGGCATTGACGCCGAGCGGCTGCGCGTGTTCCGCGGCGAGCGGCTGGACCAGCGCGATGCCGAGCTGTCTTGCCGCGATGTGTTCAACACCTCAGGCCACGCCATCGAGTGCATTGGGCCCGCGCTGGTGGATGAGGCATCGGCATCGCACCAGGGGGCGTGGAAGGCTTGATTGCGGCGCAGATTGCTACGCTTTCAATAGCTGCCAGCGCTTTATCCACAAGCGCTAGCGGCCGTTTTTATTCAGATACTCACTACCGATAGCCGTAGATCCAGATCGAGCCATCAGCCTTCTCGTATGGCACACCCACGGACTGCAATGCCTGCCCCAGCGCGGCCTCACAGTCGACCACTGTGGGCGGCAGCAATTGACCGACAGGCTCCAGGTATCTGGGTCGGATGCGCAGCCATTCGATGGAATACAAAGGGTGAATCCCCTCCGTCCAGTCGCCCAGGTACCAAACGTCTGCATCAAAGGTGCTGGGCTCCGGTTCAGCGTGCAGCACGTCTTTGCGCTGGTATGGCGGTGAGAAAGGCAGCGCGCTGATAGCGCCCAGCAACTCGCACCACTTGGTGTCGTTCATCCACGCACCCAGGCCACGCTGCGCCAGCGCTTCCCTCACCTGGCGCTTGTGCTTTGCAACAACGTCGTCCATGCGCAGGTCAGCGGCTGCTGGCCAGCACAAAGTCCAGCGCAGCACACACCGCAGCCACTTGTGCGGCGGTGCAGGCCTCGGGTGTGGTGCGGGGGCTGTCGGGGTAGACCTCGGTGGTGGTGGTGTAGCGCGCGCCCGTCACGCTGGCGCACAGGCCCCAGGCGGCCAGCTCGTAGCGAATGACGCCGGGCTCGGTCATGGGCGAGCCGATGATTTCGTTGCGCTCGTCCGGCGGGGCAATGTGGGTGACGCGGGCCACCGCCTGCAGCACGGCCTGCTGGAAGGCGGGCTGGGGGTTCTCGGTGTCGTCCACCAGGTAAAAACCGTCGGGGATGCTGCCGGGCTCAAACGCCTTGCCGTCGCGCGCGGCCACTGCGGGGCGGTATTCGGATTCGTCGGTGTCGGTGGTTTCGTGCAGGTCAATGTGCGCCGCAAATGCGCCTTGCAGGGATGCCACCTGGGCCACCAGCGCCATGAGTGCGGCAGACTCTTGCACCGTGCTGCCGGTGCGAAAGCTGCGGTTGGGGTCGATGGCGTCTTGGTTCCAGCGCTGGATGCGCTCCCAACCCCAGGGGCTGATGCAGGGGGCCACCAGCCAGTTCACGCGGCCTGCGTAGCGCTCGCCGTGCTGGTCCACAAACCGCAGCGCGCCCATCACGCCACTGGTTTCGTAGCCGTGCACACCGCCGGTGACCAGCACGGTGGGCAGGCCCGCCACCCAGGCGCGGGGGCGAATGGCCTGCAGCGCATAGCGCTCATCACCATAGACCACTTCGCCGTAGCTCGTCACATCAAAGCGGGTGCGCAGCGTATCCACGGCGGCCAGCACGTCATCGGCATAGCTGCGCTGGCGCACTTGGCGCGCGCGCCACTGGGCCAGCTCGGCAGGGCCCCAGAGCTGGCCGGGGGTGCCAATGGGATACGAAGCGGGAGGGAATGCCGTGGCGGGTGCAGTAGTGGGCGCAGTGCTGGATACGGTCATGAAAAAAGCCCCGGCGGCAACGCCGGAAGGGGTGTGCGGCGTGTGGCCGGGGCCTTTATTTTGCCGGGGGATGGCGGGGATCCATCAAGCCGGCAGCTCACCCGCTGGGCAGGTTACTTCAGCCACTTGGTGGCGGCCTGCTGGATGGCGCCACGGCTTTCGATCAGGCCCCACACAAAACCCATCACGCGGGTGTAGTCGGCGTCGTCGGTGGGCACCATGAAGCCCAGGTAGTTCTTGGGCGTCAGCGGTGCGTCCACAAACGCGGCGTAAAGGCGCGGGTCGGCCTTGGCGTAGTGCAGGGCTTCGTAGGTTTCGGTGATCATCACATCGCCCTTGCCTTCGGCGATCAGCGCAGGGATCTCTGCGTTCTTGTCGTGTGTGCTGACCTGGGCGGCCTTGAGGTTGGCCAGCACAAAGGTTTCGTTGGTGCCGCCGGGGTTCTTGATGACGCGCACGGTGGGCTGGTTCAAGGCGTCCACGCTGGTGTATTTGGCCTTGTCGGCGCTGCGCACCAGGGCCACTTTGCCAAACGGGGCGTAGCCGGGCAGCATGTCAAACAGGCGCATGCGGTTGACGTTGCGGGTGATGCCGCCCACGGCCACATCAAACTTGTCGGCCTGCAGGTCTTTGACCAGGTTGGGCCAGGAGGTCTGCACGTATTCGATCTTCACGCCCAGCTCTTTGGCCATGGTTTCGATCACATCAATGTCGTGGCCCGAAAAGCCCGCATCGGTCTTGATGGCGAAGGGGCGGTAGTCGCCCGGCGTGCCCACGCGGATGGTTTTGGTTTCCATGATCTTGTCGAGCCGGGGGCCTGCCTGCGCTGCCTGGGTGAAGGACAAGCAGGTGATGACGGCGGCAGCGGCGATGGCGATGAATTTCTTGGGGGTCATTTCAAAAAGGCTCCGAAGAGGACGAGGGTGGAGGGAAAACGCGATAGCAAAAGCACCGTATGCCAAAGCACGATGGATGCCAATGCGGGGTTACCACGGAAGCCCTTCGCCAGTGGCCAGATGGCATAGCGCCAGTGCATGCCTGTGATTAGTTTTAATCAATGGATATAGATAGTTGATTGAAATATCCTTTACTCACTTGTTTAAGCCAACTACCAAGGAGAGACCCATGAGCAGCAGCGAATCCAAATGCCCCTTCCACAGCGCCACCAGCGCGCAAGGCGCCAAGACGGCAGTGGCCCGCCAGTCCAACCGCGACTGGTGGCCCAACCAACTGAACCTGGGCATCCTGCACCAGCATGCTCCGGCCTCCAACCCGCTGGGCGAAGACTTTGACTACGCCGCTGCTTTTGAAAAACTGGACTACGCAGCGCTCAAGGCCGACCTGACAGCACTGATGACCGATTCGCAAGACTGGTGGCCTGCCGACTGGGGCCACTACGGCGGCCTGTTCATCCGCATGGCCTGGCACAGCGCAGGCACCTACCGCACTGGCGACGGCCGTGGCGGTGCGGGCACGGGCAACCAGCGCTTTGCACCGCTGAACAGCTGGCCCGACAACGGCAACCTGGACAAGGCCCGCCGCCTGCTGTGGCCCATCAAGCAAAAGTACGGCAACGCCATCTCGTGGGCCGACCTGATGATTCTGGCGGGCAACGTGGCGCTCGAATCCATGGGCTTCAAGACCTTTGGCTTTGCCGGGGGCCGTGCCGACATCTGGCAGCCTGAAGAAGACATCTACTGGGGTGCCGAAGCCCAGTGGCTGGCCACCAGCGACAAACCGAACAGCCGCTACAGCGGCGAGCGCGACCTGGAGAACCCGCTGGCCGCCGTGCAGATGGGCCTGATCTACGTGAACCCCGAAGGCCCGGACGGCAAGCCCGACCCCGTGGCCAGCGGCCGCGATGTGCGCGAAACCTTTGCCCGCATGGCCATGAACGACGAAGAGACCGTGGCCCTGGTGGCTGGCGGCCACACCTTTGGCAAGGCCCACGGCGCGGGTGACCCGACCCTGGTCGGCGCCGAGCCCGAAGCCGCCGCCATTGAAGTGCAAGGCCTGGGCTGGATCAACCAGCTGGGCAGCGGCAAGGGGGGGCACACCACCACCAGCGGCATTGAAGGCGCCTGGAAGCCCAACCCCACCACCTGGGACAACGGCTACTTCGACATGCTGTTCGGCTACGAGTGGGAGCTGACCAAGAGCCCCGCAGGCGCGCACCAGTGGGTGGCCAAGGACGTGAAGCCCGAGCACATGATCCCCGACGCGCACGACCCCAGCCAAAAGCACGCGCCCATGATGACCACCGCCGACCTTTCGCTGCGCATGGACCCGGCCTACGAAAAAATTGCCCGCCGCTTCCACCAGAACCCGGCCGAGTTTGCCGACGCCTTTGCCCGCGCCTGGTTTAAGCTGACCCACCGCGACATGGGCCCCAAGGCCCTGTACAAGGGCCCTGAAGTGCCAGCAGAAAACCTCATCTGGCAAGACCCCGTGCCTGCCGTAGACCATGCACTGATCGACGCGCAGGACGTGGCCGCACTCAAGGCCAAGGTGCTGGCAACGGGCCTGTCGGTGGCGGAGCTGGTGTCCACCGCATGGGCCTCGGCATCGACCTTCCGTGGATCGGACAAGCGCGGCGGTGCCAACGGCGCACGCATCCGCCTGGCCCCGCAAAAGGACTGGGAAGCCAACCAGCCCGAGCAGCTGGCCAAGGTGCTGGTGGTGCTTGAAGGCGTTCAGGCCGCGTTCAACTCGGCGCAAAGCGGCGGCAAAAAGGTATCGCTGGCCGACCTGATCGTGTTGGCAGGCAATGCCGGTGTGGAAGCTGCGGCCAAGGCTGCAGGCCAGGCGGTGGAAGTGCCCTTTGCCCCCGGCCGCACCGATGCCAGCCAGGCGCAGACCGATGTGGAATCGTTCGCCGTGCTGGAGCCCGTGGCCGATGGCTTCCGCAACTACCAGAAGAAAACGTTCAGCGTGCCCGCCGAAGCCCTGCTGATCGACAAGGCGCAGCTGCTGACCCTGAGCGCGCCCGAGTTGACGGTGCTGGTGGGTGGCCTGCGGGTGCTGGGCGCCAACGTGGGGGGTGCACAGCACGGCGTTTTCACCCAGCGCGCCGGGCAGCTCACCAACGACTTCTTTGTGAACCTGCTGGACATGGGCGCCGCCTGGGCCCCCACATCGCCCGCCAACGATGTGTTTGAAGCCCGCGACCGCAAGACCGGCGCCGTGAAGTGGACAGGCACGCGGGTGGACCTCGTGTTTGGCTCCAACTCGCAACTGCGCGCCTTGGCCGAGGTGTATGCGCAGGCCGATGCACAGCCCAAGTTTGTGCGCGACTTTGTGGCCGCCTGGACCAAGGTGATGAACCTGGACCGCTTCGACTTGAAGAAGTGATTTGGAGAAGTGAGCGGGCATCCGTGACGGATGCGGCGCAGGGCGCGAAATTGGGTTAACTTCACGCCCCTGCGCTTTGGACTGCCCCTGAAAAGGCAGTCCAATGGATCACCCGGGCTGGCGCAGCAATGTGCCAGCCCTTTCTTCGTCTGGAACTGAACCCATGAACTTCGCTGACCGCCTCAAGCAACTGCCCTCTGCCGCCCACCTCACCTCCTTGCAAGTGCTGGGCGCTGACGGCGCTGTGCTTGCCACCCTGGAGAACAAGCCCGGCCAAGCCGGTTCGCTGGCGCTGTATGCCGCACTGGCCGCGCTGTACGGCGGCCACATCACGCCCGCCGCTGCCAGCCTGGGCCTGGAGTGGTATGCCGAGCACACCGCCGATGCCCACGCCCACCCTGGCAAGCACCCCAACATCGACCGCCTGGTGCAATGGGCCCAGGGCAGCACGAGCTACGCGGTGCGTGTGCAGGCACTGGCCTGAGTGCATTGACCCGATGGCTGTGCGGCCAGCCCAGCCCATCGGAAACACCCTGTAAAGCCGCAAGCGCAGGCGTTTACAGCGCCACAGGGCTGGGGGATGATGGGCGCCCCACCACTCCCCCACCCAAGGCCCGACATGACCCAGAGCAACGCCCCCGCATCCACCGGCACCGTCACCCTGCACCGCGTGTTGCGCGCCCCGCCAGAGCGGGTGTACCGCGCCTTTCTGGACCCCGACGCCATGGCCAAGTGGCTGCCTCCCCACGGCTTTACGGGCCGGGTGCTGGAGATGGATGCCCGCGTGGGCGGCGTGTACCGCATGCAGTTCACCAACCTGGCCACGGGCCACACCCACGCGTTTGGCGGGCGCTATCTGGAGCTGGTGCCGGGCGAGCGCATCGTCAACACCGACCGCTTTGACGACACACACCTGCCTGGCGAAATGCGCACCACCGTCACCTTCAAGGCCGTATCGGTGGGCACCGAGCTGGTGGCGGTGCAAGAAGGCATTCCGGCCATGATCCCGACCGAGGCATGCTACCTGGGCTGGCAAGAGTCGCTGCAGTTGCTGGCGCAGCTGGTAGAGGCCAACATTGCGGGCTAGAGCGGCCTGCACCAAAGGCAAGGCAGCAAGCCCACCCAAAGCAGCCGGGGTTAATTAGCTCCTTTTTTTATAGCTGCCAGCGCTTATCCCTTGAGCGCTAGCGGCACTTTTTATTCAAAATTCGGTTACCCTCGCCGCCTTACCCTCAGGAATGCACCATGAAAAAACTCAACGTCACCATCCAGCTTGAAATGTCCGTGCCCGACGACTGGGAGCTGGTGGGCACCTCGGAAGGCACCCCTGTGCTCAAGCTGCCCAACGGCACCTTCATGGACGTCGCCATCGAGCCCCTGTTTGCCACCAACCCCGAAGAAACCTGGAGCAGCACCGACGATGACGACGTGCTCAACGACGTGCTGGACATGGTGGACAGCGAATCGGTGACCTACGAGTTCGTCACCCACTGATGGCCTTGTGACGGGGCTGGCGGTGTGCCGCATGCCATGCGGTGCACCGCGTCTGCGCCTTCCCACCACATCAATATTGATAGCTGCCAGCGCTTATAAAATGCGCCCTGGCGGCTATTTTTCTTTGAAGCCACCTCTGCTCTCCCGCACCCTCACCGCTTCGCACTCCATGCACTACCCCCACCGCCGCACCCTGCTCACCACCCTGGGTCTTTTGTCTTTGCCGGGCGCCAGCTGGGCGGCCAAGCCGCAGCCCGCCGCGCCCGTGGTGTGGCCGCACGCGCTGCAGGTGCCGGGCGGCGTGGCACGCCTGTCGCTGGGGCCTGCACCACAGCGCCCCCGGGTGCAGGTGCGCCAGGGTGATGCCGACGTGCCGGTGCTGGTGGTGGGCGATGCCATCGAGTGGACAGCGGTGCTGGGCATCCCATTGGCCGCCGCCGTGGGCAGCGCCCACGCCACGCTGCTGGCCAGCGGAGCAGACACCCAGCTGGCGCAGGCCCGGCAACTGCCCTACACCGTGGCGCCCAAGCGCTACGCCGAGCAGCAACTCAAGGTATCGCCCCGCACAGTGGATTTGGCGCCCGAAGACCAGGCCCGCTACGAACGCGAGCGCGACCACCAGGCCCGCGTGATGGCCACCTGGAGCGAGCCCACAGGCGGTGCCCTGCCATCGCTGCGCATGCAGCAGCCCGTGCCGGGGCGCCGCTCCAGCTCGTTCGGGCTGCGGCGGGTATTCAACGGGCAGTCGCGCAACCCGCACAGCGGCATGGACATTGCGGCCCCCACGGGCACCCCCATCGTGGCCCCGCTGCCTGGCACCGTCATTGACACGGGCGACTACTTCTTCAACGGCGGCACCGTGTGGATGGACCATGGCCACGGCCTGCTCACCATGTACTGCCACCTGAGCAGCATTCAGGTCCGCGTGGGCGACACCGTCCAGACGGGCGAAGCCTTTTGCAAGGTGGGCGCCACCGGCCGCGTCACCGGCCCCCACCTGCACTGGGGCGTGATGCTCAACCGCACCATGGTGGACCCGGCCCTGTTCATTGAATGACAATGCAACAGCAGCCCTCGGGCCAGCTCTGTGCATCCTTCACGCCTTTCACGCCCTTCAACGTTTCGCCCCCTGCCGCTCCGGCCCCTTCACCCGCCACCACCATGCCCAGCACCCGCCCTGCCCCCAAAGGCACACCACAAGCCCTAACCCCCGCCGCCAGGCCCTGGCCCCGTGCAGCGCTGTGGGCCGCGGCATGTGCCGCGCCCCTGCTGGGCACCGGCTGCGCCGTGGTGGCCGTGGCCGATGCCGCCGTGACAGTGGTCAGCACCACCGTGAAGGTGGGTGCCACGGTGGTGGGCACGACCGTTGATGTGGGCGCCGCAGGCGTACGGGCCGTGGTGGGCAAGGGCGAGGACTGAGGGCTACGACCCTGCCGCGCCACCCCTCGCTCGGAATACACGCCTCTCACCGCCCTCCCCACGTTTGCAACGGCATGACGACGCAGCCCCCACGCCGCCCCACACTCTCGCGCCCTGCTGCCGCCCCGCGCACAGGCCCGGCCAAAGCCACGCGCCCATCCCCAGCGCCCACGCGCAGGCCCGTGACCGAGCGCATCGCCCCCGAGGCGGTACAGCTCATCTGCTTTAACAAGCCCTACGGCGTGCTCAGCCAGTTCACCCCCGAGGGGCAGTGGCAGGGCCTCAAGGACTACATCGACCTGCCCGGCGTGTACGTGGCCGGGCGGCTGGACGCCGACAGCGAAGGGCTTTTGCTGCTGACCAACGATGGCAAGCTGCAGGCCCACATTGCCGACCCGCGCTTCAAGATGGCCAAGACCTATTGGGTGCAGGTGGAGGGGGTGCCCGATGAGGTCGCCCTGGCCGCACTGCGCCAGGGCGTACAGCTCAACGATGGCCCCACCCTGCCCGCCCAGGCCCGCTTGCTGGACCCTGCCCCCGCCTTGGCGCCCCGGGTACCGCCCATCCGCGAGCGCAAGTCAATCCCGACGGCGTGGCTGGAGCTGGTGATACGCGAAGGCCGCAACCGCCAGGTGCGGCGCATGACCGCCGCCGTGGGCCACCCCACCCTGCGGCTGGTGCGCGCCGCCGTGGGCCCCTACACGCTGGAAGGGCTGGCGCCGGGGGCATGGAAACAGGTGGCGGTGCAGCGAATGGAGTGAGGGGCACGGCCCCGGAGCGAAAGTGACCACGGCCCCACAAGACCTTGGGCGTGTTGTAGTGCTATCGAGCGAGCTTCTTTGAACTTGAAATATCCGTTCGGGTTGAGCTTGTCGAAACCTTGCGCAGCGCTTAGGCAAGCCTGTCCTGAGCCCGTCGAAGGGCTCAGCGTGAACGCCTTAAGAAGGTCCGTGCCGAATCCATCACAGCAAGACCGTAGCAACCCGCTCAGGCGTACACGTTCACAAACATCCCGGCACTGACGCCACCGGCCACGCGGCCGGAAGCACTGAGCAAGCGGGTATTTTCAGGAGGTGCCGCAGGCGCCACGGCCTGGGTCTGGGATTGGCTGGCCGTGCGAGAGGCTGGGTCGTTGGCCGCCGCCAGATTGCGCCGTGCACTGACCGACCGCTGGCTCGCATCGGCCGACTGGCCGCTCAAATCATCGGCCCGGGCCTGCTCTTGGTCGGCGCTGCGCTGGGCGGCCTCGGCCTGGGTTTGCAGGGTTTGCGCCGTTTGCTCAGCCTGCAGGGCTTCGCGCCGGGCGGTCTGCACGGCATACGAGTTGCTGGGCGCGGCTGCGGCGCTGCTGACGGCGGTGACCATGGTGAACTCCTAACGCGCGGGTGGCGTGCGGTGGGGGCTGGGGCAGGATGGGTCAGGCCACAGAGGCCGCGCCCTCGCTGGCTTGGTAGGCGCGGCGCACTTGGGCATCGCGCGGGCTGGTGCCGCTGGCACGGTCGGCATTGTTGGCGCCGCTGGCATTGCCCTGCGAGGCCACCGCACTGGCTGCCACCGCGTCATCAGCGTCCTGGCGGGCCTGCGCGGCATCGCTGGCTTGCTGGACGTTTTCACGGGACTCTTCCCGGGTCTGCTGGGCCGACAGCTCTTGCGCTCGGCGGCTCAGGGTCACAGTGGTTGTGCTGGCCGGGGTGGCGGTGGTGTCTGCCGCCTGCGATGCGTTGCGGTTGCCCACCGTGGCACGGCCCGCAGGCTGCACCCCGTCGGTGGGGTTCACCGCGCCGTAGCGGCTCACAGGGTCGATGCGGGGCTGAACGGAATCCATGGCAGTCTCCTGTTGCAGTGCAGAAAACCAAATCGTCCCGCAATCGGCCCCAAAAGTAAAGGCCAGGGCGGTGAACGCGCCTGGCCTGGGTTCAGGGTTGATGAGCCCCTGGGAGGTCAAATATCCGTTTAACTGCCTGCCGAAACCTCGGCAGGCACATCGTCGGCCACCAGGTAGCGCTTGATCAGGTCAAAAAAGCTGTCGTAGAAGCTGTCGGCCGCAATGGTCTCGCTGCCCACCTTGACCAGCGAGTCGCTGCTGGCCGCAATGGGCAAGGACACCGACCCCAGCGCCCCCACCCCCAGGCTGGCCGAGTTATTGGTTTTGCGCAGGGTGTAGCTGTCTTGCAGGGCCGTCACAAAGCCCAGGCTGACCTTGCCGCTGGGAGAGTCGGGCACGCACACCACCCGAATGACCATTTGCAAATGGGTCTCGGCGCTGGGCTGGAAGCTCTTTTTGCCCTCCACCATCTCGGCCGTGGTGGTGTTGATGAGGTAGCCCTGGCTGAGCAAGGCGCGGCGCGAGGCTTCGCAAGTCTGCGCAGGCGTGGCATCAAACAGGCGTGAATAGGTGGCGACCGAGCCAAACTTCTCCTGCGGGCCATAGAACTTGGGCGCAGGGCCGGTGGCAGCGCAGCCTGCCAACAGGGCCGCCACACCAAAGGCGGCCCAGGGCGTCAGTCGCCCCGCCAAAGCCGACAAGGCGCCACCAACGTGTGCGCGTAAAAGATGCTTCAAAACCGTTTTCTCCAAACTGGGCATGTGCCGTGTGCCGCGCCCTGCCGATGGCTTGTGTGGCCCACCGGTGTGAAAGGGTAGCCTGTTTTTGGGGCGGCCCCGTGAAGCCCAGGGCCGTCGCACCAAAAGCCCCCAGCCGCACAGCAAAGAAACCCACCAGGGCAGAGCCCCCTGGGGAGGCGGGAGTTCCCCTTCTTTGCGCAGCACCCGTTCACACCGCCTTGGCTGCGCCACGGGCTGGCAGCCCATAAACGCTATCACTTCAATAGCTGCCAGCGCTTTACCTATAAGCCTTAGCGGCCAAAAACCCTCAATACCCTCAACCCATTTCATCGCTTTTTGGGTTGCACCTTGCCCGGGGCTTTGGCTGGCCCCTTGGCGGCGCCCCTGGCCTGGCCTTTGATCTGGCCCTTTTGGGCGCCCTTGGTCTGCTCTTTGGCGGGCTCGCCACGCTGGTAAAAAATCTGGCTTTGCAGGTTTTGCGCGATGGGCTTGACCTCGTTGTTCCACTGCGCGGCGTACTCGGGCGTGCACAGGCCCTGCGGCGTGGTGTCGTGCACCTCACGGCTGACCTTGTAGCCATTGGCGGTGCGCTGATAGGTGGCGCTGTAGTTCAGTGCCTGGTTGCGGGTTTGCAGGTTGGGCGGCACGCGGTTGAAGGCCACGCCCGCGCCCAATTCCACATCGTAGGTTTCGTAGCTGTGGTAGCCGTAGCAGCCCGTGCGCCGGCGCGGCAGGTGCTTTTCTTCGGCCTCGGCCAGGCGCGCAATGCCCATGGGCAGGTTCAGCACTGGGGCCAGCACAAAGGCGCCGCGCTTGCCTGCCTGCAGGTACTTGGCGATCTCGAAGGTGATCGAAAAGCTGTAGCTGTCCGACAGCTCCTTGGCGGGGGCCAGGTCGCCCCGGTCCAGCACACCCTGGCCCTTGAAGCCCCCGCTCGCCAGCATGTTGCGCACAAAGTCGCGCTCGCCGTCGCCCTGCAAATCGGCCATGTAGCTGCGCATCTGGGCGGCAGCCAGCCCCTTGAAGGAGGCCTGCAGGCTGCCCTTGGCGCTGCCATCAGCCGCGATCTGGATGCTGGTATGCGCACGCTGCTCCGTCAGGTCGGCACTGCCGGGCGGGATGCTGGCCAGCGCCTTGTCCGCGCCCACATGGATCACCGGCTTGGCGTAGGCGCTGCCGGGCAGGTAGCCAAAGGGCACCTGCTTGGCGGTGGCGTCCAGGTACATCTTGAAATCGGGCAGGTAGTTGATGACGTGGTTGACGGTGGAGACCACCGGCGTGGTGGGCAGGTCATACAGCTCGCCCGCATTGATCAGCACCTGCTCGCTGCGCACGCCCACCGCGGTCAGCAGCGCCTGCAGCAGCGTGGCGTGGTCTTTGCAATCGCCCATTTTGTTGTCGAGCACAACGTCCACATCGCGCGGCACCACGGCCCCCACGCCAATGCAATTGCCGCCGTAGGTGATTTGCGTGGACACCCATTCGTACAGCAGCCGTGCGCGCTCGCGCGGGTCGGTCTGTGCACCCACGATGGACTGGGCCAGCGCCTCGATGCGCGGTGTGGGCCGGGCCTTGGGCAAGGCGCGCTCGCCGTAGGCGCGGGCAATGCTTTCGTAGTCGGCAAACGTACTCGCCAGCAGCACGGGCGATTCGTCCAGCCGCCAGATGCCGGCATCGGCCTCGTCCCAGGCCTTGGGGGTGGTGTTCTGGTAGCGCCACTGGCGCACGGTGGCGTCGCCGTCTTGCACAGGGGGCTGCTCTTGCAGGCCGTGGGCTTCAAAGCGCAGGTTCAGGCCCTTGGGCGCGCGGATGGTGACGCGGCTGTCTTCGTGCACACCATACGGCGAGAAGCCCTGCACCACCGAGAAGGCGCCCGGGAAGATGGGTTCTTTGTCATCAATGCGGTAGCGCATGCCCACCGAATCGCCCACGGCCAGGTCCGGGAACACCACGGAGATGCGGGTGCGGTCAGAGAACAGGGGCTTGGCGCCATCGCGGCCATCGCTCACCACGGTCTGGTAGTTGGTGGGTGGCACCGGTATGCGGCGGCCATCGGCCTTGAGGGTGTAGGCCTCCAGGATCTGCGCGGTCTGGATGCCTGCGCTGTAGGAGAAGGAGAACGACTTCATGCGCTCCAGCGCGCTGGCGTGGGCCACCTGGTGCTGCGTGGCGTAGGCCACCGAAGACTTGCCATCGGCCGCCACGTCATAGTCCACATGCCACAGTTGCGACACCACGGGCACGCCAGCGGCGGCCCCAGCTGCAGCGGCTGCGGCCTTGGGCGGCGTGGTCTGGGCGCCTGCCCCCACACCCCAAACCGCCAGGGCCCACAAAGCCCCGGCCGAGCAACGGCGACCCCATTGGAGGTAATTGAACATAGTCGGATCGGTTTCCTGTGATTGGTTGGAGGCAGCCCGGGGCGCTGAACGCATCCATCGGGATGGATCGGGCCATCGCCTCTGGTGTCACTCCTGCTGTCGCGGGTATACCCATTCGCCAGCGGGGCGCCTTGTGCCTGCGCAAAAAAGCCCGCCCAAGGCCCGTCAAGGGCCCAAGCAAGCGGTGGCATCTTAGTGGCGAAGTGGGCCGTTCACCCCGAAAAACGCCGCAAAGAAACATCCAGAAACACAACGGCAAGCAGCGTTAACAATGGCCTCGCGCGCACGGGCGGCACCACGAAAGAAGCCCGTATAGTGGCGCCCCTTTGCCCTTTGAATTGAACAGGTGGTGCAGGCGCTGGCATGTGGGCCGCCGCTGCCGCACGGCACCACAGACTTGGATTTTTGTGCCTGTAACGACCCTGCTTTGCCTCGTCATTGCCATCAGCGATGGCGACACCCTCACCGCCCGCTGCGGCCAAGCCGGGGCCTACCGCCCCCTGAAAGTACGCATTGCTGCCATCGATGCGCCCGAGAGCAAGCAGGCCTTTGGCCTGCGCTCCAAGCAAAACCTGGCGCGCCTGTGCTTCAAGCAGCAGGCCACGCTGCAGCCCCTGCAAAAAGACGACTACGGCCGCACCGTGGCCAATGTGCGCTGCAGCGGCCAGGACGTTGCCGCGGCGCAGGTGCGCGCGGGCCTGGCCTGGGTGTACACGCCGTATGCCAAGCAACACCCGCAACTGCAGCCGCTGCAGCAGCGCGCCCAGGCCCAGCATGTGGGGCTGTGGTCGCAAAAGCGGCCCCAGGCGCCGTGGACGTACCGCCATCGGCAACACCCGCGTTAACTCAGACCTGCAGGCCTGCCCTGCTGTCCTCAGCGCAGCAACGCGAGCACGCCCTGGGGCAACTGGTTGGCCTGCGCCACCATGGCCGAGCCCGCCTGCTGCAGGATCTGCTGGCGCGCCAGGGCTGCGGCCTCGACTGCAAAGTCGGCATCCACAATGCGCGCGCGGCTGGCCGACAGGTTCTGGCTGGTGTTCTGCAGCGTGGACAGGGTGGTCTCCAGCCGCGAAGACTGGGCTCCGATCACTGCGCGCTGGCCGTTGACGTAGTCCAGCGCCCGGTCCACTGCCACGATGGCCTGGGCTGGCGAGAGCATCACATCCAGCGTGCTGCGCAAGCCCAGCGCACTGAGGTTGACCGCGCCGACCCGGGTTTCCAAAGTCTGGTTGGCATTGGCCCCCACCTGGAACACCTTGCTGGTCGTAGAGCCGCCCGAGGTGGCAATCGCCTCAAACGACTCCGTGAACCCATCCAACACGTTGATGCCCGATTTGCTGCCGCTGTTGGGCACCGTGCTGGTGGCGGTCTTCACATCCCCGCCATCCACATCAAGCCCCCCGATGGCGCCGGTGTCTGCGTTGTTCAAGTCAAACGCGCCGATGAACGCAGCACCCGCCGCTGCAAACTGGGTTTTGAAATCGGCCGCGCTGGCAAACTGCCCGCTGGACGCGTTGGCCAGCGCCTGGTCCAGGGTGGAGCCGGGGTTGCTGTTCAGGTAGGTGAGCACGTCCTTGATGCCCTCGCCCCCCGCCGCCTTGATGCGGCTGTGCATGTAGCGCGCCGCCGAGTAGCTGGCCGAGTAAAAAGCGCTGGTGTTGGACGGCCCATTGATGGCCGCCGCCACAGCGGCGGCACTGGAGCTGGCCACGTCGGCTTTGACGCGCTCCTCCGCCCCTTGAATGAACTCGGCCGTGCCCTCCACAAACCACAGGTGGTTGCCCGTCAAGTCCTGCCAGTTGGTGGCGCGCGCCATCACGGCGTGCACCATTTCGTGGGCAATGATGCGGTCGTTGTAGTACGGGGCAGAGCCGCCGTTGGGCAGGTTGGGCGGCACAAAGTCGGCCATGTCCACCTGCAAGACAAGATTGGTGCCCCGGCCTTGGGCATCAAAGCCCGTGGCCTGCACGTAGGCCGCCACACCCCCGGCGTTGTCAGTAAAGCCGGTGTAGCGAATGTCCAGCGCCGCCCCATCGGCCTGGATGCCATACAGGCGGGAGATCAACTGCTCGCTGCTCTCCAGCCAGCTGCCCACGCTGGTCATGCCATCAAACACAGCCAGCTGGTTCTCGTCCCCCACCGCACTGGCCCGGCTGGAGTCAAACACCGCCATGCCGTTGAACTGGGTGGCCAGGGCAGACCGGTCAATCTCTGCCGCCAGCTGCGCCACCTCGGCCTGTATGGCCTGCTTGTCTGAGGCGCTGTAGGTGCCGTTGGCCGCCTGCACGGCCAGCTCGCGGATGCGCTGCAGATTGCCGCTGACGCCAGACAGCGCACCCTCGGCCGTTTGCAAAAGGGACAGAGCATCGTTGGAATTGCGCGCAGCCTGGTTCAGCCCCCGGATCTGGCTGGTAAAGCGCTCGGATATGGCCAGCCCGGCGGCATCGTCCTTGGCGCTGTTGATGCGCAGGCCCGACGACAGGCGCTGTATGGACAAGGCCAGCTCGCCCTGCACACGGCCCAGACTGCGCTGCGCGCTCTGCGACATCACATTGGTATTGACGCTCAGCCCCATGGCAGTTCTCTTGGTTTGTCTCCAGACAGGCAGCGCGGACCCTAGGAGTCTGCGCGGCAGAAGGCATCGAAGCGAAACGCGCGAAAACCGAGGATCGCGTGGTGCTACCGACAAGCCCAGGGTGGGCCCCTGGGCGCCGGAGGTAGTACCGCGTGAGACCGGTTTATCGTGCGTTGCAGCCGATGCTCCTTCTGCCGCGCAGACTCCTAGCCAGGGGCCCGCAACGACGCATGCGCCACTGCGCCAGCGGCGGTGGCATCCACCTCTTTGATCAGCTCTATGAGGGTTATCGGACGCCGGGGCGAAAACTTCTGGGAAATGTGAGGAACGCGCCGCACCAACTTTTCTAAGCAGGTACCCGACATGACGACGGCGCGGCGAAACTCAAGCGTCACGAGCGGCGGTAGGAGCTGCAGGACGTGATCGCACGCCGGTGGTTACAGGTTGCGAGTGGCTGAAACCGGCCAGGAGCAGACATTCACATGACCAAACGGCTTCGCGTTGTAATCACCCTTTGCATCGCCGCAGCGTTTGCTGCTGGCGGCATCTGGTTTGCGCGCGAAATGTCGATCGACGGGTGTTTGGACCGTGGAGGCGCGTGGGACTACAACCAAGCTCGATGCGACATGGCGACCAAGTAGCGGCCAGCAGAATACGGCCACTATCGGTCATTCAACCACTGGGCCTAGCTCGCTCGCAACGCAAACAACATGCTTAGAAATCAGCTCATCGTTCAGCTTCCGATAACTGAGTCCACCAGCCTCTATGCATTGCTGCATGTCGAAGAGACGCTGATTCAGGCGTTCTCCCAGAATAGTTTTGCCGTGGTCGACGGCCATGACATCGGGCAAAGCAAGTTCAACATCTTCATCTACCCTACGAGCACGTGGGCGCCGGTTCTTGAGCGCGTCTATGCATTCCTGAAGCTAAGGGGAGTGTTGAACGATACAGTGGTCGCAAAGCGCCTAAAGACCAGCGAGAAGTACGTTGTTGTTTGGCCTGAGCAGTTCAAAGGAGCCTTTGAGCTGTAACGGCGCAACCTGGCCACAACGAGTCGTTCGTTTGCTGGTAGGAGTTTCCGCAAACTGGTCATCCAAAAATTGAGATAGAAATATGCCGTCAGTCCTGATCCGTCTTGATCCCCGGCACATGGTGAACCCAGACACTGATCTTCGGTACATCGTGCCTGATCGCTTGGCTGAAGTTTCGAACGGCCTGCTGGCAGACAGCGGCTGCGACTATGAGGAAATCACAAATGCAATGCTCATCTACCTCTCCACTGCAAACTTGGACGCAGCGCTCCCCTTCGTGATCGAAGTCTTGGAGAACGAAATGATCTATGACAACCGGCTTACCGATTCTGCCAAGGTGGGGGCGTCACCGCTCGATCAGTCGGAGCGACCAGCAGACTTCACCATCATCTACCCACGTGCCGAAGCTGGAGAGCGCATGGGGTAACCCGCAGTCGGCCATAAGCGGAGATTCGCGATATGTCGAATACCTCAATAGCTGAGCGAGTGCTTGAAATTGCCGAAAAGTATGCTGCGGGCATAGTTCCAGCGAGCGCAATTGCCGCAAGTCTCGAGCTACATCTGTCGGCGCTTGAAGGCATCTCAAAAGAAGTGCGGGACAGGCTTCATGCGCTGTCTGTTTTGGTTATCGCAGAAGATGTTTTGCCACACGAAGCAGAGGGACTCGGCTTGCTCCCTAGCCGTAATTCTCTATCTGAACTTCAGAGAATTCTTCGCCAGCTTTGAGCGTGAAACAGATGGGCACTATGCCTGCTTTGGGCCCGAAGCTGCCGTTCGCTTTTGCCCAAAGCGGACATCGAAGGTGGGTCACGCCAGATGGAAAACGCGGGTTCCCAGGGGAACATCCTCTTTCGCTATCTGCGGCGGTAACACGAATGGGATTGTGAGGACCTTGGGGCGTGGTCTTGACCCATAGCTGAAGAGCGGAATCGAGTGAATCCTCGTGTCGACAATCTCGCCATTGGGCTTCAACAGTCGGATTGGGTCTCCCACCCGGACCTCAGGGACACCTGGCCCTGGCGTCACGCCCGGCGCAAGTACGCACCCAATGTTTGAGGTTTGGAATACCTGTTCAACGGTGAAGAGCAGAGAAGGTTCCATGAGTCGAGTGGCCGGTTCTGGCCGAATTCTGCCTCACAGGAAACAGAGACAAAGAGCTCTTCGCATTGACTTGCTGGCACTGGCAACAGGAACTGGCATCCAAGGCAAGGTGCCTCAATGGGTTAGCAAGGATTGAAACGCCTTTGCAGTAGGCCATTTCTTCATATTCCCCTTCAGCCCGGAAAATCCCGATGTATCGCGCCCACCGTGATGGTGGCTTTCTCAATTCCCATCACAAGGGCCCGCCCAGCAAGCTGCGCCACAAAGCGTTAGCATGCGAATCAATCTCATGCGCGGCTTGTGCTGCCCCTTCACGTGACGTCTTCCACCTCCCTCCCGCCCGTGGCTGCCCCGGCCAGCATCTACCGCCACCCCGGTTTTCTCTCCTTCATCAGCGCCCGCCTCATGGCGGTGTTTGCCACCCAGGTGCAAGCCGTGGTGGTGGCCTGGCAGGTGTATGACCTGACGCGCGACCCGCTGGCACTGGCCTACGTGGGGCTGGCGCAGTTCCTGCCCATGCTGTGCCTGTTGCTGCCTGCGGGCGATTTGATCGACCGCTTCTCGCGCAAGAACATCCTGGCCATCAGCTGGGCGGTGGGGGCCTTGTGCAGCGCCGGGCTGTGGTGGCTGTCGGGCCACGGCGCCAGTGGGGTGGCGGGCGTGTACGCCGTGTTGGTGCTGTTTGGCTGCTCGCGGGCGTTTTCAGGGCCCGCGCTGCAAAGCCTGCTGCCCCAGGTGGTGCCGCGCGAGCAGCTGGCACAGGCCATTGCGGCCAACAGCATGCTCATGCGCTCTGCCAGCATTGGCGGCCCGCTGCTGGGGGGCGTGCTGTATGCCCTGGGCGGCGGTGAACTGACCTTTGCCCTGTGCTTTGCCTGTTTTGCCATCGGCACTGCGCTGCTGATGCGTGTGGCCACCGCCCACGCCAGCCCCGTGGGCCCCACGCTGGGCACCATGTGGCAGCGCTTTGGCGCGGGCATCCAGTTCATTCGCTCGCGCCCCATCATCCTGGGCACCATCTCGCTGGACCTGTTTGCCGTGCTGCTAGGCGGCGTGGTGGCCCTGCTGCCCATTTATGCCAGTGAGGTGCTGCACGTGGGCCCGGCGGGCCTGGGCGCGCTGCGCAGCGCCGTGGCGGTGGGCGAGGTGGGCGCGGGGCTGTACCTGAGCATGCGCCCCTTCAACCGCAGAGTGGGCCGCACCATGTTTGTGGCCGTGGCGGTGTTCGGGCTGGCCAACTTGCTGTTTGCGGTGTCGACCTGGTTCTGGCTGTCGTTTGCCGCGCTGCTGGTGGCGGGGGCGGCCGACATGGTCAGCGTCTACATCCGGGGTGCGCTGGTGCAGTTCTCCACCCCCGACCACATGCGCGGCCGTGTGAATGCGGTCAACATGCTGTTCATCGGCTCATCCAACGAGCTGGGCGAGTTCCGCGCAGGCACCAGCGCCGCGTGGCTGGGCGTGGTGCCCGCTGCTGTGCTGGGTGGCTTGTGCACCCTGGGCGTGGTGGGCGGGTGGACGCTGGGCTTCAAGCAACTGCGCACAGTGGACCGCTTTGAAGAGGCGGCCGAGGCCACTGGCGCCAGTAGCACGGCTGGCGCGGCTGGCAACGCTCCGTAGGCGTCACAAAGAGCCGTCGCCAGAAGAAGGCGCACAACGGGTCCCACAACGCAGGCCCCAAGCAGGGACCTGAGCCCTCCCATCTGCATCAAAGTGCAACCGCTGCAGCGGCCTTCATGTCGCGCAGGTAAAGCCTGTGGGCACGGGCTTGCATGCCACGGGCAAGGTGCGGCAGCATAGGCGCTGAGAGCCCTTGGAACCTGTTCATAGACGTCCTGTGTGAGGCACCATGACCCCTTCTTCCGCGCCCCCCACCGCCATTGCCCGCCGCACTTTGCTGGTGGGCCTGCTGGGTTTGGCCGCTTCGGGCGCATCGTGCACATCTAGCGCGCCACGCCCCGCCCGCAGCGCACACGCAGCACCACTGCCTGCCGGCACCACGGGCCCTGACACCTGGGGAGTGGCCGACGAGCGCACCACCACGCGCCTGCTGGACCGTGTCACCTGGGGTTGCACGGCGCGGGGCGCGCAAGCCCTGGGCGCACAGGGCACCAGGGGCATCGGCGCCTACCTGGCCCAGCAGCTGCGCGCGGGCACCACTGCGGCACTGCCTGCTGCCGCCCAGGCGCAGATCGACACCATGGTGATCTCGCGCACGCCGATCGAAGCCCTGGCGCTCGATATGGAAGCCCGCCAGCGCGAGGCCAAGGCACGCCCAACCGAAGACGAGCGCAAGGCCGCCCTGAACGCCTGGCAGCAAGACATGCGCGCCCTGCAGCAAGAGGCAGCCACCCGCCATGTGCTGCGTGCGCTGTACTCCCCCACCCCTTTGCGCGAGAAGATGACCTGGTTCTGGATGAACCACTTCAACGTCTTCGCAGGCAAGGGCAACCTGCGCGCTCTGGTGGGCGACTACGAAGAGCGCGCCGTGCGCCCGCATGCGATGGGGCGCTTTCGCGACCTGCTGGGCGCCACCGTGCGCCACCCGGCCATGCTGCACTACCTGGACAATGCCCAGAATGCCGCAGGCCGCATCAACGAGAACTACGCCCGTGAACTGATGGAGCTGCACACCCTGGGCGTGGACGGCGGCTACAGCCAGCAAGATGTGCAAGAACTGGCGCGCGTGCTCACCGGCGTGGGCATCTCGCTGCGCCCGCTGGGCGACGAGCCACCGCGCATGAAGCCTGCACTGCGCCGCCACTACGTGCGCGAAGGCCTGTTCGAGTTCAACCCCCAGCGCCACGACTGGGACCCCAAGACGCTGCTGGGCCAGCCCCTCAAATCCGAGGGCTTGGCCGAGGTGGACGAGGCGCTGGACCGGTTGGCACGCGCCCCGGCCACGGCACGCTTCATCACCCGCAAGATCGCACTGTTCATGGTGGGTGACCAGCCTACGCCCGCGCTGCTGCAGACCCTGGCCCGCACGTTTGAGCGCACCGATGGCGACATTGCCGCCGTGCTGCAAGCACTCTTTGCCACCGCAGAATTTCGCGCATCACTGGGCCAGCGGTTTCGCGACCCGGTGCACTACGTGCTGGCCAGCTTGCGCCTGGCGCATGGCGACGCGGTGCTGCCCAGCGTGGAGCCCGCACTGGGCTGGCTGCAGCGCCTGGCCGAGCCCCTGTATGGCCGCGCCACGCCCGACGGTTATCCGCTGGACACTGCCGCGTGGTCCGGGTCGGGGCAGATGGCCAGCCGTTTTGACATCGCCCGGGCCATTGGGGCTGGGGGCGCCGGAGGTGCTGGCACCGCCGTAGCGGCCCCGGCATCACCGGACATGGGCATGGCCCCGTCGCGCGCGCCTGCGGCGTCTTCTGCACCACCGGCTGCTGCCCGCACGCCCCCACCCTTGGCGCAAAGCGCCTACGTGCAGGCCATGCTGCCCAGCCGATCGGCCGCCACGCGCCAGGCGCTGGAGCAAGCCACATCCCCGCGCGAATGGAACCTGCTGTTCCTCGCGTCGCCTGAGTTCATGTACGGGTGAGGACACCATGGCGCACATCCCCCTGAGTCGTTTAGCGCCCCGGGCCAGAGCGTGCAAATCCATGTGCCGCCATCGAAGCCATACGCCCGGCTATTGAAAGGACCGTTCCATGCTTCGCAGGCACCTTCTACAAGCCCTGGGCGCCAGCACGCTGGCCGTTGGCAGCGCGGGCGTGCTGGCCGCACCACAGGCACAAGATGTGCGCTTTCTGCTCGTGTTCTTGCGTGGTGGGTACGACTGCGCCAGCCTGCTGGTGCCCACGGGCAGCAGCTTTTATTACGAGTCGCGGCCCAACATCGCCATTGCCCGCCCAGGGCAGCAGGGCGGCACCCTGCCCCTCACGCCCGACTGGGGCCTGCACCCTGCGCTGGCGGGCTCGATGCTGCCGCTGTACCAGCAGGGCCAGCTGGCGTTTGTGCCCTTTGCGGGCACCGACGATCTCTCGCGCAGCCACTTCGACACGCAAGACAGCATGGAGCTGGGCCAGCCCGTGGGTGGGCGGCGCGACTACCGCTCCGGCTTTCTGAACCGGCTGGTGGCGGAGCTGAACCCACGCGCTGGTGCCAGCGCCCCGCCGCTGCAACCCATGGCCTTCACCAGCACCCTGCCCCTGGTGCTGCGCGGCGCGGTCGATGTGCCCAACACCTTGCTCAGCGCAGGCGCTGGCCGGGGCGGCGTGGATGCACGGCAGGCCCAGCTCATCGCATCCATGTACCAAGGCACCGCATTGGCCACGCCGGTGGCCGAGAGCTTTGCCACGCGCGACGAAGTGGCCCGCACCATGCAAGGCGAGATGGAGGCTGCCAGCCGCAACGCACTGAGCACCAAGGGCTTTGAGGGCACGGCCCGGCGCATGGCACGGCTGATGCAGGCGCGCTACCAGATTGGCTTTGTGGACGTGGGCGGCTGGGACACCCATGTGGCGCAGGGGGCCGCTACCGGAGCGCTGGCCAACCGGCTCGAAGAACTGGGCCAGGGCCTGGCTGGCTTTGCCGACGAAATGGGGGCGGCCTGGAAGTCCACCGTGGTGGTGGTCGTCAGCGAGTTTGGCCGCACCTTCCGCGAAAACGGCAACCGGGGCACCGACCACGGCCACGGCACAGTGTTCTGGGTGCTGGGCGGCGCCTTGCAGGGCGGGCGCATCGCGGGCGAGCAGCAGGCCCTCACGCCCAGCACCTTGTTCCAAAACCGCGACTACCCCGTGCTCAACGACTACCGCAGCGTTCTGGGCGGGCTGTTTGCGCGGATGTACGGGCTCAACGCGGCGGCGGTGGCGCGGGTGTTTCCAGGAACCAAGGGAGCAGATTTGCGGCTGATTTAGGGCGGCGTGGGGTTGCACACCCTGCGGTGCGCAACACCCATTGCTACATTTTCAATAGCTGCTAGCGCTTATTCGATAAGCGCTAGAGCCTATTTTCATTTAAAGACCTCGCCACCTTCAAGCGTTGAAGGTGCCCGACAGCAACTCAGGCAACCGCTCCACCCCCATCCGAAAGCCGCACGCCTGCGCGTGGCCGCCGCCGCCCATGCTCTCGGCCAGGGCGATGCAGTCAAAGTTGCGCTGTGCACGCAGGCCCGCCTTCACGCCCTTGTTGCTGGCGCTCCACATCAGCGCAAACGTGCCCGTCTTGGCCGAGAGAATGTCGCCCACCAGGCTGTGGAACATGCCTGGCGCATTCACCATCAGCCCGGTGATGCCGTTGAAGACCAGGGGCTGCGCGCCCTCGGCAATGTCGTGGGCCATCTTGCGGTACTTCTCGTCCATGGCGCCGCCACGGGCCATGAAGGCGTCCAGCTGCTCGGGCGTGAAATGGGCGATCTCCTTCCAGCGGGCGAAGTCCTGGCCCTCCATATCAAGCGCCGAGAGGAAGGCCGCGCTTTGCGGAAACTCCCACTTCCAGATGTCGCGGTCTTCCACGTACTGCAGCAGCGCGGGCACGGGCTGCTCGGGGTGAAAGAACTCCCAGGCCAGGCGGGCGCCCGACTTGCTCATGTCGAAATGCACCACGCCGCAGCGGCAGGCAAAGCCGGTGAGCTTTTCCGCCGCGCTCTTGTGGTGGTCCAGCATCACCAGCTTGGCCGCCTGCGCGTCGATGGCCGTGAGGATGTCGGCGGAGAAAGAGAAGTCGAGGATGTACACCGCACGCCCCGCCAGCGCAGGCAGGTCGGCCACGGTCTGCACGTCGCCGTGGTCCAGCCCCACATATTCGGCCCGGTCGCCGTAGTAGAGCCACGCGGCCAGCGCGGCGCCAAAGCCGTCAGGGCAGCGGCGGCCATGGTAGAGCACCAGCGGAGAAGGGTCGTCTTGGCTGGGGGCAACCAGCAGTTGCAGGGGAAGAATGGTTTTTTTCGTCATGACCCTGCGATTGTCGCCTGCACGTTGCCTGGTTTTCGCCTTGGGCAAACTATGCGCGGCAAGGCCAGCAAGCCAGGGCATGCCAGGCAGCCAGGCCTTACACGGGCAGCCAGCGCCACCAAAAGGGCTTGCGATCTTCCTTCGCGCCGCGCGCTTGCAGCAGCGCAACGAACTCGCAGCTCTGGTAGCGGCGTGCCGCTTCCAGTGGGGTCATGTCGTCAAAATCTGAGCGCAATTGGGGGTCAGCGCCATGCGCCAGCAGATAGTGCGCGATCTCGCGATGGCCATGGATGAGGCTGGCCACCAGTGGTGTGCACAAAATCTCGGGGTGCTGGTAGTTGGGGTTCACGCCCGCACTGATGTGGTGGCGCACCAATGCCAGATCGCCCGCCACCGCGGCGGCATACATGTCTTTCCAATCTCCGGCAGACATCCCTGGGCATCCTTTCTGCAACGCGATCGGGTCAGTGTAGTGAGCGCCGCGTGCGGCACAATCCGCGCCTTCCCTGATAACTTGCCCGCAACGCTCGTCGCCTTTTCAACGCCCATGCACACACCATTGCACATCCTCTGGCAAGACGAGCACCTGGTGGCCGTCTACAAACCTGCGGGCTGGCTGGTGCACCGCACGGGGCTGGATGCAGGCGAGACGCGCTTTGTGATGCAGACCCTGCGCGACCAACTGGGGCAGCATGTGTACCCCGTGCACCGGCTGGACAAAGGCACTTGCGGCGTGCTGGTGATGGCGCTGCACAGCGATGCGGCGCGGGCGCTGTCGCAGGCGTTTGAGCAGCACGCCACCCACAAGCGCTACCTGGCCATGGTGCGCGGCTGGGCCCCCGCCGAGGCCGAGGTAGACCACCCCCTGCGCCCTGACGACGCCCCGCCCGACGCCCCCGTGCAGGACGCCCACACCCGCTTTCGCACCCTGGCCCAGCTGACCCTGCCGCAAGCCAGCGACCCGCGCTTTGCCACCACCCGCGCCGCGCTGGTCGAGGCCGTGCCCACCACCGGCCGCCGCCACCAGATACGCCGCCACCTCAAGCACCTGGCGCACCCCATCATTGGCGACGCCACGCACGGCAAAGGGCCCCTCAACCGCTGGTGGGCCGAGCGCCTGGGCCAGCAGCGGCTGTGGCTGCATGCGTGGCAGCTGAGCCTGCCGCACCCGGTAACGAGCGAATGGCTGCAATTGCACAGCGGGCTGGCACTGCCTGCCATGGCGCAAGACACGCCCCAGCCTGGCGGGCCAGCCACCACGCCAACGGCAGACTGGCAGCACTTGCAAACCCAATGGCCTTGGGAATGGTTGCCACCTGTGCGCCAAGCCGCAGCCACGGGCCCGGCCTGACGCGGCCCCCGGGACGGCTACCATCGCGCCAGCCCACAGCCCAGCCCGCTTTGCTCCACACCATGCCCTTTCCCCCTGTGCACCTCACCCACCTGGCAGCACTGGCCCACCGCCTGCCCGCCACCTGCTGGCTGGCTGCCGCTCTGCAGCGGGATGCAGCATCTTGGGCCGATTTGCCCGTGTGGTGGGTGGACGGCGACCTGGACCTGGCCGCGCTGGAACTGTGCGCGCAGCCCAGCACCAGCGCCCCTGGCGAGTGGCAAGCGCCCATCCCTGCTGCGGCCTTGCCCGCCACCCCGCCACACCCCGAGGGGGCCTTGCTGTGGGTGAACGGGCATTTGCACCTGCAAGGCGCCTTGACCACAGCCATGGCGGACATCCCCCCTGCCCACACGCCGCTGCCCGTGCACGCGCTGGTCATGGGCGATGCGCGCATGACCAGCGCTGTGCTGCAAGGCGTGCATCTGCATGTGCAGGGCGACCTGGCCGTGCAAACGCTGCTGTGGAGCGATGGCGCGCCAGGCGGGCTGACGGTGCTGGGGCAATGCACCGCCCAGGTGGGCCTGTTCACCCGGGGCAGCGCGCCGCACTGGAACAAGCCGCCCCATCTGGAATTTGCGCTGCAAAACCCACCGGACCTCCAGCATGAACAGCCCATGCACGCGCACCATGAAACAGCAGACCATGAAACGCTGGGCCTGCTTCTGCCACCACACTGCCTGGCCGCCGACGACACGGGCACCGGCAGCCTGGCCCAGCTGCTGGACCCTGCCGCCGTACTGAGCGCCGCCAAGGCACAACAGCCCCTCACCCAGCCCACAGCGCTGGTGCATGCACTGCTACCGCCACTGCCCACCCCTGGCTTGTTCGCCGACGAGACCATCAGCGCCGCCAACCTCCTGGCCGCCGTGCGCTCGCCCGTCATCGCGCACAAAGAGCACACGGCAGCGGGCTGGTTTGGGCAAACCGACTTTTCGCTGTGCCGCCAGCATGTGGACGCCGACGGCGATGCGCGGGACGACAGCGTGTTCATCACGGTGTGGAAGCAGTGGGACTTTTACCTGGCGGTGGACCACCCGGAGCGCAACCAGGGCTGGCTGGGCTCCGCCCTGGCCATGCTGCAAGGGGTGCTGAAACGGGGGAGGCAACATCCACCATCGCCCAGCGCTCCACCCAGCGTGCCTTCCACGGCATTGACCAAGGCGGCGTCTGCCGGCCCGCTCACCCTGCTCTACCGCCCTTACCACCAAGGCGAGCCCGGCGACTGGCAAGCCTTGCTGCCGCCCGATGCTGCCGAAGCACCTGAAAACGCACAGGCTTGGCAAGCCTGCCAACAGGCCTGGCGCGGCGTGCTGGACTATGTGCGCAAAGGCACGGCCCAGGCCCGCGCACGCTACCCGCTGTGGGCGCAGTTGCAGGCCGATATCACCCCGGCGCGGCTGGAGGCATTGACCTCTGGCCCCCTGTTCACCGAGCACTACAACGACTGGTGGGACGCTGAGAAAAACGGCTTTTGGGCAGGGCAGCTCTGGATCGGGGCGCGCCAGCCTTGCCTGCACGAAGGCGAGCCCTGGGGCCGCGCCTTCAAGCTGAGCTGGCAAAACGGCGAGGACGGCCCTGGCGACCCGCCCGACGATGCCCACGCTGCCTACCAGCTGGACCTGGACGAAGCACGCGAAGGCCCACCGCAGGTGCTGGTGCAGTACACCCAGCGCCAAAGCGAAAACCGCAGCCCCCTGCCCCCCTGCGCGGCAGACCACCTGGCACGGCTGCTGCGCCTGGTCCGCCAGGCCCAGGCGCACATTGAAAGCCGCTCGGCCGCGCTGCAAGCCGCAGGCCCTGCCGCCACCGCGCCCGCACTTCCGCTGCTGGCCACACCCCCACTGCCGCCCAACCTGCCCGACACCGCCGTGTTTGGCCCCGAAGGCATGGAATGCTCGGGCCTGTGGCAAAGCCGTGGGCAAGACTATGTGCGCACCGTGCGCGCGCACCTGCAGGCCCCACAAAGCCCGGTGGACGCCACCTTGCCCAGGGGCGATGCCCCTGTGGCCGGGCAGGCCAGCCTCCCGTCCCCCTTTCACGTGGCGGACGATGCCCCCGCCCTGCCCGAAGACCCCCGCACCCCGCTGGCCGATGCCGTGCTGCAGCTGGCGCGTGCGGTGCACCAGCACGCAGACGGGGAGCTGTCTGCCCGGTTTCGCCAGCGCTTTGCCTTTGCGCCCGATGCGTTTGCCGCGCACGCCTACCGCGCAGGTCAGGCCACCGGGCCCGCGCTGCTGCTGGGCAGCGGGCCCAACGGCAGCCGCGTGGTGGTGCGCACAGTGCAGTCTGGCCAACCCCAGTGGTGGTTGCTGCAGGGCCTGCAGGCCGAGCCCCTACCCGGCCTGCATGGCGCAGGCCGCTCGCCCAACCACCAGTGCTTTGCCCGCTGCGACGGCACCCACATCACCACCCACGCGGGGTGGGACGGCCCGGTGATCGCCCGCTTTGCATTGCCCCAGGGCAACGAGGGCATACCGCCTGCGCTGGGCTTGGCGGCTGGTGCGGCAGGCCAGGCGTGCGACGAACTCATCCCCTTCAACAACGGCCAGCGCGTGCTGCTGCGCAACAGCACCGGCATTTACCTGCTCACGCCAGATGCAGTGCAGCGCCTGCACCCCCTGCAATGGGACGAAGACGGCCCCTACACCTGGGCCAAGAATCAACAGGCCTGCCCAGAGGGCCACATGCTGCGCCTGCACATGCTGCACATGGCCCTGTCTGCCGACGAGCAACACGTCGCCGTCGGCGACCAGGACAGCGCGCACGTCGTTCTGAGTGCCCAGCCCCTCAGTCGGGCCGAGGGCCAGGTGCGGGCGCGCTATGCCGCCTTGTCTGCCTACCCTTGCCACGCCACCTTCACGCACACAACCTTCCCGCATGAATCGGCCACGCTGCTGGCCAGCGCATGCCACCTGTACGCAGGCAGTACCGGCGTGGCCCCGGTCCACAGCCTGGGTACGCCAATGCAGCCCGCAAGGGGCGATCTGGCCCTGCATGCCATCCAGACGCAGTGGCGAATCGAGGCATCGGCCGCAGCGGCCGGGCTGGTGGTGCTGGGCGATGCGAACGGCACGCTGCACGGGCTGGACGACACCGGGCGGCCCCTGTGGCACCACCACATTGGTGGCGCGGTGGCCGCCATCGACCTGGCGCCGGACGGCAGCACCCTGATCGCCACCAGCCACAGCGGGTATCTGGTGCTGCTGCAGCGGGTAGAAACCGGCCCGGACCCCTATGCCATCGGCAACTCGGACTACGCCGAAGTGGGCCGCTGGATTTTCTGGGAAGACCACGCCGCACCACTGCACTGGTAACAGCCCTGCATTGCCCCCCAAAAGGGAGAGCAAAACACATCTGGGCGCCTGCATTTGTGGCTTACCATGCCGGGGCGGTCCCATCCCGAGACCTTTACAGGAGGCCCCATGGCCAAAGGCGAACAGCGCAGCAACAAGATGGCGAAGAAACCCAAAAAGGACACTTCCCTTCCCAAAGAATCCAGCGGTTCCGACCGCCCCATGCCACCGACCACCACGGTGCTCCCCAAGGGCAAAGACAAAAACAAGTAGCCCCCAGCGAGTGGCTGCCAAACAAAGCGGCAGAGGCAGCCAGCTTCTGCCAACAGTCAGCAGCCACCAGGCAACGGAAAATAGCTACTAAAAACATAGCTGCCAGCGCTTATTGAATAAGCGCTGGCAGCTATTTTTGCTTCAGGCCTCGCACACCCCCTGCATCACAGGGCAAGCCGCTCCACCCACTGCGCCACGGGCTCGGGGCGCCCGAACAGGTAGCCCTGGTACACCATGTCAGGCTGGCGCTGCTCCAGAAAGCGCACCTGCTCGCGGGTCTCTACGCCTTCGGCCACCACGCGCAGGCCAAAGTGGCTGGCCACCGACAAAATGGCTTCGACCAGCGCACCGTCGTCGGCATTGGTGGGCGCCTCGGTCACGAACGAGCGGTCAATCTTCAGCTCCCGGATAGGCAGCCGCTTGAGGTAAGCCAGTGACGAGTAGCCCGTGCCAAAGTCGTCCAGCGCAAACTCCAGGCCCATGGCCACCAGCTCGCGCATCTTGGCCACCGCGTCGTCAAAGTCTTCGATCACCAGGCCCTCGGTCACTTCCAGCGTGAGCAGCGTCGGGTCGGCCCCCGTGGTGGCCAGCAAGGCACGCAGGTTGGGCACAAAACTGGCCTGGCGAAACTGCCGCGCACTGAGGTTGACCGACATGCGCAAGCGCCGCTGGCTGAAGGCAGGCATGGCCAGCACCGCGCAGGCCTGCGCCAGCACCCAGTCGCCCAGGCCCACAATCAAATCCGACTCTTCCGCCACCGGGATGAACACGCCGGGCGGCACCAAGCCATCGCGCGGGTGCTGCCAGCGCACCAGCGCCTCCCCCCGGTGAACTCGCCACGTCCATCCACCTGCGGCTGCACGTACAGCCGCAGCTCCTGCGCGCCGATGGCGTGGCGCAAATCGCGCTCCAGGTGAAAACGCTGGGCCGCCACCTCGCCCATGCCTTGCTCAAAAAACGCCGCGCGGGCACCGCCCCCGTGCTTGGCGCGGTGCAGCGCCGTTCCTGCCCGCCCCATGGCGTTCAGTGGCAGGTCATCCACCCCCTGTGGGTACAGGGTGATGCCAATGCTGGCCTGCAACTGTGCCTCTTCGGCCGCGTCGCCGGCTTGCAGCCCCAGGGGCAATGGCTGGGCCAGGGCCTGCGCCACCTGCTCGGCAAACACCAGGGCGCGGCGGCCTGCGGCGGCGGCATCGGCGCTCAGGCCATGCAGCACGATGCCAAACTCGTCCGCCGCCACGCGCACCAGCAGGTCCTGCCCGCCCAGGCATTCCGACAGGCGCAGAGCCACCGCACACAGCAGCCGGTCGCCCATCTCGCTGCCGCGCGCATCATTGAAGGTGGTGAAGCGGTCCAGGTCCAGCAACAGCAGGGCGTTCAAGGCATCCGGGGCGCGCTGGTGGCGCGCCTGCAGGCCGGTCAGCCGCTCGATCAGCATGGAGCGGTTGGGCAGGCTGGTGAGCGGGTCGAAGTGGGCCAGGCGGTGGATTTCTTCGGCCGCGCGCTTGCGCTCGCTCATGTCCTGCTTGAGCTCTACGTGGTGGCTGATGCGCCCATCGGGCTGCCGAATGGGCGCCACCACCACGCTCTCCCAGATGGTGACCCCGTCCTTGCGCACGTTGGCCTGCTCGCCCGCCCAGCTCTCGCCACGGGCCAGGGTCTCTTGCAGGCCCGCAAGCTGCGCCGGGGCCAGCCCGTTGCCCGAGAAGGCCGAGGACAACTGGCCAATCACCTCGCTGCGCGCATAGCCGGTGCGGGCCACAAAGGCGTCGTTCACAAATTCGATGCGCCCTTGCAGGTCGGTGATGACGGTGCTCTCGGGGCTTTGCTCTACCACGCGCAGCAGTTTGCGCAGCTCGGTGTCTCGCGCAGCCAAGTCGGCCGCCATGTCCTGGGCCTCACCCACACGGCCCAGGTAGCTGCGCCGCGACAGCAGCGTGGCCGTGGCCGTGAGCCCCACAATGCCCGCCAGGTAGGCGGCATAGGCGTAGTGGTTGTTGGGCGGCGTCACAGGCAGTGCGCCCCGGGCATCGGCCCAGAGGAAGAAGCCAAACAGCCCGCCCGTCAACGCCAGCAGGCACATCGTGGCCCGCCCACCCAGCAGCCAACCCGACAGCACGATGAGCACGGGGTAGTTCAGCAAATTGGGGCCTTTGACGCCCCCATTGCCCGCAGCCACCAGCGACACAAACACCCACACGCCCCACACCAGCACATGGGCGGCAAGCAGCCAGCGCCGCAGGTGCACCAGGGCCAGCGCCGCCACCCCCACAAGCCCGGCGCACAGGTTCAAGACCACCCTGCCCCACTGCACCGGATCGTCTCGCAACAGCAGCAAGGCGACCAAACAGCCAATCAGGGTGACCGCCCACCCGGTCACCTGCACCAGTTTGCGGATGGTGGGATCGCTCTGATCGGATGCGCTCAGGAGTGAAACGTCTGCCATGGTGCGTGGTTTGGACAATCGTTCCATCCTAACGCCGCCCCCCAGGGCCGCAGCCGGGAATCCACTGATGTGACGTGGAGATGCAACGCGGCAGCAACCCGCTGGCCCGCCCACGCAGGGGCGGCTTACTCGGTCGCAGCGTCGCCCGATTGAGGGTCGCGCCGGCCGGTGCCCTTGCCCCGGGCTTTGGTGCGGGCTTCCTTCTTGGCAGCGCGTTCAGCGTCTTGCGCCTGCCCGGCGGCCAGCCAGACTTCAAACTCTGCAGGGGTTTCCAGGGTAATGCGGCCCAGCGTGGCGGTGCGGAAGTCCGTCATCACGATCTCGGCCGTCTTTTGCAGGTTGACCCGGCCGCCACCCAGCATGGCCCCCCGCTTGCGCCCGATGGCTTCGAGCAGTTCTTCGTCGGGCATCTCGCCCACAGCGCCCGCAGGCAGACTGAGCTTGTAGCGCGCCTCCAGCAAGGGCGCGTAGTGCAGCTGCAGGCGGCGCAGCAACTCCAGCGCCACCAGCTCTTCGTCGTAGGCGTTGCGGCCCACAGCGCCGCTGGCGGCCAGGTTGTAGCCGCTCTCGGGCACGATGATGCGGGGCCACAGCATGCCGGGGGTGTCCCACAGGTAAAAGTCGTCGGCCACCGTGATGCGCTGCTCCAGCTTGGTAATGCCCGCTTCATCGCCCGTCTTGGCCTGGCGTTTGTTGCTCAGGGTGTTGATCAGCGTGGATTTGCCCACGTTGGGCACGCCGCAGATCAGCACGCGCATGGGCTTGGCCATGCCGCCCCGGTTGGGCGACAGCAGGTGGCAGGCGTCAATGAGCTTGCGGGCGGGCGCGGGGTCAGAGGCATCGAGCGGCACCGCGCGCGTTTCGCTCTGGGCGTTGTACCAGTCCAGCCACAGCGCGGTGCGTTCGGGGTCGGCCACGTCCTGCTTGTTGAGCACCTTGAGCTTGGGCTTGTGGTCGGTGATTTCGGCCAGCAACGGGTTGGCGCTGGAGCCCGGCAGGCGCGCATCCAGCACCTCAATCACCACGTCAATGTCCTTGATGCGTTCGGTGATGGCTTTTTTGGTCAGGTGCATGTGACCGGGGAACCACTGGATGGCCATGCGGGGGGTACTTTCTGGTGTTTTCGGGGCTAAAAGCCGGCTCAGGGTACTGAACGGGCTCCTGGAAGAAGGGGGCAAGGATAATCGCGGTCCGGGTTCACCGGCCATTCACTGGCGTGTTCCAGGCAAAAACCGTTCATTCCCGCCCCGCTCACCCCCACGCCCACTTCAGGTTCGACATGTCACCACGCCCGCCCTCTGCCCCCACCCCAACGCCACCCAGCAAAGCCGACAAGGAGATGCTGTTCAAAGGCGTCACCTGCGCACTGATCGGGCTGGTGATTGTGCTGGCGCCCTACGTTGCCCGCTCTGGCAGCGTGCGCGAGTTGATGGGCCAAGTGGCTGCGGTAGGCTGGTTTGCGCTGGTGCTGGGCGCGGCGTTCATCGTGCAATACGTGGTGCGCCGTGTACGTGCCGGCGCCCATCGGCAATGAGCACGTTGCCTGCCAGCGGCCCCGGTGCTGGCACCACCGCCCAGGCCACCGACGGGCCCAGCGCCCTGGCAATGTTTGCGGTGCTGCAGTCGCAGGCGCAGGTCCAGGGCGTGCCCCTGCGCCCGCCGCCGCCAGAGCCCACCACCTGTTGCGGCCGGGGCTGCAATGGCTGTGTGTGGGAGGGGTTTCTCAGCGCTGCCGAATACTGGCGGCAGGATGCTTTGCAGGCGCTGAACGACTAGCCGATTCAAGCAAAAAAATGGCTCTAGCGTTTGACTGACAAGCGCTGGCAGCTATTTATTCGATAGCAAAACGCCCTACATCAGACTCAGCCCAAGCCTTCCACGGCCATGTACTGCTCGCGCCAGGTTTCAAACGGCAGGGTGTCGGCAGCTTCGATGGCTTTTTGGGCGGCGATGGATTCGTCGCTCATGGCCAGGTAACGCGCCTGCTGCTCTGCGCTCCAGGGCAGGGCCAGCAAGGCGTCGCGGGCGTGCTCAGATTGGCGGAAGGCAAACCCCTCGAAGCTGCTGGCGTGCTGCTGGGCCATGGTGTCCAGCACACGGGCCGATGGGGTGCGCTCTGGCGCCTGCATGAGCGCACGGGCGTCGCGCAGCGCGGCGCTGTAGTCGGTGGTGCCGTGGGTGGCGTCCAGCGCGGCGGCCAAGGGCTCGCACGCGGCCAGCACTTCGTCGCCCCAGGTAGTCAGCGCCACGTTCTGGCCATTGCGCTGCAGTTGCAGGCCGGGCTCGCGGCCGCGCTCGGCCGTCAGGTGCTGGTTGCGCTGCAGTTCAGCGATTTCTGCAGGGGTGTCGGGCGGGCTGTCCGACAGCAGGCAGTGCAGCAAAAACACATCCAGCAGCCGCATGGTGGGCGCCGTGATGCCCACGGGCACAAACGGGTCCAGGTCCATCAGGCGCACTTCGACATATTCCACGCCGCGCTCGCGCAGCGCGTGCAACGGGCGCTCGCCCGTGCGCACGGTGCGCTTGGGGCGGATGGTGCCGTAGAACTCGTTTTCGATCTGCAACAGGCTGGTGCCCAGCTGGTTGTAGTCGCCCCCAGGGTTGCGCACGCCCACCGTTTCATACGCGGGGTAAGGCTTGGTCAGCGCTTCGTGCAGCGAATTGGCATAGCCTTGCAGGCCGTTGTAGCTCACAGCCAGCGTGGCCTGCGCGTCGCTTTGGTAGCCCAGGCGCCCCATGCGCAGCGATGTGGCGTGCGGCAGGAACAGGGCGCTGTCGCTCAGGCGCTGCAAACGGTGCTCACGCCCCTGCACAAAGCAAGGGCACAGCGCGGGCGATGCGCCAAACAGGTACAGCAACACAAAGGCATGGCGGCGGAAGTTGCGGATGAGCGAGAAATACTGCTCGCTGCTCACGCCCGGCAACGACCAGTTGTAGTGAATGCCCGAGATGGTCTGCATGCGGCGGCCATAGCGGTGGCCCAGGCCCATGCGGTAGACGCTTTTGGCGCGCCCCACGTTAGAGCCGCCGTAGCGCGCCAACGGAATCGTCTCATCGGTGGGCAAGCCGCAAGGCATGCTGGAGGCCCACAGCAACTCGCCGCCGCTGTCCTTCAAGGTGTGGTGCACAAACTGGTGCACTTCGGTCAGCTCATCCAGGCATTGCTGCACGCCCCGGTGCGCGCCGGTGATCAGCTCCAGCTGCGATTCGCTGTAGTCGGTGGTGATGAGGGGGTGCGTGAGTGCCGACCCCAGGGCCTTGGGGTGCGGGGTGAGTGCCAGCCCGCCCGTGGGCTGCACGCGCAGCCCTTCCTTCTCGACCCCACGGCGGATGCCGCGCAGGGCGTCGGGGGTGAATACGCTCAGTCTGTCCTGCAATTTGCTCATATCGTTATACCGGTCCATCTTCTCGTTGGCCCGGAACTTAGCACGGCGCAGCGCCTCACGCCCAGACCGGGCGCAAGTCCTTTAGCCCAAACGGCTGAAAACCCGGCGGGGCGCACGATGGCGCCAGCTGTGCTTTACCGCACAGCGGGCGCCATCGGCCTTTGCAGGGGCCCGCGCTCAGCGGCGCGCCAGGGCTTTGCCAACTTCGTTGGTGCCCTGCGCCGCGCCGCTTTGCGGCACTTGCTCGCCCGTGCGGTCCACCACCTCGGCCAGGCGCGCCGCCAGTTGCTCTGGGATGTTGCTGCCTATGCCCAGGTGCACGCCTTGGGTCAGGGTGATGTGGGCCGCCTCAAAGGTGCCTGCGCCCGCACACAGGATGGTGCGCGTCGGGGCCGATTCGTGCGCCAGCACCAGCATGGCGGGCACCACGGCTTCGGGCTTGAGGGCGTCCAGCACCTCTTGGGGCATGAGCCCCTCGGTCATGCGCGTGGCCGCCGTGGGGGCCAGCGCGTTCACATGGATGTTGTGCTTGGCACCTTCAATGGCCAGGGTCTGCATCAAGCCCACCTGGGCCAGTTTGGCCGCACCGTAGTTGGCCTGGCCAAAGTTGCCGTAAAGGCCGGTGGACGAGGTCGTCATGACGATGCGCCCGTATTGCTGCGTCACCATGTGGGGCCACACGGCCTTGCAGCAGTGGGCGGCGCCCATCAGGTGCACATCCACCACGAGCCTGAAGTCGTCCATCTCCATCTTGCCGAACGACTTGTCGCGCAAGATGCCCGCGTTGTTCACCAGCACATCCACACGGCCCCAGGCGTCCACCGCCTGCTGCACCATGGCCTGCACGGCCGCAAAGTCGGTCACCGAAGCGCCATTGGCCAGTGCCTCGCCCCCTGCGGCGCGGATTTCGTCCACCACCTTCTGGGCCGCGCCCACCGTGCCACCACTGCCGTCCACCGCCCCGCCCAGGTCATTGACCAGCACCTTGGCACCGCGTGCCGCCAAGGCCAGCGCATGCTGGCGCCCCAGCCCGCCCCCAGCCCCGGTCACGATGGCCACGCGGCCCTTGAAGTCAATGTCTGTCATGCGATGGATCTCCTGTATGGGTTGGTGGCCGCCCCCGGGAATGCCCAGGGACTGAAATGCTTCTGCGCGCAGCACTGTAAGCCAAGGCTGGGGACGCGCCGGTTGCATGGGGGACAACCAAGACAGACCCACGCGAGAGCCCAGGGTTATCCCTGACATCACTGGACAATCATGTGGATAACTGTGGAGAAGTCCTGTATAGGACTGCTAAGTGCTTGATTTGCAAAGGAGGACTACCCGGCGCCTCATTTTTAAGCAGAATCTATTCACAAACCGGCACTTATCCCGCAAGGCACTGGACAATCCTGTGCATAAGTTTTGACAAGTTCTGTATGAAGCACATAACCCATTGATTTATATAAACATTCAACGCACTGCTGAAATAAAAGGCAAAACACAAGACCTCGGCAGCCCTCGGCTTTTGTGCCACTTATCCCGCAGGCCACTGGACAATCTTGTGGATAACCTTGGACAAGTGCTGTATGGGCGGCGTAAGTGATTGATTTACAAGGCACTCGCACATAACGCCCAATTTTTAAGCAGCATTCTGTTCGTGAGTGCGCTTCAATTTAGCTACACTTTCAATAGCTGCCAGCGCTTATCCAATCAGCGCTAGAGGCTATTTTTATTGATAAAACATGCCCCAACCCCCACTGGCCCACAGCCCTGCCGCAGAGCGCAATCAGGCGCCCATCCTCGCGGTGCTTCGTACGCTGCTGGCCCCCACCGGCTCTGCACTGGAGATAGCCTGTGGCACCGGCCAGCATGCCGCCAGCTTCGGCGCCGCTCTGCCGGGCTGGCGCTGGCAGCCCACTGACTGGCAAGACACGCTGTTCCCCTCCGTCACCGGCTGGTGCGCGCAGCAGGGTGCGACCCATGTGCAGGCGCCGCTGCGCCTGGATGTGACCCAGAGCCCATGGCCCAGCGAGGGCCCCGCTTTCACCACCCCGTTTGACCTGGTCTATTGCGCCAACATGCTGCACATCGCCCCGTGGGAGTGCTGCGGCGGGCTCATGCGCGGCGCGGCCCGCCACCTGGGCGCGCAGGGCATGCTCGTCACCTACGGCCCGTACCTGGAACAGGGCGTGCCCACGGCCCAGGGCAATCTCGCCTTTGACGCCAGCCTGCGTGCGCAAGACCCGCGCTGGGGCATCCGCGCCGTGGAAGACGTGGCGGCTGAGGCCCAGGCAGCAGGCCTGCAACTGGCCCAGCGCCACGCACTGCCCGCCAACAATTTGCTGCTGGTGTGGCAACGCGCGCAGTGATTCCCCACCGCTTCAAGCACAACACCCCTTTGGCTACACTGCGCCCGCCCTTCCTCCCACAACCCCCCTCACATGACCCAAGCCGCCCCCTTTTTCACGGCCCACATTGAGCCCGACGGCATGCAGTGCGATGCCTGGCCCCAGCAACCCCTGCTGCAATCCATGGAGCAAGGCGGCATTGACTGGCCCAGCTCGTGCCGCAACGGCACCTGCCGCACCTGCATCGGGCAACTGGTGCAAGGGCAAGTGCGCTACGAGATCGAATGGCCCGGCCTCTCACCCGAGGAAAAGGCCGAAGGCTGCGTGCTGCCCTGCGTGGCCTACCCCGAGTCAGACGTCGTTTTGCAAGGCTCTGCGATCTGATCGCAGCAAAACCGTCCGCAGACACAGAACGGCAGCGAGCCGCCCCGGACAACGGCACATTCTGAATATGGATATGCAGGCCATTGACGCAACACACGGCCCGCGCCCGTTGGCTGAACTAAAATAGCCAGCTTTGCGGGAGGCTGCACGCTTGGCCTCCCCCCGTGCGGCAGCGCCGCATCGCATGTTCTTTGGGTGGTTTTGGGGGCGTTCAACGCCCCGGCCAGTGAGGGGCATGCGGTTTGCGCTGCACAACCCTGCTGCGGCCCTAACGAAAGCCCTCTCCCATGAACACCCCCCTGACCCCAGTGCCCATCTCGCCGGTGGAAGACATCGTGGCCGACATGCGCGCCGGGCGCATCGTCATCTTGGTGGACGAAGAAGACCGTGAAAACGAAGGCGACCTGGTGCTGGCAGCCGACCATGTCACGCCCGAAGCCATCAACTTCATGGCCCGCTTTGGCCGTGGCCTGATCTGCCTGACGCTCACCCGCGAGCGCTGCGAATTCCTGAAGCTGCCCCCCATGGCCGCTCGCAACGGCACCGTCTACAGCACCGCGTTCACGGTGTCGATTGAAGCGGCCGAAGGCGTCACCACCGGCATCTCGGCGGCCGACCGCGCACGCACCGTGCAAGTGGCGGTAGACCGCAAGAGCCAGCCCACCGACCTGGTCCAGCCCGGCCACATCTTCCCGCTGCAGGCGGTGGATGGCGGCGTGCTGATGCGCGCTGGGCACACCGAGGCAGGCTGCGACCTGGCCGCCATGGCAGGCTGCAGCCCCGCCTCGGTCATCTGCGAGATCATGAAGGACGACGGCACCATGGCCCGCCTGCCTGACCTGCAGCTGTTTGCCGCAGAACACGGCCTCAAAATCGGCACCATTGCCGACCTGATCGAATACCGCAGCCGCAACGAGTCCCTGGTCGAGAAGGTGGGTAGCCGCGCACTGAACACGGCCTACGGCACCTTCACCGCCCATGCCTTCCGCGACAAACCCAGCCAAGCCGTGCACCTGGCACTGGTGATGGGTGAGTGGACGGCCGACGACGTGGTGCCCGTGCGTGTGCACGAGCCCCTGTCGGTGTTTGACGCGCTGGAAGTCAACCGCTCCATGCACTCATGGGGCCTGGACACTAGCCTGCAATACCTGGCCAAGCAAGGCAAAGGCGTGGCCGTGCTGCTGAACTGCGGCGAAACCGCCGCGCAACTGCTGGCGCAGTTTGAGGGCACGGCCCGTGCCTCCCAAGCGCCCGAGCGCGGCCGCATGGACCTGCGCACCTACGGTGTCGGCGCGCAGATCCTGCGCGACTGCGGCGTGCACAAAATGGCCCTCATGGGCCAGCCCCGCCGCATGCCCAGCATGACCGGCTACGGACTCGAAATCACAGGCTTCATCCCCAAGGAATAAACATGTTTGGCGCAGAAAAAGGAACCTCGGACCGCCTGGACGGCAAGAAGCTGCACATCGGCATCGTGCAGGCCCGCTTCAACGAGGGCATCACCAACACCCTGGCAGCCGCCTGCCTGGCCGAGCTCAAGGCCCTGGGCGTGCCCGAGAAAAACATCACCCATGTGCAAGTGCCCGGCGCCCTGGAAGTGCCCGTGGCACTGCAAGCCATGGCCGAGAGCGACAACTTTGACGCCTTGATCGCCCTGGGCTGCATCATCCGTGGCGAAACCTACCACTTTGAGCTGGTGGCCAACGAATCCGGCGCAGGCGTGACCCGCCTGTCGCTGGACTACCAAATCCCGATTGCCAACGCCATCATCACCACCGAAAACCTGGAGCAAGCCATCGCCCGCCAATCCGAAAAAGGCACCGATGCAGCCCGCGTTGCGGTAGAGATGGCCAACCTGCTGGACGACCTGTCATGACTGAAAACACCCCCTCGTCCAATACCCGCCCCCCCAAGCAATCGCGCACCGGGCTCAAGGCCAACGGCACGCGCAAGGCAGCGTCCAAGTCCAACCGCAGCCGCGCCCGCGAATTTGCCCTGCAAGCGCTGTACCAGCACATCGTGGGCCGCAACGATGCGGCAGCGATCGACTCGTTCACGCGCGACCTGGCAGGCTTTCACAAGGCCGATGCCGCCCACTACAACGCCGTGCTGCACGGCTGCATCAACACGGCCGAAGACCTGGATGCGCTGATCACCCCATTGCTGGACCGCAAGCTGGGCGAGATCTCGCCCATCGAGCGCGCTTCCATGTGGATTGGCGTGTATGAGTTCCAGCATTGCATGGACGTGCCATGGCGCGTGGTGCTCAATGAGTGCATCGAGTTGGCCAAGGAGTTTGGCGGCACCGACGGCCACAAGTACGTGAACGCCGTGCTCAACGGCTTGGCCCCGCGCCTGCGCGCCGCCGAAGTGGCCTCGGACAAATCGGCCGAGAAAGCCCCCGGCAAGCCCGCGGCGGACAGCGCCGCAGCGCAACAGGCCGAAGGCCAGTGAGCCCCTCCTGCGAAGCTTGCTGCGACGCAGGACCCCTCACACAACGGGCTACGCCCAAGCAAGCGTGGCCACACACGCTGCACTGGGCTGGCGACAGCCCACCGCCCCGCCCTTTTTTGAGCCCCACCCGCGTCCGCGCGGGCCGCAGGACCTCTCCCCATGAAGTTTTCCTCCCGCGCAGAGCAGATCGAACCGTTTTACGTGATGGAAGTGGCCAAGGCCGCACAGGCCCTGGCCCGCGAAGTGGCCGGCACGCGCGAGCCCATGATCTTCCTGAACATTGGCGAGCCCGACTTCACCGCGCCGCCCCTGGTGCAAGAGGCAGCCGCCAAGGCCGTGCGCGATGGCACCACGCAATACACCAACGCCCTGGGCCTGGACGCCCTGCGCGAGCGCATCAGCGGCTGGTACCAAAGCCGCTTTGGGGTGCAGGTGCCTGCCCGCCGCATCGTGGTGACGGCCGGGGCATCGGCAGCGCTGCACCTGGCCTGCCTGGCGCTGATCGAGAAAGGGGACGAGATCCTCATGCCCGATCCCAGCTACCCCTGCAACCGCCACTTTGTGAGCGCGGCAGAGGGCAAGGCCGTGCTGCTGCCCACCACGGCGGCAGAGCGTTACCAGCTCAGCAGCGACAAGGTGCGCACAGCCTGGACCGAAAAAACCCGTGGTGTCCTGCTGGCATCGCCCTCCAACCCCACCGGCACCTCGATTGCGCCGGGCGAGTTGCGGCGCATCCACGAGGTGGTGCAGGGCCATGGCGGCATCACGATGATCGATGAGATCTACCTGGGCCTGTCGTATGAAGAAGAGTTTGGCCACACGGCCCTCGCCATCGACGAGAACATCATCAGTATCAACAGCTTCAGCAAATACTTCAACATGACCGGCTGGCGCCTGGGCTGGATGGTGGTGCCCGAGGCCATGGTGCCCGTGGTGGAGCGGCTGGCGCAAAACCTGTTCATCTGCGCCAGCACCGTCTCGCAAATGGCGGCGCTGGCCTGCTTTGAGGCCGAAAGCATTGCCGAGTACGAGCGCCGCCGCGCCGAGTTCAAGGCCCGCCGCGACTACTTCATCCCTGCACTGCAATCGCTGGGCTTGCAAGTGCCTGTGATGCCCGACGGCGCCTTCTATGCGTGGGCCGACTGCACCGATGCGGCGCAGCGCCTGGGCGTGACGGGGAGCTGGGATTTCGCGTTTGAGGTGATGCGCCGCGCACACGTTGCCATCACCCCAGGGCGCGACTTTGGCAGCCACGAGCCCGAGCGCTTTGTGCGCTTTTCCACGGCCAACTCCATGGCGCAGCTGCAAGAGTCGGTGGCGCGCCTGCGCACCCTGCTGGCCTAGCGCGGTTTGAAAGCACACGCATGGCCTTTGAGTTTCCGATCCGCATCTACTGGGAAGACACCGATGCCGGTGGCATCGTGTTCTATGCCAACTACCTCAAGTTTTTTGAGCGCGCCCGCACCGAGTGGCTGCGCTCATTGGGCATTGGTCAGCACACATTGCGGGAACAAACCGGCGGCATGTTTGTCGTAACCGACGCGCAGCTGCGTTACCTGCGGCCCGCGCGGCTGGACGATGAACTCATTGTTACCGCCAGCCTGCAGGACAAGGGGCGTGCATCGCTGACAATATTGCAGCAAGCGCTCCTGAAACCAGAGCACATGACCGAAGCCAAGCCCACGTTACTGAGCGAAGGCACCATCCGCATAGGCTGGGTGGACGCCGCAACGATGCGCCCCGCAAGAATACCGAGCCCCCTTCTGGAACAACTTTCATGAACCATCAAAACATGTCCATCTTGAACCTGGTGCTGCAGGCCAGCTGGGTGGTGCAGCTGGTGATGTTGCTGCTGCTGACCGTATCGATCGCCAGCTGGGCCGCCATCTTTCGCAAGCTGATTGCGCTCAAGCGCGTGAAGTCGCTGAACGAAGACTTTGAGCGCGACTTCTGGTCGGGCACCAGCCTGAACGATCTATTTGCCAGCGCCGCACAGAACGCCAAGAACGCTGGCCCCATGGAGCGTATTTTTGCCAGCGGCATGCGCGAATACCAAAAACTGCGTGAGCGCCGCATCACCGACGCAGGCACCCTGCTGGACGGCGCCCGCCGCGCCATGCGCGCCAGCATGCAGCGCGAGATGGATGTGGTCGAATCCAGCCTGTCCTTCCTGGCGTCGGTCGGCTCTGTGTCGCCGTATGTGGGCCTGTTTGGCACGGTGTGGGGCATCATGCACGCCTTCACAGGCTTTGCGGGCATGGAGCAGGTCACCCTGGCCACCGTGGCCCCCGGCATTGCCGAGGCGCTGGTGGCCACCGCCATCGGCCTGTTCTCTGCCATTCCGGCCGTGATCGCCTACAACCGCTTTGCGCGCGACATTGACCGCGTGTCCACACACCTGGAGACCTTCATTGAAGAGTTCTCCAACATCCTGCAGCGCAACCTGGGCGCACAGCCTTCGCAATCGGCCTCTGGCCATTAAGGAGCCCGCATGCCCGCCATGGCGTCTCGCGGCAAAGGCCGTCGCACCATCAATGAAATCAACATGGTGCCGTTCATCGACGTGATGCTGGTGCTGCTCATCATTTTCATGGTGACAGCCCCCATGCTCACCCCCGGCATGATCGATGTGCCCAGCGTGGGCAAAGGCAAGAACGTGCCCAAGGTGGTGGCGCAGGTCATCGTGAACAAGGACGGATCGCTGCAGCTCAAAACCCCCGAGGCCACCCGCACCGTGACCCAGCGCGAAGTGGGCGACGCGGCCCTGCGCTGGCAAAAAGACCAGAGCAAGGACACCGCCGTGATCATCAGCGCCGACAAGGGCGTTCAGTACGAAGCGGTGGTCAAGGCCATGGATGCCCTGCAAAAGGCGGGGGTTCAACGTGTTGGCCTGTCCGTCAAGCAAGGCGGTTGAACCCATTGCTGCCCCCATCCTCCATGCACGCTCAAGACGACCGCGATCAGTTTTCGCCCCCCCGGCCACCAGGGCGCCTGCGCGCAGTGGCCATGGCCGTGCTGGTGCACGCCGCACTGATGGGTGCCCTGACCCTGGGCGTGAACTGGAAGACCACAGTGGACCAGCCGGCGGTGGAAGCCGAGTTGTGGTCCGCCGTTCCGCAGCAGGCGGCCCCGGCAGACAACACACCACCTTCGCCCCCCGAGCCACCATCGCCACCAGAGCCCCCTCCAAGGCCGGTGCCTGCGCCCCCTCCTTCACCGCCGCCCCCACCGCCCCGCGCGCAGGACAAGCCTGACACGCACGAAGCAGACATCGCCATCGAACGCGAGAAGAAGCGGCTGGAGCAGGAAAAGCGCGAGCGTGCCGAGCAGCAAGAGCGCGACAAACGTGAACGCGACCGCCGCGAAAAGCTGGAAACGGAAAAGAAGGAACGCCTGGAGCAAGAGCGCAAGGAGCGCCTGCAAAAGGAAAAAGACAAAGAGCGCGAGCTGAAAGAAAAGCAGGCCGAGCAAAAGCGTGCCGAGCTGAAAAAGCAGGCCGACGAAAAACGCAAGGCGGAAGAAGCAGACGCCAAACGCAAGGCCGATGCGGAGTCGGATGCCAAGCGCAAATCAGAAGCCGATGCGAAGCGCCGTGCCGATGCCCAGGCCAAAGAGATGGCGGCCCAGCGCGAAGCCAACTTGCGCCGTATGCAAGGCCTGGCCGGTGCCACTGGCGGTGAGAACGCGAAGGGTAGCGACAAGGTGTCCTCAGGCCCATCGGGCAGCTACGGTGGCAAGGTCGCGGCCAAGGTCAAGCCCAACATCGTGTACCCCGATGCCATTTCGGGCAACCCGCGCGCGGTGGTGGAAGTGCGTGCGGCCCCCGATGGCACCATCGTCGGCAAGAAGCTGATCCAGTCCAGCGGCAACAAGGCCTGGGATGACGCCGTGCTGCGTGCGCTGGACAAGACCGAAACACTGCCGCGTGACATAGATGGGCGCGTCCCCTCGTCGCTGGAAATCGGGTTCCGTCCACAGGACTGAGAAACAGCCTGTACTCTCCAACCGCGCCCACCCGGTCACCACGTGACCGGGTGGGCGCAGGGCCTCAGCCATTGCAGAGCACCCCTGTACACAGATCACACCGCAGCGCGAGGCGTGGACACGCTAGAACCCGCCCACTCCAGCTCGGCGAGCACCAACACCACCAGCCCCTGCAACACGACCCAACCCTGCCCCAGTGGGGTCAGGGCCATGCCAGAACCCCAGACGAGCCAGGCACTGGCGCCCACCCAGACAAAGTTGCCAAGCGCCAGAAAGCGCACACCCGTGGATGGCAACTGCGGGCGCGATGCCAACCAGGCCGCCAGCGAAGCCGCCGCCAGCACGATCAGCGCAGCCAGTTGCAACACGTAGGCCGGGATACCCATCCACGGAGCGATGAGCGCACTGCCCAGCCCATGGCTCAGGCACATACCCAAGCCAGAGGCGGCATCCAGCCACAACACGCGGCGCAGGGTAGAAGAACGAATCGTGAACATAAGAGACTCCTGTGAACCAAGTGGTAGGAGCCCCATGTTCCGCAGCATCGGTCATGGCGTCGATGACCTGGGAGGTCATGAGACCGCAGGCATTTGGGGTGGTCTGGCGGAGCGAACCTGCTCACAATCACGGCCATGGCATCCGACACACAGCATTCCAACGCCGCCCCATTCGCGCCGACCCGGCGGATGGCCGTGGGCGACCACCTGCGCCAGTGGCGCCTGCGAAGGCGCCTGAGCCAGCAGGAGCTGGCCGATGACGCAGCCCTTTCGCCACGCCATCTGAGCTGCGTAGAGACCGGCAAGGCCAGCCCCAGCCGCGAGCTGGTGCTGCGCCTTTGCGAGCGCTTGGCCGTCCCCCTGCGTGATCGCAACGCTTGGCTGGTCGCAGCGGGCTATGCCCCCATGTACCGCCAGCAGCCGCTCGACGACCCGTCGATGCATGCCGCTCGCCAGGCCGTGCAACACCTGCTCGACCGCCACGCCCCCTGGCCCGCCGTGGCGTTTGACCGGCACTGGAACATGGTGCTGGCCAACCGCATGGTGCAACCCTTGCTCGAAGGGGTGGACCCTTCCCTGCTGCAAGCCCCCATCAACCTGCTGCGGGTGAGCCTGCACCCCCAGGGGTTGGCACCGCGCATCGTCAACCTGAACCAATGGCGCGAGCACCTGTTTGCACGCCTACAGCAGCAACTGCACAACACGTTTGACGCGTCACTGCAAGCCCTGCTCACCGAGTTGCAAAGTTACCCCGGCCAGCCAGACGAGCAGGCCCACCACTTGGCGGGAGAGCATCTGGGGGTGTTGATGCCTTTTCTCATCCAGTCCCCCTGGGGTGTGCTGAACCTGATCAGCACCACCACGGTGTTCGGCTCGCCCACCGATATCACCTTGCAAGAGCTGGCGCTGGAGACGTTTTTTCCTGGAGACGAGGCCACGGCGCAGACCCTGCACGCTCTGGCGGCAAAGAGCACGCTCGAAGTTTGAAATTCATATGAAAAATCGCCTCTAGCGCTTACAGACAAAGCGCAAAAAGCTATAAATTCAATAGCAAACCGCAAGCCTACGAGGCACGGAAAGAAACAACGCTCACGCTCCCGCAGGCTGGCGTTTCAACAACCACTGCTCCGTCTCCTGCTGCTGCCGAAACCGCGCCCAGTCCAGCACATTCTTGCCATGCGGGTCGCGGCCCCACAGGTCTACACGCTGCTGATCCAGCCATTGCAGCACGGGGATGCGGCCTTTGGCGGCCGCCAGCATGGCCGGTGTCTCGCCCCGGCTGGCGGGGGCTGGTTCGGTCAAGGATTGCCCTTGTTCTTTCAACCAATCGAGGCAAGGCACGCAGCCGCTTTGCGCGGCCATGTGCACGGGGCCCCAATCCCAGCGGTTGCGTGCCTGCAGGCTGGCCCCCGCCTGCACCAGGCGTTGCGCCACCGCCAGATGGCCACCATAAAAAGCCCGCAGCAGGGCGGTGTCGCCGCGCTCACTGTCTTTGGCTGTCTGCCGCAGATCGGGCTGGGCCCCAGCCTGCAGCAGCGCCTCGACATGCGCCAGTTGCCCCCGATGGGCGGCCAGCATCAACACAGAGGAACCCGTGTCCGCGAGCAAATTGGGGTTGGCGCCATCGCGCAATGCCTGCACCAGCGCGCTGGCATCGCCCGCATTCTGGGCATCCATCAGGCGGGCATCCGCAGGCGCCCAAATGCGCGAGGACGCCACCGTGGTGGGGCCTTGCGACACAGCATGCCGCCCCGCGCCCACCACCGCGCGCCCGCCATAAGCCCACCACACGAGCATCCCAAAGGCCAAGAGCCAAACCCAGCCACCCCAGGCTGGGCGTGAATGTGCAGCCACCTGGGGCCGCTGCGCCCCCGGCGTGAAGCGCCCCCGCCGGTCCAGCCAGGCATGGGCCACCGCCTGGCCCACGGCTTGTGCAGCAGCCGTGCCGCTCAGCCCCGGGGTCAGCTTTTGCAGATGCCCTGACGCATCCTTGCCCAACACCGCATGGTAGGCCTGAGTCCCAGCCGTGAACTGCAGCTTGTGCACCAGCGCCTGGCTGGATTCGCCCGGCAACGACGCAACGCGAGACCACACCCAAGAGCCGCGATGCACCACCAGGCCATCGTCTTGCACCCGCAGCGTCCACCGCCGGGTGGCGGCATGCAACGCCCAGACAGGCAAAACCAACAAAGCCAACCAATCCCAAAAGCCGCTCGGCAGCACCAAGGCGCCAGGCTGGATGCGGTCGTTCACCCACCACTCCAGCGCCAGCAAAGCCAGCGCCACAGCCGCGGACCAGCGCCACGCGGTCTGCTCGAACGCGAGCGACCAGGCATCCGCTGTCTCCGTCAAACGCACGTCCGGGGGAAGAAAGCGCGGAAGCTCATCGGGCTCCAGCATGCCCAATGAACCCAAGGCCGGAGGGGCGACATCTTGCCCAAAGGCTGGTGGCTCGATGGGGACTTCTTGCGTCCACTGCGCCCGCCGGTCAAAGCGGTCTGGCACGGATGCGGGCTCAGACCACGAAGGTGCAGCGGCCTCTACCGGCAGGTCATATGCCAGTTCCAACGTTCCCTCAGCACGCACCAGCTCCAGCCGCCAGTCCACCCGCTCACCACCGCGCCGCGCACCATGGGTAGGGGCATCCTCAGGCAGCTCAAAACGCGCGACCAGACGCCTACCGCCGTCACCCGTCGGCTGGCGCCGCGCCGTGGCTTCCAGCACCTCCACCCGGCGCTCGGGCGATCCCGAGCTGGACTCGTCCACTCGGTATTGCGCCAGTTGCATGCGCAGGCTTTCGGCCCCCGCCTGCTGGACGGCCCGCACAGGCAGCACCAGGGTGATTTCGACCGGCCGCCCCGCCGTGGGCCGTGATGGCAAGGCCGTCATGCCCATCCCTTGGTAGCGCCAGGCCTTGCGGCTGTGATGCCAAGCAGCCACCACCAGCCCCACGCCGATCACCACAAAGATGCCCATGAAGCCCTTGCCCCACCACGGCGCCTTGCCATCCGACCAGAACAAAGCGGCCATGGGGAAAGCGATGCCACACCAGAACATCGCGAAGAACCACAACGCCCCCTGCCCCTTGGCCAAGGAATGGCGCGGCTCAAGGTCCTGCGCATCTTCCTTGGGGCGCCACAAGATGCGCAGGAACATCCATGCGGCCGCCACGCCAACGCCGGTGAACACCAGGGCAAACGGAAGTCGAAAAATTTGCAGCCGCCAGCGGATGCTTCGGTCCAGCAGTGCCTGGGCCGGGGCCTGTGGGTTGACCCAGGCGGTGACGGGTTCACCCCGCTCCTGCGCTTGGCTCAGGGTGCGGTGCCATTGCGCCTGCCAGTCACCCACGTTGTCTGCGCCTGGGCGCAGGTCGAGCCCCACGCGTTGCCCTTCGTAAGCTTGCCCAGCCACCGTGTAGCGGTACCGGGCCTGCACCTGGTAGGTGGTGCCACCTTCGCTGCCTGGGTGTTGCTTCAGTTGCACATCCAGCACCTGGGCTGGCACGGGTTGCCATTGGCGCACGGTCCATGCCGCCGACGCGGTCTCTGCCAAAGGCCGCAGCCCTGCCCAGTACCCACCGGCACCAAACGCCACTGCAAAGATGGCGCAGAAAACCAGCAAAACCCCTCGTCCCATTGCGTTGTCCATGCTTGCCTCCTTTTTGTTGTTGTTATGGATGTCTTGTTTTGGGCTCCAGCATAGTGACGAATTCATGACGGCTGCATGACAACCAAGGCAGGGCAAAAAAAAGCGGCCCCGAAGGGCCGCTTGTGTTGCGCAACGAACGCAAGGATCAGGCGGTCACGCCCTTGGCGGTTTCTGCGTACTCTTCGATCTGGTCGAAGTTCAGGTACTTGTAGATCGAAGCACCATCCTTGTTCACGATGCCCATGGCGTCGTGGTACTCGGCCACCGTGGGGATCTTGCCCAGCTTGGACGCGATGGCGGCCAGCTCAGCCGAGGCCAGGAACACGTTGGTGTTCTTGCCCAGGCGGTTGGGGAAGTTGCGGGTGGAGGTAGACACCACCGTGGCGCCTTCGCGCACCTGGGCCTGGTTGCCCATGCACAGCGAGCAGCCGGGCATTTCGGTACGGGCACCGGCGGCGCCAAAGTTGGCGTAGTGGCCTTCCTTGATCAGCTCGCTCTCGTCCATCTTGGTCGGTGGTGCCACCCACAGCTTGACGGGGATGTCACGGCTGCCGCCCAGTAGCTTGGCTGCAGCGCGGAAGTGGCCGATATTGGTCATGCAAGAACCGATGAAGGCTTCGTCGATCTTGGTGCCAGCCACATCCGACAGGGTCTTGGCATCATCAGGGTCGTTCGGGCAGCACAGGATGGGTTCCTTGATGTCGGCCAGATCGATCTCGATGACGGCTGCGTATTCGGCATCCTTGTCGGCTTCGAGCAGGTTGGGGTTGGCCAACCAGGCTTCCACCTTTTCGATACGGCGCTGCAGTGTGCGTGCATCGGCATAGCCGTCGGCAATCATGTTCTTCATCAGCACGACGTTGCTGGTGAGGTATTCCTTGACGGGCGCTGGGTTGAGCTTGATGGTGCAACCGGCAGCAGAGCGCTCTGCGGATGCATCAGACAGTTCAAACGCTTGCTCGACCTTCAAGTCTGGCAGGCCTTCGATTTCAAGGATGCGGCCGGAGAAGACGTTCTTCTTGCCAGCCTTGGCCACCGTGAGCAGACCCGCCTTGATGGCGTACAGAGGAATGGCGTGCACGAGGTCGCGCAGCGTCACGCCAGGCTGCATTTCGCCCTTGAAACGCACCAGCACCGATTCGGGCATGTCCAGGGGCATCACGCCCGTTGCAGCACCAAACGCCACCAGACCGGAGCCAGCGGGGAACGAAATGCCGATGGGGAAGCGGGTGTGCGAGTCGCCACCAGTGCCGACCGTGTCAGGCAACAGCAGGCGGTTGAGCCAGCTGTGGATCACGCCATCACCAGGACGCAGGGCCACGCCGCCACGGTTGCTGATGAACGCGGGCAGTTCGCGGTGGGTCTTCACGTCCACAGGCTTGGGGTAAGCCGCGGTGTGGCAGAACGATTGCATGACCAGATCGGCCGAGAAGCCCAGGCAGGCCAGGTCCTTCAGCTCGTCGCGGGTCATGGGGCCGGTGGTGTCTTGCGAGCCCACGGTGGTCATCTTGGGTTCGCAGTACGTGCCGGGGCGCACGCCTTGGCCTTCTGGCAAGCCCACGGCACGGCCCACCATCTTCTGCGCCAGCGTGAAGCCTGCGGTTGTGGCCACAGGCGCGGTTGGCAGGCGGAACAGTGCGGAAACAGGCAGGCCCAGGAATTCGCGGGCCTTGGCAGTCAGCGAACGCCCGATGATCAGGTTGATACGGCCGCCAGCGCGCACTTCGTCAAACAGCACATCGCTCTTGAGCTTGAACTCCACCACGGTCTCGCCGTTCTTCACGATCTTGCCGTCGTAGGGGAGGATGTCGACCACGTCGCCCATTTCGAGCTTGGACACATCCACTTCGATGGGCAGGGAGCCAGAGTCTTCTTGCGTGTTGAAGAAGATGGGGGCGATCTTGCCACCCAGCGTCACGCCACCAAAGCGCTTGTTGGGCACAAACGGAATGTCTTGGCCCGTGGCCCAGATCACGCTGTTGGTAGCCGACTTGCGGCTGGAGCCCGTGCCCACCACGTCGCCCACATAGGCCACCAGGTGGCCCTTCTTCTTGAGGTCTTCGATGAACTGCATCGGACCGCGCTTGCCATCTTCTTCAGGCTTGAACGCCGCGCCTTCGCGGGTGTTCTTGAGCATGGCCAGGTAATGCAGCGGAATGTCGGGACGGCTCCAGGCATCTGGCGCGGGCGACAGGTCGTCGGTGTTGGTTTCACCGGGCACCTTGAACACGGTGACGGTGATCTTCTTTTCGACTTCAGGGCGGGTGGTGAACCACTCGGCATCGGCCCAGCTCTTGATGACTTCCTGCGCCTTGGCATTGCCAGCCTTGGCCTTGGTCGCGACATCGTTGAAGAAGTCGAACATCAGCAGAGTCTTCTTCAGGCCCTCTGCGGCCACACCCGCCACTTCGGCGTCGTCCAGCAGTTCAATCAGCGGGTGCACGTTGTAGCCGCCGACCATGGTGCCCAGCAACTCTGTGGCCTTGGCCTTGGAGATCAGGCCTACCTTGATGTCACCATGAGCCACAGCGGCCAAAAAGCTGGCCTTGACTTTGGCTGCATCGTCCACACCGGGCGGTACGCGGTGGGTCAGCAAATCGAGCAAAAAGGCATCTTCACCGGCAGGTGGGTTCTTGATCAGCTCGATCAGTTCAGCAACCTGCTTGGCTTCCAGGGGCAGCGGGGGAATGCCCAGGGCGGCGCGCTCGGCTACGTGGTCACGGTAGGCTTTCAACATGGTTTTCTCCGGTTGTTTTCTAAAGTGGGGCGATGGCGCGCCTGCCCTTTCAGGCAATCGGCACCGACGTTTTTAAGGCAGTGTCTTGTGCTGGCAAACCAGACTGCAAGAGGCACTGCCCGGATGATTTACTTGCTACCCTTGGGCGCGTCGAACACGCTGGGTGGCGGAGTCTTCTTGATGGCTTCGGCCACCACGACCTGCTCAGGGCTCATGCATTCGTCAGCCATGCGCTGGCCCAGCTTCTGGTTCATCAGCATGGACTTGTTGGCAATCTGCAGCCACACAGCACCGGCCTTCTGGTCTTCCAGACGCACGGCCCCCGTGCTGGTAGCCACTGGCGTCATGCGGTACTTGAAGCCTTTGCCTTCCACATGGAAATAGCCCGGCGTGGCGGCGTCTGCAGAGATATTGACCACAGCACCCAATTCGCAGGGGATACGGCCCACATGCACGCGCTCGGCAATGGCCAGTTCTTCAGGTGACAGGGCGGCCTCTGCGGCAATGATGCCGGTCGCTACCTGGTTGGCAGCGCTCTTGAGCTGGGTGCGGCTGCTGGTTTGCTGTGCCTTGGCTACTGTGGTCTTGTTGGCGGGCGCACTGGCATTGCCACTGGCCTTGGCGGCAGGGGCTGGCTTGGCCTTTGCCGGCGCATCCTGCTTGGCGGATGTGGTCTTGGAAGCGGGCTGGGCCGCCGTAGTGGCCTGCGCCATCACCCATGCGGGAGCAAGCAGCATGACTGCAGAAGCGATCAGAGTTTTCATGGCGTCGTGGGTCCTGTGGAATGTCAGGCTATAAAGAAGAGTTCAATGCGCAAGCATCAAACCAGTGACTGACGGCGGGAGGCAGCGACACACCTGTGCGGTGCGCGCGCTCCAGCAATTGCCAGTAAAAACGGTAGCTGGCCCGGTCATGCAACACCCCGCCATGGCTGATAGGTGCCCACTGCGCGGTTTCAGCCGCCAACAAAATCTGCGATGCCGTCTGCACCTCATCCATGGCGGGCGCGAAAGCACGCAAGATGGGCCGAATCTGCGACGGGTGAATGCTCCACATGCGGGTGTAGCCCAGCTCCTGCGATGCCTGTGTGGCGGCAGCCTGCATGGCGGCGGGGTCTGTGAACTCGGTCACTACGCAATGCGAAGGGACTTTGCCATAGGCATGGCAAGCAGCGGCAATTTCAAGCTTGGCCCGCACCACCAACGGATGGGCAAATTGCCCCCGTGACGTCATGGCATGGGCAGGGATCGCGCCACCGTGGGCCGACACAAAGTCCATCAAGCCAAAGCTGAGGCTCTGTACCCGGGGGTGGGCCGCAATGTCAAAAGCATGCTTTACGGCCAAAGGGGATTCGATCAGTGCGTGCAAAGGCAGGCCTGCGGCGCCTGCGCGCTCCAGCGCCCGGTCCACCGCCAACACATCGTCAATGGACTCGACCTTGGGCAACATCACATGGCACAGGCGATCGCCCGCCAAATCCACAATGGTGGCCACATCATTGGCAAAAGCGGGGTGACTGGCTGCATGCACCCGGGCCGCAACACGGGCGCCCGCAGGGGCTTGCGCGGCCAACCCGCCCACCAGGCGGGCATGCTCGGCCTCAAGCCCTACCGGCGCGCCATCCTCGCAATCGAGGGTGACGTCCACCACGCAGGTGCCAAATTCTTGGGTCAGTTCGGCCTGCATCTGCAGGCTTTTACGCATACGCGCTTCAACCCCGCTGTAGTGGTCGCAAACGGGCAATAAGCCCGTTTGCGCCTGCGCACCCAACAGCAGGGTGCGAGGATGCACCTGTGCCCGCCCTGCCCCGCCCGCTGGGGCAGCGGAGGTCGCAAGACCCGAGGACTCAGAAGGGGCAGGCACGGGTACCACAGGCAGATTTACAGCAGGTGCTTGACGCCGTCTTGCTCGCCTTGCAGCTCAGCCAGCGTGATGTTGATGCGCTCTTGCGAGAAGGCATCAATTTCCAGACCTTCAACGACCTTGTACTCGCCGTTTTCGCAAGTCACAGGGAAGCCGAACATCGTGTCCTTGGGAATGCCGTATTGGCCGTCCGAAGGAATACCCATGGTGACCCACTTGCCATTGGTGCCCAGGGCCCAGTCGCGCATGTGGTCGATGGCCGCATTGGCAGCCGAAGCAGCCGAAGACAGGCCGCGGGCTTCAATGATGGCAGCACCACGCTTGCCCACGGTAGGCAAGAAGGTGTTGGCGTTCCACTCTTGGTCGTTGATGGTCTTGGCAACGCTTTCGCCGTTGATGGTGGCAAAACGGTAGTCGGCATACATCGTGGGCGAGTGGTTGCCCCAGACGGTCAGCTTTTCGATGTCAGCCACAGCCTTGCCGGTCTTGGCAGCGATCTGGCTGGCAGCGCGGTTGTGGTCCAGACGCAGCATGGCGGTGAAGTTCTTGCGTGGCAGATCAGGGGCCGACTTCATGGCGATGTATGCGTTGGTGTTGGCGGGGTTCCCTACCACGAGCACCTTCACGTTGCGCGAAGCCACGGCATTCAGGGCCTTGCCTTGTGCGGTGAAGATGGCACCGTTGACGGCCAGCAGTTCGGCACGCTCCATGCCAGGGCCGCGTGGACGCGAGCCAACCAGCAAAGCATAGTCAGCGTCCTTGAATGCAGTCATGGGGTCGCTGTGGGCGGTCATGCCCACCAGCAGGGGGAATGCGCAATCGTCCAATTCCATCATCACGCCCTTGAGCGCCTTTTGGGGGCCTTCGGCAGGCACTTCCAGCAGTTGCAGGATGACGGGCTGGTCCTTGCCGAGCATTTCGCCAGAGGCGATGCGGAACAGCAGTGCGTAACCGATTTGACCAGCGGCGCCTGTAACGGCAACACGGACGGGCTTCTTGCTCATGGTGAAAACTCCAGGAAGTGACAAAAACAGGTAAAGGTGCAACGCAAGCACCAGCGCCTGTTACCAGCAGCCCGTGCCCCGCAAACAGCCTTGGAGTTTACCCCTGTTTCATGGCCTCGGTCAATTTGTCTTATGTCTTATATAAGATATGATTGCGCAGCTTCAAATTGCCATCCTGCCCCACAGCACCCACGACCAGCGCCATGTCTTCGCTCCCGTTCGCCGCCGACAATCCCGCCACGCCGCAAAGCGCCACCGGACTGTCCACGCCTGCGTTCAGCCCGCTGTACCAGCAAATCAAAGGGCTCATCCTGCAAAGCCTGCAGCAAGGCGAGTGGAAGCCCGGCGAAGCCATCCCCAGCGAGATGGAACTGGCGGCGCGCTTTCGCGTAAGCCAAGGCACCGTCCGCAAGGCCATTGATGAGCTGGCCGCTGAAAATCTGGTCATGCGCCGCCAAGGCAAAGGCACTTTTGTGGCAACGCATGCCGAGCAGCATGTGCAGTACCGATTTCTAAAGCTACTGCCCGACACCGGCGATGCCAGCGTGGAGGGCCCCGCCCAGCGCAACATCATCGACTGCCGCAGGGTGCGCGCCTCTGCCGAAATTGCGCGGACCTTGGCGCTGCGCAGCGGCGATGCCGTGATACAGGCCAAGCGCATTTTGTCGTTTGCCGGGGTTCCTACCATTTTGGAAGACATCTGGCTGCCAGGCCATGCCTTCAAGGGCCTGACGGGCGAACAGATGGCGAACTACCAAGGCCCTACTTACGCTATGTTTGAAATTGATTTTGGCGTGCGCATGGTGCGCGCCGAAGAGAAAATTCGGGCCGTTTTGCCCGACGCAGACCAAGCCGCTTTGCTGCGAGTCACCACCGGCACCCCCTTGCTCAGCGTAGAGCGCATCGCTTACACCTACAACGATGTTCCGATGGAGTTACGCCGCGGTTTGTACCTCACAGACACACACCATTACCGTAACGAACTGAGCTGACAGCAGGCTGGCACCTGAGCGCAAAGGTCAAAAATTCAACCCAACACAAATCCCCGGTTGTTGCATTGCAATAGAATTTTGTGTTGTTTGCATCTTCCAATTACAGAGCAGTTACATCCACGAAAGCACCAGACATGACCGAACTAGCCAAAAAACGGCCTGAATTCCGCAACATCAATGCCTTCAAGGACCTGACAACCTACCGCATGGCGCCAGCAGCATGGGTTTCCATTCTGCACCGCGCCAGCGGGGTGATCATGTTCCTTTTACTGCCTTTCATCCTCTGGATGTTTGACACGTCTCTGTCATCTGAAATCTCTTTCGCCAAATTCAAGGCGGCTTTCAATGTCGGTTTGTATTTTGTTCCCGGCTGGTTCGTCAAGCTGGTGGCCTTGGCATTGATCTGGGCCTATCTGCACCACTTCATCGCAGGCCTGCGCCATTTGCTGATGGATGTGAACCACGCAGCAGTCACCAAGGAATTCGGCAAGTCATCCGCCGTCTTCACCTTGGCCGTGAGCATTGGTTTGGCGTTGGTGCTTGGCGCCAAGCTGTTCGGTCTGTACTGATTCAAACAATAAGGCAAGTGCAGCACCTGGCAGCACCGCCCCACCCCCAAAGAGGAAACTGATATGTCCGTCAATTACGGCTCCAAGCGCACCGTCGTCGGTGCCCACTACGGCCTGCGCGACTGGCTGAGCCAGCGCGTCACCGCCGCCCTCATGGCTTTGTTCACCATTGTGGTTCTGGTTCAACTCGTGACCTCCAAGGGCCCGATTGGCTACGACCTGTGGGCTGGCATTTTTTCCGCCCAATGGATGAAGGTTCTAACCTTCTCCGTGATCGTGGCCATGGCATGGCACGTGTGGGTGGGTGTCCGCGACATTTTCATGGACTACATCCAGCCCGTGGGCCTGCGCCTGGCCCTGCAAGTTTTCACCATTGTCTGGCTCGTCAGCTGCGCTGGCTGGGGCATCCAGGTTCTGTGGCGTCTCTGATTCCCGCGATTGAAGGTACAAAATGAGCTATACAAAAGCCAACATCACCACGCGCAAGTTTGACGTAGTCATCGTCGGCGCAGGCGGCTCGGGCATGCGCGCCGCACTGGAACTGTCTCGCGCAGGCCTGAACGTGGCCTCGCTGTCCAAGGTCTTCCCCACCCGCTCGCACACCGTGGCAGCCCAAGGCGGCGTGTCCGCCTCGCTGGGCAACATGAGTGAAGACAACTGGCACTATCACTTCTACGACACCATCAAGGGTTCTGACTGGCTGGGCGACCAGGATGCCATCGAGTTCATGTGCCGCGAAGCCCCCAAGGTGGTGTACGAGCTGGAACACTTCGGCATGCCGTTCGACCGCAACCCCGACGGCACCATCTACCAGCGCCCCTTCGGCGGCCACACCGCCAACTACGGCGAAAAGCCTGTGCAACGCGCCTGCGCTGCAGCCGACCGCACTGGCCACGCCATGCTGCACACGCTGTACCAGCAAAACGTCAAGGCCAAGACCAACTTCTTCGTGGAATGGATGGCCCTGGACCTGATCCGCGACGAGTCCGGCGACGTGGTCGGCGTGACTGCCCTGGAAATGGAAACCGGCGACCTGCACATCCTGCAAGCCAAGACGGTGCTGCTGGCCACCGGCGGTGCGGGCCGCATCTTCGGCGCTTCCACCAACGCCTTCATCAACACCGGTGACGGCCTGGGTATGGCGGCACGCGCAGGCATCGCCTTGCAAGACATGGAGTTCTGGCAGTTCCACCCCACCGGCGTGGCCGGTGCTGGCGTGCTGCTGACCGAAGGCTGCCGCGGCGAAGGCGCCATCTTGCTCAACAGCAACGGTGAACGCTTTATGGAGCGCTACGCCCCCACCCTGAAGGACTTGGCCCCCGCGACTTCGTGTCGCGCTGCATGGACCAGGAAATCAAGGAAGGCCGTGGCTGTGGCCCCAACAAGGACTACATCCTGCTCAAGCTGGATCACCTGGGTGCAGAAACCATCCACAAGCGCCTGCCTTCAGTGTACGAAATCGGCGTCAACTTCGCCAACGTGGACATCACCAAGGAACCCATCCCCGTGGTTCCCACCATCCACTACCAGATGGGTGGCGTGCCCACCAACATCCATGGCCAGGTCGTGGAACAAAAGGACGGCATCAACAACTCCGTGATCAACGGCCTGTACGCGGTGGGTGAATGCGCTTGCGTGAGCGTGCACGGCGCCAACCGCCTGGGCACCAACTCGCTGCTGGATCTGCTGGTGTTTGGCAAGGCCGCAGGCCGCCACATCGTCGAGTTCAACAACAAGAACAAAGAGCACAAGACCCTGCCAGCCAATGCGGCCGACCGCACGCTGCAGCGCCTGAACCAGCTCGAAGACTCCAAGGGCGGCACCTACTCGCAAGCCCTGGCAGGCGACATCCGCGCCACGATGCAGCAGCACGCTGGCGTGTTCCGCACCCAGGCCAGCATGGACGAAGGCGTTCAAAAAATCGCCGAACTGCGTGCCCGCGTGTCCAGCGTCACGCTGCAAGACAAGTCCAAGGTGTTCAACACGGCCCGCATCGAAGCCCTCGAAGTGGACAACCTGATCGAAGTGGCCCAGGCCACCATGGTGTCTGCCGCAGCCCGCAAGGAATGCCGTGGCGCCCACACCGTGTACGACTATGAGCACCCTGCCGACCACGCAGAGTTCCCTCTGGGCCGTAACGACAAGGAGTGGATGAAGCACACCCTGTGGTACAGCGAAGGCAACCGTCTGGATTACAAGCCGGTCAACCTCAAGCCCCTGACAGTGGACAGCATTCCACCCAAGGTCCGGACGTTCTAAACAGTAGCCCCACGAGAGCAGAATCATGAAGCGCACATTCCAAATCTATCGCTACGATCCGGACAAGGACGCCAAGCCCTACATGCAGACCATCGAGATCGAACTCGACGGCCACGAACGCATGCTGCTGGATGCCCTGGTCAAGCTCAAGGAGCAAGACCCCACGATGTCGTTCCGCCGCTCCTGCCGCGAAGGTGTTTGCGGCTCCGACGCCATGAACATCAACGGCAAGAACGGCTTGGCTTGCCTCACGAACATGAATACCCTCAAGGGCACGATTGTTCTGAAGCCCCTGCCCGGCCTGCCAGTGATCCGCGACCTGATCGTGGACATGACGCAGTTCTTCAAGCAGTACAACTCGATCAAGCCTTACTTGATCAATGACAGCCTGACGGCACCAGACCGCGAGCGCCTGCAAAGCCCTGAAGAGCGCGAAGAGCTCAATGGCCTGTACGAGTGCATTCTGTGTGCCAGCTGCTCCACCAGCTGCCCCAGCTTCTGGTGGAACCCCGACAAGTTCGTGGGCCCAGCAGGCCTGCTGCAAGCCTATCGCTTCATTGCCGACAGCCGTGACGAAGCCACGGGCCAGCGCCTGGACAACCTGGAAGACCCCTACCGTCTGTTCCGTTGCCACACCATCATGAATTGCGTGGACGTTTGCCCCAAGGGACTGAACCCTACCAAGGCGATTGGCAAGATCAAGGAACTGATGGTGCGCCGCGCTGTCTGATCTTTTCAGAGCACACACCATGAGCGACACCGTCATCACTGCGCCCACCGCTGCCTCCGAGCGGCTGAGCGAACGCGAACTGAGCAAGCTGCACTGGCGCTGCCGGCGCGGTTTGCTGGAGAACGATCTGTTCATTCAGCAGTTCTTCAAACGCTTTGAGCCCGAGCTGACACAGCGGCACGCGCAAGGGCTGACGGCACTCATGGAGCTGGCAGACAACGATCTGCTGGACCTGGTGCTCTGCCGACGCGAACCAGACGAGACACTGGCCAGCGCAGAAGTGAACGAAGTACTCAGCATGCTGCGCTCCAGCGGCGGCACCCCTGCCCTGCGGGCCTGACAAACGCAGGGCGCCCCTAGACCGGATTGACATCGGCAAACCTAAGGAAAGTAACAATGAAGCTAGCTGACAACAAAGCCACCCTGTCGTTCAGTAACGGCAGCCCCAGCGTGGACCTGCCGGTCTATCAGGGCAACATCGGTCCGGACGTCATCGACATCCGTAAGCTGTATGCGCAAACGGGCATGTTCACGTATGACCCGGGCTTCCTGTCCACAGCCGCCACGCAATCCGCCATCACGTACATCGACGGCGACAAGGGCGAACTGCTGTACCGCGGCTACCCCATTGAGCAGCTGGCCGTGAACTGCGACTTTCTGGAAACTTGCCACCTGCTGTTGTACGGAAACCTGCCCAACGAAGCCCAGAAGAAGGACTTCACCAGCCGCGTGACCAACCACACCATGGTCAACGAGCAAATGCAGTTTTTCCTGCGTGGCTTCCGCCGTGACGCGCACCCCATGGCTGTGTTGACCGGTCTGGTGGGCGGTCTGTCGGCCTTCTACCACGACAGCACCGACATCAACAACCCAGAGCACCGCGAAATCGCCGCGATCCGCCTGATCGCCAAGATGCCCACACTGGTGTCCATGGCGTACAAGTACAGCGTCGGCCAGCCTTACATCTACCCTCGCAACGACCTGAGCTACGCTGGCAACTTCATGCGCATGATGTTTGCCACGCCTTGCGAAGAGTACAAGGTCAACCCCGTGCTCGAACGCGCACTGGACCGCATCTTCATCCTGCACGCTGACCACGAGCAAAACGCATCGACCTCCACCGTGCGCCTGTGCGGCTCGTCGGGCACCAACCCCTTCGCCGCCATCGCTGCGGGCGTGGCCTGCCTGTGGGGCCCTGCCCACGGTGGCGCCAACGAAGCCTGCCTGAACATGCTGGAAGACATCCAGCGCAACGGTGGCGTGGCCAAGGTCGGTGAGTTCATGGAGAAGGTCAAGGACAAGAACTCCGGCGTGAAGCTGATGGGTTTTGGCCACCGCGTCTACAAGAACTACGACCCCCGCGCCAAGCTGATGCAGGAAACCTGCAACGAAGTGCTGCAGGAACTGGGCCTGGAAAACGACCCCCTGTTCAAGCTGGCCAAGGAACTCGAAAAGATCGCCCTGGAAGACGATTACTTCGTCTCGCGCAAGCTGTACCCCAACGTGGACTTCTACTCGGGCATCGTGCAACGCGCCATTGGCATCCCCGTCTCGCTGTTCACCGCCATCTTCGCGCTGGCCCGCACCGTGGGTTGGATTGCCCAACTGAACGAAATGATCGGTGACCCCGAGTACAAGATCGGCCGCCCACGCCAGCTGTTCACCGGCTCCGAGCGCCGCGACGTGCAGCCTATCGGCAAGCGTTGATCGGAACATCCCCTGCGCGGCCCCGCCCGCAGGCAGCACACAAAGCCCACAGGCCCAGCCTGTGGGCTTTTTTGCTTTGTGGACGGACAACGCATGCAACCTGCGCATAGCGCGCACCGGAGTCGCATGACAAGCAATACTCCCCCCTAGTAGCCTATTTTTTAAACCCCTAGCGCTTACCAGCATTGCGCTAGCGTTTTATACTACCCTCCAGTACAACGTCAGCAGGGCTTTACAGCCCCGCCCCACATGCCCCATTCCGCAGAAGACAAACAGCGCGCCATTACCCGCCTGCGCCGCATCAAAGGCCAGGCCGAAGCGCTGGAGCGTGCCGTGGAGGCGGGCAGCGATTGCGCGCCCATCCTGCAGCAACTGGCCGCCATGCGCGGTGCGGTGCACGGCCTGATGGCCGACCTGCTCGACGGGCATGTGCGCGAGGTGCTGTCTGAAAAGCCCGCCCCCTCCCAACCAGCGGTGGACGAAACCCTCGCCCTGCTGCGTTCGTATTTGAAATGACCCCTGTGCATCGCCTCGGGTGCAGGGAGCCCCTCACTCCGCGTCACTGCATTGACCCGCGCCAGGGGTGAAGCACCGCAGTAGGCAAGCCCAGCCCCCCGATCAACGCCCTTTTTATTTCCACCCCACCTTTTGCCAAGGAGCCACCCCATGAAATCCCGCGCCGCCGTAGCCTTCAAAGCCGGAGAACCCCTGCAGATCGTCGAAATCGATGTGGCCCCCCTAAAAAGGGCGAGGTGCTCATCAAGATCACCGACACCGGTGTGTGCCACACCGACGCCTTCACCCTGAGCGGTGACGACCCCGAGGGCCTGTTCCCCGTGGTGCTGGGCCATGAAGGCGCAGGCATCGTGGTGGAAGTGGGCGAAGGCGTGACCAGCGTGAAGCCTGGCGACCACGTCATCCCGCTGTACACCGCCGAATGCGGCGAATGCCTGTTCTGCAAGAGCGGCAAGACCAACCTGTGCGTCGCCGTGCGCGCCACACAGGGCAAGGGCGTCATGCCCGACGGCACCACGCGCTTCAGCTACAACGGCCAGCCCATCTACCACTACATGGGCTGCAGCACCTTCAGCGAATACACCGTGGTGGCCGAGGTGTCGCTCGCCAAGGTCAACCCCAACGCCAACCCCGAGCAGGTCTGCCTGCTGGGCTGCGGCGTGACCACCGGCCTGGGCGCCGTGAAGAACACCGCCAAGGTGCAAGAGGGCGACACCGTGGCCGTGTTCGGCCTGGGCGGCATTGGTCTGGCAGTCATTCAAGGCGCCAAGCTAGCCAAGGCGGGCCGCATCATCGCCGTGGACACCAACCCCTCCAAGTTCGATCTGGCACGCACCTTCGGCGCTACCGACTGCGTGAACCCCAAGGACTTCGACAAGCCGATCCAGCAGGTCATCGTCGAGATGACGACCTGGGGCGTGGACCACAGCTTTGAGTGCATTGGCAACGTGAACGTGATGCGCGCCGCGCTGGAATGCGCACACCGTGGCTGGGGCCAGAGCGTGATCATCGGCGTGGCCGGTGCGGGCCAAGAGATCAGCACCCGCCCCTTCCAGCTCGTCACCGGCCGCAAGTGGCTGGGCACCGCGTTTGGCGGCGTCAAGGGCCGCAGCGAGCTGCCCGGCATGGTCGAAGACGCCATGGCAGGCAAGATCCAGCTCGAGCCCTTTGTGACCCACACCATGGGCCTCAAGGACATCAACGAAGCCTTCGACCTGATGCACGAAGGCAAGTCGATCCGGTCCGTTGTCAAGTACGCGGCCTGACATCCACTATCAAAACAGAAGCGCCTTGCGCTTGTTTGGCGGCACTTGAGAAGCAAAACATCTCAAAACCCTCTTAAAACAAGCGCGACCAGCTATCACTTTGTGAGCGCACTCATGTCCACATCCATCGAACTGCTCAGCAGCCACGCCAGTTTTGGCGGAGAGCAGCGCTTTTACCAGCATGCGTCCAGCACCATCGGCCTGCCGATGAAGTTTGCGGTGTACCTGCCCCCCAGGCCAGCCAAGGCCCCGTGCCCGCCGTGCTGTACCTGGCCGGGCTGACCTGCACCGAAGAAACTTTCATCATCAAGGCCGGTGCCCAACGCCGCGCCGCAGAGCTGGGCCTGGCCTTGATCGCCCCGGACACCAGCCCGCGCGGGGCCAACGTGCCGGGCGAGGCCGACAGCTGGGACTTTGGCGTGGGCGCGGGCTTTTACCTGGACGCCACGGCCGCCCCCTGGGCCACCCACTGGCGCATGGAGAGCTACCTGATGGACGAGCTGCTGCCCCTGTGCACAGCGGCCTTGCCCATCGACGCCCAGCGCCTGGGCATCTTCGGCCACTCGATGGGGGGCACGGTGCGCTCACGCTGGCCTTGCGCCATCCGGGCCGCTTCCAGTCACTGTCCGCCTTCGCGCCCATCTGCGCGCCCACCCGCTGCCCCTGGGGCGAGAAGGCCTTCACAGGCTACCTGGGTGCAGACCGCACCAGCTGGGGCGAGCACGACGCCACTGTGCTGATGGAAAACCAGCCCATGGCGCCCTATGCCGGCGGCATCCTCATCGACCAGGGGCTGGCCGACAAGTTTCTGGCCGAGCAACTCCACCCCCACCTGTTTGAAGCCGCCTGCGCGCACATCGGCCAGCCGCTCACGCTGCGCCGCCACGCGGGCTACGACCACGGCTACTACTTCATCCAGACCTTCATGGACGACCACCTGCGGCACCACGCACGGCGTTTGGGCATTGCTGCCTGATCGACATCGCCGCAAGACCTTGGCATGAAAAAGGGCTGCCCCCTACAGGGCAGCCCTTTTTTCTTGCGCAATCAACCAGTGGCGCAGGCTCAGGTGCCGATCACACCGCCATCGGCCTTGCGCACCACCACCGTGGCAGAGCGTGGGCGGCCATTGGCCTTCTTCTCTGGCCAGTTCGACACGGCACGGGGATTCTTGGGGTCGCTGATCTCGTCGGCAGGCTCACCAGGATGCTGGATGTTGAGGAACATGGTGCGCCCATCCGGCGTGGCCGTAAGGCCCGTGATTTCGCAACCCGAAGGGCCCACCAGAAACCGGCGTACCTCGCCGGTGTGCACATCGGCGGCCAGCATCATGTTGTTGCCGAAGTTCTTCAAGTCGCCCTTACCCATGGCCGAGGTGGACATGTCGCACTGGATCCAGAGCACGCCACGGCCGTCCACCCACAGGCCATCGGGGCACGAGAACATATCGCCCTTGATGTTGCCCTTGGCCTCTGCGCGCGCCAGCGATGGGTCGCCCGCCATGACGAAATGGTTCCAGCCAAAGGTCTGGCCGCTGAAGTCGCCATCTTCCTTCCAGCGGATGATGTTGCCTTGCGTGTTGTTGACGCGGGGGTTGGCGGCATCCACACCCGGCTGGTTGGCGGCGCCACGGTTGCTGTTGTTGGTCAGCGTGGTGTAGACCCAGCCCTGCTTGTCCACGGCAATCCACTCGGGGCGGTCCATCTTGGTGGCACCCAGCAGGTCGCTGGCCTGACGGGCCTTGATCAGCACCTCGCCCTGGTCGGCAAAGCCATTGGCGGCTGTCAGCGGGCCCTGGCCGTGGGTCAGCGCAATCCAGCGGCCCTTGCCATCGGCATTGAACTGGGCCACGTACAGCGTGCCGTGGTCCAGCAGCGTGGCATTGGCGGCAGCGCCACCGGGCTTGATGGCATCACGGCTCACAAACTTGTAGATGTACTCAAAGCGCGAGTCCTCGCCCATGTACACCACCGCGCGGTTGTCGCGCGTGACGGCCACGGTGGCGCCTTCGTGCGCGGCCCGGCCCATGGCGGTGCGCTTGATGGGGGTGGAGCTGGGGTTGTTGGGGTCGATCTCCACAATCCAGCCAAAGCGGTTGGGTTCGTTGGGGTTCTTGGTGGCGTCAAAGCGCGCATCGAACTCGTGCCAACGGTAGCCCGCGCCGCCCTTCTTCAGGCCCCAGCGCTTTTCGTGGGCGCTCAGCGTGTCGCCACCGCTGAAGTAGTTGATGAAGTTCTCTTCCGACGTCAGGTAAGTGCCCCAAGGCGTGATGCCGCTGGCGCAGTTGTTGAAGGTACCCAGCACCTTGGTGCCTTGCGGGTCGGCAGCGGTCTTCAGCAGGGCATGGCCAGCGGCAGGGCCGCTGAGCTGCATGGGCGTGTTGGCCGTGATGCGGCGCGCCCAGGGCGATGGCTTGACCACTTCCCACTTGCCATTGGTTTCCTGCACCTCGCACACCGACACGCCATGGGCCGCCTGCGACTTGCGCACTTTCTCCAGGCTCCAGTTCGCCGTGCCGTCGGGGAACAGCAGGCCATGGTCCACATACTCGTGGTTCATCACCAGCAGCCCGGTCTTCGAGCCCTCTTGCGCAAAGTAGTGCATGCCATCGTGGTGCATGCCAAACTGGGTTTCCTGGTGTGCAGTGGTGTTGCTGCCGTCGTCCTTGAAGGCCGTCGTCTCGCCCGACATGCCCACTGGGTCGCCCCAGGGCGCAATCACCTGCACGGTGTAGCCCTCGGGCACCGTCACCGTGTCTGCGGTAGAAATGGCCACGCTCTTGAAGCCCAGGGCCGCGCCCGCTGCGCCGCCCGCCGTAGCGCAGCCTGCCAGCGCAGCAACACCACCGACGGCCCCCAAGGGTGCCAAAAAGCTGCCAGCCAAGGCCCCCAGGCCACCGCGCAACAAGGTACGCCGTGCGGGGTCGGACACGTCATGGATGCTGGGGTTGGAAGACGTGTTGCTGTCTTCCATCAGGGAAAAGTCTTTTGCCATCGTGCTGTTCTCGGTTGTAACTGCGCTGCCAGGGATGGCAGAGCTGCGCCGCATTTGTAGATTTTTCGTGTGACGGCACGGTGACAGCTCCCGGCACCAGCGCCATGGCGGCGCCCTCCACGCAGGTGCTCAGGCCTCAAAAAAGCGGACTTTGACGAGCACCCCAGCCAACGAAGCACCAGCACGGACTAAAAGGTCATCAGGCGAATGGCCTCAGCGCACGAATTCGGTGGCCCGAAGGCCCCCAAAAAGCCCAGTACTTGCGAGGGGGCACAGAAGCCCCCGTGCGCACTGTGGCGAAGCGGCGGATCACCCCAGATCGCCAAGGCCCAAGGTGCGGCGCTTCACGTAAAGCGTTCTTGCGTATGCGGGTATCCAGGCATGCCAAGAATCTTTACATTTTGATAAATTCAGACACAAAACAAGGGAACGGATCGACTCACCTGTTGGCGGCCGCGCCACGGCGAACCCACGGAAACACCTCCGACCAAGCTCCGCAAATGGATTTAGGGCCCATTCCCGCAGGCTTCCCCATCGCAGCCAAAGCAAGTCAAGCACCTTAATGTTGCTTTAAGTGACACGCAAAACAATGCCCGTCATGCCCCTGATCCTGCAACGGCTGCTGCCCTACGCCCCTCGTTTTAGTTTTCTGCGCCCCCCCCAAGAGGCTTCACAACAGGCATTGCACCCGGGTTGGGTCGTGCTGTGGATCAGTGTGTGGATGTCTGCGGTGTGCAACGTGCCCCTGTGGCGCGAATTGGCGAACCTGCCTGGGCACGGCAGCCTGCGCTCCTGGGCTTTCATGCTGGCCTTCATGGTGCTGGTCACGGCGGGCAATGCTGCGCTGCTCAGCCTGCTGGCCTGGCGCTGGACACTCAAGCCCGCAGCGGCCCTGCTGGTGCTGATGGCCGCCTTTGGCGCCTATTTCATGCTGGCCTACGGCATTGCCATTGACGCCAGCATGCTCACCAACGTGCTGCAAACCGATGTGAAGGAAGCGGGCGACCTGCTGAACTGGCGCCTTCCAATGACCGTAGGCGCCTTGGCCCTGCCACCGCTGGTGTGGCTGGCCCGCCAACCTGTGCGCGCCATGCCCCCTTTGCGCCAGGTGCTGCACAACGCAGTCCTGCTGCTGGCCGCCGTGCTGGTGGCGGTGTGCAGCGTGCTGGTGGTGTTCCAGGACTTTGCCTCCACCATGCGCAACCACACCCAATTGCGCTACCTGATGAACCCGCTCAACAGCGTGTACGCGCTTGGCAACATTGCCACCCGCCCGCTGCGCATGGACACCCGCACCATCCTGCCCCTGGGCCGCGATGCCCGCCTGGGCGCCAGCTATGCCCAACAAGACAAGCCACCGCTGCTGGTACTGGTGCTGGGCGAAACCGGGCGCGCGGGCAACTTCGCCATCAACGGCTACGCCCGCCCCACCACCCCCCACCTGTCGGCACGCAACGACTTGGTCAACGCCCCCAACGCCTGGTCGTGCGGCACCAGCACGGCGGCTTCGGTGCCCTGCATGTTTTCGCACCTGGGGCGCAGCGGCTACGAATCGCGCAGCGCCAACTTTGAAGGCCTGATGGATGTGCTGCAACACGCAGGCCTGGCGGTGCTGTGGGTAGACAACCAATCGGGCTGCAAGGGCACCTGCGACCGCATTCCCAGCGCCGACACATCGGCCCAAAAAGACCCCGAACTGTGCCCCACCGGCAGCGACTGCCTGGACAGCATCATGCTCAAAGACCTGGACCAGCGCCTGGCCAACTTGCCCGCCGACCAACGCCAGCGCGGTACGGTGGTGGTGCTGCACCAGATGGGCAGCCACGGCCCCGCATACTCCAAACGCTCAGCCCCCGAGCGCAAGCCCTTCCAGCCCGAATGCAACTCCACCGCGCTGCAAGAGTGCGGACAGCAAGCCGTCATCAATGCCTACGACAACAGCATCGTGGAGACCGACCACTTTCTGAATTCAGTATTGAATTGGCTTGCTGGGCATGAAAATAAAGCGCAACCAGCTATGATTTATGTAGCAGACCACGGTGAATCGCTGGGCGAGAACAACATCTACCTGCACGGCCTGCCCTACTCCATCGCCCCAGACGTGCAAAAGCACGTCCCCTGGATCACCTGGCTCTCGCCCGCCATGCAGTCCCGCAACGGCACCACCACGCCTTGCCTGCAAAAAGAACTGGCAGAGCAACGCATCACGCACGACAACTACTTCCACTCGGTGCTGGGGCTGATGGACGTGCAAACCGGCGCGTACAAGCCTGAGCTGGACATGTTTGCGGGCTGCAAGAAGAACGCGGCGCTGGCAGGGGCATCAAACAAGAGCGTGGGATCGCATCGGAGCTAGCAAGCAGGCTGCTCGAAAAAGCGCACTCATAACACGCGGCCTACCAGGACGGCTTGCACCCATTACATCGCCAACCACCATGGTTGGGCGATATGAAACCCGCTGCATCACACCTAGGCCCCAAATCCGTATCGGCAAAGCCGCGTATCCCAGCGCCAGTTCTATGATGGTGGGAGTCTCTTCCTAGTGACGATGCGCTCGCCAAGGTGGCGCTCAGCCACCAAACTCAAGCGCATTTCGCAACCAACACAATTCAGTAGCTCGTACACATGCGGGTCTTCCAAGTCATATTCTTGAGCGCCGCATTGGCGATGTTGGTCGCTGGCTGTGAATCGGCCTGCAAAAACGAGATCGCAGGGAACACCGCATCCCCATCTGGCAGGACCAAGGCCGTGGAATTTCACAGAAACTGCGGAGCGACAACGGGCTTCAACACACAGGTTTCTGTATTGCCTATGGCAGCGCAATTGCCCGATGAAGGAGGCAATGCTCTTGTGATTGAGGGATCAGCCCCACTGCAAATGCGTTGGATATCGGATTCGAGCCTCTTGATTGAGGGCTCCGGTTCCGCAAAAGTTTTCAAGCAGGAGTCCTGGGTCGGCGAAGTCAAGATCAGCTATGCAAACTAGCCAAAGCTGGCTCATCACTTGATCGCAGCAGCCACAAAAAAAGGGCCAGCGAGGCCCCTTTTTTCAGCCTCTTTGTCTCAGTCCAGCAGCCCCTGGCAAACATACTTGGTGTGCAGGTAATCGTCGAGCCCATGGGTCGAGCCCTCGCGGCCGTAGCCGGACTCCTTCACCCCCCCAAACGGCGCAGCCTCCGCCGCAATCGCCCCTTCGTTGATGCCGACAATGCCCGTCTCCAGGGCTTCGGCCACCCGCCAGATGCGCTTGACGTTCTGGCTGTAGAAGTACCCCGCCAGCCCAAACGGTGTGTCATTGGCCTGGGCCACCACTTCGGCCTCATCGTCAAACACCGTGAGCGGCGCCACCGGCCCAAAGGTCTCCTCGCACGCACAGGCCATGCGGGCATCGGCCCCGCTGAGCACCGTGGGGGCGTAGTAGTTGGGGCCCAGGTGGGCCAGGCGTTGGCCCCCGGTGAGCACCTTGGCCCCCTTGGCCACAGCGTCGTTGACATGCCGCTCGATCTTCTCCACCGCCCGGTCATTGATCATGGGGCCGATCTGCGAGGCCGGATCGCTGGCCGGGCCAACCTTGAGGGCGGCCACCTTGGCTGCCAGCTTGGCGGCAAAGGTGTCAAACACGCTGCGGTGCACAAACACCCGGTTGGGGCACACACAGGTCTGGCCACCGTTTCTGAACTTGGCGGCCATCAGGCCGTCCACCGCGGCATCCAGGTCGGCATCGTCAAACACGATGAAAGGTGCATTGCCCCCCAACTCCAGAGACAGCTTCTTGAGCGTGTCGGCACTGCGCCGGGCCAGGTGCTTGCCCACAGGGGTGGAGCCGGTGAAGGTGATCTTGCGCACCCGGCTGTCATCCAGCCACACATCCACCACCGCAGGGGTGTTCTGGCGTGAGGCAGTGACGATATTGAGCACCCCCGCAGGCACGCCTGCCTCATGGGCCAGCAGCACCAAAGCCAAAGACGTCAGCGGTGTGTCCTCGGCAGGCTTGCACACCACCGTGCACCCTGCTGCCAGGGCCGGGGCGATCTTGCGGGCGATCATGGCAGCGGGGAAGTTCCAGGGGGTGATGGCAGCCACCACGCCCACAGGCTCCTTCAAGGCAAACATGCGGCGACCGGGCACCGGGGCGGGAATGACCTCGCCATTCATGCGCGTGGCCTCTTCACCAAACCACTCGATGTAGCTGGCGGCGTAAGCCACCTCGCCCTTGCCTTCGGCCAAAGGCTTACCTTGCTCCAGCGAAATCAACGCCCCCAGATCATCCTGGTGGGCCAGCACCAGATCGTTCCAGCGCTTGATGATGGCTGCGCGCTGCTTGGCGGGGACTTTGCGCCAAGTGGCGAAAGCAGCATGGGCGGCATCCAGGGCGGCCAGGGCTTCGGTAGCCCCCGAGTCAGGCACCGAGGTGATGACGGCGCCGGTGGCGGGGTTGGTGACATCCAGGCGGGGGCCAGTGAAGGCTGTCCATTGGCCGGCGATGAAGTTGGCGCTGCGGATCAGGTCGGGGCGGGTGAGCGAAAGAGTGGCAGACATGGGGTTTGAATGAAATGGGGCTCTGGCGCTTATCTAATAAGCGCTAGAAGCTATTGTTTTAGGAGCAATTAACTATCAACCTTGGGCAATCAAAGCGGCAATGGCCTCACCGACCTGCGTGGTGTTGGCCGTGCCCCCCAGGTCCGGCGTGCGCGGCCCACCCTTGAGCGTCTCTTCAATCGCACCCACGATCGCATCGTGCGCCTGGCGCCCCGCACCCTGGCCTTGCGTGAGGAAGTCCAGCATCAGCGCCCCCGACCAGATCATCGCAATCGGGTTGGCAATGTTCTTGCCGTAGATGTCAGGCGCGGAGCCGTGCACGGGCTCGAACAGGCTGGGGAAGTTGCGCTCGGGGTTGAGGTTGGCCGAAGGGGCCAGGCCGATGGTGCCGGTGGTGGCCGGGCCTAGGTCACTGAGGATGTCACCGAACAGGTTGGTGGCGGCCACCACGTCAAAGCGCCCGGGCTGCAGCACAAAGCGGGCGGTGAGGATGTCGATGTGCTGCTTGTCCAGCGTGATCTCGGGGTAGTCTTTGGCGACGTCGTCCGCCCTCTTATCCCACCAGGGCATGCTGATGGCGATGCCGTTGCTCTTGGTGGCCAGGGTGACGTGCTTTTTGGGGCGGCTTTGGGCCAGGTCGAAGGCGAACTTCAAGAGGCGGTTGGCGCCGTGGCGGGAGTAGACCGATTCCTGGATGACGATTTCGCGGTCGGTGCCTTCGTACATGATGCCGCCCAGGGACGTGTATTCGCCCTCGGTGTTCTCGCGCACCACGTAGTAGTCGATGTCTCCGGGCTTGCGGCCTGCCAGGGGGCAAGGTACGCCTTCAAACAAACGCACGGGGCGCAGGTTGATGTACTGGTCGAACTCGCGGCGGAACTTGAGGAGGGACCCCCACAGCGAGACATGGTCGGGCACGGTGGCGGGCCAGCCGACGGCGCCAAAGAAGATGGCGTCCATGCCTGACAGTTGCGCCTTCCAGTCGTCGGGCATCATTTTTCCGTGGGCGGCGTAGTAATCGCAGCTGGCCCACTCGAAGGTGTGCAGTTGCAGCTCAAAGCCAAAGCGGGCGGCGGCGGCCTGAACAGCGCGCAGGCCTTCGGGCATCACTTCTTTGCCGATGCCGTCTCCGGGCAGTACGGCGATGCGGAATGCGGGAATCATGGAGTACTCCTCTTTGAAGACCTGTGAACGGATCAGGCAGCCATTGCAAGCGCAGGCGCGGCAGCCAGGCGCTGCGGGTCACGCTCTTCCAGCCAGCCCTGGCGCAGCTCGGGCACCGAGGCAGCCAGCAGCTCGTAGTACGGGTGGTGCGGGCCCTTGTCAAAGTCGGCACGCGCCACCTGGTCGAGCTTGCGGCCATGCTGCATGACAATGATTTCATCGCACACCGCACGCACCGTGTGCAGGTCGTGGCTGATGAAGAGGTAGGACACGCCCAGCTCGCGGCGCAGGTCGGCCATCAAATCCAGCACGGCAGCACCCACCACGGTGTCCAGGGCCGATGTGACTTCGTCGCACAGGATCAAATCGGGCTCGGCCGCCAGGGCCCGCGCCAGGTTCACCCGCTGCTTTTGCCCGCCCGAGAGCCCGCCCGGCAGTCGCTGGGCCACGCTGTGTGGCAAGCGCACCAGGTCCAGCAGCTCATGGATACGGCGCTGCAAAGCGGGCCCCTGCAGGCCTTTGTAGAACTGCAGTGGGCGCGCCAGGATGCGCTCGATGGTCTGCGAGGGGTTCAGCGCCGTGTCGGCCATCTGGAACACGATCTGGATCTGCCGCAGCTCTTCCTTGCTGCGCTGCCCCAGGTCAGGTTTGAGCTCGCGGTTGTTGAAAAGCATGGAGCCCTTGCATGGCGCGATCAGTCCCGCAATCGCCCGCGCCAGCGTGGTCTTGCCCGAGCCCGATTCGCCAATCACCCCAATGGCCTGGCCCCGGTACAGCTTGAAGTTGATGTCTTCCAAAATGAGCGTGGCGGGCTGGCCCTTGGCGTCCAAAGCGCCGTAGCCTGCAGACAGCTCGCGCACATCGAGCAGCAGCTCCCCCTCGCCTTTGCAATGCTCTGTGGCACGCGGCACGGGGCGGGCTGCGGCCAGCAGGCTCTTGGTGTAGTCGTGCGCGGGCTCGGCCAGGATGCGGGCGGTGGTGTTCACCTCCTGCGTCTTGCCGCCGCGCAGCACCAGAATGTGGTCGGCCATCTGCGCCACCACGGCCAGGTCATGGCTCACATACACCGCCGTGGCCTGCCGCTCGCGCACCACGCGCCGAAAGGCACGCAGCACCTCGATCTGCGTGGTCACGTCCAGCGCAGTGGTAGGTTCGTCCAGGATCACCACATCGGGGTCGGTGATGAGCGCCATGGCCGCCATCAGCCGCTGCAATTGCCCGCCCGATACCTGGTGCGGGTAGCGCTGGCCAATGGTGTCGGGGTTGGGCAAGGCCAGCTCGCGGAACAGTTCCACGGCCTTGCGCTCGGCCTCTTGCCGCGTCAGCGCGCCGTGGATGCCCGCAGGCTCCACCACCTGGTCCATGATGGTGCGCGAGGGGTTGAACGACGCCGCTGCACTCTGCGCGATGTACGACACGGTGCGCCCGCGCATGGCCCGCTGCCCTGCGGGCGAGAGCTTCAGCACATCGGTATCGCCAATGCGCACGCTGCCCCCTGAGATAGCGCAGCCGCGGCGCGCATAGCCCATCAAGGCCAGGGCCGTGGTGGTCTTGCCCGAGCCCGACTCGCCAATCAGTGCCAGCACCTCGCCGGGCTGGATGGCAAAGCTCAAATGATCGACCAGGGTCTGGTCGCCTGCGGTGATGTGCAGGCCTTCGACGATGACGGAAGCACCCATTCTTAGCTCCTTAGCGTTCGCGGGCTGCACGGCCCGGCAGGTTGTCGATCACCAGATTGACGGCAATCGTCAGGCTGGCAATGGCCAGCGCGGGGGCAATCACCGAAGCGCCTGCGTCAGACAGCGAGCCGATGTTCTCGCGCACCAGAGAGCCCCAGTCAGCCTCGGGGGGCTGAATGCCCAGGCCCAGAAAGCTCAGGCTGGCCAGCAGCAGCACCACGTACACAAAGCGCAGCCCCAGGTCGGCCAGCATGGGGCCAATGATGTTGGGCAGTATCTCGCGCAGCATGATGTAGAGCTTGCCTTCACCGCGTGTGCGGGCCACCGTCACGTAGTCCAGCGCATTGATGTTGACGGCCAGCGAGCGGGCAATGCGAAAGGCCCCAGGCACGTAGATGAGCGCGGCCGTAAACACCAGCATGCCCACCGAAGACCCAAAGCCTGCCACCAGCACGAGCGCAAACATCTTGCTGGGGATGGAGGTCAGGGTGTCGAGCAAGCGGCTGAGCACCGCATCCAGCACCGGCCCGCTGGACGCGGCCAGCAGCGCCAGCACCGTGCCCGTGCCACTGGCCAACATCGTGGCCACCAGCGCCAGGCCCACGGTGTAGCGGGCACCCTGCACCACGCGCACCAGCATGTCGCGCCCCAGGTAGTCAGTGCCCAGCCAATGGGTTGCGTCGATGGGGGCATAGACCACAGACGCCTGCAAGTCCACCAGCGACCTGGGCAGCAGCGCGGGCCCCACCAGCGCCGTGGCGAGCCAGAACACCAGAATGGCCAGCCCGACCAACCCGGAAAAGCCAAAGCCTGCCAGCCAACGCCCCACCCCGCTGCGGCGTGAAGCGGGGGCAGCCTGGGTGGGCAAAGAAGGAAGTGTGTCCATCAAAAGGTCCCCGTTGTTTCAACTGTATTGCGCGGCATGTGCCGGTGTTTCTGTGTGCGCATGGTTCGCTCCTGGGCTCATCAGCGGTGGCGCAAACGGGGGTTCGCCACAATGCCACACACATCGGCCAGCGTGACCAGCAGCAGGTAGCCCGTGCAGAAAATCATGGCGCAGGTTTGCACCAGCGGCATGTCGCGCTGGGTGACGCCATCCACCATCAGCTTGGCAATGCCGGGGTAGTTGAAGATGGTTTCGATCACAATCACCCCGCCCAACAGGTACGACAGCGACAGCGCCACGGCATTGGCAATCGGCCCCACCGCGTTGGGCAGTGCGTGGGCCAGCACCATGCGCATGGGCGATGCGCCCTTGAGCCGCACCATCTCGATGTAGGGGGCCTCCAGCTGGTCGATCACTGCAGCACGGGTCATGCGCATCATCTGCGCAACGATCACACAGCACAGGCTGAGCACCGGCATGGCAAACGCACGCAGCATCTGGCCCAGCGATTCAATGTCGCTCACGTAAGACAGCGCAGGCAGCCAGCGCAGCTGCACCGCAAACACCAGCACCGCCAGCGTGGCCACCAGAAACTCGGGCACCGAGACCACGGCCACCGACAGACTCGACGCTATGCGGTCCAGCCACGAACCGCGCCACACCGCCGAGGCAATGCCAAACACCAGGGCGATGGGCACGGAGAACAGCGCCGTCACTGCGGCCAACAGCAATGAGTTGGGCAGGCGGCTGCCGACCAGTTCGGCCACCGGCATCTGCGTGGTTACGGACTGCCCCAGGTCACCGCGCACCACGCCCCCCAGCCACTTCAGGTAGCGCTCAGGGGCGGGCACATTCAGCCCCATCTGGGTGCGCAAGGCAGCCAAGGCTTCAGGGGTCGCATCTTGGCCCAGCTGTTCCTGCGCAGCATCGCCGGGCAGCACGGCGGTGATCGAAAAAACGATCACCGACACCGCCAGCAGCGACAGCAGCGCAATGAGCAGGCGCTTGGCCAGCAGCGAGAGAATCACGCGGTTCATGCAAAGCCTTCCATTGCAGTGTGCCGGAGCCCGCGCGTCAGGCGTCCAGCCAGACGTGCTCGGCGAACGAGTAGCCCATCAGGCCGCCCAGCGGAATGGGCGACAAACCCTTGAGCTTGGTCGAATGCCCGTCGATGCTGGCCAGGAACAGCGGGATACCGATGCCTGCCTCGTTGTGGATCATCGTCTGCATGTCGGCATACATCTGCTTGCGCTTGGGCAAATCGGTCTCGGCACGCGATGCCAGCAGCAACTGGTCGAACTGTGCACTCTTCCAGCGCGATTCGTTCCAGGCCGCATCGGACTTGAAGAACTGCGTGAGGATGGTGTCGGCGCTGGGGCGGGGGTTGACGTTGCCAAAGCCCACGGGGCTGTTGAGCCAGTGGTTGGACCAGTAGCCGTCGGCAGGCATGCGCTTGACGTCAATGTCGAGCCCGATGCGCTGGCCTGCTTGCTGCAGCAGCAGTGCGATCTCCACCGAATACATGGCCGCTGGCGAGACCACCATGGGAATCTTGCCCGTGACGCCGGACTTTTGCAGGTGGAACTTGGCCTTGTCCAGGTCAAAGCTGCGTTGTGGCAGGTCCTTGAAGTGAAAGCGGTTGGTCGGGTCGATGGGCTGATCATTGCCCAGCACGGCGTAATCCAGCGCAATGGTCTTTTTCATCTGTTCGCGGTCGAACAGGTACTTCATGGCCTGGGCGAAATCGGGGCTCATGCCGGGGCCCATGTCCTTGCGCATGATGAGGTCAGAGTACTGGCCCGACTGCGTGGTGAAGATGGCGTAGCCGGGCGTGCTCTTGACGCGGGCCACCGAGCGGGGGTTGACCGAGGCAACCAGGTCCATGCCACCGGACAGCAGCGCATTCACACGGGCAGTCTCATCCCCGATGCCGACGAACTCAATCTCGTCCAGGTAAGGTTTGCCGGGCTTCCAGTAGGCTTCATTGCGCACCATCAATGAACGCACGCCGGGCTTGAACTCCTTGAGTTTGTAAGGACCCGTGCCAATGCCTGCATTGAAGTCGGTGGTGCCGTCCTTAACGATGCAAAAGTGGAAGGTACCCAGGATCACGGGCAGGTCGGCATTGGGGGCGGACAGCACCATGGTGACCTCATTGGGGCCGCTGGCACGCACCGTCTCGATCTGGTCGGCCAGAACCTTGGCCTTGGAGGCCGTGGCAGGGTCTTTGTGCCGCAGGATGGAGAACACCACGTCGGCCGGTGACAAGGCTTTGCCGTCGTGAAACACCACGCCCTTGCGCAGGGTGAACACCCAGGTCTTGGCATCTTGCGTGGTGAACGATTCAGCCAACGCTGGCTGGGGAGTGAGCGATCCGTCCAGCGAAGTCAACCCGTTGTAGATCATGCTGCCGCGCGAGTAATCGGTCTGGTTGGACTGCTTGGCAGGGTCCAGCGTGTCGGTGGCGGCTGCCGTGGCTCCGGCCACGCGAATGCGCCCGCCACGCTTGGGCGTCTGCGCATGGGCAGAGGTGGCCAAACTTGCCAGGCCACCCGCCGCGCCCGCCTGCATACCGCAGGCCATGAGCATGGTGAGCACATCGCGGCGGGACGCACCGCGTTTGAGCGACTCCATCACTCGCATGCTCTCGCTGGGACCGACAAGGTTCTCGAACTGTTTGTGGCTATCGCTCATGGTCGCTCTCCTGGTTGAAAAGGGGTGGGGGTCAGGGTTGTGGTTATTGAAAAATCACGCGGGGCAAATACGGTTGTCAGCGAACGCGGCATCACGCCAGACGGTCTTTGAGCCTGAAGTACAGGCCCACAGCAGGCAAAAACCAAGGGGGGCCGAAGTGGCCCGGAATGGCGGGCCAGTGGCGCCCCTGCCAGGGGTTGGCCGCCACGTTGCCTGCCATCACTTCGGCCATGCGCTCGCCCATGTGCACCGACATCTGCGTGCCGTGGCCGCTGTAGCCCATCGAATAAAACAGGCCATCGCGCTCACCCGCTTGCGGCAAGCGGTCCTGGGTCATGTCCACCAGACCACCCCAGCAATAATCGAGCCGCAAGGGGCCCAGTTGCGGGAAGGTCTCGGCCAAGCCTGCGCGCAGGATCTCGCCGCTGGCGGCGTCTGACTGCGGGCTGGAGATGGCAAAGCGTGCACGCCCGCCAAACACCAGCCGGTGGTCTGCCGTGAGGCGGAAGTAATGGTGGATGTTGGCAATGGTGGTGTAGGTGCGGCGCTCGCGCAGCAAGGCCTGGGCACGCTCCGCCCCCAAAGGCTCTGTGACCACGATGAAACTGCCAATGGGCACGATGCGCCGGCGCAGCCAGCCAAAGCTGCCGTAGCTGCCATGGCGCGACGCACCCGTGGCCAGCAGCACCTGCTGGGCCGTGACGACACCTTGCGCCGTGTGCAAGCGGTGCACCTGCCCTTGCACGCGCTCCAGTCGGTTGACACAGGTGTTGGTGCAAATGGTGGCGCCTTGGCGCTCGGCCGCCTGGGCCAGCCCATGGGCAAAACGGCCCATGTGCATCTGCGCGCTGCGCTTGTACAGCAGACCACCGTGAAAACGCTCGCTTTGCACCTCGGCGCGCACACGCTCAGCGCTCAGCACTTCCACATCGGTGTCCACACCGTCCGCCACCAGGCGTTCCACACTGCGTTGCAGTGCGTCCATCTGGTAGGGGCGCGTGGCCAGCTTGAGCTTGCCGTGGCGCAGAAAGTCGCATTCGATGGACTCCTGCTGCACCAGGCGCGCCACGGTGTTCACTGCATCGTCGTAAGCGTGGTACCAGGCGCGGGCCTTCTCCACCCCCACCTTGGCAGCGACATCGGCGTAGTCCACCGCCAGGCCATTGTTGACATGCCCGCCATTGCGGCCCGATGCCTCGGGCGCTACGGTGGGGCCAGCCTCCAGCACCACCACACGGGCGCCCTTGCGGGCCAGGGCCAGTGCGGCAGACAGGCCGGTAAAGCCACCGCCCACAATGGCCACATCGACCTTGTCAGGTAGGCTGCGTGCGCCTCCCGTAGCGCCTGCTGGCCACAGGGGCAAGGCATCATTCCAGTACGAGTCGAGCTTCATGGTGTGGGCAGGTCAGCGATACAAAGAAGGGGGCTGGGCCATCGCGGGCGTCAGAGGCCCACCACACCGGGCAGGCCGCCAATGTCCTGGATCTCGGTGTAGCCGTAGGCCGGGTTACCAGGGCCGTGGCCACGGTTCACAAACACCTTGTTCTTGATGCCGATGTCGTCGGCCGACATGAGGTCGTAGCGCAGGCTGGAGGACACGTGCAGCACATCTTCCGGGTTGCAACCCAGCGAGTCGAGCATGTACTCAAAGGCCTTGAGGCGCGGCTTGTAGGCCTGGGCCTGCTGCGCGGTGTACACCCGGTGGAATGGGGCACCCAACATGGCCACGTTCTTCTGGATCTGGTCGTCTGCCGCGTTGGACAGGATCACCAGGGGAATCTCCTTGGCCACCTTGGCCAGGCCTGCAGGCACGTCCGCGTGAGGGTCCCAGGTGGGCACGGCGTCGTAGTATTTTTGGCCGTCCGCGTCGAAGTACTGGATCTTCCACTTCTTACACAGGCGGCGCACGGCGTTCTTCAACACCACCTCATAGGGCTGCCAGTCGCCCAGCACTTCATCGAAGCGATAGGCCGTGAAGTCGGCGATGAATTGCTCCATGTGCTGCGCAGGAATGCGGTCTGCAAACAACTCACGTGTCATCTCACCCATGCGAAAGCGGGTGAGCGTTCCGTAGCAGTCAAAAGTCACGTACTTGGGGCGAAAAGTCATGGTCTCGATTCCAGTTTGAACGGTCACCGACCGCAGCGGGTCGCATCCCTTAATTACCGTTTGCGACAGAGTTATTACAAATTCATTGGAGCATGCAAGGGCGCAGAACATGTTGGGAAATGGGCCCTGTCCACGCCAGAAAGTTGCGCTTTGAGTGGGGGGCTGCGGCATGCCGTGCGGTGTGCACTGCATGCGTGCAGACCCGCACCATTAGTGCGCTGCAGCAAAGTCGATGAGCACGCTTTTGAAGCGCAAATTGGCCTCGACCGCCTGGCGCCCCAGGTCCTTGCCAATGCCCGACTGGTGGTAGCCCCCGGTAGGGATGACGAAGTCGGCGCTGCGCCCATAGCGGTTGATCCACACCGTGCCCGCAGAGATGCCCCGCATGGCCCGCAGGGCCCGGCCGATGTCTGCGGTGTGCACCCCGGCGGCCAGGCCATAGTGCTCGTGCGCGGCCAGGGCCAGGCCCTCTTCTTCGGCGTCAAAGGTCTGAACCGTGAGCACCGGGCCAAAGATTTCCTCTTGCACCGCTGGGTTGGAGGCCGTCACGCCTTCCATCAATGTGGGCTGGAAGTACGCACCGCCCGGCCCACCATCAAACAGGCCACCACCGCAGCGCACTTGCGCGCCTGCATCGCGTGCGCGCTCCACAATGTCCAGGATGCGCGCCGCCTGGGGCGCAGAGATGATGGGGGGCAACGTGGCATCGGCATCCCAGGTAGCCCCGGGGCGCAATGCGGCAAACCTGGCCGCAATGCGATCCACCAAGGCCTCTGCAATGCCGCGCTGCACGATCAGGCGCGAGCCCGCCACGCACACCTGCCCGGCATTGCCAGTGATGGCCCCGGCAATGATCCCCGCCAAGCGGTCCAGGTTCGGGGCATCGTCAAACACCAGTTGCGGGCTCTTGCCACCCAGCTCCAGCGTCACAGGCTTGGGGCCTTGCAGCGCGCAGCTGGCCATGATGGCCGCACCCGTGCGCGTAGAGCCAGTGAACGTCATCTTGGCAATGAGCGGGTGGCGCGTGAGTGCGTCGCCCGTGGTGCGCCCATCGCCCTGCACCACGTTGAACAAGCCTGCAGGCACGCCGGCCTGCACCGCCAACTCAGCCAGGCGCACAGCAGAAAATGGCGTCATCTCTGAAGGCTTGAGCACCACTGCATTGCCTGCAGCCAGCGCAGCGCCCACCTTCCAGGACATCATCACCAGCGGAAAATTCCAAGGCGTGATGGCACCCACCACGCCATAGGGCTCGGCCACCACCATCCCCAGGTGGTCGTGCCGCGTGGCAGCCACATCGCCGCCCAGCTTGTCGGCGTACTCGGCAAAAAAGCGCAACCCCTCCGCCGTAAAAGGCACGTCCCAAACCGTGGCGTCACGCACCGGGCGGGTAGAGCACACGGCCTCCAACGGTGCCAAAAGGGCCACATCGGCGTCGATCAGATCAGCCCAGCGGCGCAACACGCGGGCACGGTCACGCGGCGCGCGGCGCGCCCAGTCGCTGCTGCGCCAGGTCTGCCAGGCGTTTTGCACCGCCGCATCCACAGTGCTGGCATCAGCCAGTGGCAAGTCGGCATGCATTTGCCCGTCAGAGGGGCGCAGCACCCCAAGGCGCGGGGTGTCTTGCACCAGGCGGCCACCAATGAAGTGGCCGCTACTGACAGCGATGGAGCGGGGATCAAATAACGACATACGGGCACCCAAAATGAGAAGGCAAAGAAAGCGAAATAGCAGGAAAGGCAACCACAAGGCCAGGGGCAAAAAGAGCTGCAGCAACGCACCCCTCAGCCCTGGCCGAATCCGTCATTGATGCTAGGCAGTAAGCCCCAGCATTTGTCGCCGTAAGCGACCCTGCTGCCGCAGCGAATTGCAAAAGCCACAGGCCGGACAGACGAAGCTTGCAAGTTGCTGGCAAACCCTTATTCGCGCTGGTGTGCTGGCGCGTTGTCGGCCAAGATAGGCAGCAATTTCACTGACAAGAGGTTGCCGTACATGCACTTGAAGTCCCCTTTTTCGGCACTGGAAAACGCCGCTCCAGCCGACGACGGCGTGCTGCTGCGCCCCATGACCGAGGCCGATCTGCCCAGCGCCCACGCCCTGTCGGCGGAGCTGCGCTGGCCCCACCGCCCCACCGACTGGGAGCAGGTGTTTGCCCACTCCGAGGGGCTGGTCGCCGAGCGCGACGGCCAGATCCTGGCCACCGCGCAGCGCTGGCGCTGGGGCCCCGCGCACGCCACCATTGGCCTCGTGATCGTCACCCCCGCATGCCAGGGACGCCGCATTGGCCACCGGCTGATGACCACGCTGTTGGGTGGCCTGGACGACTGCACGGTGCTGCTGCACGCCACGGCCGAAGGCCGGGGCTTGTATGAACGGCTGGGCTTTGTGCGCACGGGCGAAGTGCGCCAACACCAGGGCGTGGCGCAGCCCACCCCGCTGATTGCCCTGCCCGCAGGCTGGCGCCTGCGCCCTGCAGGCCAGAACGAAGCCGCCGCCTTGCAGCAACTGGACATGGACGCGCGCGGCATGCCCCGGCATGCCTTGATGGAAGACCTGCTGGCCCAGGCCGATGCCTGCGTGGTGCTGGACCATGACGGCACCCAACAAGGCTTTGCCATGCTGCGCCGCTTTGGCCGAGGGCATGCCATTGGCCCGGTGGTGGCCCCCGATGCCGAGAGCGCCAAGGCCCTCATTGCCCACCTGGCGGGCATGAATGCAGGTCACTTCACCCGCATTGACATCGACTTTGATTCGGGTCTGGCCGAATGGCTGGAAAGCATTGGCTTGCTGCGGGTAGACGCCCCTACCACCATGGTGCGTGGCACGCCTTTGCGACACCCGACAGACGCACCCAAGCTGTTCGCCATCGTCACCCAGGCCGTGGGCTGATTTCTCCTTTTTGTCTTTGCTACCGCACACCATCGCATGAGCCCCCAAGCCCCCCTGCCCGCCGCCACCTTTGTCTACAAATCTGACCCGGTGCGAGGCCGGCAGTGGGCCGAGGTCTTCCGCGCCCAGGCGCCCGAGATCGACTTTCGCATCTGGCCCGACATGGGCGATCCGGCCAAGGTGCGCTTTTTGGCTGCGTGGGAGCCACCAGAGAACATTTCAGAGTGCTTTCCCAACCTCCAGGTGTTGTTCTCTTCGGGTGCGGGCGTCGATCAGTTCAACTTTGCCGCCCTGCCGCCCGCACTGCCCGTGGTGCGCATGGTGGAGCCCGGCATCGTGCAAGGCATGGTCGAGTACGTGACCCGCGCCGTGCTGGACCTGCACCGCGACATGCCCCAGTACCGCCGCCAACAACAGCGCGGCGAATGGAAGGCCCTGCCCGTGCGCCCTGCCAGCCAGCGCCGCGTGGGCGTGCTGGGCCTGGGCTCGCTGGGGCAAGCCGTGCTGCAGGCACTGCAAGGCCTGGGCTTTGCCTGCGCAGGCTGGAGCCGGTCACAACACCAGATGGATGGTATTTGCTGCTACGCAGGCAGCGACGAATTGCCTGCGTTTCTCGAAAAACTCGACGTACTGGTGTGCCTGCTGCCGCTGACCGATGCCACGCGCGGCTTTCTGAACGCCGACCTGTTCAGCCGTCTGCCTGTGGGGGCTGCGCTGGTGCATGTGGGCCGTGGGCCGCAGCTGGTCACCGCCGACCTGCTGGCCGCCCTGGCCACGGGGCAGCTCAGCGAAGCCGTGCTCGACGTGACCGACCCCGAACCCCTGCCCACCGCGCACCCACTGTGGCGCCACCCCCAGGTGCAAATCACCCCTCACATTGCGAGCATGACCCAGCCACTGAGTGCAGCGGCGGTGGTGATCGACAACCTGCACCGCTTTCACGCAGGCCAGCCCATGACAGGGCTGGTGGACCGCGCACGCGGCTACTGAAGGCGGCCACGGCATGCAGCCATCGGCGTTCAACCTTGTGCACTGCTGCTGCATTTCGGGGCGATGCAACGCGCCTGCGCACCACACCTGGGCGTACCAAACGATCTGCTGTAGAGCCCGCAACAACCGCAGGCTGCTGTGCCAAAGCCCCCCATTGCAGCACCAAGTTGAGGGGCAATCGGCCTAACCTTTGTCTTCATGAAGCCGCGTTGGCAACACCCGGCGCCCCTTGATTTCAGACCTTTGCAAGCCTCTTGCCCACCACCCTTCAATGCCATGACCCACTCTGAAGCCCTGCCCCAACTCGCTGCGCTGGACGCGCTGGACCGTGCCCACCTGATCCACCCGGTGGCGCCCTGGCGCACGCACGAAGAGCGCGGCCCCAACATCCTCACCGCCGCACAAGGCATTTGGCTGACCGATGGCAAAGGCCAGCAACTGCTGGACGCGTTCGCAGGCCTGTGGTGCGTGAACGTGGGCTACGGGCAAGAGAGCGTGGTGCAGGCTGCTGCCGACCAGATGCGCAAGCTGCCCTATGCCACAGGGTACTTCCACTTCAGCAGCGAGCCCGCCATTCGCCTGGCCGACAAGCTGGTGCAGATATCGCCTGCGTCGCTGCAGCACGTGTACCTCACGCTGGGCGGCTCTGAATCGGTGGATGCGGCCGTGCGCTTCATCGTGCAGTACTACAACGCCTTGGGTAAGCCTGGCAAGAAGCATTTCATCGCGCTGGAGCGCGGCTACCACGGCTCGTCGTCTACCGGCGCAGGCCTCACGGCGCTGCCAGTGTTCCACCGTGGGTTTGACCTGCCCTTGCCCACGCAGCACTACATCCCCTCGCCCAACCCTTACCGCGCCGCCAATCCGGCCGATGGGCAAGCCATCATCGATGCGTCCGTCGCAGCCCTGAAGGCCAAGGTGGCCGAGCTGGGTGCCGAGAACGTTGCCGCGTTCTTTTGCGAGCCCATCCAGGGCTCAGGCGGCGTCATCGTGCCGCCCAAGGGCTGGCTCAAGGCCATGCGCGAGGCCGCGCGTGCGCTCGACATCTTGTTTGTGGTGGACGAAGTCATCACTGGCTTTGGCCGCACAGGCCCCATGTTTGCCTGCGATGCCGAAGGCGTGGAACCCGATCTGATGACGGTGGCCAAAGGCCTCACCTCCGGCTACGTTCCCATGGGCGCCACGCTGATGAGCGACAAGGTGTACGCAGCCATTGCCGATGGCGCCCCCAAGGGTGCACCCATTGGCCATGGCGCCACCTACTCCGCCCACCCGGTGAGTGCCGCTGTGGCACTGGAGGTGCTGCGCCTGTACGAAGAAGGCGGCGTTCTGGCCAATGGCCAGCGCGTGGCCCGCGCGTTTGGCCAGGGGCTGGACGACTTGCTGGCCCACCCGCTGGTGGGCGATTCGCGCCACCGTGGCCTGCTGGGCGCACTGGAGCTGGTCAGCAGCAAAACCACCAAGACGGGGTTTGATGCCGCGCTGGACCTTCCCACCCGCATGGCCGCCACGGCCTACCGCAATGGCATTGTGTTCCGTGCGTTTGGCGACAACATCCTGGGCTTTGCGCCCGCGCTCACGTTCACCGAGTCGGACTTCGGCCTGATGTTTGAGCGCCTGAAGAAGACCCTGGACGATGTGCTGGCCGCACCCGATGTGCGGGCCGCCTTGAAAGACTGAAGCGTACCGAAAGAACACGTGTAAACCACATCGCTACAGCCCCCTGCGCAGCCGCAGAATGGATGCACTCTTTTCTTCAAGCCCCTGCACACCATGATGAACGAAGCCTTCAAGATCGACCGCCTGGACCTGCGCATTCTGGGCCAGTTGCAAAAGAACGGCCGGATGACCAATGTGGATTTGGCCGACGCAGTAGGACTGTCGCCCAGTCCCTGCCTCATCCGCGTCAAGCGGCTGGAGCAGGCGGGCTACATCGCAGGCTACGGTGCCCACCTGCGGCTCGAAAAGCTGGGCGACACGCTCACGGTATTCACCGAAGTCACCCTGTCTGACCACCGCCGCGAAGACTTTGCCCGCTTTGAGGCCGCGCTGCGCGAGGTGGACGAGGTGCTGGAATGCCACCTGGTCAGCGGTGGATATGACTACCTGCTGCGTTTTCTGACTCGTGGCGTCAACCACTACCAGGAAGTGATCGAAGACCTGCTGGAGCGCAACCTGGGCATTGCCAAGTACTTCAGCTACATCGTCATCAAGTCACCCTTCATCAAGACGCACTGTCCTATCGAGCGCCTGTTTCCGCACCAGCGCTAACTTGCCCATATCCCATGCCTGCACCCGCCTATTCCACTTCCAAATCATTTGTGTCTAGGCGCGAAGCCGCAGACAGTGCTGCAGCACGGCAAGGCGAAGCAACAACGACACGGATGATTTAGAAATGGAATACACCCCACCGCCGCGCTTTGTGCGGCTGGCCGAGGCCAACCGGCCCGCCGTCCCTCTCACCATCGATGCAAAGCCCTGCACTGCACTGGAGGGCGACACCTTGCTGGTGGCCCTGATGTGCAACGGCCGCCGCGCCCGCGACAGCGAATTTGGCGATGGCCCCCGTGCGGGCTTTTGCCTCATGGGCGCGTGCCAGGACTGCTGGGTGTGGACACCGCAGGGCGAACGGTTGCGTGCCTGCTCCACCCCCGTGGCCGCCAACATGGCGGTACTGACACAGCCCCCGGCCCAGCACTGGCCGGTGACGCAAGACCTGGCCGAATCGCTGCAACGCCATGGGCAACCCCTGCCCGTGCGGGCAACACCGGCAAGCGAGGGCACCGCATGACAGCCCCCCGCATCGTCATCGTAGGCACCGGCCCCGCCGGCGTGCGCGCCGCGCAAGCGGTGGTCGAGGCAGGCCTGCGCCCCTCCGTGGTAGACGAAAGCCGCCGCGACGGTGGCCAGATTTACCGCCGCCAGCCTGAAGGGTTCAAACGCCCCTACAGCAAGCTCTACGGCACCGAAGCGGCCAAAGCCCAGGCCCTGCACAGCAGCTTTGAAGCCCTGCGCCCGCACATCGATTACCGGCCTGACACCCTGGCCTGGAACCACACAGCAGGCGAGTTGCATGTGGTGAGCCAGGGTGAGCCCGCTACGCTGGCGTATGACGCACTCATCCTGTGCGCTGGCGCCACCGACCGGCTCATGCCTGTGCCCGGCTGGCACCGCGCGGGCTGCTACAGCCTGGGCGCCTCACAAATCGCCCTCAAGGCCCAAGCCTGTGCCATTGGCTCGCAAGTGATTTTCATGGGCAGTGGGCCGTTGCTTTACCTGGTGGCATCGCAGTACGTGCAAGCCGGAGCCAAAGTGGTCGCCGTGCTGGACACCGCGCCCGCCAGCAAACCCTGGAAGGCCATCACCGGTCTGCTCGCCCGCCCCACGCTGGCTTTGCGTGGTGTGGGGCTGATACGTGGGCTGCGGGCTGCAGGCGTGCCGGTGCTGCAAGGGATCACTCCCGTGCAGATTGACGGTGACGATGCCCTGGGCGTACAGGCCGTGGCGGTGCGCACCGCGCAGGGTGCCATTCAGCGCTTTGAATGCGACGCTGTGGGCCTGGGCTGGCACCTGCGGTCCGAAACCCAACTGGCCGATCTGGTCCAGTGCGAATTTGCGTTCGAGCCCCTGAGCCGCCAGTGGCTGCCGCGCATCGACGAAGATGGCCGTAGCACCACCAGAGGCGTCTACTTGGCGGGCGACGGCACGCGCATCCTGGGCGCCGATGGGGCCGAGGCGGCGGGCCGCCTGGCTGCACTGGCCGCCCTGAGTGACGCAGGCCACGCGACAGGGCAAGCGGCCTACCGCGACCAGGCCCCTGGCCTGCGCGGCACGCTGGCCACCATGGACCGTTTCCGCCAAGGGCTGGTGCATGCCTTTCCTTGGCCGCATGCGCAAGCCGCCGCGTTGCCCGATGACGCCATCGTCTGCCGCTGCGAAGCCGTGACGGCGGGCGAGCTGCGCCGCTGCGCGACCGAGCAGGACAGCCAGGAAGTCAACCGAGCCAAGGCCTTCAGCCGCGTCGGCATGGGTCGCTGCCAGGGGCGCTTTTGCGGCCATGCAGCCGCCGAGGTCATCGCACACACCTGCAGCGTCCCCATCGAACAGGTGGGCCGCCTGCGCTCGCAAGCCCCCGTCAAACCCCTGATGATGAACACCCGCGAGGTGCAGCCATGAGCAGCGCACACCCTCACACGACCCCATCCACCACGCAGGAGAGCGACGTGCTGGTGCTGGGCGGTGGCCTGATGGGCACCACCACCGCGTTCTTTCTGCGCCAGCATGGCAAGTCCGTCACGCTGCTGGAGCGCGAGCTGGTGGGCCGCCAGGCCAGTGGAACCAACTTTGGCAACGTGCGCCGCCAGGGCCGCGAGCTGCACCAGCTGCCCCTGGCCAACCGCGCCCGCGCTGTGTGGGGCCGCATCAAGGACCTGCTGGGCGAAGACGCGGAGTTTGTGCCCTACGGCCACCTGCGCGTGTGCTACACCGAAAAGCAGGCCGCCATCATCGAAAAGCACACGCACGACGTGAAGCCCTATGGGCTGCGGCTGGAGATGCAGACGGCCGAGCAGCTGCGCAAGCGCTGGGGCATTTTTGCGCCGGGGGTGGTGGCGGGCTCGTACTCACCCGAAGATGGCCACGCCAACCCCCGCCTGGCGGGCCCTGCCTTTGCCCGCGCTGCGCGGCGCGCAGGCGCGAACATCGTGGAGCACGCCGAAGTGCTGAAGGTGGAGCACGATGGCCACGGGTTCACCGCCCACACGGCCGACGGCCGCCGCTACCGTGCGCAGCAGATGCTGGTGGCCTGTGGTGCCTGGTCCAACCGCATGGCCGAGCAGTTTGGCGAAGGCGTATCCCTGGACCCGCGCGGCCCCCAGATGGGCGTGACCGAACCCCTGCCCTACGCCATCGGGCCGTCCATCGGGCTGTCGTCGCCCATCGAGCACGAGGGGCTGTACTTCCGCCAGATATCGCGCGGCAACATTGTGTTTGGCGGCGGCCTCAAAGGCCCGGCCTATGCAGACCACATTCGCGCCTACTCCAAGCCTGACAACATCCTGCGCCAGCTGCGCGAACTGCGCCGCTTTGTGCCTGCTTTTGAGCATGTGCAACTCATTCGCGTATGGAGCGGCATTGAAGGTTACACCCCCGACTGGCAGCCCATCATGGGTCCCAGCGCCAAGGTGCCTGGGTTGCACTACGCGTTTGGCTTCAATGGCGAGGGCTTTGCCATCAGCCCCGGTGTGGGCGAGACCATGGCAGAGCTGATGGCAACGGGACGTACCGACATTCCGCTGGAGCCCTACTTCATTGGTCGACCTGGGGCGCAAAGGGCAGAGGCCGCCAAAGCCGCCTGAGTACGGCTAGATGTGACAGATCAGAGCCTCCATAAAAAAAGCCCCGCATGCCTGTGCATGCGGGGCTTTTTGCTTTGGATTGCGGGCACAGCAGCCCCCAACAAGGCACCACTGCAAGCCCGGTCAACGCCGGGGGCTGATCGGCTTACTGGCCGTTCAGCAGCAGACGCGTGGCTTCTGAGGTCTTCACGCCGTTGGCATTGGCCGAGCGCAAGAACAAGCCCTTGTATCGGCCCGAGGCCACCAGCCACGCGTAGCTGACGTTGCCGGTGGTCGCACCGCCCGTGACTTCGACCTTGATCTTGCACGCAGGGAAGGTGCCAGCCAACACCGTCACCGACTCGACCGAGTAGGTGGTGGTGCTGGTCTGTGCGAGCGCAGGCTGTGCGGTGCCGCCGACTTCTGTGGTGGTGGAGAAGCTGGCCACATAAGGCGTATTCAGGGCCGGGCTCACCGGGCCGCCGGTGTACGCATACGGCGTGAAATAGCTGCTGGCTGTGGTGGTGGCGCCCTGGAACAGATTCGATACGGTCAATCCATAGGTCTGCCGCACATCGCCAACCACGCTCGAATAATTGTTCTCGGTCGTCGTCATGACGGCGCCGCCAAACGATCCGTTGATGGCCACATTGCTGTAGGTGGTGGTATTGACCTGGTTCACCAGGAAGAGCCCCGTCCTGCCGCGAAAGCTCGCGCCATTGGAGGTTGCGAACTTGCGCTGCTGGGTGGCAATGACCGTAGTGCCGTCCGTGTGGTACACGTTGGCATCGATCTGGGCGGTGTTGCCAGCCACCGTCATCACATGGCCGTCTTCGCTACAGCCGGTATCCGCCACTGGGGTCGGGGTCACGGGGGTGGTGTCCCCTGGGGTGGCTGGATTGCCAGGCGTGACCGGTGTGGTCGGGCTGGTATCGCCGCCCCCGCCTCCACCACCGCATGCCGACAGCACGCACAGTGCGGCAGCGCAGAGCGCTGCAGTGGTGGTTTTGGAGAACATGAAGAGACCAGAGATGTTGGATGGATTTTTGGTTTCTGGAAGATTCACGGAAAGCCCTCTGTGTGTAAAGAGGGGCGTAGCCTATGCGAGGCGCCGCAAAATTCTCATGCCATTGCACTCCGTTACACCGGCGTATCGCGGAGGCTACCAAAAAGCATTTCGGCAGGAAATTCGCTGGCTATTTTGTAAAGAATGCGTTAACGCAGGGTCAACCGATGCACGCCAGGCCTGCCTCCCCATGGCGCCCTGTGCCCATCCCTCAATCCACCGCACGCAGTTGAAGCAGCCGCTGTCGCAGCGCTTCAGCCGCCGGGGCCAGCACACGGTCGCGCCGCTGCAGCAGCCCCAAGGTGCGCCACAGGTCAGGTGCCGTCATGGGCACACCGCAGACCCGTGGCGAATCGGACGACAACGCCAGCTGCGGCAGCACGGCCAGGCCCAACCCCGCCTCCACCAACGCCAGGGCCCCGGCAACATGGTTGCACTCGTACCAGGCCACAGGTCGCTCAGGCAAGTCGGCGGTGGCCTGCTCCAGCAGCAGCCGGTTGGCACTGTCACGCGATACCGACACCAGGCGTTGCCCTGCCAGCTCTGACCAGGCCACATCTTCGCGCCCAGCCCAGCGGTGGTTGCGCGGCATGGCGAGCACATAGCGTTCGCGGGTCAGCGCTTCAAAGCGCAGCGCAGACTCCTGGCTGCCGGTAAAGCTCAGCCCAAAATCCGCCCCCCCCGCAGCACCGCGTCCAGCACCTGGCTGGCGCTTTCGTCGATGACATGCACCTGCACTTCGGGCTGGGCTACCGCAAAGGCGCGCAGCACGCGGGGCAATACATGGGTGGCCACCGAGGGAATGCAAGCCACCGCCACGCGCCCCCGGCGCAGTTGCACCTGGTCGCTCACGCGCTGCACCGCCTCGTCCAGCCCCACCAGGGCCGCACGCGCTTCCAGCAAGAACTCTTGCCCCACGGCCGTCAGCGCCACGCTGCGGGTGGTGCGCTCCAGCAAACGCACCCCCAGGGCCAGCTCCAGCCGCTCCACACGCCGGCTCAGGGCCGGGGCAGACAGGCACAAGGCCTCGGCCGCCAACCGAAAGCTCTCTTTTTCTGCCGTCACCACAAAGGCCTGCAGTTCTCCCAGATCAAATTTAATGCGCTGCATGCAATAGTCGCTTCATAAATTGCAATTCACAGATTATTGCGCGCTACCTAGACTGGCGCCTTTCGCACGGCCGACCGTGTTTCGGCCCCTTCTGGAATTGACCATGCAACGACGCCCCTTGATCGCGGCAGCTGCCCTTGCGGCCTGCCTCCCACTGGCCCACACCGCCGCCCAAGCCCAAGACTTTCCGCCCAAGAAGCCCATCACCTTGGTGGTGGGCTTTGCGGCAGGTGGCTCGGCAGACATCGCTGCCCGCGTGATCGCCAAGAAGCTGGGCGAGAACATCGGCCAAAGTGTGATCGTGGACAACAAGCCCGGCGCCGGGGGCAACCTGGCCCACGCCCAGGTGGCAGCAGGCCCGGCAGATGGCACGGTGCTGCTGTTTGGCTCCATCGGTCCCCTGAGCATTGCCCCCCATTTCATGAGCGTTCGCTACGACCCGCTCAAAGACCTCGCCCCCATCACCATGGGCGTGACCTTCCCCAACGTGCTGGTGGTGCCCGCCAGCACGGGCATCAAGACCCTGGGCGAGTTTGTGGCCAAGGCCCGGCGCGAGCCCGGCAAGCTGGACTTTGCCTCCACCGGCCCCGGCTCCGCCGCCCACCTGGCGGGCGAGCTGCTCAATGACGTGGCCAAGATCGATACCGTGCATGTGCCCTACAAGGGCGGCGCCCCCGCACTGCAGGACGTGCTGGGCGGCCGTCTGGCCTCGTTCTACGCGGCGCCCCCCACGGCTTTGCCCCATATCGAATCGGGCAAGCTCATCCCGCTGGCCACCACCGGGCTGACCCGCCCGGCCTACCTGCCTAACGTGCCCACCGTGGCAGAGACCTTCCCGGGCTTCAACGCCACCAACTGGTACGCGTTCGTGGCCTCCGCCAAGACGCCCAAGCCTTTGCTGGACCGCTGGAACACCGAGCTGGTGAAAGTGCTCAACAGCCCGGATGTGCGCGAGAACCTGCTCAAGCACGGCCAGACGGCCGCCCCAGGCACGCGTGAGGAGCTGGGGCAGTTCATCGCGGCAGAGAACACCAAGTGGAGCCGCATCATCCGCGAGCGCAAGATCACCGCCGACTGATTCCCCAGCGGCGACTGCCCGCCGCCCATTCCAACCCGCAGACAACAACAACGACCCGGAGACAAACCATGCAAACCCTTCCAACCACCACCGCACACACCCAGCCCCGCCGTCGGGTCATCGGAGCCCTGCTGGGCGCTGCTTTGAGCCTGGGCCTGGCCCTGGGCGCGGCCACCCCCTCCAGCGCGCAAGCAGCAGAGATCCGCGTCATCACCTCGGGCGGCTTCTCAGCCGCTTACGACCAGCTCATTCCGCTGTACGAGCAGGCCACCGGCCACAAGGTGGTCACGGCGCGGGGCGCCTCCATGGGCACCGCCCCCGATTCCATCCCTAGCCGCTTTGCCCGGGGCGAGGCGTTCGACATCGTCATCCTGGCCGACTCGGGGCTGGAAGCGCTCATCACCCAGGGCAAGGTGCAACCCGGCAGCCGTGTGGACCTGGCCCGCTCGATGATTGGCATGAGCGTGCGCAAGGGCACACCCAAGCCCGACATCAGCACGGTGGAAGCCCTCAAGCAAACCCTGCTGAACGCCAAGTCCATCGCCTACTCGGCCAGCGCCAGCGGCACCTACCTCTCGACCGAGCTGTTCCAGCGCCTGGGTGTGGCCGAGCAGATCAAGGACAAGGCCACCAAGATTTACAGCGAGCGCGTGGGCACCGTGGTGGCGCGCGGTGATGCAGAGATCGGCTTCCAGCAGGTCAGCGAGTTGCTGCCGTTCAAGGAGCTGGACTACGTGGGTGCCTTGCCCGATGAAGTCCAGCAACGGGTGTTCTTCTCGGCCGGGGTGGCCGTGGGCGCGCAAAACCCCGAGGCGGCCCGGCACCTGATCCGCTTCCTGGCCGCGCCTGCAGCAGCCGCCATCGTGCGCAGCACCGGCATGGAGCCAGCGGCAGCCCGCTGACCTTGGGGCGCGACCCCATTGCGCCCTGCGCCAAGCGCCCGGCCCCCAATCCCCAGCGCCAACGTCCTGCGCACCGGCCGCACCCGGCGCGCGCTGTTGGCGCCACCCATTGCCAAGCCGATCAGCCACAGCGCACCAGCAAAGCCTGGTGCGGCGCTGCGCTGCGCCCAGACCGCAGCCACATTCAAAAACAAGGAGACCTATGACCCCCAAGCACCTGGCCCTGGCCGCCGCCCTGGCCACACCCGCACTCGCCACACCTGTTGTCGCGCTAGCCCAAAGCAGTCTCACCATTTATGGCATTGCCGATGTCGGCGTGCGCCACAGCACGGGCATGACGGCAGCCAACGCACCCAGCAGCGCATCGGTCAGCAGCGTGGCCAGCGGTGTCAACAACACCAGCCGCTTTGGCCTGCGCGGCCGAGAAGACCTGGGGGGCGGCCTGCATGCGCTCTTCAACCTGGAGACTGGGCTGAACCTGGACACAGGCAGCCCCGCCAATGCCAACAAGTTCTTCGACCGCGCGTCCACCGTGGGGCTGGGCGGCGGCTGGGGGCAAGTCACCGCTGGGCGCCAAACCAACCTGCTGGCCGATGCCATCAGCCCGGTGGACCCGGTGGGCATGCGCTTCGCCTCGTTCAACCCCAACATCGCCACGGCCGCCTTGAGCAGCCACGGCCTGGGCGTGGAGTACGGTGCGGCAGGCTCCACCAGCGGCTCCTACCGCCTGGACAACGCACTCAAGTACACCGGCCGCTTCGGCCCACTCACCGCCCGGGCGATGTACAGCTTTGGCGAAAACACCGGCCGTGCTTCGGCCCAGTCCTCCGTCGGTGCAGGCCTCTCCTACACCAACGCAGGCTGGGTCGTCTCCGGGGCGCACCAGCGCTTCAAGACGGCCAGCGAGCTGCCGCTGCAAGCCAGCACGCTGGGCGCGGCGTACCAGTGGGGCAGCGTGCGCCTGGCCGTCAACACTGCACGCCACCAGGGCGACACCTCTGCCACCGCCCGCACGGTGCAGCGTGTGCACTCCGCTGGCGCCACCTGGTCGGTGACCGATGCGGTGGACCTCACCGCCGCTGTGTACCGAATGAACCGCCAGCGCACCGGCCTGCAAGCCGACGGCTACACCCGCGCCATGGTGTTTGCCGAGTACAAGCTGTCGCGCCGCACCAAGTTGTATGCCGAACTGGACCGCACCCAGTGGCGCGCGGGCTACCAAGGGGCGGCCAACCCAGACCGCGCCACGGGCATCACGGCCGGGGTGCTGCACACGTTTTGACTTCGGGCTCAGGGGCATCCTGGCCACGGTGGCTGATGCCCCTGAATCACTATCAAAAGAATAGCTACTAGCGCTTAAAGAATAAGCGCTAGCAGCCAAAATCATTCATATATTTCTGTGATCCGGGGCACCCGCGTAAGTGCAGATGGCGCACGCAGCAACTGCGATCCAAATGGAGCCCAAGCAGCGCACGACCGGAGACAGCCCCCAGTTCAGGCCCACACATTCAGCGGCCCTCCATCCACCCCGCAGCTTCCTCCATCAAGTGGCCCTTGAACACCTGCGCAATCGGCGACAACTGCTTGCCCTTGGGCCAGACCAGATGCCATTGCGACTGGATGGGAAAGCCCTGCACATTGAGCACCGCCAGGCCCTCGTGATGGGCCCCCAGGGCGTGGCGCGAGACGATGGAAACGCCCAATTGGCCCTCCACAGATTCTTTGATGGCCTCGTTGCTGCCCAGCTCCAGCACGGCGCTGGGCGCAAAGCCAAGCTGGCGCAAGTGCGCATCGGTGGCCATGCGCGTGCCCGAGCCTTTCTCCCGCAAGATGAAGCGCTCGGCCTGCAACTGATCAATGTGGACGCGCTTTTTGGCGGCCAGCCGATGGCCTGCGGGGGCGATGAGGACCAGCGGGTTGGGCATGAGGATATGGTCTTCCAGCGGCAGATCGCCCGGCGGCATCGACATCACGTAGAGATCGTCCTGGTTGGCACGCAGACGGGTGATGACGTGGTCGCGGTTGAGCACTTCAAGCGAGATGTCGATGTGCGGATGCAGCTTGCAAAAGCTGCCCAGCAAGCGCGGCACAAAGTATTTGGCGGTGCTGACCACGGCCACCTTCAGGCGCCCGCTGGTCAACCCCTTGGCGCCTGAAACGCGCTGCTCAAACGCATCCCACTCGCCCGCAATGGCGCGCGCTGTGCGCGCCAGGGCTTGCCCCGCCTCTGTGAGGTGCACGCGGCGCGACACCACCTCGTACAAGGGCAGGCCCACGGCCTGCGTCACCTCGCGCAGCTGCATGGACGCCGTGGGCTGCGTGACATGCATGACCTTGGCGGCGGCACTGACGCTGCCGGTCTCAGCCAGAGCCAGGAAAAGTCGCAGTTGGCGAAAAGTGATGTTCATAGATTTTTATCTATACATAACTGCATTTAAATCGATTTTACTTTGCACTGAGACGTCCCTAGCATCGGGTTTCTGCCATCGTTTCGGAGAAGAAAAATGCAAAGCCTGCTGGACCCCGCGATCTTGTTCTTTGCCCTGGGGGTGTTTGCGGGCCTGGTGCGATCCAACCTGGAAATGCCCGCAGCCATTTCCAAATTTCTGTCGATTTACCTGCTCATGGCACTGGGTTTGAAAGGCGGCTTTGCGCTGGCGGCATCGGGCTTTACACCCAGCGTGGCCAGCAGCCTGGGGCTGGCCGTGCTGCTCGCGGTGGTTGTGCCCCTGGTGGGCTATGCACTGCTGCGGCGCGTGTTGTCGGGCTTTAACGCCGCAGCCGTGGCGGCGACATATGGATCGGTGAGCGCGGTGACTTTTGTGACCGCCACGCAGTACCTGGAGGCACAACACATCGCCTACGGCGGCTACATGGCCGCCGCGATGGCGTTGATGGAATCACCCGCCATCATCCTGGCGGTGCTGCTGGCCAATGCGCTGCGGCAACAGCAGGCAGTGGCCACCACGCAAGTGGTGGGCATGACCGCCAGCGGCGCGGCCACCCTGGGCGTTGCGGGCATGGGCAGCGGTGGCGCTCATCTGGGCAACAAGGGGCCCCACAACCTGTCTGTCGGCAAGATCCTGCACGAGTCGTTCACCGACGGCACGCAACTGCTGCTGCTCGGTGCCATGGTGATTGGCCTGGTGACGGGCGATGCGGGCAAGGCGGCCATGCAACCGTTTTCGGGCGATTTGTTCAAGGGCATGCTGTGCCTGTTCTTGCTGGACATGGGACTGTCTACCGCGCGCAACTTGCCTGCGGTGCGCAAACAGTCGCCCTGGCTGCTGGCGTACGCGGTGCTGGCGCCCATCACCCACGCTACCTTGGCCCTGGGACTGGCATGGCTGGCCGCAGTACCGGCGGGCGATGCGGTGCTGCTGATGGTGTTGGGGGCCAGCGCGTCGTACATCGCCGTGCCAGCCGTGGTGCGCTATGCGATCCCGGAGGCCGACCCTTCGCTGTACGTCAGCCTCTCACTGGGGGTGACGTTTCCGCTCAACATCGTGGTGGGCATACCGGCGTATACCCAGGCGGTGCAGAGGCTCTGGGGTGGATAGCACAGGCGGTATGGCGCGCAGTCAAAACGCTATTACTTCCGTAGCATCTAGCGCTTTATCCATAGGCGATAGCGGCATATTTTCCTGATTAGCTACTTGCCTCAGATATCACTCCATCCGTTCGGGCTGAGCCCGTCGAAGCCAGGGCGTGCCGCGTGCGTGCAAGGCTTCGACAGGCTCAGCCCGAACGGGTGGGGACGAGAAGGCGTCTGAGGTAGGTCGCCAATCAGGCATATTTTCCCTAGAGTACCGTCCACACCCCTGCGACGCAGAACAGCATGCACTGGGCCTTGCGGACATGCACCCCAGCGGCTGTGCAAATCAGCGCAGCGATGTGCGTCACGCGCCAAGAAACCGCCAGCGTAGTCTCCACGCGCACCATCTGGCGCGCTAACGCCTGAGGGTCGTTTGGTATCTACGGCTCATGTTCTGAACAATCAAGTGTGCCCAGCTTTCTCCGTCCTGGCATTGCTGCCGAGATCAGGTTGGAGGGGTGGGCGGCCACTGGTTGACTGGTACCCGCCGCTATCGGCAATGCGGCCAAACAGCCGGTTGTCCACAAAAAGCCGCGCCGTCCAGGCTGACTCGTTTCGTTCATGCGCTTTCCTCTGGTGCTTCACGCTTCAATGGGCCGATCGCGCCATCGGTATGCCGCCTGGCCCGCAGCCAAAGCACATCGCTATCGCGGCTTGGGGCTGAGACCCTGATCAAAGCCGCTGCCAACGCGGGGCATCGTGACGCCAGGTCTGGAGATTGGTTTCGTACAGGCACAGCGCATTCCCATCATTGGGGATCGCTTTTGAAAACGTCCCGCGCCACGCCCACCGCCGTCACCGCGTTGGGCCATCCGGCATAAAACGCCAGCTGCGTCACGGCCTCGACCAGTTCTGCTTCGGTCACCCCGTTGCGGCGCGCCAAGGCCATGTGCGAGCGAAGCTGGTCGGGGCGATTCATCGCAATGAGCGCGCTGACGGTGACCAGGCTTCGGTCTCGCGGCGAAAGGCCTGGCCGGGCCCAGACGTCCCCAAAGAGCACGTCATCGGTCAACTGGGCCAGCTTGGGCGCTATGTCCCCCAGTAGTTGCTGGGCACGCGATGGCTGAGCGGCACCGGCTTGGGGTGCCGCGGCCACTGCGGGCGCAGCTTGATAGACCGCTTCGCTGACCTGTTCAAACCAGTCTGCGGTCTTGCCATCCAGTGCCTCTTGAATGGCGACGTGCGCCATGGCGCTGTCCGGTGCTGCGCCATGCCAGTGGCGCGTGTGCGCGGGAATGTGCACCACATCACCCACCCGGATTTCCTGCACCGGGCCATCCAGGCGCTGCACCCGCCCCACACCCGAGGTAACGATCAGCGTCTGCCCCAGTGGATGGGTGTGCCACGCGGTGCGTGCGCCCGGCGCAAAGGTCACGCTGCCAGCGGACGTGCGATGCGAGGCATCGGTGGGCGTGAGAAGCATCTCGACTTGGACGCTGCCGGTGAAGTTCTGCGCCGACGCCACCTGCACCTGACGCGATGCGGCGCGGGAGATGAGCAACTCGGACTCTGCTGCACCAGCAACGTCCAGCATCGAAAGTGCGAGCGCAGCGACCGTGAATGGTTTCATTGTGAAGTTCCTTGTTGGGGGTGGGTGGAATGGCCGTGTTCCAAGGTCGCGCGGGATGGCTTGTGGGGAATGAACCAAAGCGCATCAGCGTCCCACGCGCGCCTGCAGTGCAGCGGGGTAGCGGTCCCCCTGGATGGGCACCTGGTTCAACACTTGGTCAATCGAGGCCCGCTCTGCAGCGCTCAATGCCATATCAACCGCACCCAGGTTTTCGTCCAGGCGGTGCAGCTTGGTGGTGCCGGGAATCGGAACGATCCACGGCTTTTGCGCCAGCAACCACGCCAGGACCACCTGGGCGGGCGTCGCCCCCTTGGTCTTTGCGATGGCGCCCAAAGCATCTACCAGCGCCTGGTTCGCCTGCCGAGCCTGGGCGCTGAAACGCGGAACCACACTGCGGAAGTCGTCCTGGCCGAAGTGCGTGCTGTGGTCGATGGCTCCCGTGAGAAAGCCCTTGCCCAAAGGGCTGAACGGCACAAAGCCGATGCCCAGCTCCTCCAGGGTGGGCAGGATGGCCTCTTCAGGTTCGCGCCACCACAGGGAGTATTCGCTTTGCAATGCGGCCACAGGCTGAACGGCATGGGCCCGCCGGATGGTCTGCGCACCCGCCTCGGACAGGCCGAAATGCAGCACCTTGCCCTCAGCGATCAGGTCCTTCACGGTGCCTGCCACATCCTCGATGGGCACCTCGGGGTCCACACGGTGCTGGTACAGCAGATCAATCACATCGGTGCGCAGGCGTTGGAGCGAGCCCTCGACCGCCTCGCGGATGTGCTGCGGCCGGCTGTTGAGGATTTGCTGCTTGCCGTCGTCGCCAAAGGTGAAACCGAACTTGGTCGCGATGACGACCTCGTCGCGCACGGGGGCCAAGGCCTCGCCGAGCAGGTCCTCGTTGAGGAATGGGCCATAGACCTCAGCGGTGTCAAAGAAGGTCACCCCGCGCTCCACCGCTGCACGAATGAGTGCAATGGCCTCGCTGCGGTCCGTGGGCGGGCCATAACCGTGGCTCAACCCCATGCAGCCCAGGCCCAGGGCCGAGACCTGCAGGCGAGACCGGCCCAGTTCGCGCTGGTGGAGCATGTGGCGCGTGTGGCTCTCGTGCATGGGCATCCTCCTAAAGTGTGCGGGCGTAGAACGCGGCCAGCTTGCCAATGGCGGCGTCCACATACCGGGGGACCCAGTACGTCTCGATGTGGGTGGCCCCCTCGATGGTGAACAGCTCTTTGTCCCGGGTGCCCTTGGCTTTGACGATGGCGTCCTGGCTCATGTACAGGCTGTCGGCCTTGCTGCCGGCAATCATCAGCAGGGGCTGCTCGATCAGCTCGATGTGGTCCGTGGCGTCGAAGCGCACCAGGTCTATCAGGCTGCTGGTGGTGTATTTAAAGGTCGAGTTGGGATGGGCGTGCGTCTTCCAGTAATACGCATAGCCTTGGCGGTAAAGATCAAACGGCAGCTGGGCGATCTGCTCGTCCGTCAGATTCGCATCGCCGGAGTACAAGACCTCGCCTCCTGCGGCCTCTTGGGCCCGCGCCGCAGAGGCCTGTTGCAGCCGCGCCCCTATCGTGTGGAGCTGCGAATCCACATAGCCGTTGCGGCGGACCCGACCGCTGTTGAACATGCTCACCGTCGCCAGCGACTTGAATCGCTTGTCGGTCTGCGCCGCTGCCAGTGAGTAGCCACCGCCACCGCACAAACCCAGCAAGCCCAGGCGCGCCGCGTCCACGCCAGCGTAGCGACCGATGAAATCCGCCATACCGTGAATGTCCTCGATGCGGTTGGACGGTTTGTCCACGCTGCGCGGCATCCCGCCGCTGGCGCCTTGGTAGGCGGCATCTGCGGCGATGGTGATGTAGCCCTGCTCTGCCATGCGCTGCGCATACAGCCCGGCCACCTGCTCTTTCACACCGCCATTGGGGTGCGCAACCACCAAGGCGGGGTAAGCCTTGGTGGGGTCGTAGTTCGCGGGCGTGTAGACGTTGGCGGCAATGTCCAGGCCATTGAGCTGGTAGCGCACGGGGTGGATCTGCACCTTGCCGGGCTCATTGCGGGCAATCGCGCCCTCGTAAACCAAAGTGAATGGGTTCTTTTTGTAGTCGGCGGCAGCGGCATCCGCCCCCGCAATGCCGACCATCGCGGCGACCAAGGTGGTCGCCAAAGCCTTGTGTTTCATGGGCATGGTTTGTGTCCAGATTGTCCTGAAGGTGATGGAGATCCGGGCGATGCGGCACGGCGGCGAAGAACCTGCTCAAAGAGGCCGCTGCTGCGGCGCTTTAGCGGCGCAGGCCATCGCCCTTGGCCCGCACTTTAGGCAAATCACCAGCAAGCTACTAGCTACACAAAGCTTGCACCAGTCGCAATGAAAAGTTGATACTGATACGAGCCATCCTCCCCAAAAAATACCCCCGTCCAACGCACCATGCCCATCAATGAATTCAAAGCCATCTCCACCTTTGCCAAAGCGGTAGAGCTGGGGAGCATTCGGCAGGCGGCCCTTGCCCAGGGTGTGACGCCGCAGGCCGCCAGCCAGACGATTGCACAGCTGGAGCAGCACCTTGGGGTGCGACTGCTGCACCGCACCACACGCAACCTGGCCCTGACGGAAGAAGGCAAGAACCTGCTTGAAAACACGCAGCCCGCATTGGCAGCACTGGACAGGGCGCTCGCATCGGCCCGGCAAGGCCAGGAGAGCATTGCAGGGCCTTTGCGCATCGTCGGCCCCAAGTCTTCATTTGCGCCCCTGTTGATGCCGCTGCTGGACGAGTTCTGCACGGCCTATCCGGGCATCCAGCCTGAAATCCAGCTCGACGATGGCATTGGAAACTGGGTGCAGGACCGCGTGGACGTGGGCTTCAGAATTGGTGTGTCGCCCAACGAGGGCGTCATTGGACGCTCCCTGTTTCCCATCCAGATGATCGTCTGTGCGGCGCCCAGCTACCTCGCGGCGCATGGGGTCCCAGGCTCGCTGGATGAGCTGGTTGCCCATCGGTGCAGCGTGTATCGCCACCCAACGACGGGAAGGGTTTCGCCGTGGTATTTGAACGTCGACGGGAAGGTGGAGCACCGGCAGATGTCACCGGCGTTTGCCTCCAACGATTCCGAATTGGAGCTGCTGGCCGTGCTGAGCGGCCAGGTCATCGGACAGCTTGCGAACTTCTATGCGGCCCAGCACATCCGCGCTGGTCGGTTGGTGCCCGTGCTGCTTCCCCACCTGAGTGCGCACCTTGGCATGCACATCTACTACGGCAACCGCACGGCGCAGCCCAAGCGCGTGCGGGCATTCATCGACCTGGCCATCGCCCGGCTGCTTGAATGCCCGGACTATGTGCTGTCCCCGAAAGAACTCGCCACAGCCGCGCTGACCGCCAAACGGAAGCCACAACGCAGGGGATAACGAGCAACACGCCGAGCTTGGTGCGCGGCCAAGCACCTTCGAAAGCCCAACGGAGATGTCGACCCGCCCTAGCGCCCATCTAGCAAAAATCACCACAACGCCGTACCCTCCAATCTGAAGGGAATCTTAAAAAGATGGAGTTTTCAGCCTAAATATTGCAAAAAAATTTGACACATCTGGGCAAAGAAGCAAAAAATATCGTTTGTATCAATTTAATCAGGTGCAAAAATGAACCTCCAATCCATGACCATGAAGGCAAAACTGGGCCTTGCCTTCGGCCTGATGGTGCTGCTGATCCTGTTCGTATCGGGTCTGTCCATCAAAGACTTGAGTGACGAGAAGCAGGAGTTCCACGACTTTGTCACGGGCATCAGTGCTCGCGCCGAGTTGGTGCGGGGGGTTCAAACTGCGGTAGACCGCCGGGCGATCGCCGCGCGCAACCTGGTGCTGGCAACCAAGCCCGCCGAGCGCGATGTGGAGAAACTGGCGGTAACGAAGGCCCATGAAGACGTGCAGTCGCGGCTGGACCAGCTCCGGGCGGCGTTGGGCAAACCGAATGTGCCATCCAACGAGAAAGCGCAATTCGAGGCCATCGAAAAGACAGAAAAGGTCTATGGCCCCGTGGCCTTGCGCATCGTGGACTTGGCGTTGCGTGACCAACGGGACGAGGCGATCACCAAGATCAACGACGAATGCCGCCCTTTGCTTGCAGCCCTGGTCACTGACGTCCGTCGCTACCAGGCCATGGTGGACGCCACCACCAAGCAGATGATTGCGGAGTCAGAGACAGACTTCGAGGCCCATCGCAACGTATTGATCGGGTTTGCCCTGATCGCTATGGCACTGGCCTTGGTGTGCGGCCTGGCAATCACTCGCAGCGTGATGCGCGCGCTGGGTGCAGAGCCCAGCGCCCTGAGCGATGCAGCGCACAAAGTGGCTGAAGGTGATTTGACCAACATCCCTGGCGCCAACACCGCCTCCCCTGGCAGCGTGCTGGAGTCTTTGGGCACGATGCAAAAGAACCTGTCCAACATCGTGGTCAAGGTGCGTGGGGCATCTGACTCCATATCCACCGGAGCCACCGAAATTTCGATAGGCAATTCAGACCTGAGCCAGCGCACGGAAGAACAAGCCAGCGCCTTGCAGCAAACAGCAGCCACCATGGAGCAGTTCACGGCCACCATTCGCAACAATGCCGAGAACTCCAAGATGGCAGACCACCTTGCACTGGATGCCTCCAAGGTAGCGACCCAAGGGGGCGAGGCCGTGACCAAGGTGGTCGAAACGATGAAAGGCATCAACGAAAGCTCGCGCAAGATCTCCGACATCATTGGCGTGATCGATGGCATTGCCTTCCAGACCAACATCCTGGCGCTGAATGCGGCCGTAGAGGCGGCGCGTGCTGGCGAACAAGGGCGGGGTTTTGCGGTGGTGGCCTCTGAGGTTCGCAACTTGGCACAGCGCAGTGCCAGCGCAGCCAAGGAGATCAAATCACTGATCCATGAAAGCGTAGAAAAAGTGGCCACGGGGACCAGTCTGGTGGACCAGGCAGGCCAAACCATGGCGGCGGTGGTGGGCGCAATTCAACGCGTGTCGGAGGTGGTCGGCGAAATCAGCGCGGCCAGTAGCGAGCAGAGCACGGGTGTGTCGCAAATCGGTAAGGCAGTCAACCAACTCGACCTGACAACGCAGCAAAACGCGGCCTTGGTGGAAGAGAGCGCCGCCGCTGCACAAAGCCTGGAGACGCAGTCCAAGCAACTGATTGAGGCCGTTCGCGCCTTCAAGCTGGAAAGCCATGCGGGCGGCTTGATGGGACTCCACGAACCACGGCTTGCCATCGCTGGGGGGCATTGACCGCAGCAGGCCCTGCGCCCTCACGCGCCGGGCTTGGCGATGGACGGCATGCGCGACCGAGCGCAAGGCTGAGCCCCCAGCAAAGCAGTGCGCCCGCCCCATCGGACTCCCGCACAACGCTACCAAAAATATAGCTGCCAGCGCTTATTTAATAAGCCCTGGTGGCTTATTTCATTTCAAGCCCGATAGATTTCTACAGCAGCGCCCACCGAAGGCGCAGGTTGCGACCGCCCTCACTGCGCCACGATAAAAAAGACCTTGCGCAGGGTTTCGGTGATGTGCCACACCCCCGTGGTGTCGGCCGGGAAGAACAGCGTATCGCCCGCCTGGATGTGCAGCGGCTCGCCCCCGGTGGGAGTGAAGATGCAGGCGCCCGTGAGGATGTGCATGACCTCGGCGTTGGGCAGCACGCGCTCGAACTTGCCGGGGGTGCATTCCCAGATGCCGGTCTGGTGCGGGGCTGTGCCAGCCAAATCCACATCGATGCCACTGAAGGCGCAAGGCGGCTGGGTGATAGGGCGTGCCGGGCCCCCCTGGGGCAGCAGGTCCGTCAGGGTGGCGGTGTTTTTGAGGACAGTGATACGCATGGGACGGTTCTGAAATGGAGAGAGGAAGCGGGGGCGTGGCGCCCCCGTAGCAAGGATGTGATGCGTCCTTAGCGGGGCCCAGGCGCAGCCAGCGCGCGGGCGGCGATTTCGCAAAACCAGCGCACGCCCAAAGGCAGCGCGTCGTCATTGAAGTCGTAGCACGGGTGGTGCAAGGCCCGTTCGCCTTCGGGGCCTGGGTCTGCACGGCCCTGGCCCAGCCACAAGTAAGCACCGGGCTTGCGCTGCAGCATGAAGGCAAAGTCTTCGGACGTGAACGCGGCGCGGGGCGCCACCTGGGCTTGCAGGCCCACGGCCTGGGCTGCGTCCAAAGCCAGGGCCGCCTGCGCTGCGGTGTTCAAGGTGGCTGGGTAGTAGCGCTGGTAGTTCACAAGCACCTCGGTACCGCTGGCCAGGGCCATGCCTTGGCAGGTGGCACGCAGGGCGGCTTCGATGCGGTCTTGCGCCGTGGCATCAAAGCTGCGCACAGTGCCGGTGATTTGCACCTCGGCCGGCAGCACGTTGTGGCTGTGGCCGCCTTCGATGCGGGTGACCGACAGCACGGCCGATTCACTCGGGTCGATGCGCCGGGAGACGATGGTATTGAGCTGCGCCACCAGTTGGCTGGCAGCCAGGATGGCATCGGGGGTGTGCTGGGGCTGGGCCGCGTGGCCGCCCTTGCCGCGCACGGTGATGTCAAACCGGTCGGCCGCCGCCATGATGGGGCCGGGGCGCGTTTGCGCATGCCCCAGGGGCAGGTCTGGCCAGTTGTGCAGGGCGTAGACGCTGTCGCATGCAAAGCGCTCAAACAGCCCGTCTTCGATCATGCGGGCCGCACCGGCCTGCCCTTCCTCCGCTGGCTGAAAGATGAAGTGCACCGTGCCGCGTAAACCCAGCGCCTGGTGGGTGCACACCAGCTGGCGGGCGGTGCCGATGAGCATGCTGGTGTGCCCGTCGTGCCCGCAGCCGTGGTGCTTGCCCGCGTGGCGGCTGGCATAGCTGCGCTGGCCCAGCTCCACCATGGGCAGCGCATCCATATCGGCCCGCAAGCCTACGCAGGGGCCTTGCCCTGCACCGCCGCCGCATTGCAGGGTACCCACCACGCCGGTGCCGCCCACGCCCTCGGTTACCTGCAAGCCCAGCAGGCGCAGGGATTGCGCCACGATGCCTGCGGTGCGGCGCTCCTCGTAAGCCAGCTCGGGGTGGGCATGCAGGTCTTGCCGCAGCGCGACCAGATCGGGCAGCAGGTCTTGCACAGGCGCGGTCACGGCGGCCAGGATGGCAGCGCTCAACACCTGGCTCATTGGCCTGCGTCCACCGCGTCGGCCAGCTGGGCCAGGGTGTGGAAGTGGTAGTCAGGCACGGTGTGCTCGGATTCGATGGTGCCGCCGGAGCTGGCCAGGCCGTGGCGGCGCTCGATCCAGCAGGTGGTGATACCCAGCTTCTTGGAGATGCCAATGTCGTGGTACTGGCTTTGCGCCACGTGCAGGTTGTCGGCCTGCTTGTAGCCCCAGGCGCCTTCAAAGCGGCCACGGGCATAGGCAAAGTAACGGGCATCGGGCTTTTCGCACAGGGCGTCGTCGCTGGCCAGCAGCAGGTCAAAGGGCGAACCCAGCGTCTTCTGGAAGTGCTGCAGCGCCCAGGTCTGGGCATTGGTCATGGTGACCAGCTTGAAGTGCTTGCGCAGCCGGGCCAGCGCCTCGATCGAATCCGGGAACGCAGGCCACTGCGCGACCGAGTCGCGAAAGCCTTGGGCCAGCGCATCGCTGTCGGGCAGGCCCAGCTGGGGGGCGACCACATGCCAGCAGCGCACCAGGTCGTTGGGGTACCAGTCGGTGTCGGGGCTTTTGCGGGCAGCACGGTAAGCTGCCAGAAACTGCTCATCGGTCACGTCGCTGCCAGGCACGGCCTGGCGCAGGTAGGCAAGCATGCCACCCTCAAAGTCGATCAGGGTTCCAACCACATCAAACGTCAGCACTTTGAAATCACGCAGGGCCATGGGGGTTTCCTCAAGTCAGCATTGGGGGCGCTGCAGGCTGGCTGCAGCGGGGGCGAAATCAGATGCCAAGCTTAGGAGAGCGCGCCCTTGCCATGGCACTGAACCAAGGGGCTGGCGCAGCAGCGAATTGCGTTTTCAGGGGCCTGCTGCGCAGATTGTGAGAAAGGCACCAAGGTGAGGCCAAAGCTCACCCAAGCGCGCATGCAATCACTGGCATGGTGCATTGCGCAGCGCCACCACGTCAGCACCCTGTGCGTCAAAACAAGCTGCTTTGTCCTCGCAGCAACCCAGGCCTGAACTGGCCCAAGTCCAACCCCTCGCGCTCACGGTTCAAGCCCAGGCGGCGGCAGGTCGTGGCAAAGCGCTGGCGCACCAGGTCGGCCCAAAGGCCACTGCCCTTCATGCGGGTGGCAAAGTCGGCTTCATAGGTTTTGCCCGCGCTGCGCTGCGCATCCGACAGGTTGTGCAGGTCTTGCACACGGGCCATGACGCGGGCTGCACGCTGCGGGTAATGCACCTGCAGCCATTCGCGAAACAGCGCATCCAGCTCCCACGGCAAGCGCAGCACGGTGTAGAAGGCGCTGGTGGCACCGGCATCGCGGGCGGCTTCGAGCACCTGCTCCATGTCTTCGGTGATGAACGGAATTTGCGGCGCCACGCTCACGCCCACAGGCACCCCCGCCTCGGCCAGGGTGCGGATGGTGCGCAGCCGCCGGTGGGGCGCCGCAGCGCGGGGTTCCATGCGGCGGGCCAGGTCGCCATCGAGCGTGGTGATGGTGACGTACACCGCTGCCAGGCGCTGCGCGGCCAGGGGGGCGAGCAGGTCCAGGTCGCGCTCCACCCCGCTCGATTTGGTGATGAGTGAGAACGGGTGGCACGCATCGCGCATCACTTCGATCACGCTGCGGGTCAGGCGCAGCTCGCGCTCCACGGGCTGGTAGCAATCGGTGGCCGAGCCAATGTTGAGCAAACGCGGCACATAGCGGGGCTGGGCCAGCTCGTGGCGCAGTACCTGCGCAATGTTGTGCTTGGCCACGATCTGCGTTTCAAAGTCGAGCCCCGGAGAGAAGTTGAGGTAGCTGTGCGTGGGCCGGGCGTAACAGTAGACACACCCATGCTCGCAGCCCCGGTAGGGGTTCACCGAGAGTTCAAAAAAGATGTCGGGCGAATCGTTGGCGCACAAAGCGCTGCGGGCCGTCTCCAGGTGCACGCGGGTGGCCAGGGCTGGTGCGCCGACTTCGCCTTCGTCGCCCCATGCAGAGGTCGATGCCATCCCGCCCTCCTCGCCCCCCGTATGGGCCTGCAACCCCTGCACCTGCGGGCTTGCCACGTTGCCCCAGCCATCGTCCACGGCCTCGCGCACATCGCGTGCAAACCGGTGTGGCGGGGCCGATGCAGCGCCCCGCCCCCGAATGGCTTGCACAGGAATGCGGATCTCCTCTGGCGCTGCGAAGTCGGCAGATTCAGAAGGTGCGGGAGGGCTTTTCATAACTGTACAAATATACAGTTATTTGAAAACCATGGGTAGACCCATGGCCCAGCAGTGTCAGGCCGCAGCCCCACTGACAGCAGGCTCGTGCAGCAAACGGTCCCACCACGGCTCGGCACCGATCTCGGCGCGCAGGTGATCCATGAACAGCCGCGCCTTGGTGGCATGGCTGCGGCCGGGCAAGCGCACTGCGTGGATGCACGGCATGTCTGGCAGCGCCGGTGCGGTGCGCTCCTGTTGCGGGAACAGTGCCACCAGCTCCCCCGATCGCAGGTGGTTGCACACCACCCAGGTGGCGATGTGCAGCACCCCCAGGCCTCTGAGGGCTGCTTGCAGCATGGCGTCTTTGTCGTCGGACCGAAACCGCCCCTGCACAGGCAGCGGCTGGTTGCGGTTGACGCCGGGGTAACGCCAGGCAATGCCTTGCGCCGCAGGGGTTGCCCCAGTGATGCACTGGTGGCTGAGCAAATCGGCCACGCTGGCAGGTCGGCCCGCGTGGGCCAGGTAGGCAGGGCTGGCGCAGGTGACCAGCCGCACCTGCGCCAGTTGCGTGGCGTACAGGTCACTGTCGGGCAGCAGGCCAATGCGCACCGCCACGTCCATGCGCTGTTCCGTCAGGTCCACGATCTGGTCGGTCAGGTGCAGGTCCACCTCAATGTCGGGGTAGCGGTGCAAAAAGCTGGCCACAGCACTGAGCACATGCTGCCTGCCAAACACCGTGGGCGCCGTCACCGACAGCAAGCCGCGCGGCCCGGCGTCCTGCGCCAGGATGGCCTCTTTGGCCTCGGCCAGCTCGGCAATCACATTGCGGGCACGGGGAACAAATTGCTCGCCCGCATCGGTCAGCACCAGCCGCCGCGAGCTGCGGTGAAACAGCCGCGAGCCCATCTCTGACTCCAGCGCATCCATCTTGCGGGTGATGGAGGACACCGCCACGTTTTGCCTGCGGGCCACCAACGAAAAGGAACCGGCGGCGGCCACAGCGAGAAAGGTTTCCAAAAAATCGAGCATGGGTGGTTGCGCCGGTGGCGAAGTCAGGGCCCAGAGGTTTTCAGCAAACCCCGGGGCATTTGATGGGGTGTGCACGCAGCCGTTCTTTGCAAAATTCGCAACATAGGTTTGCAAACAAACCTATTGTTCCAAAAAACGCAAAGAAGAACAATAGCGCCTCGTCTCTCAACCCATCCGCCCACCCATCCATTTCACTGCGGCCCATGCCGCCAGAAAGCACCCGATGACGTCGAAATCCACCACCACCGCTTTGTCCGTTTTGCGCTCTCTGCCCACCTGGGCGACCCCCAAGCGCATGCCCCTGCGCTTGGCCCGCGCCACCACCTTGGCCACCGCACTGGCCCTGGGCGGCGCCTTCATCGCCACCGCCACACTGCCCCAGGTGGCCCTGGCCGCAGCCCCACAGCACAAGGTGCAGGCCCCCGGCTGGTACCGCATGATGGTGGGCCAAATAGAGGTGACCGCGCTGAGCGATGGCACCGTGGAATTGCCCGTAGACCAACTGCTGCACGCCCCCGCAGGGCGCGTCGCAGAGGGCCTGGCACAGCACTTTCAGCACGCGCCACTGGAGACCTCGGTCAACGCCTGGCTGCTGAACAGCGGCAAGCGCCTGGTGCTGGTAGATGCTGGCGCGGGCACCTTGTTTGGCCCCACGCTGGGCAAGCTGGCGGCGCAGATTCGCGCGGCAGGGTACCGGCCCGAGCAGGTGGATGACATCCTTATCACCCACATGCACCCCGACCACGTGGGTGGCTTGGCAGCCAAAGGCCGACGCGTGTTCCCCAACGCCACCGTGCATGCCGAAAAAGCCGATGCCGACTTCTGGCTGGACCCCGCCAAGGCCAACGCGGCCCCTGCCGAGGCCAAGGGCTTTTTTGCAGGGGCGGTGGCATCGCTGCAGCCCTACGTCAAGGCTGGCCGGTTCGCCGCGTTTGCCCCTGACAGCGAGGTGGTGCCAGGCATTCGAGCCCTTTCCGCCCACGGTCACACCGAAGGACACACGGCCTACGCCGTGGAAAGCCAGGGGCAGCGCCTGGTGCTGGTGGGCGATCTGATCCACGTGGCGTCGGTGCAGTTGCAGTCCCCGGAAGTGACCATTGCCTTTGACACCGACGAGCCCCAGGCCGCCGCCAGCCGTGCACGGCTGTTTGAGGCGCTGGCCCAAGATGGCAGCCTGGTGGCGGTGAGCCACTTCAGCTTTCCGGGCATGGGCCGGCTGCGCCAGGCCGGCAGCGGCTGGGTGTGGGTGCCGGTGAACTACAGCAGCCAGGTGCGATAGGCCCCGAGAAGCATGGACGCGGCGCTGCAATGGCGCTGCGCACCCTTCTCCGCTTCGCGTGCAACAACGGTAAGGCAGCGGCATGGCGGTATGGCCCTGCGGGCCAGTGCGAGATTGCCCTGTGGGCTACAGTCCCGCGCTTTCAACCAAACACTCAAGGTACTGCCATGGCGCGCAAGCCCCAGATCGTTCTGTCCTCTCTCGACCTCGACCGCATTGAAGCCCTGCTGGCCGCCATGCCTGCCAGTGTGTTCCCGGGCAAGGCAGACCTGCAGGCAGAGCTGGATCGGGCGGACGTGGTGGCGCCCGAAGAGATTCCACCCAACGTGGTCACCATGAATTCCACCGTGGAGTTCAGCATTGTGGAGACAGGCAAGTCGTTTTGCCTGACCCTGGTGTACCCGCGTGACCTCGATGGCAGCGCAGACAAGCTCTCTATCCTCGCCCCCGTGGGCAGCGCCTTGCTGGGCTTGTCAGTGGGGGATGAACTGGCCTGGCCCGGCCCTGGCGGCAAGGCCATGACGGTGCAGGTCAAACGCATCGTGTACCAGCCCGAAAGCGCGGGCGAGCTGCATCGCTGAACACCGGAGACGGACCCGCAGGGCTTCGCGGCAAAGCTGGCAAGCCTGTGGGCTGCGCCCCTGCGTCAACACGCGGGCGCGCCGCCAGGTATCAACCCCAGTTGCTGCCCAACTGCACCAGCACCCCTGCGGCCACCAGGCTCGCCTGCCAGCGCAGCATGGTGGGCAATGTGGGGGTACGCTGCTCCACGGTGCGGTACAGCCATTGCCCTGCCACCATGGCCAGCGAAAACGCCAGCAGCATGCCCAAGGCATTGACCCACGGCGATGCTGGCCACAGGCTGCTGACCACGGCATTGACGAGCAGGCACACGGCAAAGTGGATGAGGAACACGGAGTAGGACATTTGCCCCAGGCGCACCAGCGGCGAGACCCCACGCCACTGCCGCACCGCAGGGGTGCGCATGGCCCACACCATGAGCAAGGCCGTTGCCAGCGCCAGCGCGATGCGCGCCCTGAATTCCAACGCCAAACCCACGCCGCCCAGCACGGCCATCGCCAGCACCCAGCCCGTGGCCTGCGGAGCGCGGCTCGCCCAAAAGGCCATCATACCCAGGCCATAGGCACCAAAGAAGTAAACCGCCCACACATCCCACTGCGCGTCGCGGTTAAAGCCCCAGAGCGAGGCTGCCACACCGGCCACCACCACAGTCTGACCCAGCAAGGCGGCGCCCTGCTTGGCCAAGGCTGATGGCAACGCCCGCACCGCAGCAAAGATCAGCAGGCTGAGAGCAAAGAGCTGAAAGTCGATCGCCACGTACCAGACCCCGGCCGACAGGGATTCATGGTCTACCAGACTGTGCAGCAGCAGCGCATGGGTGACCAACTGGGCCAGGCTCGGGTCGCCGGGCACGGAGGGGTGCTCCATCCAGGGGCGCACCAGCGCACTGATCAGCACAGTCACCAACAACGCCACCACATACGGCACCACCAGGCGCACAAAGCGCTTGCTCAGTTGCTGGCCCACCTGGCCGAAGCGGGCCACACCCTCGGGCGCCAGGCTGGAGGCAGCCAGGTAGCCGCCCAGCACCAAGAACACTTGCACCGCCATGCGCGCGTAGTCGTACAGCCAGGCCATCAGGTCAGGTGCCAGGGGCTGGGCTATGTCAGACATGGGGCCATAAAAGGCCAGATGGTGCGCAACGATGGCTGCGCAGGCCAGACCCTTGACGGTGTCCAGCAGCGGCAGGCGTGAGGTGTGTTGAGACATGCAGAAACGGGATTCACCAACGCGCGCTGGCGAAATGGTTCGCAGGCGCAAATGTAAAACCCTCTATTGTCCTCTTTCCATGTAAAGCGTGCCAGCCCCGGCCCAAACCGGTGAAGGCAAGGCCGTCCTCACCCCAGCGCGGAGAGGCAAATCACCTCTGAGCAATCACCGCCCGAAATCACGAAACAGGCAATTTATTGAATTTTCAGTATTTACTGAAAATTCAATAAATTTGGAGCACAATGCGCTTCCTATGACCTACGTCAAAAACCTCCCTCCTCTGAATCGCCAATTCGTGTCCCATTTCGGCGAGATGGGCAGCCGCTGGGGCATCAACCGCACCGTGGGCCAGATGTATGCGCTGATCTTCCTGTCGCCGCGCCCCGTCAATGCCGACGAGATTGCCGAGACCCTGGAGTTCTCGCGCTCCAACGTAAGCATGGGCCTCAAGGAGCTGCAGTCGTGGCGGCTCGTCAAGCTCAGCCACCAGCCCGGGGACCGGCGCGAATACTTTGAGGCACCCAAGGATGTGTGGGAAATCTTCCGCGTGCTGGCCGAGGAACGCCGCCGCCGCGAGATCGAGCCCACGCTGTCCATGCTGCGCATGGCGCTGCTGGAAGAGCCCACCTCGGACGAAGAACGCTATGCCCAGGAGCGCATGCGCGAGATGCACGAGCTGATCGACCGCCTGATGACCTGGTTTGACGATGTGCAGCGCCTGGCCCCCGAAACCGCCCTGCAGCTGATGGGCATGGGCACGGCGGTGACCCGGGTGCTGGAGTTCAAAGACCGCCTGACTGGCAAGGGCCGCGCGGGCGACAACGCCAAGGGGGGCTGAGGCCATGGACGCGCTCGATACCTTCACGCTGTCGCGCATCCAGTTCGCGGCCAACATCAGCTTTCACATCCTCTTTCCCACCATCACCATTGCCCTGTGCTGGTTTCTGGTGTTCTTCCGGCTGCGCCACGCGGCCACGCGGGGCACGCCAGCAGCCGTTGGTTGGGGGCAAGCCTATTACTTCTGGACCAAGGTGTTTGCGCTGACCTTCGCCATGGGCGTGGTCTCGGGCATCACCATGAGTTTTCAGTTCGGCACCAACTGGCCTGGCTTCATGGAGCGTGCGGGCAACATCGCCGGGCCGCTGCTGGGCTACGAGGTGTTGACGGCATTTTTTCTGGAAGCCTCGTTCCTGGGCATCATGCTGTTTGGCCGGGGCCGTGTGTCTGACCGCGTGCACCTGGCAGCCACACTGCTGGTGGCCTTCGGCACCACGCTGTCGGCGTTCTGGATTTTGAGCCTGAACTCGTGGATGCAGACCCCTGTGGGTTACGAGATCATCGACGGCAAATTCCATGCGGTGGACTGGCTGGAGATTGTGTTCAACCCGTCCTTCCCCTACCGGCTGGGGCACAAGCTGCTGGCCTCGTGCCTCACGGCAGGCTTCTTGATTGCGGGGGTCAGCGCCTGGCAGTTGCTCAAAGGCACGGCCGCACCTGGCACCCGCCAAGCCTTGCGCACGGCCGTGGTGGCGGTGTCCGTGGCGATGCCACTGCAAATCTTCATGGGCGACCTGCACGGCCTGAACACGCTGGAGCACCAACCCGCCAAGATCGCCGCCATCGAAGGCATCTGGCACACCGAAAAAGGCGCGCCGCTGACCCTGTTTGGCCTGCCCAACGAGAAAGAAGGCCGCACCGACTACGCCCTGCAGATCCCCAAGGGCGCGAGCTTGGTCCTGGCGCATGACCCCGATGCCGAGCTGAAGGGACTGAACGAGTTTGCAGGCGCGCACCCGCCCGTGGCGCCTGTGTTCTGGGGCTTTCGGGTGATGGTGGGCGTGGGCCTGCTGATGCTGGCCGTGGCCTGGGCTGCCGCGTGGGCCTTGTGGCGCCGCCGCGCGCACAGTGCTGGCATGCTGCCCCGCAAGGTGCTGTGGGCGCTGGTGGGCATGACGTTCTCGGGCTGGGTGGCCACGCTGGCGGGCTGGTACGTGACGGAAATCGGGCGCCAGCCCTACCTGGTCTACGGCCTGCTCAAAACCGCCGAGGCCGTGGCCCCCCACCCCAGTGGCATGGTGGCTGGCACGCTGGCGGCCTACCTCACGGTGTATGCGCTGTTGCTGGCCGCCTACGTGGGCGTCATCAAGCACATGGCCGAACACGCCACCCTGCCCGCCCCCGCCGTGGCGCCCGCCACACCCCAAGCCGTTTGAACGGCAGGAGCCCCCCATGATGGAACTACTGAACTGGGCCACCGCCCTGCCCCTGATCTTCATGGCTGTGATGGGCCTGGCCTTGTTGGCCTACGTGATTTTGGATGGCTACGACCTGGGTGTGGGCATGCTGCTGCCGCTGGCCACGCACGCCGAGAAGGATGTGATGGTCTCCAGCATCGGCCCCTTCTGGGACGCCAACGAGACCTGGCTGGTGCTGGGTGTGGGCGTGCTGCTGGTGTGCTTTCCGATGGCGCACGGCCTGGTGTTGTCGGCGCTGTACCTGCCCGTGGCGGTGATGCTGATCGGCCTGATCGTGCGCGGGGTGGCGTTTGACTTTCGCGTGAAGGCACGCGATGCACACAAGGCCGCCTGGAACCACCTGTTTGCGCTGGGCTCCCTGGTCACCACCCTGGCCCAAGGCTGGATGCTGGGGGCGTACGTCACCGGCTTTCACACCGACCTGTGGAGCCGCCTGTTTGCCGTGGGCATTGCGCTGACGCTGCCCGCCGCCTACGCCATGCTGGGCGTGGGCTGGCTGGTGATGAAGACCGAGGGCGAACTGCAGCGCAAGGCATTGCGCTGGGGCCAGGGCGTGCTGTGGCCCATGGGCTTTGCGCTGGTGGGCATTTCGCTGGCCACCCCGGTGGTGAGCCACACGGTGTTCAACAAGTGGTTTGCCCTGCCCGGCTTTTTTGCACTGCTGCCGATTCCACTGGCGTGCGTGGCCGCCTTCTTCGCCATTCGGCATGTGCTGGCCGCACCGCGGGTGGTGGCAGCGGGCTATGGCTGGGTGGTGTTTGTGGCCACGGTGGTGATTTTTGTGCTGGCCTTCTTCGGGCTGTCGTACAGCATCTACCCCTACATCGTCATCGACCGCCTCACGGTGTGGGAAGCCGCCAGCGCGACGGAATCCTTGGCGGTGATCGGCATTGGCGTCGCGATCACGCTGCCGGTGATCGTGATCTACACCATCTTCATGTACCGCGTGTTCTGGGGCAAGGCGCGGGAACTGACGTACGGGCTGTGATGCGTGCCGCCCAACGCCACAGCCCGGGACCCCAAACATTAAATCAAATCAAGCCCTGGCGCTTATTGAATAAGCGCTAGCAGCTATACATTCGATAGCAAACACACCACTGAGCGACCAAGCCCAGCGGTATGCACTGCATGCGCCGATCAGAGCTTCAAGCGCGCCCGCGCTTCTTCGTACTCACGGCGCAGCTTGGCCACCAGCTCGGCCGTGCTGGTCACGGCGTTGATGGCGCCAATGCCCTGGCCGCAGCCCCAGATGTCCTTCCAGGCCTTTTGGGCGCCACCGCCAAAGTTCATCTTGCTGGGGTCGGACTCGGGCAGGTTCTCGGGGTCCAGCCCTGCGGCGCGGATCGAGGGCGCTAGGTAGTTGCCGTGCACGCCCGTGAACAGGTTGCTGTAGACGATGTCGTCGGAGTTGCTCTCCACAATGGCTTGCTTGTAGGCATCCACCGCGCGGGCCTCGTGCGTGGCAATGAAGGCCGAGCCGATGTAGCCAAAGTCGGCCCCCATGGCCTGGGCGGCCAACACCGCGCCACCGCTGGCGATGGAGCCGCTGAGCGCCAAGGGGCCGTCAAACCACTGGCGAATTTCCTGGACCAGCGCGAACGGGCTCTTGGTGCCTGCGTGTCCACCGGCACCGGCCGCCACGGCGATCAGGCCGTCAGCGCCCTTCTCGATCGCCTTGTGCGCGAACTTGTTGTTGATGATGTCGTGCAGCACGATGCCGCCCCAGGCGTGCACCGCCTGGTTCACATCCTCACGCGCACCCAGGCTGGTGATGATGATCGGCACCTTGTACTTGGCGCACACCTGCATGTCGTGCTCCAGGCGGTCGTTGCTCTTGTGCACGATCTGGTTGATGGCAAAGGGCGCGGCGGGCTTGTCGGGATTGGCCTTGTTGTAGGCGGCCAGCGTCTCGGTGATTTCGGCCAGCCACTCATCGAGCAGTTCGGCGGGGCGCGCATTGAGTGACGGCATGGAGCCCACCACACCGGCCTTGCACTGCTCAATGACGAGCTTGGGGTTGCTGATGATGAACAGCGGCGATCCGATGACGGGCAACGACAGGTTTTGCAACGCGGCGGGCAGTTTGGACATGGCAACAACTTCCAGAAACAGGTTTTGATTGAAATAGCCCTCTAGCGCTTATTCAACAAGCGCTAGCAGCTATTATTTTTATAGTAAAGGCCTGCACCCTGCACAGGCCTCGTCTCACTCTTTTTCATTCCTCAACGGGCGGGCTGCCCTTTCAGGACGCGTTAGAACGCCTCCAATGCCAGCTCGGTCACGCTGGCGGCACCTTCCACAATGCTGTCGCGCAGGCCGGGGGCCTTCACCAGAATGTGGTCAGCGTAGAACTGGGCCGTGGTGATTTTTGCGCGCATGAAGGCTTCGTCCTGTCCCTTTTGCAACAGGTCTTGGGCCACCAGCAGGCTGCGCGCCAGTTGCCAGCCCGCCACCACATTGCCCGCCAGCATCAGGTAGGGCACGCTGCCCGCGAAGACGGCGTTGGGCTGGGCCTTGGTGCCGCCCGCCACGAAGTCGATCACGTCGAGCAGCGCCTTGCGCGCAGCCGTCAGGCGCTTGGCCACAGCCAGTGCGGCTGGAGTGCCGCTGGCCAGCAGTTCACTTTCAGTCTTCTCGATCTGCGCGGCGATGCCCTTGGCCACCTGCCCGCCATCGCGTGCCGTCTTGCGGCCCACCAGGTCGTTGGCCTGGATGGCGGTGGTGCCTTCGTAAATGGTCAGGATCTTGGCGTCGCGGTAGTACTGGGCCGCGCCAGTTTCTTCAATGAAGCCCATGCCGCCATGCACCTGCACGCCCAGACTGGTCACTTCCAGGCTGGTCTCGGTGCTGTAGCCCTTGACTAGCGGCACCATGAATTCATAGAACGCCTGGTTCTGCTTGCGCGTGTCGGCATCGGGGTGGTGGTGTGCGGCGTCAAACGCGGCAGCTGCCACAGTGGCCATGGCGCGGCAGCCTTCCACGGTGGCGCGCATCGTCATCAGCATGCGCTTCACATCGGGGTGGTGGATGATGGCCGCGCTGGCGGCAATGGAGCCGTCCACAGGGCGGCTTTGCACGCGGTCCTTCGCGTACTGCACGGCCTTCTGGTAGGCGCGCTCGGAGATCGCGATGCCCTGCATGCCCACGGCGTAGCGGGCCGCGTTCATCATGATGAACATGTATTCGAGACCACGGTTTTCCTGGCCCACCAGGTAACCCACCGCACCGCCATGGTCGCCAAACTGCAGCACGGCCGTGGGCGATGCCTTGATGCCCAGCTTGTGCTCAATGCTCACGCAGTGCGCGTCGTTGCGGGCGCCCAGCGTGCCATCCTGGTTGACCATGAACTTGGGCACCACGAACAGGCTGATGCCCTTCACGCCTTCGGGCGCGCCCTGCACGCGGGCCAGCACCAGGTGCACGATGTTCTCGGCCATGTCGTGCTCACCGTAGGTGATGAAGATCTTGGTGCCGAAGATTTTGTAGGTGCCGTCGGGCTGCGGTTCGGCGCGCGTGCGCACCAGGGCCAAGTCCGAGCCCGCCTGGGGTTCCGTCAGGTTCATGGTGCCTGTCCACTCGCCGGTCACCAGCTTCTCCAGGTACGTGGCTTTGAGTTCATCGCTGCCGGCCGTGAGCAGGGCCTCGATGGCGCCATCGGTCAGCAACGGGCACAGCGCAAAGCTCATGTTGGCGCTGTTGGTCATCTCGATGCAGGCCGCACCAATGGTCTTGGGCAGGCCCTGGCCGCCGAAATCGGCCGGGTGCTGCAGGCCTTGCCAGCCGCCTTCGCCGTACTGGCGAAAGGCCTCCTTGAAGCCGGGAGTGGTCGTGACCACGCCGTCTTCCCAGCTCGACGGGTTCTTGTCGCCCTCGAAGTTGAGCGGAGCCAGCACGCCCTCGTTGAACTTGGCGCACTCTTCCAGCACGGCGGTGGCCGTGTCGAGGCCCGCGTCTTCAAAGCCGGGGATTTGTGCGATCTGTTCGATATTGGCCAGGTGCTCAATGTCGAACAGCATGTCCTTGACGGGGGCGGTGTAGCTCATCAATGTCTCCAGGAAAGCGAAATTTCGTCAAAAAAAAGGCATCGCGAACGATGCCTTTGTGCAAGCAGCAGGGCTTTACAGCGCCTTGACCAATTCAGGCACAGCCGTGAACAGGTCGGCTTCCAGCCCATAGTCGGCCACGCTGAAGATCGGCGCCTCAGGGTCCTTGTTGATCGCCACGATCACCTTGGAGTCCTTCATGCCCGCCAAGTGCTGGATGGCACCCGAGATGCCGGCCGCGATGTACAGCTGCGGTGCCACGATCTTGCCGGTCTGGCCCACTTGCAGGTCGTTCGGGGCGTAGCCTGCATCCACCGCAGCGCGGCTGGCGCCGATGGCGGCGCCCAGCTTGTCGGCCAGCGGGGTGATGACTTCGTTGAACTTCTCTGCACTGCCCAGCGCACGGCCACCGGAGACGATGATCTTGGCGGCGGTGAGTTCAGGGCGGTCGTTCTTGGCGATTTCGCTGCCCACGTAGCTGCTCTTGCCTGCATCGGCGGTCGCAGCGGCGGTTTCGACCGCGGCGCTGCCACCCGTGGCAGCTGCGGCATCAAAGCCGGTGGTGCGCACGGTGATGACTTTGACGCTGTCGGCGCTTTGCACGGTGGCAATGGCGTTGCCTGCGTAGATGGGGCGCTCGAAGGTGTCTTGGCTCACCACCTTGGTGATGTCGCTGATCTGCGCCACGTCGAGCTTGGCGGCCACGCGGGGGGCCACGTTTTTGCCACCTGCGGTGGCAGGGAACAGGATGTGGCTGTAGTTGCTGGCGATGGCCAGTACCTGGGCTGCCACGTTCTCGGCCAGGCCGTGGGCCAGGCTTGCTGCGTCGGCGTGGATCACCTTGCTCACACCAGCGATCTGGGCTGCTGCTTGGGCGGCAGCGCCGGCGTTGTGGCCAGCCACCAGCACGTGCACGTCGCCACCGCAGGCCACAGCGGCCGTGACGGTGTTCAGGGTGGCGCCTTTGATGCTGGCGTTGTCGTGTTCAGCAATAACGAGTACCGACATTTAGATCACCTTCGCTTCGTTCTTGAGTTTTTCAACGAGGGCCGCCACGTCGGCCACCTTCACACCCGCGCCGCGCTTGGCGGGCTCGGTCACCTTCAGGGTCTTGAGGCGAGGGGCCACGTCCACGCCGAGGTCTTCGGGCTTGACGGTGTCCAACTGCTTTTTCTTGGCCTTCATGATGTTGGGCAAGGTGACGTAGCGGGGTTCGTTCAGGCGCAGGTCGGTGGTGATGACGGCGGGCAGCGTCAGGGCCAGGGTTTCCAGGCCGCCGTCGATTTCGCGGGTCACATTGACCTTGTCAGCGGCCAATTCCACCTTGCTGGCGTTGGTGGCCTGGGGCAAGTCGGCCAGGGCCGCCAGCATCTGGCCGGTCTGGTTGGCGTCGTCGTCGATGGCTTGTTTGCCCAGGATGATGAGCGCAGGTTGCTCTTTGTCCACCAGGGCCTTGAGCAGCTTGGCCACGGCCAGGGGTTGCAGTTCGACATCGGTCTCGACCAGGATGGCGCGGTCTGCACCAATCGCCATGGCCGTGCGCAGGGTTTCCTGGCACTGGGCTACGCCGCAGGAGACTGCGATGACTTCGGTCACCAGGCCTTTTTCTTTCAGGCGCACTGCCTCTTCAACGGCGATTTCGTCAAAGGGGTTCATGCTCATCTTCACGTTGGCGATGTCCACACCCGTGTTGTCCGACTTCACTCGGACCTTCACGTTGTAGTCCACCACGCGCTTGACAGGGACCAAGACCTTCATTGCTGCGGCTCCTAGAGAGTTGGTTGAATTGACGTTTACGTAAACCAGATGATTCTATGCCGCACTGCAGCGAACCCAACAAAAGGATGCGCTTGCTGGCGGCAAATTTTCAAAAACGAACGACCGTGCTTTTTGTGAATTATAGGCCAGCAATTCACTGGCGCACAAAGAGTTTGCTGTCACCTGCGGCACGCAGGGTCACTGCCCCTGGCTTTGCGGTGCGGATGCCGCATCGGCCCCCACCAGGGCAGCCACGGTGGGCCCGGCCCCTGGCAAGCTGCCTTCCACCTGCACGTGCATGACGCGCTGGGGGAACGGAATGTCGATATGGTGCGCGCGCAGCGCCGCCAAAATGGCCCGGTTGATGTCCGAGCGCAGGCCCAGGGTTCCGTTTTCCGAATCGGCAATCCAGAACCCCACCGTGAACTCCAGGCCATCGGCACCAAAAGCAGACAAAGACGCAGACGGTGCGGGATCACGCAGCACGCGGTTGCTGGCCAGGGCCGATTCGGTCAACAGCTGGATCACCAGATCCACATCGCTGTCGTAGGCCACACTCACCACGGTGGACAGCCACACGCGGGGATCGGCCAGAGACAGGTTTTCCACCCGCTGGGTGATCAGCATCTCGTTGGGCACGATGGACTCGCGCCCCGCAGCAGACCGCACCACGGTGTAGCGCGCATTGATGTTGGTGATGCGGCCTTCAAAGTTGTCTACGCGCACGTTGTCGCCAATGCGCATGCTGCGCTCGGTCAGGATGACAAAGCCGCTGACGTAGTTGGAGGCCAGCTTTTGCAGCCCCAGGCCAATGCCCACGCCCACAGCCCCCCCAGCACCGACAAGGCCGTGAGATCAATCCCCACCGCCGACATGGCCACAATGAGGCCAAAGAAAATCATCACAGCCCGCAGCGCGTTGCTGACGGCCTTGCGCAGCGACAACTCAGCCCCCGTGGCTGAGCGCAACAAGCGCGACTCAATGGCTGCCGACACCCACAGCGTGAGCAGCAGCACCGCCGCCGCCGTCAAGGCCCCTTCCACCATGGTGCGCAGGCTCAGGTTCACGCTGCCCACCTTCCAGTGGATCTGCTCCATCTCGCCCAGCACCAGAGGCAATAGGCCCGTGACCCACAGCACCATGGCCAGCCACGCCAGCCAGGAGATGGTGCGCTCGATCGGTTTGACCCACTGGGACTGCGGAAACGCTACCTGCAGCACTTTGGCCCCGATGCGGATCACGACCAGTGACACCAGCACCGGAATCGCCACCTTGAACACGGCCAGCGGCACCCAGTTGAGCAGCACGGTGCGCGCCACGTAGCCCAATGCCAGCAGCACGATGGGGAACAGCGCCCCATCCACCACCTTGCGGCCAAACAGAATGGAGCGATGCCCTTCTTGCTTGAGCCCACGGCGCAGCAAGGCCACCATGCCCCAGGCCAGCCCCACACACACCAGCAGGCTGGCCAGCTCAATCAACACGGTGGGCGCTGCAAAGGCACGCAGCCACTGCCCCACATCGTCCAGCATGGGGGTATCTACAGAGCCTGCCATCAGCGCTTCCACTCCGGTGTGCGTTTCTCGGCAAAGGCCCGCGCGCCTTCCTGGGCGGCTGGGTCCATCATGTTGAGCGCCATGGTCTGCCCGGCCAACTGGTAGGCCGCCTCGATGCCCAGCTCGCGCTGCTGGTACACCAGCGCCTTGCCCATGGCAATGGCAGCGCGGGGCTTCTCCAGAATGGACTGGAGCAGTGTTTCTACCTCGGCATCCAGCGCATTGGCTGGTACCACGCGATTGAGCAGGCCCTGCGCCTGGGCGGTGCGGGCGTCGATGAAGTCTCCGGTGAGCAGCATCTCCATGGCGCGCTTGGCAGGCACATTGCGCACCAGCGGCACGCTGGGTGTGGCGCAAAACAGGCCGTAGTGGATGCCGCTGGTGGCAAAGCTGGCGTCTTCCGCCGCCACCGCCAAATCACACTGCGCCACCAGTTGGCAGCCCGCAGCGGTGGCCATGCCTTGCACCCGCGCAATGACGGGCACAGGCAGCTTGTGGATGGTGAGCATCATGCGGCTGCACTGCGCAAACAGCTTTTGGTACCACGCCTGATCGGGGTGGGCGGCCATGTCCTTGAGGTTGTGCCCCGCACAAAACGCCTTGCCTTGCGCCGCCAGCACCACGGCCCGCGCGGACGGGTCCTGGGCCACAGCGTCCAGCGCCTGCTGCAACGCCACCAGCATCTCCGAGCCCAGGGCATTGAAGCGCCCCGGATCGTTCAAGGTCAGGGTGATCACCCCCCGCTCATCGCGCGCCACCGCCAGAGGCGATTGCGGCGCTTGCAGCGACATTTGCGCCGTGTCCAAAACCGTCATCCGTTCAACTACCTTTCACATCCAACAAAAAATACACGTCAAAGATCCGCCAGCACGCGCAAGTGCGCCTCCACACTGCGGGCCAGCGGCCCCATCACGTAGCCGCCCTCCAGGCACGACACGATGCGGCCCTTGGAGTAGCGCCGGGCAATGTCTTTCACACGCTGGGTGATCCAGGTGTAATCCTGCTCGGTCAGGCCCAATTGGCCCATATCGTCCTCGCGGTGGGCATCAAAGCCCGCGCTCACAAAAATCATCTCGGGCTTGAAGGCCTCCAGCCTCGGAATCCACATCATCTCGATGATCTCCCGGACATCCATGCCCCGCGTGTAGGCCGCCACCGGCACGTTCACCATGTTGGGGGCCGGGTCCACATCGCCGCTGTACGGATAGAACGGGTGCTGGAAGATGCTGACCATGAGCGCCCGCGAATCTCCCGCCAGGATGTCCTCCGTGCCGTTGCCGTGGTGCACGTCAAAGTCCACCACCGCCACGCGCTGCAGGTTATAGCGCTGCAACGCATATTTGGCGGCCACCGCCACGTTGTTGAAGAAGCAAAACCCCATGGCCTTGCTGCGGGTGGCATGGTGGCCCGGGGGGCGCACGGCGCAAAAGGCATTTTCCAGCTCACCCGCCATCACCGCATCGGTGGCGGCCAGCGCAGCGCCTGCGGCGCGCAAAGCGGCTTTCCAGGTGTGGGCATTGATGGAGGTGTCCGTGTCCAGCTGCGAGTAGTTGGGCCCGCCCGCCATCAGCTCTTCATTCAGGCGATCCGACAGGCCCCGCAGCGCCGCCACATGCATGCGGTCGTGCGCCAGTTCAATGTCGGCCAATGCGGCCTCGGGGGCTTCAAACCGCTCCAGCGCATCGCCCACGCCGGTGACCAGCAAGCGGTCTTCAATGGCATCTAGGCGCTCGGGGCATTCGGGGTGGCCCGGGCCCATTTCGTGTTTCCAACAGTCCCTGTGCGTGAAATAGCCCGTCTTGCTCACAGTCTTGTCCCCGTGTCTCAGATTTTTCAGAGTTTTTCGGATAACGTTGCGCCATGGATGCACAGCACAAAATCAAATCGCTTTTAGACCAGCTTAACACGGTGATCGTAGGCAAAAAGGCCCAGGTTCAAGACTGCGTGGCCTGCCTGCTGGCCGGGGGCCACCTGCTGATTGAGGACGTGCCCGGCGTTGGCAAGACCACCTTGGCCCACGCGCTGTCGCGCACCTTCGGTCTGCAGTTTTCGCGGGTGCAGTTCACTGCCGACCTGATGCCCAGCGACCTGACCGGCGTGTCGGTGTACGAGCGCGGCAAGGAAGGCTTTGTCTTTCACCCCGGCCCGGTGTTTGCCCAGGTGCTGCTGGCCGATGAAATCAACCGCGCCAGCCCCAAAACGCAAAGTGCCTTGCTCGAAGCCATGGAAGAAAAGCAGGTCTCGGTCGAAGGCGCCACCCGGCCCCTGCCCCACCCCTTTTTCGTGATCGCCACACAGAACCCACTCGACCAGCTTGGCACCTTCGCGCTGCCTGAATCGCAGCTGGACCGTTTTTTGATGCGCATCTCCATTGGCTACCCCGACCGCGCCTCAGAGCGCCTGCTGCTGGCCGGATCAGACCGCCGCGACATGGTGGACACCCTGCCCGCCCTGCTGGACGCCCCCGAGCTGGCCGAGCTGCAACGCCAGGTGCTGGCCGTGCATGCGTCCGATGCCCTGCTGAACTACGTGCAAGACCTGGTGGCCGCCACGCGCTCGGGCCAATGGTTTTTGCAAGGCCTGTCGCCCCGTGCGGGGATTGCCCTCGTGCGCGCGGCCAAGGCGCAGGCATTGATCAGCGGGCGCGACTATGTCGCCCCTGACGACGTGCAGGCCGTGCTGCCCCAAACCATTGCCCACCGCCTAGTGCCTGTGGGCGATGCCGGGCGCGGCGCAGTAGAGCAAGTGCGTGCCATGGTCGATGCCACCCCCCTGGCGTGATGGCTGGCACAGCAACCCGCCCCGCTGCCCCAAAGCCGTTGGCAGGCGTTGTCGGGGGCTTCTCGCCCCTGGCGCCGCTGCGTCGGCGCTTTCGTGCCTGGTGGGAGGGGCGCCTCAAGCGCGATGACACCCTCACCCTGACCCAGCGCAACGTCTATATCGTGCCCACCGGGCCGGGGTGGATGCTGGCCGTCACCCTGCTGGTGCTACTGGTGGCGTCCATCAACTTCCAGCTCAACCTGGGCTACCTGTTCACCTTCATGCTGGCGGGCAGTGCCGCCATCGGCATGCACATCTGCCACGCCACGCTGCGCGGCATCACTTTGCACCTCAAGCCGCCCCAGCCCCAGTTCATGGGCACCAGCGCAGCGCTGGAGGTGCAACTGTCCAGCCTCCGCACCACGCCGCGCTATGGCATTGGCGTGGCCGTGCACGAGCCCGAAGCCCACGCCGAGCACCACTGGGCCTGGACCGATGTACCTGCCCAGGGCCAGGCCACGGTGCAGGTGGCGTTCCAGCCCCAGCGGCGCGGCCTGCACCCGGTGCCTACGTTGACGGCCGAAACGCGCTTTCCCATGGGCACTTTCCGCGTCTGGACCTATTGGCGCCCGGCCTCTCAAATCCTGGTGTACCCCGCCCCCGAGGTACCCGCCGCGCCCCTGCCCCCCGGCGAGCCCCGCGCCGCAGGCAAGGGCAGCGCCAACAGCCAGGGCATTGGCGAATTTGACGGCGTGCGTGCCTACCGGCGCGGCGACCCGCTCAAACTCGTGGTGTGGAAGAAAGCGGCCAAGTCGCTGGGCAGCGGCACCGATGATCTGGTCAGCCGCGACGCCCAGCAAAGCCAGCGCCAAGAGCTGTGGCTGGACGTGAACAAAGCCAACCTGCCCGACCCTGAGGCGCGCATCTCCCGCGTCACCGCCTGGGTGCTGCAAGCCGACCGCCTGGGCCTGGACTACGGCCTGCGCGTGCCAGGGCGTGAGATTGCCCCAGGCAGCGGCGCAGCGCACCGCATGCAGTGCCTGGAAGCCTTGGCGCTGTGCTGACACGCGCCGCCAGCCCCACCGCTTGAATACACCCATAAAAATGCCATCCAGCGCAATCCAATCCAGCGCAAGAAGCTATCTTTTCAATAGCAAACATCGTCACCCATGGGGGACGGCGCTGATAGCCCCCCCGCGCGGGAAGGCCTGCCCATGAGCGCGCTGCCCGCCACGGCGCCCCGCGCCACACTGCGCCAAACCCTGGCCCACCTGCCCCGCGAAGCGCGGGACACCCTGTTCCTGCTGGCCGTGATCGCCTGGGTCATTGCACCCCAAGCGCAGTGGCTGCCTGTGTGGACCAGCCTGCTGGTGGCCGGCATCCTGCTGTGGCGCAGCTGGCTGGCCTGGTACAGCAGGCCGCTGCCCAGCCGCTGGATCACCTCGGGCCTGATAGCGCCTGTGGCATTTGGCGCCACCATCTTCTCGTACGGCACCTTCGTCGGGCGCGAGGCCGGGGTCACGCTGGTGGTGACCCTGCTGGCTCTCAAGACTCTGGAGCTGCGCGCCCGCCGCGATGCCCTGGTCATCTTCTTCCTGGGCTTCTTCACCATGGTCAGCAGCTTCTTCAGCTCGCAATCGCTGCTGACCGCAGCCGCCATGCTGGTGGGACTGCTGGGTATGCTCACCGCGCTGGTCAATGCCCACATGCCCGTCGGGCGCCCCCCACTGCTGCAATCGTTTCGCACCGCGTTCACCATGGCGCTGCTGGGCGCGCCCATCATGGCAGCGCTGTTCATGCTGTTCCCCCGCATGGCGCCGCTGTGGGGGGTGCCCAGCGAGCAAACCGTGGGCGGCAGTGGCCTGTCGGGATCGATGAAGGTGGGTAGCATCGCTGAGCTGGCACTGAATGAAGCCGTGGCGTTTCGCCTGCGCTTCGACAACCCGACACAAGAGCTGCCCCCGCCCTCGACCATGTACTTCCGTGGCCCCGTGCTCGCGGGATTTGACGGGCGCGAGTGGCGGGCCGAGCCTTTTCGCGAGGACAACAGCTGGGCGGCACGGGTGGGGTTGCCTGCCAACTTGCAGGTGCAGGGCCCCGCGCTGCGCTACGAAGTGACGCTGGAGCCCCAGAGACGCCCCTGGCTGATGGTGCTGGAAGCCACCCCCCAGGCCCCCGAGCTACCCGGCAACCCCACCTACATGACGCAGGATTTGCAGTGGATGGCAGCGCGCCCCATCATGGACGTGGTGCGCTACCGGGCGGAAAGTTACCCCGAATTCCGCCACGGCCCCAGCACCACAGTGCGGCAGCTACGCGAGTTCGTAGCCTTGCCCCCAGGCTTTAACCCCCGCACGCTGGCACTGGCCGCCCAGATGCGCGCCGACCCGGCCCTGGCCAACGGCGACACGGCCGCCCTGGTCAGCGCTGCGCTGAACCGGCTGCGCACCGGTGGCTACAGCTACACGCTGGAGCCCGGCGTGTACGGCGAGCACACCGCCGACGAGTTCTGGTTTGACCGCAAGGAAGGCTTTTGCGAGCACATTGCATCGGCCTTTGTGGTGCTGATGCGGGCCATGGACGTGCCCGCGCGCATCGTCACAGGCTACCAAGGCGGCGCCATCAACCCGCTGGACGGCTACTGGACCGTGCGCCAAAGCGATGCCCACGCCTGGGCCGAGGTGTGGATGCCCGAGCGCGGCTGGGTGCGAGTGGACCCGACCGGCGCCGTGGCCCCCGGCCGCGTGGGGGCCTTTGAGCGCCTGGCTGCGCCCCGGGGTGCCTTTGCATCGGCCATGGGCACCATGATCGGCGTGAGCACCCTGCAGCAGCTGCGCGCAGCGTGGGAGGCCGTCAACAACCGCTGGAACCAATGGGTGCTGAACTACACCCAAAACCGCCAGATGGACCTGCTCAAAAAGCTGGGCTTTGAATCGCCCAGCTGGCAAGACCTGACGACGATTTTGGGCGGCCTGCTGGGCGTGGCCGCGCTGGGCGCCGCAGGGTGGAGCTGGTGGGAGCGCAGCCAGCACGACCCGTGGCTGCGCCTGCTGGCCCGCACCCGCAAGCGCCTTGCCAACGCCGGGCTGCCGCTGCCCGATCACCTGCCACCACGCACCATGGCGCAGAAGGTGCTGGCGCACTGGAGCCAAAGCGCCACCAACCCGGGCCACGCTCCTCAATCAACGCCTGCGCAGCCCATTCAACCCATTGCAGACTGGTTGCTGCGCCTGGAGCAGGTACGCTATGCAGCCCACCCGGCTGCGCAGCTCAGTGCCCTGCGGCGCGAATTCAACGCCCTGCCCTGGCCTGCAGCCCGCAAAGGTCCTTGACAAGGTCCAGGCCCCAAACCCGGCCCCACCCCGCCAACGCACCCTTACCCCCTAGCGGGCCGACACCGAATCGGCCCCGCTCTTTCAGACCCGCTTCATGTTCAAGACCGTTCTGCTTGCTACATCTTTAATAGCTACCAGCGCAATACCTGCAAGCGCCAAGCCCCAAAAACCTTCACAACCAGCGGCCACACGCAACAACACGGTACAGGGCAGCACCCCGTACGCCCAGCGCGAAGACGCCATGCAGTTTGCCGACGACCTGGCCGCGCGCCGGGGGCTGGACCCTGAATGGGTGCGCCAGGCCGTAGGCCAGGCGCGCTATCTGGGCGGCGTGCCCAAGCTCATGCTGCCGCCCGCCTCTGGCACCGCCAAAAACTGGCGCCTGTACCGCAGCCGCTTCATCGACCCCATCCGCATCCGCGCAGGGGTGCGCTTTTGGCAAGAGCACCGCGAAGCCCTGGCCCGCGCCGAGCAGGAATATGGCGTGCCCGCCGAGATCATCGTCGGCATCATCGGGGTCGAGACCATCTACGGCCAGCAGATGGGCAACTTCCGCGTGATGGACGCGCTGGCCACACTGGCCTTCGACTTCCCCGCCGCGCATCCGCGCGCCAAAGAGCGCACCGAGTTCTTTCGCCGCGAGTTGGAGCAATGGCTGAGCCTGGCCAACCGCACCAACATCGACCCGTTTGAGGTCAAGGGCAGCTACGCAGGCGCCATGGGGCTGGGGCAGTTCATGCCGTCAAGCTGGGCCCGGTTTGCGGTGGACTTTGACGGCGACAGCCGCATCGACCTGTTCAAGAGCCCCACCGATGCGATTGGCTCGGTGGCCAACTACTTCAAGGGCCATGGCTGGACCACGGGCATGCCGACGCACTTTGCTGTGCAGTTCGACCCCGCCACGCTCAAGCTCGACGAGCTGCTGGCGCCCGACATCCTGCCCACCTTCAGCGCGGCCAGCCTGCAGGCCAAGGGCGCGGTGCTTGACGCAGCGGGCGCACAGCATACAGGCCCCATGGCCCTGATCGAGCTGCAAAACGGCGGCGATACGCCCACCTACGTGGTGGGCACCGAGAACTTCTACGCCGTCACGCGCTACAACTGGTCGAGCTACTACGCGATGGCGGTGATTGAGCTGGGGCGCGAAGTCGCCGCCGCCCGCGCAGCGCGGTAGTCGCCCACCGCGCTGGCAGGCACCCAGCCCAGCTCCGGCGCAATCAGGCGGGCGGTGTCTCTCAATATCTGGGTGTACTCGGCTGCACTGAAGTCATACGGCAATTCCAGCCGCAGCTCTTGCACCAAGGGCACGATGGGGTCGCGGCGCAAGTGCTCCAGGATTTCATCGGCCGTGCCCACCAGGTCGCGGGCGAACAGCGTGCGGCGCTCGCCCTGCGGGGCCAGCGTGCGCCCATGCCGCGATGCAGCCCAGGCGCGGTAGCGGGCACGGGTGCTGGCGTCCGCACCGTCCAGCGGCACGATCACGCGGCCCAGCGCCACGCGCGGGGCGCAAGCCCCGGCCCAGTGCGCGTGGTACAGCGCCAGTTGGCTGCGCTGCGCTTCAAAAAAATCATCCGTCTGCTCACCCCGGTTCAGGTTACCAACCAGCAGGTGATAACCGTTTTCGCCCGCCCAGCGGGCCGAACGCAACGAGCCACCGCCGTACCACAACCGCTGCGCCAGCCCTGGCGCGTGTGGCTGCACCCGTGGGCGCTGGCGGCCCGCGGGCGACTCCACAAACGTGTCCTCGTCGCCAATCAGGTCACCGCGCAGGTTCTCGCGCAGCCGCTGCACGCGGGCGTGCGAGAAGTCCAGGGCCGACGCATCCCCATCCAACAACCGCTCGCCCAGCAAGTCGCCATACGGCGGGGCACCAGCGCTCAGCCCGACCTGTAGCCGCCCCTGTGCCAGCACATCCACCGTGGCCAGGTCTTCGGCCAGACGGAACGGATTCTCGTAGCCCATCTGGATCACCGCAGTGCCCAATGCAATGCGCTGGGTGCGCTGGCTGGCCGCCGCCAAAAAAGTGGTGGCGGACGACACCCCACGCTCCAGGTGCCGTTGGCGCACCCAGGCGCTTTGGTAACCCAGCGCCTCGCCCAGCGCGAACAGGTCCAGGGCTTCGTTCAGGCCCTGCAGCGGGCTGGCTTCGGCATAGCTGCCGGGGGTGAGGAATGCAAGGTGGGCAATGGCCATGGTCAGAACTTCGGCAAGCCGGGGGGATTGGTCTCGGACTTTGGCAAGGCCTCCTCCAGCAAAGCCCAGCGCTGCAGCGCCTGCGTGTACTGGCCGCTCTGGATCAGTCCATTGGTCGCCAGGGTCAACGCATCGGCCAGGCCCGAGCCCTTGCGGGTGGTGATGGCCACATCCGATTTGAGCGGCCAGCCCGCATTCACGGTGCCAACCAGCTTGGTCTTGCCTTCTTTGGCCGCGTGGTAGGCCTGCGGCGCATTGGGGTTGAAATTGGCGTCTGCACGGCCCGACACCACCGCCAGCAGGCGTGCGGCATCGTCGTCAAAGTACAGCAGCTCCACGGGCTTGAGCCCTGCGGCCAGGTTCTTCTTATTCCATTCGAGCAGGATGCGCTCCTGGTTCGTGCCCGAGCCGGTCACCACCTTCAGCCCAGCCACATCCTTGGGCTCCTGGATCGCCGTGATCTTGCTGTCGGTGCGCACATAAAACCCGTGCAAACCCAGGCGGTAGGTGGAGAAGTCGAACTTCTCCTTGCGCTGCTCCGTCACCCCCACGTTCGAGATCACGGCATCGTATTTGCCAGAGCTCAGCCCCAGCGGCCAGTCGGCCCAGGCAATGGGCAGCAGCTCCAGCTTCAGGCCCAGCGCATCGGCCACCAGTTGTGCGTAGTCGGGATCAAACCCCACCACGGTCTTGGCGTCGCTGGCGTAGGTGGAAATGGGCGGTGCAAACGGCGCAATCGCCACCGTGAACACGCCTTCCTTTACAAACTTGAAGCCCTTGGGGATGGCCTGGATGGCCGCCGCGTTCTTGTCCGCACGCAGGCGGCCCTTTTGTTCGGGGCTGAAGTCAAACGCCGCCGCAGCCATCGCCGCACTGGCCACAGAGAAAAATGCCAGCGCGGCGCCCGCCGCCAGCACCGTGCGACGCACAAGGTTCAATGCCATGGTGTTCCTATCAACGAAAGATATGTCGGATCGGGCTCGCGACCTGAATGGATCGCGGGCCGTTGCCTTACTTCTTGGGCAAGCCGGGTGGGTTGGTGCGCGATGCGGTGATCGCTTCAGACTGCAAATTCCAGCGCTCCAGCGCCTTGGCGTAGTTGCCGTTTTTGATTTGCGCATTGAGTGCTGCGGTGACCGCATCGGCTATGCCCGAGCCCTTGCGCGAGGCCACCGCAATCTCTGCCACCTGGGGCCAGCCGCCCGAGAATGCGCCCACCAGGCGCGTCTTGCCGTCGCGTGCGTTGTGGGCCGCAATGCCGTTGGGCGCCAGGTACGCATCGGCGCGCCCTGAGGCCAGGGCCAGGTACAGCACCACGTCATCGTCAAAATACAGAATGTCCACCGGCTTGAGGCCCGCCGCCACGTTCTGCTGGTTCCAGCGCAACAGGATCTGCTCCTGGTTCGTACTCGCCCCCACCACCACCTTGAGGCCCGCCACGTCCTTGGGCTCCTTGATGGACTGGATCTTGGAGTTGGCAGCCACGTAGATGCCCAGCTGATCATTGCGGTAGGTAGAGAAGTCGAACTTCTCCTTGCGCTCTTCCGTCACGGTGACGTTGGAGATCACCACATCGAACTTGCCAGACTGCAAGCCCAGCGGCCAGTCGGCCCAGGCCACCGACACCAGCTCCAGCTTGCGGCCCAGGCTGTCAGCTACCAGTTGGGCAATGTCGGGGGCATTGCCCACTGGGGTTTTATTGTCGGTGGCATAAGCGCCAAACGGCAGGCGGCCCGTGGTGGTGCCCACCGTCAGCACACCGTCCTTGGCAAACTTGAAGCCAGGGGGCAGCAGCTTGAGCGCATCGTCCACCTTTTGCGAGCGGGGGCGGCCGGGCTGCTCCGGGCTCAGGTCCACGGCCTGGGCGGTGGCGTGCAGCGGCATCAGGGCCGCAGTGGCGGCCAAGGCCAGCAGCACAGACGAGAGGGTTTGGCGAAACGTGGGCATGAAGAAGTTCCTTGGTTTGAAATCAAAGCGATCAATGAAAGCCACAGGGCGGCCGAGCCCCGCGAGGGTGTGTTGGTGGACTTGCAGTGAATAGGGGCAGACCCGCGTCAGAGCACCTTGGCCAAAAATTCAGCGGTGCGCGGGTGGTCAGGCTGGTTGAACACCTTGGCAGGCGAGCCTGTTTCCAAAATGCGCCCCCGCTCCATGAACACCACGGTGTCGGCCACCTCGCGGGCAAAGCCAATTTCGTGCGTCACGATGACCAGGGTGGTGCCGCTGCGCGCCAGCTCTTTGATCACATCCAGCACCTCGCCCACCAGCTCAGGATCGAGTGCCGATGTGGGCTCATCAAACAACAGCACCTTGGGCTTGAGCGCCAGGGCCCGCGCAATCGCCACGCGCTGCTGTTGCCCACCCGAGAGCTGGCGTGGATAGCTGTGCGCCTTGTCGGCCAGGCCCACGCGGTCGAGCAGCTCCAGCGCCAGGGCCTCGGCCTCGGTGCGCGGCACACCACGCACATGGATGGGGGCTTCGATGATGTTCTCCAGCACCGTCAAGTGCGGGAACAGGTTGAAGTTCTGAAACACCATGCCCACGTCCACGCGGCGGCGCAAGATGTCCTTCTCGCCCAATTCGTACAGCGTGTCGGCATCCTGGCGGTAGCCGATCAGTTCACCGTCGATGGCGATGAAGCCGCCGTCCACGCGTTCGAGGTGGTTGATGGTGCGCAGCAAGGTGGACTTGCCCGAGCCAGACTGCCCCAGGATCACCGTGACGCTGCCCGGCTGCACCGTGAGCGTCACGCCATGCAGCACCTGCAGGTCGCCATAGCGCTTGGTCACCCCGTGGATCGTGACCTCCCCACCCTGGCTGTGGTTCCCCGTCCAGCGGGGCACCACCGGCACGGCCGTGGGCTGTGCGGGTGGCTGCTGCACGACGGCCTGCGCAGGGGCTGGCACACCCCGAGCAGGCCGCGCAGGCCACAGGCGCTGGGCGATGGCACTGAACAGCGAAGGCGGCGGGTTGCGCAACGCCCCCTTGGAGAAATGCCGCTCGATGTAGTGCTGCACCAGCGACAGCACCGTGAGGATCACCAGGTACCACACCGTGGCCACCATGAGCAGCGGGATCACCTCCAGGTTGCGGCGGTAGATGATCTGGATGGTGTAGAACAGCTCAGGCAGCGCCAGGATGTACACGTTGGACGTGCCCTTGGCCAGGCCGATGATGTCGTTGAACCCCGCCGGCAGGATTGAGCGCATGGCCTGCGGCAACACGATGCGAAACGCCTGGCGCCGCCGTGGCAGGCCCAAGGCGGCAGCGGCCTCCAGCTGCCCCTGGTCCACCGCCAGGATGCCCCCGCGCACGATCTCTGACGCAAATGCAGCCTGGTTCAGCGTAAGGCCGATCAGCGCCGCAGCAAACGGGCTGATGAGCTGCGTGGTGGGGTAGGAGAAAAACGTCCAATCGGTGAAAGGCACCCCCACACTGAGCGTCTCGTACAGATAGCCCAGGTTGTTGATGATGAGCAGCAACACGATGATGGGGATGGAGCGAAAAATCCAGATGAACACCCACGACAGCCCCGCCAGCAACGGCGAGCGCGACACCCGTGCCAATGCCAGCGCGGTGCCCAGCGTGAAGCCCAACACCGCACCGAGTGCCGTGAGCAGCAGCGTGCGCCCCAAGCCCACCAGCACGGGTTCTGCAAAGAACCACTCGCCAAACACGCCCCAGCCCCAGCGCGGGTTGGTGAACACCGAATACAACACCAGCGCTATGACGGCGGCGGCAAACAGCGTGCCCACAGCGCGTGCGCGGTGCCGCGCCGGTACCACTTTGTAGTGCGAGTAGTCGCCCTTGCAGGGGGCTGGGTGGTGCATGGGGGCCTCCGGCGCAGCGGGCGCAGGGGCGCGGGCCGCGCCGCTGGACAACGGGGCAGACGGCGTGGAGCCCAGCGGGCGCAGGTGACCAGCGTCATCCAGGGTGGTCGTCGTTGACATGGGCCAGTCCTTCGTAAAACAAAAATAGGGGTTCTCTGCAACCCAGGATCAGGCTGCCCGGGCGTGGGCTGCTGGCGCTGCAGGCGCGGGCCCATGCACGCTGCCCAGCAGCCCCGTCGGCTGCACAAACAAGTGCTGGGCGCGGGACGCCAGAAAATGCGGTGCATCGGCCAGGGAAGGCACCTCAGGCGACAGGCGCTTTTCAAACGGCAGCGACCGGTAGGTACCCGCCGGGGCCGCCACATCAAACAAGGCCGAGTAGCCCAGGCCCTGGTACAGGCCCACCGCCTCGGGCTGGCGAAACCCCGTGGTCAGGTAGATGCGGCGGTAGCCCTGGCGCAGCACCTGCGCCTCCAGTTCCGCCATCACCTTGCAGGCCAGCCCCTGGCGGCGCCACTGCGAGTGGGTCCACATGCGCTTGAGTTCTGCCGTGTCGTCGTCATAGCGCTTGAAGGCGCCACCCGCCACCGCCTGCCCTTGCCGCAGCAGCAGTACAAAATTGCCACCCTGCGCGGGCGCAAACAGCTGCGGCGGGTACTTCTCCATCTCCCGAGGGCTGCCGTCCTGCTGGTAGAACTCGCCGTAGCGGCTGTCGTATTCGTAGGTCAGCTCCTGCACCAGGGGCTGGGCCAGGGGGTCCAGCGGGGTGGTGTAGACAAACAGGTCGCTCATGCGATGGACTCCTGAGATTCGGTGGGGCCAGTGACCAGAAACTGCTCAGCCAGCCGCACCCAATAGCTGGCCGAGGGCGCCAGGATGGCGTTGTTGAAGTCGTAGTACGGGCTGTGCAGCGAGGCCCCATCGCCATTGCCCACAAACACATAGCTGCCGGGGCGCTTGAGCAGCATGAAGGCGAAGTCCTCGCTGGCCGTGCGCGGCCGAAAGCCCGCATCCACGGCCGTCACGCCAAAGGTGTCCAGCGCCACCTGCCGGGCAAAGGCGGTTTCCTTGTCGTGGTTGATCACGGCGGGGTAACCCAGGCGATAGTCCACCTCGGCCGTGGCACCAAAGCTCTCGGCCTGCGCACGCGCCACCTCGGGCACGCGGCGCTGCAGCAGCGCCCGCACCTCGGGCTTGAAGGCGCGGGCCGTGATCTTGAGTTCGACGCTCTCGGGAATCACGTTGGCCGCATGGCCGCCATGGATGGAACCCACGGTGACCACCCCCATGTCCAGCGGGTCCACATTGCGCGACACCACCGACTGCAGCGCAGTGATGATGTGCGCGCTGGCCACCACGGGGTCCACCGTGTCTTGCGGTGCAGCCCCATGCCCGCCCTTGCCGCGGACGGTGATGAGGGCCTGGTCCACCGAGGCCATGGCCGGGCCGCTCACGCAGCCAAAGTGCCCAGCCTCCACGCACGGCCAGTTGTGCAGGCCAAACACTGCATCGCACGGGAAGCGCTCAAACAGTCCTTCGGCAATCATCTGCCGCGCGCCGCCACCGCCCTCTTCGGCGGGCTGAAAGATCAGGTGCAACGTGCCATCCCACTGCCCCTCTTGCGCCAGATAGCGGGCGGCAGCCAGCAGCACCGTGGTGTGCCCATCGTGCCCACAAGCGTGCATCACACCGGGGTTCACGCTGGCATAGGGCAGGCCTGTCGTCTCCTGAATAGGCAGCGCATCCATGTCGGCCCGAATGCCCAAGCGGCGCTCGCCCCAGCCCCTGCGCAGCGTGCCCACCACGCCCGTGCCTGCGATGCCGGTGGTGACCTCATAGCCCCACTGCGCCAGTCGCTCGGCCACGATGGCTGCGGTGCGGAACTCCTGGAACGACAGCTCGGGGTGCTGGTGCAGGTCACGCCGCAGCGCCTTGAACTCGCCAATGGACGACGCCACACTGCGGCGCACCTGCTCGGCGCGATCGCTGCCCGAAGCCACCTGCACAGGCAATGCGGCGCCCATCACGCGGCCTTGGGCACAGGCAACTCGGCCTGGCTGTCGGGCGCATGGCGGCTGGCCTTGCGGGGCAAACCCAGGTGGTCGCGCAGCGTCTGGCCCGGCAGCGTGCGCTCATAGCGGCCGCGTGCCTCCAGCGCCGGAATGACGAACTGCACAAAATCATCGAGCCCTTGCGACAGCACCGGAAAGCCCAGGATGAAGCCATCGGCCGCCCCCTCGTCCACCCAGCGGATGATCTCGTCGGCCACGCGCTCGCCCGTGCCCACAAACTGCGAGCGTGGGGTAGCCACTTCCAGCGCCACCTGGCGCAGCGTGAGCCCGCGCGCTTGGGCATCGGCCTTGATGCGGTCAGTGGTAGAGCGAAAGCTGTTCTTGCCAATGTCGCCCAGCTCCGGAAACGGCGCGTCCAGCGCGTACTGCGTGAAATCGTGGTGATCGAAAAACCGCCCCAGGTAGGCCAGGGCTTCGTCGATGGTGAGCAACTCGCGAATGGTCTGGTACTTGGCTTCGGCCTCTTCTTGCGTGGCCGCCACGATGGGGCCGATGCCCGGGAAAATCTTCACCTCGTCGGCCTGACGCCCGTGCGCCACCGCACTGGCCTTGACCTTGCGCAAAAACGCCCGGGTCTCCTCGATCGACGGCGAATGGGTGAACACCGCGTCGGCAAACTTGCCCGCCAGGCCGATACCGGCGTCGGACGAGCCCGCCTGGAAGATCACAGGTTGCCCCTGCGCCGAACGACCGATGTTCAGCGGCCCGGCCACCTCAAAAAAGCGCCCCTTGTGGTTGAGCGTGTGCAGCTTGGCAGGGTCGAAGAACTGGCCCGTTTCACGGTTGCGCACGATGGCGTCTTCGTCCCAGCTGTCCCACAGTCCCTGCGTCACCTGCAGGTACTCGTCGGCGATCTCGTAGCGCAGCGCGTGGTCCGGGTGGGTGCGGCTGTAGTTCTGCGCGGTGCCTTCCAGCGGTGTGGTCACCACGTTCCAGCCCGCCCGGCCACTGCTGATGAGGTCCAGCGAGGCAAACTGCCGCGCCACCGTGAACGGGTCGCTGTACGACGTGGAGATGGTGCCTGCCAAACCGATCTTGGAGGTGACCGTGGCCAGCGCCGACAGGATGGAAATGGGCTCGAAGCGGTTGAGGAAATGCGGAATCGACTTTGCGTTGATGAACAGACCATCGGCCACAAACGCAAAGGCAATGCCGTTGGCGTCGGCCTTTTTCGCCGTGCGGATGTAGAAGTCCAGGTTCACGCTGGCGTCTGCCGGACCTGCGGGGTGCTTCCACGCATTCATGTGGCCACCGGCGCCGTGCAGCATCACACCAAAGCGGATGGGGGATTTTGGGCTCATGGGAACAAACTCCGACAACAAATGGGAAGGATGGAAAGCAGCAGGCGCTCAGGCCGCCACGGCGTCAAAGGCTCCGGCCAGCAGTTCGACCGATGCGAGCCGGTCGGCAAAGCCCGTCACAGGGGTATCGACCACAAACTCTTCGATGCCGTAGCGCTCTGCCAAGGCATCGAGTTGCTCACGCACATGGTTTTGCGAGCCTGCAATCACATGCGGGCGGGTTTCTTCAAGGCGGTACTCGCTCACACCCGCCTGGCGCGCAAATTCGGCAGCAGCCTGCTCGCTGGGCAGGTTGAAGGTCTGGCCCGTGGGCAGGTGCAGCTTGAACACACGCAGCGCGCCCACCAGGCGCTCGGCCTGTGCCTGCGTTGGCGCCACCAGCGCATACAGCGCCAGCGACGGGGCACGGCCTGCGGCCTCGCGGTACACCTTCAGCGATCGCTCGATGTTGGCCGGGTCGCCATTGAAGTGCCCGGCGTACGTGAAGTTCCAGCCGTGGCGGGCCGCGAGTGCCGCGCTGTCTGGGCTACCGCCCAGCAGATAGCGCTCTGGCAAGCTGGGGGGCTGGGGCTGGGCGACGGCCCCAGCCAATGGATGGGCCGCAGGCAGCGCGTTGTGCAAAAAGGCGTCCAGCTCGGCAAAGCGGGCGGCAAAGTCGGGCTTGGCAGTCTTGTCGTGCACGGCCTGCAGCGCACGGGTAGACAACGGCAACCCGCCGGGCGCCTTGCCCACACCCAGGTCCACACGGCCTGGGGCCAGGGCCGCCAGCAACTTGAACTGTTCGGCCACCTTGAAGGGGCTGTAGTGCTGCAGCATGACGCCGCCCGAACCCACGCGGATGCTCGAAGTGCGCGCCAGGATGTGGGCCGCCAGCACCTCGGGGGCGGAGCCTGCAAGGCCCGGGTTGCCGTGGTGCTCAGCCACCCAAAAGCGTTTGTAGCCCAGTTGCTCGGCGCGCTGCGCCAGCGCTACGGTGCGCTGCAGGGCCTCGGCGGCGGTAGTGCCCTCGGGCACAGGGCTTTTGTCGAGCAGAGAAAGGGCGTAGGGCACGGTGGAGGCGATTCGCGCATGAGTGATCAATGCAGCAAATTCTGTGGCCCGCAGGCCCCCACCGGTTGCGCTAACTTTTCATATCGATATGCAGGGGGCGTTGCGCGGTGCCCCCTGTACAGACAGCCTCAGAACCGCTGCCTCAAAACCGCTGCATCTGGCAGCTGTGCGGCTGCTCGGCTTTGGCTGCAGGGATCTGCCGCACCACGCGGAAACCATAGCCCGAACCTTCCACGTCGAACTTCACGCCGGGCGCGCCCTTCTTGTCCATCACGCCCACGGCCAGGGCCTGCTGGAATTGGTGGTCGGCCGCGCGCATGGCGCCGCCCTGCCCAGCAAGCTGCACGTTGGCCTTTTCCATTTGGCGGGCCACGGCCACCACATCGGTGGTGCCTGCGCGCTCGATGGATTGGGCCAGGGCTTCGACCATCAACTGCATGCGCATGTGCACGTAGTCATCCTGCGGCTTGGGAAAGCGATCACGGAACGACTGGTAGAAGGCCTCGCTCTGCGCGCCGGGCACATTGGGCAGCCAGTCGGCCACGGCCACCACTTTGCCAATGCCCGCATCGCCCATGGCTGCAGGCGCACCCAAGGCGTTGCCATAGAAGGTGTAGAAGCTGCCTTCAAAGCCCACCTCGCGTGCGGCCTTAACCAGCAGCGTGAGGTCGTTGCCCCAGTTGCCTGTCACCACGGCCTGTGCGCCGCTGGTTTTGATCTTGACGGCGTAGGGCGCAAAGTCTTTGACGCGGCCCACGGGGTGCAGCTCGTCGCCCACCACCGTCACATCGGGGCGCTGGGCGGCCAATTGCTTTTTGGCCTCGCGCAGCACGGCCTGGCCAAAGCTGTAGTCCTGGCCAATGAGGTACACGCTCTTGAGTGCTTTGTCCTCGCGCATCACCTCCATCAAAGCAGCCATGCGCATGTCGGCATGCGCGTCAAAGCGGAAGTGCCAGAAGCTGCATTTTTCGTTGGTGAGGATGGGATCCACCGCCGAGTAGTTCAAGAACAGCACACGCTTGCTGGGCTCGCGCTCGTTGTGCTTGTTGATGGCCTCGATCAGCACCGCCGCAGTGGCCGACGAATTGCCTTGCAAGATGACCTGCGCGCCATCGTCAATGGCAGCGCGCAGGGCCGACAATGCCTCTTCGTTTTGGCCCTTGCTGTCGTAGCGCTCCAGCACCAGCGGGCGCTTGCCGCCAGCGGCGGCAGGCAGCGTAACGCCACCGCGCGCATTCACGCGCTCCATAGCCCAGTAGACGTTGCGAAACACGGCCTCGCCGGTGTTCGCAAAAGCGCCCGACAGGCTTTCAATCAAAGCCACCTTGATGGGCTTGCCTGCGGGCACTGCGGCCGTGGACGCTGCACTTTGTGCCCAGCCCGATGCCGCGGGCGCAAGGCCCAGAACCGCTGCACCCGCCACCGTGCAAGCGGCCTGAAATAGTGCTGCGCGGCCCCATTTCAAGCCCGCAGTTTGCAATTTATTCATGCTCATTTTTCCCTTGAAATCCCGTGGATGCGTACACACCTCCTGTGCATGCGGCGACCACCCCGAGAGCCGCGCAGTGTATAGGAGTACCCCATGATCTTCGCCCCCGTGATCCGCCGCGCCGCCTTCAACCCCAACCCACGCGCTGCCGACCTGGCCTTGCAACGTTTTCTCATGGGCAGCCTGGGTGCCACCGCTGCGGCCCAGCCCACCACAGCAGGCTGCATCGTGACGCAAGACGAGAAAAGCACCACGCTGCAGTTGGATGTGCCGGGCCTCTCACGCGAGCAGCTGAACATCACCATCGAAGGCAATGTGGTGAAGCTGCAAAGCGCCGAAGGCGCCCCCCGCCAGGTGCAACGCGCCTGGGAACTGGCCCAGGATATTGACGCCGCCGCCAGCACGGCCAAGCTTGAAAACGGCGTGCTCACCCTGACACTGGTGCGCGTGGAGCCCGTGAGCAAAGCCACTTCGCTGACCATTCACTGAAGCATCTCTGGGGTGCAGCACGCTGCACGCCCAGGCCATCAAAACCCGCCCCCAATAAAAAGGCCCCTTTCGGAGATTCCGAAAGGGGCCTTTTGTGCCTTTGCGCTGGGCACATCACCACCGCGATGGGCGGTGGGTGTGCCACTCACTCGTGGCGCAACGCGTCAATCGGGTCCATGTGCGCCGCGCGGCGGGCCGGAAAGTAGCCAAACACCACGCCAATGCCCGCCGAGAACACAAACGAGAGCAGGTTGACCCCAGGATTGAACAGGTAGGGCACGCCCATCACCTGCGCCAGCCCCAGCGATGCAGCTGTGGCCAGCACAATCCCCACCAGTCCGCCCAGTGCGGCCAGCACCACGGCCTCGATCAAGAACTGCAACAGCACCTCGCGCTCCAGCGCGCCAATGGCCAGGCGCAAGCCGATCTCGCGGGTGCGCTCGGTCACGCTCACCAGCATGATGTTCATGATGCCGATGCCGCCCACCAGCAAGCTCACGGCGGCCACGGCGCCCAGCAGCATGGTCATCACCTTGGTGGTGCCCGACAAAGTGTCGGCCAGTTGCTTGGTGTCAAGCACGTTGAAGTTGTCCTCATCGGTGTCCGACAGCTTGCGCAGCTCGCGCAGCAGCTGCGTCAGCGCGCTTTTGACGCGGGTAGGGTCGCTGCCATCCTGCATCGACACCAGCAGCGTGTTCACGCGGGTGTTGCCCGTCACGCGCCGCTGCAGGGTCTTGATGGGGATGAGCACCATGTCGTCCTGGTCGTTGCCAAACGCCCCCTGCCCTTTGGACGTCAGCACGCCCACCACCTCGCAAGAGAAGGCCTTGACGCGCAGCTGCTCACCCACCGGGTCGCGGCCACCAAACAGCTCGCGGCGGATGGTCTCACCCACCACGCACACCGCCGCGCCCGCACGCAGCTCGGGCTCAGAGAACGCGCGGCCTCCGGCTTGCAAGGTCCAGTTACCGGTCTCCAGCCAGGCGTTGGTGCTGCCAATCACGCTGCTGGTCCAGTTGCGCCCACTGGCCACCACAGTGGCGCTGGCGCGTGCCTCAGGCGCCACGGCCAAAATGCCGCCAATTTGCTGCGCAATCACATCGGCATCGGTGTCTTTGAACGAAGGCGCGCCAGTGCCTCCGCCCGGCCCCATGCGCTGGCCGGGGCGCACTTGCAGCAAGTTGGTGCCCAGGCTTGAAATCTGCGTCTGCACCGCCATGGTGGCGCCGTTGCCCAAGGTCACCATGGTGATGACCGCGCTCACGCCAATGACGATGCCCAATATGGTCAGGAACGAGCGCATGAGATTGCGCCGAATGGAGCGCAGCGCCAAAAGAATCGTACTGAACAGCATCACACCGCTCCTTGCGCTGCGGGCGCTGCCACGGCGTGGGCGCGCAGCCCTGCCGGCGCCGGGTTGATGGTGTCGGTGTCCACCACGCCATCCACAAACCGCACGATGCGGCGGGCGTATTCGGCCATGTCGGGCTCGTGCGTCACCATCAGCACCGTAATGCCCAGGTCGGCATTCAGGCGCCACAGCAGTTCCATGATTTCGTGGCTGCGCTGGGTGTCGAGGTTGCCGGTGGGCTCGTCGGCCAGCAGCACCACGGGCTCGGTGACGATGGCGCGGGCAATGGCCACACGCTGCTGCTGCCCGCCGGAGAGTTCGGCCGGTGTGTGGTGCTCCCAGCCCTTGAGGCCCACGGCATCCAGCGCCCGCGCAGCGGCTGCCTTGCGCACGCCCGCTGGCTCGCCCCGGTACAGCAAGGGCAGCTCCACGTTCTCTTGCGCCGAGGTGCGCGCCAGCAAGTTGAAGCCCTGGAACACAAAACCAAAGTAGCGGCGGCGCAGCATCGCTCGCTCATCGCGCGACAGGGCCTCCACATGCACGCCCTTGAACAGGTACTCACCCGTGGTGGGACGGTCCAGGCAACCCAGCGTGTTCATGGCCGTGGATTTGCCCGACCCGCTGGGGCCCATGATGGCCACGAAGTCGCCCTGCGCAATCGACAAGTCCACGCCCTTGAGGGCCTGAAACGCCAGCGCCCCTTCGCCATACACCTTGGTCACGCCGCGCAGCTCGATGATGGGAGACCCTGCGTCCGCGCCCCCTTGGTCAGCCCGGGTTGCACTCATGGCGCGGCCTTGCCAGTGCGTTGGTCGGTGATGACCTTGGCGCCGGGCTCCAGGCCTTCGGTGCTCACTTCGGTCATGCGCCCATCGCTGATGCCCACCTTCACGGTCATGGGCTGCGGCGTGCCATCCTTGAGCAGCCAGATCTGGCGCGTCTGGCCCGCGCCTTCGCGCTGCCCATTTCCACTATTGCCGCCGGCAGGCTTGCGGCCCGAGGGCGCGTTGCGGGGCGGCCCGGGCATGAGCTGCGAGACGATGCCCCGGTTGCTGCTGGCAGGCTTGGCTACAGACTCAGCCCCCGCCTGGGCCGGGGTAAAGCGCAGGGCGGTGTTGGGCACCAGCAGCACGTCGTTGCGTTCGGTCGAGGTGATGGTGGCTGCCGCCGTCATGCCTGGGCGCAGGCTCAGATCGCTGTTGTCCACGTCCAGCCAGGTGATGTAGGTCACCACGTTGTCCGTCTTGGTGGAGCCAAAGGACACGCGGGTCACCTCGGCCGGGTAGCGGCGCGAGGGGTAGGCGCTGACGGTGAAGCTGGCCTTTTGCCCCACGGTGAGCGAACCCACATCGGCCTCGTCCACGCTCACATCCAGCCGCAGACGCGTCAGGTCCTCCACCACGGTGAACAGCGTCACGGCTTGCAGCGATGCGGCCACGGCGTTGCCAGGCTCTACGCTGCGGGTGAGCACCACCCCGTTGATAGGCGAGCGGATGGAGGCCTTGGACAGGCTGGTTTCGTCGGTGGACAGCGCCGCTTTGGCGTCATCGACCGAAGCGCGGGCGCTGAGCTCGTCGGCTTTGGCACGGTCCAGCGTGGCACGCCCGGCGTCCAACTCGGTGGCCGATGGCACCTTGCCACCGGACAGGCGCGCCACCTCTTGCAGGCGTGCAAAGCCGGCCTCGGATTCCTTGGTCGTGGCCTGGGCTTGGGCCAGCTTGGCCTGCGCAGAGGCAAGAGACGCCCGCGAGCGCAGCACCTGCGCTTCGAGCTTGGCAGTGTCCAGCTCCACCAGCACCTGGCCTTTTTTGACCTTGTCGTTCACGTCCACCAGCACGCTGCGCACCGTGCCCGACAGCTCACTGCCGATGGTGACCGTTCGGGTGGGGTTCAGCGTGCCATTGGCAGCCACGTTGAGCGTGAGATTGCCGCGCCGCACCTCTTCGGTCACGAAGCTGGGAGCCGCGCTGGCGGCCTTGCTGGCTTGCCAGGCATACACACCACCTGCCGCCACCAGCAGGCCCACCACGCCCAGCCACACCGTGGTGCGCTGCCACCAGCGGCGCCGTGGCGCACTGCCCAGCAAGTCGTTCAGGCCATTTGCCGCCGTGGTCTGGGGTGCGGCAGGCTGAGGGGAAGAGGAATTCACAGAAGCGTCAGGATGGTTCATTGAATGGAAAAATTCGGGTCATCAAAAGGGGAAGGACGTGGGCCAGGGGGCCATGCACTGGCAAGTGCTTGGGGTGCTGTAACACCGGCACGCCAGGCAAGGCAGGGCCAGTGCGAGCCCCGCCACGGCTACTGCCAGCCGCCGCCCAGGGCCTTGTACAGGCGCACATGGTCGGCCGCCACGCTGGCCACGGTGGTTGCCACGCTGTCTTGCGCAGACAGCTGCGTGCGCTGGGTCTCCAGCACGGTGGCAAAGTCGATCAGGCCGCTGCTGTAGCGTTGTTGCGCCATCAGCGCGGCGTTGGCAGCGGCATCTGCGGCAGCCTGCAGGCGCGCCAGGCGTTCGTTATCGCCCTGCAAGGCCACCAGGGCGTCCTCTACATCTTTGAGCGCCGTGAGCACGGCAGCTTCGTAGCCCACACGCACCTGCTCCAACGCCGCTTGCTGCGACCGCACCTGGGCCTTGGCCGCGCCGCCATCGAACAGCGAGGCAGACAGGCTGGCCGCCAGCGCACTGGCGACCGAATTGCCCCCCGTCAGCGTACCCAAGGTCAGTGCCCGCAGGCCCAAGGAACCGCTGAGCGAAAAGTCAGGGTACCGCGCCGCATCGGCCTGGGCCACCCGCGCCACCGCCGCCGCCACGCGGTGCTCTGCGGCCCGCACATCGGGGCGCTGGCGCAGCGTTTGCGCAGGGATGTCCAGCGCCAAGTCGTTCGGCGCCGTGGGCACCGGCGCAGTGGCCGCCAAGCGTGCATCCAGTGCAGCAGGCGCTTGCCCGGTCAACACCGCCAGGCTGTGGCGCGACTGCGCCAGGCTGCTTTGCAGCGCGGGAACCTGGGCGGCGGTCTGCTCAGCCGCAGCACGGGCCTGCTCGGTCACCAGCGAGGTGGTCAGCCCCGCCTGCAGGCGCCACTGAGCAATCTGCAGCGTTTCTTGTTGGCTGGCCAGGTTGCTGCGCGCAATCTGCAGGCGCTGCTGCAGGCCGCGCAGCTCGATGTAATTCACCGCCACCTCGGCGGCCAGCGACACCTGTACATCGGCCAGGCTGGCCTCTGCGGCGCGGGCATCGGCCTCGGTGGCCGTCACCCCGGCGCGCAGGCGGCCAAACACATCGGGCTCCCAGCTCGCGTCAAACCCGGCGCTGTAGCTGTTGCCCGTGCTGCCGGAAGCGCGGCTGCGCTGCGCCGAGGCCGAGGCACCAATCTGCGGCAAGGTGCCCGCCGTCTGCACATCCACCAACGCCCGCGACTGCTGCAATGCCGCCTGTGCACTGCGCACCGAAGTGTTGGCGGCCAGCGCTTCGGTGATGAGCGCCGTCAGCTCCGGGTCACCCAGCCGCCCCCACCACTGCGCCAGCGGCGTGGCAGCAGCCCCTGCGCTGGCGGCAGACCACCCGGCAGGCACGGGCACCACTGGCACATCAGCGCTGTGCGGCTGCAGGCTGCTGCAACCCGCCAGCACCAGAGCCAATGCCAATCCTGGCAAAGCAAAGGACGCACTACGCAGGTTGCGGCCTGGTGAGGCGGGTGGGAGGGAACGGAAAAGCTTCATGGATGTATTTGACAATCATTCTCAACAACATCCATTGTCCCGGTTTCCGTTGTCGCCCTGAAGGCGCTTGTGTCAACCTTTGGTAAAGAAATGGGGACACTCAACCCTCTGCCCTGCAGCACCGCGCGGGGCATGCTGCGCACAAGCCAAATACCGAAGAATCATTTGGTTTGGCAATCAACCCATGCCAGCGCCAACCCAAGCCGCGACTGGCCGACGACCCCCACCCGGTACTCCGTAGGCGACACCCCCACCTGCGCCCGGAACACCCGGCTGAAATACGCCCCGCTGCTAAAGCCCCACGAGAAAGCTATCTCGCTGATGGTGCGGTGGCGGCAGTCGGGATTGCGCATCTCATCCATACACGCCTGCAAGCGGCGGCGCAGGATGTGTTCGGCCAGGGTTTCATCGGCGTCGGCAAAGGCGTTGTGCAGGTGGCGCTTGCTGCAGTTCAGCCCTTGGGCCATGCGCTCAATGGTCAGCGCCGGGTCTCGCAGGTGCTGTGCGATGTAGGCGCGGATGCGGTCTTTGAAGGCCTCGTGCAGCGCGGCAGCGGGGCCCTGCCCGGCCAGCTCTTGCAGCGACAGGCAGACCAGCTCGCCAATCAGCCGCCCGGCGCCGCGTGCGGCCTCGGGGGTCATGCTGGGCAGCTCGTTGTAGGTGCTGCGCATGGCGTCCAGCGCCACGCGCGAGATGCCCGCGTGGCCGCCCACCACACGGCCCATCAGCGTGGGCAGGTGCAGGCCACGCTCGGCCAGCTGGCTGGTGGGCACCCTCACGATGAGGTGGCGGCTGCGCTGGGGGTTGGCCACTTCGTAGCTGCCCGTGGTGTCGTAGATGGCCCAGCCACCGGGCTGCACCACCGCCTGCCGCCCGTGCTGTTGCACCAGGGCCTGCCCCTGCCAGGGGGCGACGATTTTGAGGTAGTGCTGCGCGCCTGCACGGGCTGTGCGTGGGCGGCGAATGACGCGGTGGCGGTTGGCCTCCAGCTGCGTCAGCACCACATCCCCCGCCCAGGCGGTGTGCAGGTGGCCGTCAAAGCCGGTGTCGCCGTACAGATCAGACTCCAACCCATCAAACAGCGTGGCCATCCAGTCGCGCCAGGCCAGCGCGGCCTGCTGCGGCGGCAGGTTGTCGGTGGTGAGGCGGGTCGCTTCGGCCATAGGGGGATAGGTGTCCAGGGGTGCGTGCCATTATGGGTGGCGGGCTAAGCCCCTGCGCAGCGCAGGTGGGTTGCCGGGGGTTATCCCTAGGCGGTGTGCGCTCTCGGTCAACACCGCTGTGCACGGTGGGTCAAGCGAATGCAACGTGTGCTGGCTAGCATCCACAGGGTGCGTGGCATGGGCCGTTGGTCGGTCCATCGTCACGGTTTTACCCCCTACAGGAGACACCCCATGAGCCCCATTTCCATGCTGATTGGCGGGCAGCCCCGCGCTGCGTCCAACGGCGCCACGTTTGAGCGCCGCAACCCGCTGGACCACACCGTGGCCACCACGGCGCCTGCCGCCACCGTGGCCGATGCCGTGGCGGCGGTAGAGGCTGCGGCGCAGGCCTTCCCAGCCTGGGCGGCCCTGGGGCCAGGCGCGCGCCGCACCCTGCTGATGAAAGCCGCCCACGCACTGGAGGGCAAGGCCGATGCCTTTGCCCAAGCCATGGCGGCAGAGACCGGCGCATCCGGCATTTGGGCAGGCTTTAACGTGCACCTGGCGGCCGACATGCTGCTCGAAGCCGCCGCCATCACTACGCAGATCAATGGTGAGGTGATTCCATCGAACGTGCCGGGCTCGGTGGCCATGGCGGTGCGCCAGCCAGCGGGCGTGGTGCTGGGCATTGCGCCGTGGAATGCGCCGGTGATTCTGGGCGTGCGCGCCATCGCCACGCCACTGGCCTGCGGCAACACGGTGGTGCTCAAGGGCTCAGAGCTGTGCCCCGCCACGCACGGCCTGATCATCGAGGCGCTACAAGAAGCCGGGCTGCCGCCGGGCGTGGTGAACTTTGTGACCAACGCCCCCGCCGATGCGGGCGCTGTGGTGGAGGCCATGGTGGCCCACCCGGCCCTGCGGCGCGTGAACTTCACCGGCTCGACCAAGGTGGGCCGCATCATTGCGCAGACCTGCGCCAAGTACCTCAAGCAGGCGGTGCTGGAGCTGGGCGGCAAGGCCCCGTTTGTGGTGCTGGACGATGCCGATGTGGACGCCGCTGTGGCTGCGGCCACCTTCGGTGCCTTCGCCAACTCAGGGCAGATCTGCATGTCCACCGAGCGCATCGTGGTGGACGAGAAAGTGGCCGACGAGTTTGTAGCCAAGCTGGCCGCACGCGCCACCAGCCTGCCGCTGGGCGATCCACGCAAAGGCCCGGTGGTGCTGGGCTCGGTGGTAGACCAGGCCACCGTCACCCGCTGCAATGCCCTCATCGACGACGCACTGGCCAAAGGCGCCACGCTGGTGTGCGGCGGCAAGGCCGACAGCACGCTGATGCCCGCCACGCTGCTGGACCATGTGACCCCCGCCATGGACATCTACCGCGAGGAGTCCTTTGCGCCCGTGAAGGCCATCGTGCGAGTGAACGGCGTGGAGGAAGCCGTGGCCTGCGCCAACGACAACGAGTTCGGCCTCTCGGCCGCCGTGTTTGGCCGCGATGTAGCCCGCGCCTGGCAGGTGGCCGGGCGCATCGAGTCCGGCATTTGCCACGTCAACGGCCCCACGGTGCACGACGAGGCGCAGATGCCCTTTGGCGGCGTGAAGGCCTCAGGCTACGGCCGCTTTGGTGGCAAGGCGGGGATTGATGCCTTCACCGAGCTGCGCTGGATCACGGTGCAGACAGCCCCACGGCACTATCCGTTCTGATATTGGGTTTTTTTGGGCTCTAGCGCTTGATGAATAAGCGCTAACAGCTATATTTTTAATAGCAAACCATCCGGTAGCGGAGCTGATCAAGCCGCAGGGGCGGTGATCGCGTCCAGCGGCCAGCGCGGCTTCACGTCAAAGGCGTAGGCGGTGTTGGCCTGCTGCTGCCCGGCCTGCAGGCGCATGGCGGCGGCCATGGCGATCATGGCGCCGTTGTCGGTGCACAGGTGCAGCTCGGGGTAGTGCACGCGCACGCGGTTTTTCTCGCAGGCCGCGTTGAGCTGCTCGCGCAGCAGGCGGTTGGCGCCCACACCGCCCGCCACCACCACGCGCTTGAGGCCCGTTTGCTTGAGGGCCGTCAGGGTCTTTCGCACCAGCACATCGACGATGGCCGCCTCGGTGCTGGCAGCCAGGTCGGCCTTGCGGGCTTCCAGGTCTGCGCCCAGCTTTTTGGCCTGGGTCAGCACCGCGGTTTTGAGCCCGGCAAACGAGAAGTCCAGATCGCCGCTGTGCAGCAGTGGCCGTGGCAGCTTGAAGGCCGCTGCATCGCCCTGCTGCGCCAGGCGCGACAAGGCAGGCCCGCCGGGGTAGCCCAGGCCCATGAGCTTGGCAGACTTGTCAAACGCCTCGCCCGCAGCATCGTCAATGGTTTCGCCCAGGATTTCGTAGCGCCCCACCCCGTCCACCCGCATGAGCTGGGTGTGGCCGCCCGACACCAGCAGCGCCACAAACGGAAACTCAGGCGGGTCGGCACTCAAAAAGGGCGAGAGCAAATGCCCCTCCAGGTGGTGCACGCCCAGCACCGGCTTGCCCAGCGCAGCCCCCAGTGCACAGGCCACGCCCGCGCCCACCAGCAAGGCGCCCGCCAGGCCAGGGCCCTGGGTGTAGGCCACCACGTCCACGTCGGTCAGGGTCTGACCGGCATCGTGCAGCACCTGAGTGGCCAACGGCAGCACGCGGCGGATGTGGTCACGGCTGGCCAGCTCGGGCACCACGCCGCCGTAGGCTTGGTGCATTTCGATCTGGCTGTGCAGCGCGTGGGACAACAACGCAGGCACGCCCGTGCCCGATGAACGCACCAGCGCCACGCCGGTTTCGTCGCAAGAAGATTCAATACCCAGGATCAGCAAACTCATGCCCCGAGTGTAAGAGCCTGCCCACGGACATGGCGCCAGCAGGTTTGCGGGCCGCTGCCACCTTGCGCTTACCAGCGGTCAGAACGCATGCGCAATTCCCAGTTGCCGCCGCGCAGCTCGTACACGCCCACGGCGCCGTAGCGCTGCTCGCCCTTGTCATCCCAGCTCATGGTGCCGATGACGGGGGCGTAGCCGTTGATGGCGTGCATGGCTTTGGTGATCTCTTTGGGGTCGGCCGACTTGGCCTTCTGGATGGCGGCGGTCAGCACATAGGTGCTGTCGTAGCTGTAGTGGCCGCCGTAAGCCGGTGGCTTTTTGTAGGCAGCCAGGTACTTTTCGAGGAACGGCTTGCCCGTGGTGAACTCCTTGGCCTCCAGCACGGGGGAGGTGGCGTAGAGCCCTTCGACCAGGCCTGCGCCCTTGAGCATGTCGGTGGTCTTGATGGTGTCGCCGCCCAGCAGCTGCACCTTGGTGTGGCCCACCTTTTGCAGCTCTTTGAGCAATGCCAGGGCCTGGAAATCGTTGAGGGTGGAGACGATCACCTCCACCCGGGCGGCCTTCAGCTCGCCCGCCAGCGCCTCAAACGCCACGGTCTTGTCGTCAAACGACTTGCGCACCACGACTTCCTTGTTCTCGGCCTTGAGCTGGGCGGCAGCACCGTCGGCCAGGCCCTTGCCGTAGGGCGTTCCGTCGTCCAGCGCGGCATAGCGCGAGGCGCCCAGCTGGGTGGCCGCAAACGAGCCAATGGCGCGCGCCTGCAAGGTGTCGTTGGCCACCATGCGAAAGGAGGTGTCAAAACCCAGCTGTGTGAACTTGGGGTTGGTGGAGATGGCGATCTGCGGGATGCTTTTGCCCGCGTAGATGGGTGCCGTCTCGATGCTCACGCCCGAGTTGAGGTGGCCGATGACCGCCACCACCCCGGCATCCACCAGTTGCTGGGCCACCTGCTTGCCCGTGGCCGCGTCGGCCTTGTCGTCCACCGCCACCACTTCCAGCTTGACGCGCTTGCCGTCCACCATGAAGCCGTCCTTGTTCAGCTCTTGCACGGCCAGGTTCACGCCGTTGAGCAAGTCTTGCCCCAACGCCCCCAGCGGGCCGGTCAAGGGCTGGGCTACGCCGATCTTGAGGGTGTCTGGCACCTTGCTGCACCCGGCCAGCACAGCGGCTGCGACCAGGGTGGGCAGCAGGGCCAAGGCCACCGGGAAACGGCGACGCGCAATGTGATTCTTCATGCAGTGGGCTCCTGAATATGAAATGAATGATCAAGTGACCGGAGGTATAGAAGAGCAGCCGGGCCCCGCACCATCGGGTATGCCCTGCCAGGGTTACATTTATTAGCAAGTTTCAGGCCCTGTAAGCCACGGCAGCGCACCCCTTTGGCCACTGCACCGCTGCAGTGCACCAAAAAATGGCGTAAATCTTGCTTAAAGTAGCGGTATGAATGAGGCATTACGTATCGTGGTGGTCGCCCCCGACCTGGCCGTGACCGACCCGGATGACGAGCACGCCCTGCTGCAGGCAGAGCGCTCCCGCGCGCTGCGCATTGGCCTGCTGGAGAACAACTTCAACCTCATTGCCACGCTGCCCGCCGACGTCTTCCTGAGCGACCGGCTGGCCCAGTTGCAGCCCGACCTGATCATCGTGGACGCCGAGAGCGAAGCCCGCGATGCGCTGGAGCATGTGGTGATGGCCACGCGCGATGCCCGCCGGCCCATCGTCATGTTCACCAACGACGAGGACACCTCGCACGTCAAGGACGCGGTGGCCGCAGGCGTGTCGGCCTACATCGTGGCGGGGCTGGCGCCGCAGCGCATACGCCCCATCCTGGATGTGGCGATGGCGCGCTTTCAGCACGAGCAAGCCTTGCGGGCAGAGCTGGCCGACGCCAAGACCGAGCTCAAGGACCGCAAGACCATCGACCGCGCCAAGGGCCTGCTCATGCAGCGCCAGGGCCTGAGTGAACAGGCCGCCTACGACAAGCTGCGCAAGACGGCCATGGACAAGGGCCTGAAGCTGGTGGACGTGGCCCAGCGCATGCTGGACGTAATGGACCTGCTCGGCTGACGGCGAGCCCCGCACCACCCTTCGCACCGCACCACGCCACACCACCCCGCAATGGGGCAGCACCACACCGCAGCAGCACGCCCATGGAGCGGCCACGGCTCTGCGAAGGAACAGCGATGGTGCAACGCACAAATCGCGTGCAGGCCTGCGCCACGCCACAGGGGCACAACAGGCATATCCCTTCAAGCCAAAACATGCTGCAGCGCTTTATCTGCAAGCGCTAGAAGCTATCAAATAAATAGCAAACGCATTCTTTTCAAAGCTGGCACACCGCTTGCATTAGCTCCTGCATAGACCAATGAAGGTCTTGTACTGGCGGCAGGCACCCAACGGCGGGTGAATGCAGCCAAGGAGCCTCAGGCTCCACCCAGGACAAAGGCGTCCCCACCCTTGCAACGTGCTGCCCCGGCGGCCGTGCAAGGCGTGAGGACGCCTTTTTTGTTTTCTTCACCGACTTGCCCTTGAGGGATGTGCCATGACCGATTTGTTGAAAACCAGCCTCCACCGCCGCACCGTGCTGCAAGCGGCCACCGTGGGCGCCGTGGGTGTCAGCCCCGCACTGCGTGCGCTTGTCCACGCCCAGGGGTCGGATGCGCCTGAGAAGAAAGAGGTCAAGATCGGTTTTATCCCGCTGACCGACTGCGCCAGCGTGGTGATGGCCTCGGTGCTGGGCATCGACAAGAAGTACGGCGTCACCATCATCCCCACCAAGGAAGCCAGCTGGGCCGGTGTGCGCGACAAGCTGGTCAACGGCGAGCTGGACTTTGCCCACGTGCTGTATGGCCTGGTGTATGGCGTGCACCTGGGTGTGAGCGGCCCCAAGAAAGACATGGCCGTGCTGATGAACCTGAACCACAACGGCCAGGCCATCACGCTGTCTAAAAAGCTGGCGGACAAGGGTGCCGTGAACGGCGCCGGGCTGGCCAAGCTGATGGCCAGCGAAAAGCGCGAATACACCTTTGCCCAGACCTTCCCCACCGGCACGCACGCCATGTGGCTGTATTACTGGCTGGCCGCGCATGGCATTGACCCGATGAAGGACGCCAAGGTCATCACCGTGCCCCCACCGCAAATGGTGGCCAACATGCGCGTGGGCAACATGGACGGCTTTTGCGTGGGTGAGCCCTGGAACCAGCGCGCCATCATGGACGGCATCGGGGTCACGGCCAGCACCACACAAGCCATCTGGCAAGACCACCCCGAGAAGGTGCTGGGCACCACGGCAGAGTTTGCGCAAAAGTACCCCAACACCGCCCGCGCCGTGACAGCCGCCATCCTGGAAGCCAGCCGCTGGATCGACGAGGGCCTGGCCAACAAGAACAAGATGGCCGAAACCATTGCGGGCAAGGCCTATGTGAACACCAGTGTGGACGCGATCAACCAGCGCATCCTGGGCCGCTACCAGGACGGCATGGGCAAGAGCTGGGACGACCCGAACCACATGAAGTTCTACAACGACGGCGCAGTGAACTTCCCCTACCTGTCCGACGGCATGTGGTTCCTGACGCAGCACAAGCGCTGGGGCCTGCTCAAGGACCACCCCGACTACGCGGGCGTGGCCAAGGCCATCAACCGGATCGATCTGTACAAGCAGGCCGCCACTGCGTCCAAAACCCCCCTGCCCAAGAGCGACACGCGCAGCCACAAGCTGATCGACGGCGTGGTGTGGGACGGCAAGGACCCCAAGAAGTACGCCGACGGCTTCAAGATCAAGGCCTGAAGCCCACCCCCTTCATCGCAACACCCACGCCCCGCCCTCCCCCACGTTGAAACCAGGAGATCGCCATGGTCAGTGCTGTTTTTCACACCCCGCTGGACGCCGCGCCCCACGCGGACAAGCCCGCTACAAACTCCATAGCGCCTAGCGCTTTATCCATGAGCGCTACAGCCCAAAACACCTCTAAGCCCATGGCCTCGGCCCCCACCAAGGCCACTGGCCGCGACATGGCGGCGTGGTCGCGCAACTTCTGGATGGCGGTGCTTCCACCCGCCTGCGGCGTTGCGCTGCTGCTGGCGGTCTGGTCGATGGTGTCCGTCTCCACAGGCAAGAGCATCCCCAGCCCGCTGGAGACCTGGGGCCAGGCGGTGGAGGTGTTCAGCAACCCCTTCTACCGCAATGGCCCCAACGACCAGGGCGTGGGCTGGAACGTGCTGATGAGCCTGCAGCGCGTGGCCGTGGGCTTTGGGCTGGCGGCGCTGGTGGGCATTCCGGCCGGGTTTGTCATCGGGCGCTTCAACTTCCTGTCGCGCATGTTCAACCCGCTCATCAGCCTGCTGCGCCCCGTGTCGCCCCTGGCCTGGTTGCCCATTGGCCTGCTGGTGTTCAAGGGCGCCAACCCGGCTGCCATCTGGACCATCTTCATCTGCTCCATCTGGCCCATGGTCATCAACACTGCGGTGGGCGTGCAGCGCGTGCCGCAGGACTACATGAACGTGGCCCGTGTGCTGCAACTGTCGGAGTGGAAGATCGCCACCAAGATCCTGTTCCCCGCCGTGCTGCCCTACATGCTCACCGGCATCCGTCTGGCCGTTGGCACCGCGTGGCTGGTGATCGTGGCGGCCGAGATGCTCACGGGCGGCGTAGGCATCGGCTTTTGGGTGTGGGACGAGTGGAACAACCTGAACGTCAAGAACATCATCATCGCCATCTTCGTGATCGGCATCGTCGGGCTGGTGCTGGAGTACGCACTCATCAAGCTGGCCACCGCCTTCACGTTTGAAGAGGTCAAAACTTGACCCACCCCTGAGCGCCGCGCCATCGGCGCATCACCCCCCCGTGGCCCGGCAAAGCCGGCTCCACGGTGGTCCTCGGAAAAACCAGGAGCTCCTCATGCATACCTCTCTCACCACCAAGTTCATCGAAATCCAAGGCGTGGAGCAAACGTTCAAAACCGCCAAGGGGCTTTTCCCGGCGCTGAAGGGCATCGACCTGACTATTGCGAAAGGCGAGTTCGTGGCGCTCATCGGGCACTCGGGCTGCGGCAAATCCACACTGCTGAACCTGATTGCAGGCCTCACCACCCCCACCAACGGGGTGCTGATCTGCGCCAACAAAGAGATCAAGGGCCCCGGCCCTGAGCGCGCGGTGGTGTTCCAGAACCATTCACTGCTGCCCTGGCTCACGTGCTTTGACAACATCTACCTGGCGGTGGAGCGCGTGTTTGGTGGCAAGGAAAACATGGCCCAGCTCCAGGCCCGCACCGACGCCGCGCTGGCCCTGGTGGGCCTGACGCACGCAGGCCAAAAGCGCCCCGGCGAAATATCGGGCGGCATGAAGCAGCGCGTGGGCATTGCCCGGGCGCTCTCCATGGAACCCCAGGTGCTGCTGATGGACGAGCCCTTTGGCGCGCTGGACGCCCTGACCCGCGCCAAGCTGCAAGACGAGCTGCTGGAGATTGTGGCCCGCACCCAAAGCACCGTGGTCATGGTGACGCACGACGTGGACGAGGCCGTGCTGCTGTCCGACAAGATCGTGATGATGACCAATGGCCCCGCCGCCACCATTGGCGAGGTGCTGCACGTGGACTTGCCCCGCCCGCGCAAGCGCGTGGAGCTGGCCGAAGACCCGCACTACGTGCAGTACCGCAAGGCGGTGATCGACTTTTTGTACACACGTCAAACCCACGTGGAAAAAACCGCTGCCTGAGCGTGCACCTCGCCCCATCCCCCTGGGGCGCGCCTAAACTGAATTGCGGACTCTGCAACGTGAGGGTCGCCAAATCAACACGGGAACCACGAGGATGAATGCACTGATTGCACGCTTGAAACTCTGGCAAAAATTTGCACTGGTCTGCGCAGCCTGCATGCTGCTGGCCGTTACCGCATCGGCTTTGGTGCTGCAAGCTCGCTATGAAGCCCTGCGCACTGCACGGGCGGAACAAGCGGGGCTGAAGCCCGCAGAGCAGGTGCTGCGACTCATCCAGCTGACCCAACAGCACCGAGGGCTGTCCAACGGAGCGCTCTCGGGCAACACCCAATTCATCGCGCAGCGCGAGAAAAAGCAGGCCGAGGTGCAAGACCGCCTGAAACAGGCACTGCAAGCCACCCAGGCACTGGCCGCCAGCGCCAACGACACCAAGCTGTCGCCCCTGACAGCGCAGATTGAAAATGATTGGCAGGCGCTCGCCGCCCAGGTCGCGGCCCCCGGCGCCAAGGCGGCAGACAGCTTTCGCAACCACACCGCCCTTGTCGCGCGGCAACTGGTGCTTCTCAACCAGGTGCTGGACACATCCACACTGACCCTGGACCCCGAGGCATCCAGTTACTACCTGATGTCGGGCACGCTCGACCAATTGCCCGCGCTGACGGAGTCACTCGGCCAGGCGCGGGCGGTGGGCGCCGGCGCACTCACCCGCCGCGATCTGGGCAACGCCGAGCGGGCCGCCTTGTTGGCAGCCGTCACTGCGGCGCGCCTACAGAACGACAAGGCGCAAGCACTGCTCAGCCGCGCTGGCGAAGCCGATGCAGCCGTACAACGCACGCTGGCCAGCGCGCAGAAAAAAGCGGCGGACGACGCCAGCCGCGCACTGCAGTCCATTCAGGAGCAACTGCTGCAACCCACCGAGCTGAGCCACCCGCCCCAGGCCTACTTCGCCAGCCTGACCGAGGCCATCGACACCCAGTTCGCCCTCATCGCCAAAGGCTATGAAACCCTGGACACCATGCTGGAAGAGCGCGTGGCGCAGGCACAGCGCTTTATGTGGTGGTTCAGCGCCGCGCTGCTGGCCGCCCTGGTGGCGACCCTGTGGGTGAGCCTGGCCACGGTGCGCCAGGCGCAAGCCGCCGTGCAGCAAACCCTGGGCGCAGCCCGGGCCCTGGCCGTGGGGGACCTGGGCCAGCCGCTGCACCTGAACACCCACGACGAGTTTGGTGACATCGCCCGCGCCCTGAACCAATCCACCCGCGCCCTGGCGGACACAGTGCAAGGCATTCAGCAGTCCATCGCCACGGTGCACACGGCATCGGTCGAGATTGCCGCAGGCACGCAGGACCTGAGCGCGCGCACCGAGCAACAGGCCAGCGCGCTGGAGCAAACCGCCGCCTCGATGGAAACCCTGAACCAGACGGTGAGCGCCAACAGCCAAAGCGCCAGCCAGGCCCATGCCCTGGCCCGCCAGGCCAGCGAAGAGGCCGAGCACGGGGGCGCGCAGGTGCAAAAGGTGGTGGCGTTCATGCAGGGCATCCACGAAAGCTCGCGCAAGATCGCAGACATCACCGGGGTGATCGACTCCATTGCGTTCCAGACCAACATCCTGGCGCTGAATGCGGCGGTGGAAGCCGCCCGCGCAGGCGAGCAAGGGCGCGGGTTTGCAGTGGTGGCCAGCGAGGTGCGCAGCCTGGCCCAGCGCTCAGCCCAGGCCGCCCATGAGATCAAGGCACTCATCACCGATTCGGTGCAGCGCATGGACGAAGGCTCTCGCCAGGCCGACAGCGCGGGCCAGGCCATGCAAGGCATCGTGCAGGCGATTGCCCGGGTCAGCGGCATCATGGCCGAGATCAGCAGCGCCAGCACCGAGCAGGCGTCGGGCATCTCGCAGGTGCTGGAGGCGGTGGAGCACATGGACCGCATGACCCAGCAAAACGCGGCCCTGGTGGAGGAAACCGCCGCTGCATCACAGGGGCTGCGCTCGCAGGCCGATCAGGTCAGCAGCGCGATGGCGCATTTCCGCCTGCAGCCTTGACGCCGCAGCGGGCGGCCCCGTGCGCTGCGCGCCGGGGGCGGGCATTAACGGTGGCCGGTGATGTACTGCTCCAGCTGCTCGATGATGAATTTCTGCTCAGAGATGATGTCCTTGACCAGATCACCGATGGAGATCATGCCCACGAGCTGGTCTGCCTCCACCACCGGCAGGTGGCGCAGGCGGTTGTTGCTCATGATCTGCATGCACTGCTCGCTGGTCTGGTGCGGTCGCACAAACAGCACGTCAGGCGTCATCACATCGCGCACCTGGGTGGCGGCCGATGTGCGGCCCAGCAGCGCGATCTTGCGGGCGTAGTCACGCTCGGTGAAGATGCCCACGATGCGGTCATCGTCCTGTGTCACCAGCAGGGCTCCAATGCCCTTTTCGGCCATCAGGCGCAAGGCGTCCAGCACCGAATCAGCGGGGCGTACGGTGTACACGGTGGTGTCGGGTTTGGATTTCAGGATTTCGGCAACAACGGTCATGGCAACCTCCCGGTAAAGCGCAAAGCACGATGGATGAACCGACCTGTTCAAGCCCCTTCAGGGCTCTACCCAAAAAGAATTGAGCAGGCTTCAGAACATTTCAGCCCATCTGTGCGTTGAATGCAACCGTAGATGCCTTGATGAGACGTCTGGTTACCAAGCCAGGCGCTGGTTGCGCGGCAGGCCTGCGCCCGGCATCCACCATGACAGACCGTGAAATGCACAAAAGCCAGCGGCCCAAGGGCTGCTGGCTTTTGCGTGGAGGGTTTGGGCTACGCCGTCAGGGTGGAAGCCCACCCTGACCCTAATCCCTGCCCTGCGCTCACTTGGCGGCGCGTGCTTGCGCCACAGCGCCCTGCACTTCCTTCCACAAGCCTTCGCCCACGTTGGCGGCAATGCTGGCGTTCACAGCACCCAGTTTTTCGCGCATACGGTTGGCTTCTGCTGCGGGCAGTTCATTGACCTGCATGCCCTTACCCTTCAAGTCCGCCAGCGCCTTGTCGGCTTCGGCACGGGTGTCCTGGCGTTCAAAGTCGCGGCTCTTCTTGGCAGCGTCCAGCAGCACCTTTTGCTCGGCCTTCGACAGACCATCCCAATACTTCTTGCTCACCAGCACGATCCAGGGGCTGTAGACGTGGTTGGTGACGGTGAGGTACTTCTGCACCTCATAGAACTTGCTCGACAAGATGGTGTTGAAGGGGTTCTCCTGGCCATCCACGGTGTTGGTTTCCAGCGCGGTGAACAGTTCAGAGAACGGCAGCGGCACGGCGTTGGCGCCCAGGGTCTTGAAGCTGTCGAGGAAGACGTTGTTCTGCATCACGCGCAGCTTGATGCCGTTCATGTCCTCCAGCTTGGCCACGGGACGTTTGCTGTTGGTGAGGTTGCGAAAGCCGTTCTCCCAATACACCAGGCCCACCAGGCCTTTTTCCTGCAGCTTGTCCATCACCTTCTGGCCCACCGGGCCGTCCAGCACCACATCGGCTTCCTTGGTGTTGTTGAACAGAAAGGGGGTGTCCCAGATGGCCATTTCTTTGGTGATGCCCACCAGCGTGGCGGTCGATCCCACCATCATCTCTTGCGCGCCGCCAATCAGCGCCTGCTGCATTTGCAAATCAGAGCCCAGCGCGGCCGCGCCAATGGCACGCACGCGCATCTTGCCGCCCGATGCCTTTTCGACCTCCTCGGCAAACAGCTTGGTGGCGCGGCCCTGGTTGGAGACTTCGTTGAGCCCGTAACCAAAGCGGATGATGCGCGGCTTGAAGTCTTGCGCAGCGGCCTGGAACGAGCAGGCCAGCGCAGCCACCGACAAGGCGGCCAAAAGGGTGCGACGGAAGGTTTTCATGGTTGTCTCCATTGTGGTGAGGGGTGAGGAACAGAGGAAAGGAATCAAAGGACATAGACGACCGATACCGACGCGGTCTAGGCCAGTGCCCCCGCGCAAGGGCCTACGCCGGCCGCACCGCCCCGCCGCGCTGGGGGCGTCCTCCTCCCGCATTGCGCAGCAATGCGAGAGAGGGGTGAAGGCGCGAAGCGACTCAGGGGGTGCTTCATCTCAGCCAGACGACGGGGGCGGTCACGATTTGCGGAAACACGACCAGCAGGGCAAGGATGAGCACGTAGGTCAGCAAGAAAGGGTTCACCCCTTTAATGACGCTGTGCATGGAAATGCGCCCCACCCCCGCCACCACGTTGAGCACGGTGCCCACGGGCGGCGTGATCAGGCCAATGGCGCCGTTAAGCACAAACATCAGGCCGAAATACACCGGGTCTATCCCCGCCTTCACGGCAATCGGCAGCATCACCGGGGCAAAGATCAGGATGGTGGGCGTGAGGTCCAGTGCGGTGCCAATCAGCACCAGCACGATCATCATCACGGCCATCAACAGGCGCGGGCTTTCCACCAACGGTCCAAGCCAGCTGGTGAGCACATTGGGCAGGTCGGCCAGCGTGATCATGTAGCTGGCCACTTGGGCGCCAGCGCACAGGAACATGACGACGGAGGTGGTTTTGGCCGCGCGCACCAGCACGCCATAGATCTCGGGCACACGCATTTCGCGGTGGATGAACAGTGCCACCACCAGCGCATAGAACGCGGCCACCACGGCGGCCTCAGTGGGCGTGAAAACGCCCGACTTCATGCCCCCGATGATGATGAGCGGCATGAGCATGGCCCAGAACGCGCGGGCCGTGGCGCGCAGGCGGTCTTTCACCGGCAGTGGCTCGCCCTTGGGCAGGTCCAGGTCGCGCAGCACCCAGCGCCAAGCAAAGATGAGGCCCACGCCCATCATCAACCCCGGCACGATGCCCGACACGAACAGCGCCGAGATCGAGGTGTTGGTCGTCACGCCATAAATCACAAACGGCATGGACGGCGGGATGATGGGCGCGATGATGCCGCCGGAGGCAATCAACCCGGCCGAGGTGTTCATGGGGTAGCCCTGCTGGCGCATCATGGGCAGCAAGATGGTGGCCAATGCGGCCGTATCGGCCAGGGCCGAACCGCTCATGCTGGCCATGAGCACTGCAGCGCCGATGGCCACGTAGCCCAGGCCGCCGCGGATGTGCCCCACCCAGGCCTGGGCCATGTCGATGATGCGGCGGCTGATGCCACCTGTGTTCATCAGCTCGCCCGCCAGAATGAAGAACGGCACCGCCAGCAGCGGAAAGCTGTCCACCCCCGCCACCAGGTTTTGCGCCAGCAACTGGGTGTCCCAAAAATCCAGCACCCATGCCATGCCAGCGCCCGTGAGCACCAGCGCCAGCCCCATGTTCATGCCTGTGCCCATCAGCACCAGCATGCCCACCGAAAAGACCACGAAGGCCATTGCTTCAGGCGTCATTCCAAACATCACTCCACCTCCGCACCGTGGCCCAGGTCCAGCGGCTTGCGCAGCACCAGTTCCACCAAAGCCATCACGCCAATCGCCAGCGCACACAACAAGGCAGGCAACGGCAGCAGGGCCGACGAGTACCCCAGCACCACCGAATGGCTGCCCATGCCCACCACCACCTGCTGCCAGGCACCCCAGCCCAACATCACACAAGCTGCAATCACCAGCAGCCGAATCACGGCCGTGAGCAGCCCAAACGCCAGCGGCTTGCGGGCCAGCAGACCGGCCAGGCTGGTAAAGGCCATGTGCTCACCGGCGGGGTAAGCCGCCGCAGCACCGATGAACACCATCCAGACAAACAGCAGGCGCGACAGCTCTTCGCTGGCGGGAATGCCACTGCCAAAGCCGTAGCGCAGCACCACGTTAGAGAAAACAGCCACGGCCATGGTGCCCAGGCACAAGGCCATCAGCACGCTGGCGACGCGGGTGAAGCGGCCGTTGGCCGCGCGGCCCTCACCCTGTGGAGTGGTGGGGGTGGAAGGAGATGCGGCGCTCATGCGGCCTCCAGGGTGGTGAGCCAGGCGCAGGCCTGCTGCTCCAAAGTGGACAAAGGCAAGGCGGCGTCCAGCGTCAGCACGCCAGGCTCGCCCGTGGGGGATTCAAGCGTGGCGAACTGGCTGTCCACCAGCGCTGCCGAGAAAAAATGGGTTTGTGCGCGCGCCTTGACGCGGGCTTCCGACTCAGCCCGGTCGATCTGCAAGAACGCAAAGCGCAGCGAGGGGCAAGCGGCACGCAGCCGGTCGCGGTAGGCTTTTTTGAGCGCAGAGCAGGTCAACACCGCCCCTTCGGGCCGCGCTTGCAGCAACTGGCCCAGCTGGGTCAGCCAGCCTTCACGGTCGGCATCCGTCAAAGGCACGCCTTGGCTCATCTTGGTGCGGCTGGCGGCGCTGTGGTGGTCATCCCCCTCAATCAGCGGCAGTTGCAGCGCAGCCGCCAGGGACTGACCCAGGCTGGACTTGCCGCAACCCGCCACCCCCATGACCACCAAAAACACCGAAGAACTGTTCACAGACATATTGGTAGCGCTATCCAATCAAATTCTAAAAAAGCACACCGCCTATTGGTGTGCTGTGAAACTAGAACCCTGCCGAAATTGCCACAAAATAGGGAATTCCGCCTTGTTCCAGAGCAAGGACAGCGCTATCCTAAATCCACATCCTCAAACCCCAACGAGGGAAAACCCTTGACCAAACCCGACAGCAAACGCCGCTCCAGTGGCCGCATCACCCTGAGCGACGTGGCCAAAGCCGCTGGAGTGAGCCCCATCACCGCATCGCGCGCTTTGCGGGGCGAACGCGGCGTCGCGCAAGACTTGGTCGACCGCGTGAAGGTCGCCGTGCAGCAACTGGGCTATGTGCCTGACCCCGCAGCGCGCGCGCTGGCATCGCAGCGCAGCGTGCAGGTGCCCGTGCTGGTGCCGCTGCTGTCCAACGCTTTGTTTGTGGATGTGCTGGATGCCGTGCACCGCGTGCTCTTTCCCTTGGGCTACCAGGCCCTGATTGGCGTGACCCACTACGACCCGTTGGAAGAAGAGCAACTGCTGCGCACCTACCTGGCCCACCGCCCGGCAGGCCTGCTGGTGACAGGCTTTGACCGCACCGAAAACGCACGACAGATGATTGCCACCAGCGGCGTACCCTGCGTGCACCTGATGGAGGTGACAGCGGCCCCAGGCGTGTACTGCGCGGGCTTCTCGCAGCAAGACGCAGGCTATGCCATGGCAGAGCACCTGCTGCAGCGCGGCTACCGCCACATCGCCTTTGCGGCCGCCCAGTTGGACCCCCGCACACTGCAACGCGCCGAGGGCTATCGGCGGTGCCTGCGCCATGCGGGCCTGTACGACGCAAAGCTGGAAGTGCTCAGCCCCGAGCCCTCCTCCATCCGCCTGGGGGCCACCTTGCTTGAAGACATCGTGCGCACGCGCCCGCAGGTAGACGCCATCTTCTTTTGCAACGACGACCTGGCCCAAGGCGGCCTGCTGGCAGCACAGCGCCTGGGCATCGCCGTGCCGGGCACCGTGGCCATTGCAGGCTTCAACGACCTGGCAGGCAGTGACCAGATGCTGCCGCCACTGACCACGGTGCGCACCCCCCGCGCCGCCATGGGCGAGGCCGGGGCACGCATGCTGCTAGCCCTGATGCAAGGACAATTGCCTGAGAGCAATTCGGTGAACCTGGGGTTTGAATTGACGGTGCGGGAGAGCACCTAATCATCTAGCGCGGCTGGCTGCGCAGACCAAGCGGTGAGGGGCACTCTGACCAAGTCATCACCGCCTCACGACGCCTCATTGCTCCGGACCGACCGAAGTCGGTAAATCGACCAAGCGCATCCCTCGCGCACTTACTTGGTTGTTGGCGCCATGCATCCCGCCCGGCAAAAAACGAACAGAAGGGTTGGGGCGAAATCGGGCCGGCGAGCCTCGCGCTCTGACGTCTGCGCCGCTTGCAAGGGTGCAAGCCCGTGCAGCGCATCCATTGCATTCAGTCCTCCCTACTGCGCTGCAAAGCAATCCCCCGCCTCATTGCGCCGTCTTGCAGAGCCTCCCGCACTGCCTGCAGCAGAGCACATCGGCAGGGCCAGCTCACTCTCAGTGATGCGAGCCGCAATTAAGCACGACCAGTCCCCGGATCAAGGGGATGCACGGCGCAGAACCTGCACCTCTTCGTACCAGCAGTTTGAAAGACTTGAACTGCAGCTCACTCGAATGCGGATGCCGCTATTCCAATCAGCCAAACCACACATATCACACCAGCCAGCACACCACTGCTTTGCAGTGCCTGACTCTTCAGCCCTGCGGGCCAGGCTTCGCACACTGGTCTATCGCGCTATGTCATTACGCTCTGGTGAGACAGAGCGCCCATCCAAACAGACATTGGACAGCGCAAAAATAACTAGACAAACAAACAAAAGTGAACAAAGCTGCACTTGATAAAAAATTAAATCCACTCGCGGCCATTGAGATGGACAACAACTCCGTCAAATATTGCGCCTAAAAAACAATCATCAATACAAAATTTAAAAACAAAATATCCAATTAAACAATCAAAAACCATCTCCCACACAAATAACATGAAGACACCAAAAATCCACCAAAAACAAGTCAACAGAAATTTCCAAGAAATACAAAAAACATCCATTTTAGATGCTTTAAAAAAAATATCAACAACACTTTGGAAATTAATATTAATTATTATTTCTTTATTAGCTTACGGACAAGCATCTGCCGCCTGCAATCTCAGTTTCTCAACGACTGCAGGTGGGCAGGTTACGCAAAGCGGTAGTGAATATAAATATACATTTTCAACGACAGATTATGCAAACTGTGATCCTGGTGGAAAAACGGATGGAACTGGCGCCAGCCTGGGTATTTACGTCGATGCAATAGGCAACCAGAACAGTGCCGGCAACAAGACTTTCCCGTCGTCAAGTGCGCACGGAACCAACAACGTGTTCATCATGTCGATCGGCGGCTCCACAGGACCGACAAATATTGATGCGTTCTATTACACGCCGCCAAACGGCTACTCTGGACCGGATTCATTTACTTTCTACGATTTCAACGGTTCTCCCTATACGGTCAACGTCACAGTGGTTGCGCCCGTACCGGGCGCACCAACAGGTGTTACCGCTACGCCAGGAAGTGGGCAAGCGTCGGTTGCCTTTACGGCTCCCGCCTCCGATGGTGGTAGTGCCATTCTTGACTACACAGTCACATCAAATCCCGGCAGCTTCACCACGACCGGCGCGGGCAGCCCGCTGACAGTGACGGGACTGACAAACGGAACGCCATATAGTTTTACGGTCACGGCAAGAAATGCCAATGGCTCTGGCGCTGCGTCCACCGCGTCCTCTGCGGTCACGCCTAAGGCAACGCAGACCATTACCTTTAACCCGCCCGGTGCACAGACTTTTGGCACGACACCGACCTTGACTGCTACGGCTTCTTCTGGTCTGACGCCGACATTCACATCGTCGACAACCGGCGTCTGTACGATCACTTCCGGTGGTGCGTTGACGTTTGTCACGGCAGGCTCTTGTACGATTAATGCCGATCAGGCAGGCAATGCGACATACTCGGCAGCAGCAACGGTTCCGCAAACTTTTACTGTCAACGCCATCGCTCCGGGGGCACCAACGGCTGCGATCGGCACACCAGGAGACACTCAGGTCTCCGTCGCCTTCACCGCACCAGCTTCCAATGGCGGCAGTGCTATTCTTGACTATACGGTCACTGCCAGCCCCGGCGGAGCCACGGCTACCGGTGCAGCCAGTCCACTGAACGTCACTGGTCTGTTAAACGGCACTGCTTATACTTTTACCGTCACCGCCAGAAACTCGGCTGGCTCCGGTTCGGCATCTACGGCGTCTACTGCAGTCACGCCCAGGGCTGCACAAACCATTACCTTTAACTCTCCCGGCGCACAGACTTTTGGTACGACACCAACCTTGACTGCAACCGCCAGTTCCACCTTACCTGTAACTTTCACCTCCACCACAACCGGGGTCTGTACAGTCACTTCCGGTGGTGCGTTGACGTTTGTCGTGGCAGGCTCTTGCACGATTAACGCTGATCAGGCCGGTAATGCTGCCTTTTCGGCAGCAGCAACGGTTCCGCAAACTTTTACTGTCAACGCTATCGTGCCGGGGGCACCAACGGCGGCTGTCGCTACCGCTGGAGCCGGACAAGCCTCCGTGGCCTTCACCGCACCAGCTTTCAATGGCGGCAGTGCTATTCTTGACTATACGGTCACTGCCAGCCCCGGCGGAGCCACGGCTACCGGCGCAGCCAGTCCGCTGAACGTCACTGGTCTGTTAAACGGAACTGCTTATACTTTTACCGTCACCGCCAGAAACTCGGCTGGCTCCGGTTCGGCATCTACCGCATCCACGGCAGTGACGCCTAAGGCAACGCAAACCATTACCTTTAACTCTCCCGGTGGTCAGGCTTTTGGTACAACACCAACCTTGTCCGCTACAGCTTCTTCCGGTCTGATACCAACATTCACCTCCACAACAACCGGTGTCTGTACTATTACTTCCGGCGGTGCGTTGACGTTCGTCACAACTGGCACTTGTACGATTAATGCCGATCAGGCTGGTAATGGCACATACCTAGCCGCGACTACCGTCGGGAGAACATTTGCGGTTAATGCGACTGTTCCAGGCGCCCCAACCGGCGCCGTCGGTACAGCAGGAGGTGGACAAGTATCCGTGGCCTTTACCGCGCCAGCTTACAACGGCGGCAGCGCCATCACAGGCTACACGGTGACTGCGAGCCCCGGCGGTGCGTCTGTCAGCGGTGCGACCAGCCCATTGGTCGTCACCGGCCTGACAAACGGAACGCCATACACTTTCACGGTCACGGCAACCAATCTGGCAGGTACCGGCGCGGCATCTACCGCATCCACGGCAGTCACGCCTAAGGCAACGCAAACCATTACCTTTAACTCTCCCGGTGGTCAGGCTTTTGGTACAACACCAACCTTGTCCGCTACAGCTTCTTCCGGTCTGATACCAACATTCACCTCCACAACAACCGGTGTCTGTACTATTATTTCCGGCGGTGCGTTGACGTTCGTCACAACTGGCACTTGCACGATTAATGCGGATCAGGCCGGAGACGGCACTTATGGGGTAGCAACGACGATCAGCAGAACATTCGCCGTGAATCCCGCTGTGCCGGGTGCGCCAACCGGTACCGTGGGTACAGCCGGAAGCGGACAAGTGTCTGTCGGCTTTACCGCGCCAGCATTCAATGGCGGCAGCACGATCACGGGCTACACGGTCACTGCAAGCCCCGGTGGTGCGACGGTCAGCGGTGCGGCCAGCCCATTGGTCGTCACTGGCCTGACAAATGGCACGGCATACACGTTCACAGTCACTGCGACCAATCTGGCGGGTACCAGTGCAGCATCCACGGCATCTGCCGCCGTAACCCCACGCCTGCTCACTGTGTCAAACCCTGTGTCGGGAATGACAGGCGCAGCCACAGCGACACTTTCGGGGGTGGCTCGTCCTGCACGCTGAATCCCACCAGCGGATTTGGCTCTGTGAGCCATCCAGCTACCGCAGACAAGCCCATGCCCTACGGGGAGTACGCGTTCGAGTCAACCAGCTGCGCAGGGACTGTGACGATGACAATCACCTATCCACAAGCCCTGCCAGCCGGGGTGCAATTTTGGAAGTACGGTCCTGCTACAGCCACAGTGGGCGGTGTAGTGGCTGCGTCCACATGGTTCCAGCTCAGCGGTGTCAACCTCAGCGGTGACCGCAAGACGGTGACCTACAGCATTACGGATAACGGAGTGGGTGACTCCGACGCAGCGGTAGGCAGCATTCGCGACCCATTTGCGCCAGTGGTAATTCCCGTCATGAGCGATCCCTCCTCTATCCCGGTGGATGCCCCATGGGCTCTGGTGTCGCTGTCGATCGTGCTGGGGTTGCTGGGTGTCCGCTGGCAACAACGCCAAGCACGGGGATAAATACACAGCGCCGACGGATCGATACCCAAAGTCGACTGTCGGCGCGACCACACCGGAACCAGCCACAACCCTCCCCTGCTCTAAGACGGATGATGCTGCTGCGTTCAGGGAAAGAAATAACCGAGCATTGGCTTTTATCGCTACAAGACGCTGAGGCCTCTGCGATGCGCCACAGGAGGCAAAGTGGGCACACAAATTCCGCAGACCTTGATGCAAGGGGCGACGGCCTGGTAACAACTCACTGAATCTGGAGTTTGAATTGTCTGAGCGCGAAAGCGGCTTCACAGACACTCGCCAATTGAGCGGGGAAGTGAAATCCTATAGAGGCGCACCAGAGCCACGCCCCTCCAACAACGACCGGAGTGTGCTGATCGCTGCGTGCTGCACGGGCAATACAGCAAGCGCCAGAACGGGAGACAAAAACGCATCCCAAAACAGCGAAGTGACAGCGGCCAGGCCCCAAACAAAGCCGACGAGCAACAGAGCCGCCACGCATTGCGCCAGTGGTGACCTCTTTCGGATCAGGAGCAAACCAGCCCCCAGGACGGCGACCAGGCCCCACCCGATGAAGGGGTTGCTGGTCAAACGATAAGGCATGGTTTTGGGCTTCCAGTCAACCACGAGCCCCCCACTGTGCAGCAAGAGAATGGCGGCCAGCATGACGACCACCGCCAACAAGACGGCAGAACCTAGGTGATTGAGTTGCTTCATGGCTCGCATGCTGGCATTGTGTGCTGAACCCTGCGCAAAGGTCGCCAGCCCAGGCGCTTACAGCCCCCAGCCCTTAAGCCGCAGCCAACGCCCTCTGGCCTGAATCTGCCTTCATGGACTTGCGCAGCGCCACAGCATCCACGCTGTGTGCGCTGGACGATGCATCGATGCGGAACACCTGCACCGTCTCTGAGACAGACTTGGCTTGGATGCTCAATTGCATGGCAGATGCGGCATTTTCTTCAACCAGTGCTGCGTTTTGCTGGGTGATGGTGTCCAACTGCGCCACGGCAGAGTTCACTTGCGAGATGCCACTGAGCTGCTCGCTGGAAGCGCCGTGGATTTCGCCCATCAGTGCATTCACCCGGCGCACAAGGTCCAGTGACTCAGACATGGTTTTTTGCGCCATGTCCGTCTTCACGTTGCCTTCTTGCACCTTGTTAGCCGAGTCGTCAATCAATTGCCGAATCTCTTTGGCCGCTGACAGGGTGCGGTGCGACAGGCTGCGCACCTCCGAAGCCACCACAGCAAAGCCTCTGCCCTGCTCGCCCGCACGGGCGGCCTCCACCGCAGCGTTCAGCGCAAGGATATTGGTCTGGAAGGCAATGCTGTCGATCAACTGCGTGATCTCGCTGATACGCCCGGAAGCGGATTGGATCTGCTTCATCGTAGCTGCCACGCTGTTGACGACTTCGCTGCTGTGCTCAGCCACCGAAGTGGCTTGGGTGGCCAACTCGGTACCACGGCGGGCAGACTCGGCCGTTTGCCGCACCGTGCCGGTGATTTCCTCCATCGAAGCCGCCGTCTGCTCCAGGTTGCTCGCCTGGGATTCGGTGCGCGCTGACAGGTCCTGGTTGCCTTGCGCGATTTCCTGGGTGGACAACTGCATGCGCTCGGCCTCCTGGCGTGCATCGCGCACGATGGAGAGCAGGTTCACATTCAGTTGGGACAAGGCTTTTTGCAGGTGACCGGCCGTGTCATCGCGCGACGCTTGAATCTTCTGGGTCAGGTCCCCCGCCGCCATGCGGTTGGCCCACAGCAGCATCTGGTTCAGGGGGGCAATCGTCACGTTGTGCATGTAGGCGGCCGCTCCCACGGCCAGGACCAGAACACCCAGCCAGGCCAAGCCAGACACCAACGACAGGCTGTGCCCCCCTGCCGATGCAGCCAGCCAGGCGGCAAGCACCACAGCGCCCATGCACACCAGCATCTTGCCCAGCGCGCCCATGCGCAGCAGCTCGGTGGTGCGCCCCCAAAGGTTGTCTTTGATCAGGCGCCCGGCACGCAGCTTGTGCACCAAGGCCCCGGCCTCTTTCTCGGCTCGCATGGTCTTGTACAGCTGCTCGGCCTGCTGGATCTGCTCGCGGGTGGCTTCGGTGCGCACCGACATGTAGCCCACGGGCTGGTCCCCCTGCATGAGGGGCGTGACATTGGCCATCACCCAGTAGTAGGTGCCGTTTTTGCGGCGGTTCTTCACGGCGGCGGACCAGGGGATGCCCTTGGCGATGGTGTCCCACATGTCGCGAAAGGCCTCTTCCGGCATTTCAGGGTGGCGGATCATGTTGTGGGGCTGGCCCAGCAACTCTTGCTTTTCGTAGCCACTGACCTCCACAAACATGGGGTTGCAGTAGAGGATGCGCCCCTTCAGATCGGTCGTCGAGACCAATGTCTCGCCTTTGGGAAAGGGGTACTCCTGAGAGACAACGGGCAGGTTCATTCGCATAGATAACTCCTGAAAAGCCACTTCACGCCAACATGCCAGTGAACTCTCTGCTCAAGAGGCTGCTACCGCCCCGAACCAAGAGCACCGCCGCACGACCAGAATAAATGAAAAGAAATATTTGTTACATAACTATTTGAGCGGGTCAAAGCACAAAAAATACACTTTGCACCCGTTCCAAAATCACCTGTAACAAACAAATCATTTAAATCAATCAAAATTCATCGTACAACCCAAAGCTACACCAAACTGGTGCAAACCACCAACAAAAAGTAGCCAACACACTTCAATTCATGGCATGCGGCTTGCTTGTGGTGTTTTGCAGCCAACGAAGGCTGCAGGTTGACCCGGTGCAAAGGCGGATTGGGTGAACAAGACGCAGGCGTCTTCGCGGTGCAAGGGCTGGAAGTGGATAGCCCAGAGACCGCGCAGGCGCCTTTTTTGTTTTTGACACGGGCAACACATGGGCTGCGCAGGCAGGCCACTGGCCCGTGGCACCTTTGCACAGGCGCGCTCCATGCTCCAGTTCCGCGAATTCCTCAAGTCGGGTCACGCCCCCACGCTGTGGTCCTCGTTTCTTTACTTCGGCTTCTCGTGCGCCGTGTGGGTCATCAACGGGGCCATGGCCCCGTTCATCCGGGACGACTTCCAACTCACCCCCACCCAAATGGGGCTGATGCTGTCGCTGCCTATCTTTGCAGGCGCGCTGATGCGGTTCCCGCTGGGCATCCTGGCGCAATACATCGGCCGCAAGCGCGCCACGCTGGTCGAGATGGCGGGCATTGCCCTGGCCATGGCTTTTGGCTACTTCTTCGTGCACACCTATAACGACCTGCTGGCCATGGGTGTGCTGCTGGGGGTGGCAGGCGCCAGTTTTGGGGTGGCGCTGTCGCTGGGCTCGGGCTCGTTTCCGCCGCGCTACAAGGGCCTGGCCATGGGCATTGTGGGTGCAGGCAATGTGGGCACGGCCGTGGCGGCGCTGCTGGCGCCCGCCCTCGCCCAAAAGTTTGGCTGGCAAACGGTGTACGGGTTTGCGGCGATCAGCGTGGCGATTCCGGCCATCGTGATGGCGGTGTACGCCCAAGAGCCCCCAGACCTGGACGCCCACGCCACCCTGCGCGAGCACGTGGCCTGCCTGTTTGAAAAAGACGGCTGGGCTTTCAGCCTGATTTATGCAGTGACGTTTGGGGGCTTCATTGGGCTCACCACCTTCTTGCCCAGCTACTTCAATGGGCAGTTTGGCGTCAGCAAAGTGCAGGCCGGGCAGCTGACCATGTTGGCCGCCTTTTTGGGCGCAGCGCTGCGGGTGTTTGGCGGCTGGCTGTCAGACCACTGGGGCGGCGTGAACACCCTCACGGGCGTGCTGTACATCACCGCCGTCAGTCTGGTGCTGTGCGGGTTTGCGCAGGAGTCTTTGCCCGTCACGGTGCTGCTGTTTCTGGTGTGCTTTGCCGCACTGGGCGCAGGCAATGGGGCCCTCTTCCAACTGGTGCCCTTGCGCTGGCCTTTGTCCACGGCGGTGGCGGGCTCCATGATTGGCGAAATTGGCGCACTGGGCGGCGGCCTGATCCCGAACGCCATGGGCTTTTCCAAGCAATACAGCGGCAGCTACCTGTGGGGCTTTGTGTCCATCGCGGTGTGCGCAGCGGCCATGCTGGTGCTGCTGCGGGTGATGCAGATCCGCTGGACCAGAACATGGGCAGAGAAAGGTGGCCGTGCGCGCAGCGCATGACCGGCGCAAGCCGATGAGCGCGCAAGCGCTCGCCACATTTCCAGCAAAAGGGCGGGCGGGCACGCAGTGCCTGAGCTGGCAGAGCCAGCCAACGCATAGCGTTGCCCGCACTTTCGCTAGAAAGGGGGACGCGCGCGCAACGCGTGAGCGGTGCAGCCGTTATTGATCCGGCCTGAACCTACTTGAACCGTTCACGCTGAGCTTGTCGAAGCGCCGCGCAAGGTTTCGACAAGCTCAACCCGAACGGATATCTCAAGCTCAAAGAGGCCTGCTGAATAAAAGGGCGGCCGTGCGCGCAGCGCATGGCGGGTTTCACCAAAAGCCGACTACACAAATTGCATGAAACATGCTGCTAGCGCTTTATCTATAAGCGCTAGCAGCTATATTTTCAATAGCACCCCTCAACGCGGCAAAAACAGAAGCCAGTAAACCAACAACAAATTCACCAGCACGCTCACCGCCAACGCAATCTTCCACACCGCAGTCGCGTCGCGTTGCAGCAAGGACTGCGCACCGCCCAGGGGCATGGGCCGTGAGGCGCCGCGCTCCAGCGCCAGCAGCATCTCCTCGGCGGTTTCAAAGCGTTGGGTGCGCTGACGGGCCACGGCCTTGAGGGCGATGTGGTCGAGCCAGATGGGCACCTGCGGGTTGTGGCGGCTGGGGGCCTGCGGGTCGCGGTGGTAACGGCCCAGTTGGTGGGCCACCACCTCGCCGTAGGGCAGGCGGCCATGGCTGAGCAATTGGTACAGCGTCACCCCCAGCGCAAACAAATCACTGCCTGCATCGGGCAGTTGGCCCTGTGTGTCGCTGCTGCGCTCGTAGCCCGCCCACTGCTCGGGGTTCATGTAGCTGGGCGTGCCCGCGTGCAGGCGGCGTGTGGCCTCGGGCTCGCGGCCGCTCAAGGCCACGCCCAGGTCCAGCACGCGCAGCACACCGTCGTCGCCCAGGTGCAAGTTGTCGGGCTTGATGTCGCGGTGCACCACGCCCTGGCGGTGCAGCCAGCCCAGCAACTGGGCCGCCTGCGTGACAGCGCCCACCGCCTGCGCCACGCTCAGCGGTTGGCCGTGGGCCCGGTGGCGCAACCAGTCGCCCAGCGTGCGGCCCGCGTGCCATTCATACAGCAGGTAAAAGCCGCTGGCATCGCGCGCCGCAGCGCCGGGTGCCGGGCGCAAGGGCCAGTCCACCAGCCGGGCCAGGTGCGCACCGGCCGCGCCCGTTTGCATGCGCCGGGCCACCCAGGCCTCGTGGGCCAGCGTGGCGCGCTCTTGCACATCGTGGGCGCGCTGGGGCAGCAGGGTCTTGAGGGCGTACAGGCGCCCTGCCCCATGTCCTTGCGCAGAAGCCTCGACCTGGTACACGCGGTGCACACCGTTGTCGGCCACCACGGCGCGCACGGTCAGGCCATCCACCGTGTCGCCCACCTTCAAAAGCGGCAGCACCGGCAGGGCCAGGGCGCGGCGCGATTCGTCTTGCAGCGTGCTCTCCAGCACGCCCTTGACCTGAATCACCATGGCAGTGAGGTTGTCGGTGCTGCCGCTGCGCAGCGCGGCGTCCACCAGCTGCTCGCTCAGCACCTGGGCAGGCTGGGCGGCCTGCAGCAGGGCCTGCAACTGGCGCTCGGGCACAAAGCCATGCACCCCGTCTGACAGCAGCGCAAACAGGTCGCCGCTTTGCACCTCGCCCTGGCTGTAGTCCACCACCACATGGTCGTCCAGCCCCATGGCGCGCGTGAGCTGGTGCGCCATGTCGCGCTGGGCGATGACGTGGTCGGCCGTCAGCCGCTGCAAGCGCCCATCGCGCAGCAAATACGCCCGCGTGTCACCCACATGCGCCAGGGTGTAGGACTGGCCCCGCAGCACCAGCGCGGTGATCGTGGTGAGGCCCACTGCGGGCTGGCGGCGCCGGTTCATCGCGGCCAGCCAGCTGTTGTGGGCGGCCAAGATGCGGTCCAGCGCCACGGTGGTGTCCCAGGTGGGGGGCGTGGCGAAGTAGTCCGTCACCAGCGCATTGACACTGGTCTGCGCGGCTTCACGCCCATGGCCACCGGTGCTCACACCATCGGCAATGGCGGCAATGGCGCCGCGCGCGCGCTCATGCCCACGGCCCTCGACCAGGGCGGCAAAGTCTTCATTGATGTCCTTGCGCCCCTGCAGGGACACCTGGCCAAAGTCCAGTTCAAAGCTCATGCACCACGGGCACGCAGGTTTCGTGCCCAACGTGGTGCACGCGGCGGCGAACAAGGCTGCAAGCCGGGTGCCGCCTGGAGCGCGCCCCGGCTGGGTGCGGCCCGCCAACCGGATCGCCCCCGCCAGCCCGCAGCGCCTGCACCAGGCATGCCCCACAGCGGTGCACACAAGCTGGCACACGCATTGCTTAACACCAGCAACGGCCCAAGCGGGTCGCGCAATTCACCGGTGCAACGGCGCACAGAAGGGTTGCACGGACGAAGGCGTCCCCACATGCGGTTTCGAGGTCCGAAGCAGCATCGTGTGGACGCCTTTTTTGCTTTTCGATTCGCCCCTGGCGATGGAACCGACGGAGTCACGATGAAAAAGCCCAAACTGGTGATGGTGGGAAATGGCATGGCCGGTGTGCGCACGCTGGAAGAGCTGCTCAAGATTGCCCCCGATCTGTATGACATCACGGTGTTTGGCGCCGAGCCACACCCGAACTACAACCGCATCCTGCTGTCGCCCGTGCTGGCAGGCGAGCAGACGCTGGACGAGATCATTCTGAACGACTGGCAGTGGTACGCCGACAACCACATCACGCTGCACACCGGCTTCACGGTCAATGATGTGGACCGCGTGCGCCGCGTGGTGAGCGCCACCAGCAAGGACGGCGATGTGATCACCGCCGAATACGACCGCCTCATCATCGCCACAGGCTCCAACCCCTTCATCTTGCCCATCCCCGGCAAAGACCTGCAAGGCGTGCTGGCCTACCGCGACATTGCCGACACCCAGGCCATGATCGACGCCGCTGCCACCTACAAGCACGCGGTGGTGATCGGCGGTGGCCTGCTGGGCCTGGAGGCCGCCAATGGCCTCATGAAGCGCGGCATGCAAGTGAGCGTGGTGCATGTGGGCGACTGGCTGATGGAGCGCCAACTGGACGACGTGGCCGGCAAGATGCTGCAAAAGTCGCTGCAAGAGCGCGGCATGCAGTTCTTGATGAAAGCACAGACACAAGAGCTGGTGGGCAACGCCGAAGGCCGCGTGGCCAGCGTCAAGTTCAAAGACGGCACCGAGGTGCCCGCCGACCTTGTAGTGATGGCCGTTGGCATCCGCCCCAACACGGCCCTGGCCGAAAAAATGCGCCTGTACGTGAACCGCGGCATTGTGGTGAGCGACACGCTGCAAACCACCACCGACGCCCGCATCTACGCCGTGGGCGAATGTGCCGCGCACCGGGGCATTGCCTACGGTCTGGTCGCCCCGCTGTTTGAGCAGGGCAAGGTGCTGGCCAACCATTTGGCCGAGTTCGGCATCGGCCGCTACCAGGGATCGCTCACCTCCACCAAGCTCAAAGTCACGGGCATCGATCTGTTCAGCGCAGGCGACTTCCAGGGCGGCGAGAACACCGAAGAGATCGTGATGAGCGACCCCTTTGGCGGCGTGTACAAAAAGCTGGTCATCAAGGACGACAAGCTGGTGGGCGCCTGCCTGTATGGCGACACGGTGGACGGCAGCTGGTACTTCAAGCTGCTGCGCGACGGCCGCAGCGTGAGCGACATCCGCGACAAGCTGATGTTTGGCGAAAGCAACATCGGCGACGTGGGCCACCAGGGCCACAACAAGGCCGCAGCCATGGCCGACAGCGACGAGGTCTGCGGCTGCAACGGCGTGACCAAGGGCGCCATCTGCAAGGCCATCAAGGACAAGGGCCTGTTCACGCTCGATGAAGTGCGCAAGCACACCAAGGCCAGCGCATCGTGCGGCTCGTGCACCGGCCTGGTCGAGCAGATCATCATGTTCACCGCGGGCGGTGACTACAGCGCCACGCCCAAGACCAAGGCCATGTGCGGCTGCACCGACCATGGGCACCAGGCCGTGCGCGAAGCGATCCGTGCCAACAAGCTGCTCAGCATTGGCGACGTCTTCAAGTTCATGGAATGGAAGACGCCCAACGGCTGCGCCACCTGCCGCCCCGCCGTCAACTACTACCTGATCAGCACCTGGCCCAAGGACGCAAAGGACGACCCGCAAAGCCGCGCCATCAACGAGCGCAGCCACGCCAACATCCAGAAAGACGGCACCTACAGCGTCATCCCCCGTATGTGGGGGGGAGAGACCACGGCCGACGAGCTGCGCCGCATTGCCGATGCGGCCGACAAGTACAACATCCCCACCATCAAGGTCACGGGCGGCCAGCGCATCGATTTGCTGGGCGTGAAGAAAGAAGACCTGGTCAACGTGTGGAAGGACATCGGCATGCCCAGTGGCCATGCGTATGCCAAGGCGCTGCGCACCGTGAAGACCTGCGTGGGCAGCGAGTGGTGCCGCATGGGCACCCAGGACAGCACCCAGATGGGCAAGGACCTGGAGCGCGCCATGTGGCGCATGTACGCCCCGCACAAGGTGAAGTTTGCCGTGAGCGGCTGCCCACGCAACTGCGCCGAGGCAGGCATCAAAGACGTCGGCATCATCGGCGTGGACAGCGGCTGGGAGATGTACGTGGCGGGCAACGGCGGCATCAAGACCGAGGTGGCGCACTTCTTCACCAAGCTGAAAACCGCTGAGGAAGTGCTGGAATACACCGGCGCGTTCTGCGAGCTGTACCGCCAGGAAGGCTGGTACCTGGAGCGCACCGTGCACTACGTGAACCGCGTGGGCCTGGACTATGTGAAAAAGCGCATTTTGGAAGACCACGAAGGCCGCAAGGCGCTGTGGGAGCAACTGCAGTTTGCGCTGGACGGCGAGCCCGACCCCTGGTTCGAGTTTGACAAAGCTGCCGTGGACACGCGCCAGTTTGTGCCCTTGGGCACCTGACCTCGCTACCTACTGCCCTGCCCCCTCACCACCAAGGAGCCCACCCATGCTGCAACGCCGATGGATTCTGAACGCCAGCGCTGGCGCCCTGCTGGCAGGCGCTGTGGGCGCCCCGGTGGCGGCGTGGGCCCAGGTGCAGGATGTGAACGATGCCATCAACAAGGCGGGCCGCCAGCGCATGCTGAGCCAGCGCATGGCCAAAGCCTGGCTCATGCTGGCCCACCAGGCCGATGCCAACCCGGCGCGCCAGGCGCTGGCCCAGTCCATCAAGCTGTTTGAGCGGCAGTTGGCCGAGCTCAAGGCCTACGCGCCGCAGGCAGACATCCGCACCACCTACACCGAGCTGGAAGCCGCCTGGGGCGCCTACAAAACCGTGCTGACCACGGCCCAGCCCTCCAAAGACGCGGCCAGCAGCCTGCTGCAGGCCGACGCCAAGGTGCTGGCCCTGGCCCACCAGGGCACCGTGCAATACGAAGCGGCCTCGGGCAAGCCCGTGGGCCATCTGGTCAACGTGGCCGGGCGCCAGCGCATGCTGAGCCAGCGCATGGCCAAGTTCTGCCTGGCCGCGATGCTGCAGGTGGACGCTGCCACCAGCACCACCGAAATCGACAAGGCGCGCAAAGAGTTTTTGAGCGCCAACGAATTGCTGCGCACCGCGCCGCAAGCCACCGACCGCATTCGCCAGGAACTGCAACTGGCCGACGGGCAATGGGTGTTTTTTGACGCCGCGCTGCAGCGCATGCAAACAGGCGCCAATACGTTTCGCCAGGTGTCCGAGGTGTTTGTGACCAGCGAGAACCTGCTGGCCAGCATGGACCGCGTCACCGGCATGTATGCCGCCCTGGCCGCCTGACACAGAGCCCAGAGCCCCCCAACAACCACAAGGAATCGCCACCATGACTGAATGGACACTGATCTGCCGCATCGAAGACATCCCCGTGCTGGGCTCGCGCCGCGTTGCCCGCCCCCAGGGCCTGGATGTGGCGGTGTTCCGCAACGACGCGGGCGGCGTCTTCGCCCTGCTCGACCGCTGCCCGCACAAGGGCGGCCCCTTGTCGCAAGGCATTGTGTTTGGCACCCATGTGGCCTGCCCCATGCACAACTGGACCATCGGCCTGTGCGACGGCCAGGCATCGGCCCCTGATGAGGGCTGCACCCCCAAGTTCACCGTGAAGGTGGAGGACGGTGCCGTGTACCTGGACGCTGCAGAGCTGGCCACCGTGGCCACGGATTTGACGCGGCCCATCGCCGGGCCTGCACGCCGCACGGTGGGTGCGTAGGCCGTGGCTGAGGGCGCCTTGCGCGCCTGCCCGTACCGCCCCACTCAGCCCCCAAACCTCTGCACCAGCTCAACGGGCTCCATAGCTATAAAAACAATAGCTGCTAGCGCTTATAAATAAAGCGCTAGCGCCGTAAAACATTCAAAGCCACACGCCATGCAAGAAACCAAATCTACCTGCCCCTACTGCGGCGTAGGCTGCGGCGTGATCATCGAAAGCGACGGTGCACAGATCACCGGCGTGCGGGGCGACCCGAACCACCCCGCCAACTTTGGCCGCCTGTGCACCAAGGGCTCGACCCTGCACCTCACGGCCAGCAGCCCCATCACGCTGCAGACCCGGCTGCTGCAGCCCTTGCACCGCGCGCAACGCAGCGATGCCCCTCAGCCGTTGTCGTGGGATGCGGCCCTGGGCTTGGCCACGGACAAGTTTGCCCACACCATCGCCCAGCACGGCCCCGACGCCGTGGGCTTTTACGTCAGCGGCCAGTTGCTGACCGAGGACTACTACGTCTTCAACAAGCTCGCCAAGGGCCTGATCGGCACCAACAACATCGACACCAACTCGCGCCTGTGCATGAGCAGCGCCGTGGCGGGCTACAAGCAGACGCTGGGCGCCGACGCGCCGCCCGCCTGCTACGACGACGTGAAACACGCGCAGTGCCTGTTCATCGTGGGCAGCAACGCAGCCTGGGCGCACCCCATCCTGTTCCGCCGCATTGAAGACGCACGCGCCGCCAACCCCGGCATGAAGGTCATCGTGGCCGACCCGCGCCGCACCGACACGGCGGGCATGGCCGACCTGTTTTTGCCCATCCAGCCGGGCAGCGACGTGATGCTGTTCAACGGCATGCTGCACATCATGCTGTGGGAGGGTTGGATCGACGCCGCCTACATCGGCGCACACACCACGGGCTTTGACGAACTCAAGGCCCTGGTGCGCGACGCCACGCCCGAGCGCGTGGCCCAGGTGTGTGGCATTTCGGTGGCCGACCTGACCACGGCCGCCAAGTGGTTTGCCACCTCGAAAGCGACCCTGAGCCTGTACTGCCAGGGCCTGAACCAGAGCACCAGCGGCACGGCCAAGAACGCCGCCCTCATCAACCTGCACCTGGCCACCGCACAGATCGGCAAGCCCGGCGCAGGCCCCTTCAGCCTGACCGGCCAGCCCAATGCCATGGGCGGGCGCGAGGTGGGGGGCCTGGCCAATCTGCTCAGTGCCCACCGCGACCTGGCCAACCCCCAGCACCGCGCCGAGGTGGCCGCGCTGTGGGGCGTGGCCGATGTGCCCAGCCAGCCCGGTAAGACGGCGGTGGAGATGTTCCAGGCCGCCGCCGACGGCGAGATCAAGGCCCTGTGGATTGCCTGCACCAACCCCGCGCAGAGCATGCCCGACCAGGCCACCGTGCGCCGCGCCCTGCAGCGCGCCGAATTTGTGGTGGTGCAAGAGGCCTTCGCAACGGCCGAGACCGCGCGGTACGCCGACCTGCTGCTGCCTGCCACCACCTGGGGCGAAAAAACCGGCACCGTGACCAACAGCGAACGCCGCATCTCGCGCGTGCGCTCTGCCGTGCCTGCACCCTGCCTGGCGCGCCACGACTGGGCCATTGCGGTGCAGTTTGCGCACCAGCTGGAGGCACGCCTGCGCCCCGGCCAACCCACACTGTTCCCCTACACCACCGAGCATGCGGACCAAGGCTCTGAAACCGTTTGGAACGAGCACCGCGAAAGCACGCGCGGGCGCGACCTGGACATCACCGGCCTGTCGTGGGAGCTGCTCGAATCTGCTGGCCCCCAACAGTGGCCATTGCCCGAGGGCTCCACCACGGGCAAGGCCCGCCTGTACGAGGACGGCATCTTCCCCACCGCCGACGGCCGCGCCCGTTTTGCCGCGCATGCCTGGCAGCCCACGGCGGAGCAGCGCGAATCGCGCTACCCCTTCAGCCTGACCACGGGCCGCCTGCGCGACCAGTGGCACGGCATGACCCGCACCGGCACGCTGGGCCGCCTGTTTGGCCATGTGGCCGAGCCCAGCGTGCAGCTGCACCCGCAGGACATGGAGCGGCGTGGCCTGAAGAACGGCGACCTGGTCTACGTAACGAGCAAGCGCGGCACCATCGTGGTACCCGCGCAGGCCGACACCACCGTGGGCCTGTCGCAGGCCTTCATGGCCATGCACTGGGGCAGCGAATTTTTGAGCGGCTGCTCCTCCACCGGCGAGCGCTTGGCGGGTGTGAATGCGCTCACCACCTCGGCTTATTGCCCCACGTCCAAACAGCCCGAGCTCAAGCACGCGGCGGTGAAGGTGCTCAAGGCCGAGCTACCCTGGACGCTGTTGGCCATGGCCTGGTTGCCCGCCGACAGCGCCCAGGCCGCACGGGAAGCGCTGTCCGCACTGATGGCGCAGTTTCCGTTTGCCAGTTGTGTGCCCTTCAGCAACAACACGCCGCTGGGCGAACCCGGGCGCGAGCGCGTGGGCGTGCTGCTGCGCGCCGCCGCGCACGAAGCCCCGCCGGACGCCACGGTGGAACGCATCGAAGCCCTGATGGGCCTGGCCACCACCGACACGCTGCGCTATGCCGACAAAAAACGCGGCCAGCGCCGCGCCGCACGGCTGGCACGCCACGGTGACACCACCACGCTCGAAGGCATCGTGCTGGCGGGCGACACCAGCGCCGAGGGCTGGCTCAAGACCCTGCTGCAAGAAGAGCTGCCCGCGCAGACCTATGGCCGCCTGCTGCTGGTGCCCGGCGCCAAGGCACCCGTGGCCGTGCAGTCGCGCGGCAAATCGGTGTGCACCTGCTTTAACGTGACGGACACCGCCATCACCGGCGAGCTGGCACACTGCCACGGCACCGACGACGACCGCCTGGCCCAGCTGCAAGGCAAGCTGCGCTGCGGCACCAACTGCGGCTCGTGCCTGCCCGAACTCAAGCGCATGGTGCGCACCACCGGGCCGCTGGCGCCCAAACCCGCGACACAGGCCGTCATATAACCAAAAGTTGTCTGGGTTGCGCCAAAATAGCGCCCCACCCACCTCACTGCCACAACCACCGCACCAGGACTTGTGCAATAGGGCTCCAGCTAGGCATTTTCGGCGCGGACAGTACGCCTGTACGGCAAACCGAAATAACGACGCTGGAGCCCTATTTCACAAGTCCCGCCACACAAAACCATGGCTATCAGTCAGTACATCAAGGAAATCGGTCGCGGCCCGCGCGGCTCCAAGCCGCTCACGCGTGAGCAAGCGGCCGACCTGTTTGGCCAAGTGCTGGACGGCAGCGTGACCGACCTGGAGATTGGCGCCTTCTGCCTGGCCATGCGCATCAAGGGCGAAACGCCCGAAGAGATGTGCGGCTTTCTGGATGCCACGCACCAGCGGCTGGCCAAGTTGCCCGCCACCAGCCGCCCCACCATCGTGCTGCCCAGCTACAACGGTGCCCGCAAGCTGCCGGTGCTGACCCCGCTGCTGGCCCTGCTGCTGGCGCGCGAGGGACTGCCCGTGCTGCTGCACGGCATGCGCACCGAGGCACGCCGCATTTTGGCATCCGATGTGCTTGAAGCGCTGGATATCAAAGCGCTAACAGCTCCTAAAACGATAGCAAATGGAGAAGTGGCACACATCCACACCGAGCGGCTGCACCCCGGCCTGGCGCGCCTGCTGGCTGTGCGCCAGGTGGTGGGCCTGCGCAACCCCGGGCACAGCGCCGTCAAGCTGATGAACCCCTGCGCGGGCCCTGCGGTGGTGGTCACGGCCTACACCCACCCCGAGTACCTGGACATGCTGCACGCCACATTCACCGGCATGGGGATGAGCGCACTGCTCTCGCGCGGACTGGAGGGCGAAGTGGCCACCGATCCGCGCCGCACGCCCCGTTATGACGCCTTTGTGGCGGGCAAGCACCAGCTGCTGGAAGAGCAGCAACCCGGCACCGCCACCGAGGTGCCCGGGCTGCCCACCGAGATCGACGTAGCCACCACCGCCGAGTACACCCGCCAGGTGCTCGCGGGCGCCCTGCCTGTGCCGCCCGCGCTGGCGCGGCAGGTGGAACACATCTTGCGTCTGGCTGAGCAAACCACGAAAGAGACACTGCCATGAGCCGCCCCACACACCCCCATCCTTCAGGCACGGCACGCCCCCATCTGGGCACCGGTGGGCAATGCACCCTGGTGGGCGCAGGGCCCGGCGACCCTGAGCTGCTGACGATCAAAGCCCTCAAGGCCATCCAGGCCGCCACGGTGCTGCTGGTGGACGACTTGGTGAGCGACGCCATCGTGGCCCACGCCTCGCCCAGCGCCCGCATCGTGTACGTGGGCAAGCGCGGCGGCTGCAAGAGCACGCCCCAGGCGTTCATCGAAAAGCTGATGCTGATGGCCGTGAACGAGGGCGAGAACGTGGTGCGCCTCAAAGGGGGCGATCCGTTCATCTTTGGGCGCGGCGGCGAAGAGGTGGAGCACCTGCGCGCAGCCGGTGTGCCCGTCGCCGTCATCAACGGTATCACCGCGGGGTTGGCCGGGCTCACCTCGCTGGGCGCCCCACTCACGCACCGCGAGCATGCGCACGGCGTAGTGTTTGTCACCGGCCATGCCAAGCCAGGCGACACCGGCACCGACTGGGTCGCACTGGCCCGCACTGCCCGCGACGCCAAGCTCACCCTGGTGATCTACATGGGCGTGAGCGGCGCCGCCGCCATCGAGCAAGAGCTGCTCAGCGGCGGCCTGCCCGCCAGCACGCCCGTGGCCATCATCCAGCACGCCAGCCTGCCACAGCAGCGGCATGCGATAGCCACACTGGGCACGCTGCACACCACCCTCGTCCAAGAGGAACTGGGCAGCCCTTCGGTGATCGTGGTGGGCGATGTGGTGCGGGGCGTGGCCCTGGCCACGCAAGAGGCTGCCGACGCCGCCCCTCTGGCCCGCAGCGCGGGCTGACAGCTGCAGCGGCTGCGATGGCAGCCGCCGCTGCACCGCCCCGCGTGGGGGCATAAACCACACATTTAACAGAGCCTTACAAGCCCAACGCGCCTTGCAGCGCGTGGCGGCTGGGCTGCGCATAGCATTTGAGACGCGTTTGCAATTGGTTTGCAATCCACTCCCCGCTTTGGCGCACCACCACAGCCCGTGCCACCCGCTGGCCGCTGCCCTGCGCGTGGCACCCAAAGCATGTCCATCCCATCCTTTGGAAAGAAGCCCCTGCATGAAAGCCCACACGCTTTGGAAACAACTCGCCCTGGCCGGTTGCCTGCTGACCAGCAGCCTCGCCTGGAGCTACGAAATCAGCGCTGGCAAAGTGCTCAACGACGCAGGCCAGCCCGTGCAACTGCGCGGTGTGAACTGGTTTGGCTTTGAGACCAACAACAACGTGGTGCACGGTCTGTGGGCCCGCAACTGGAAGGACATGATCACCCAGATGCAGGGCCAGGGCTTTAACGCCGTGCGCCTGCCGTTTTGTCCCACCACCCTGCGCGGCAACGCGCCCAACAGCATCGACTACAGCCGCAACGCCGACCTGCAAGGCCTGAGCGCGCTGCAAGTGATGGACAAGGTCATCAACGAGCTGAGCAACCGCGGCATGTACGTGCTGCTGGACCACCACACGCCCGACTGCCAAAGCATCAGCGAGCTTTGGTACACCTCTAGCTACAGCGAGCAGCATTGGATTACCGACCTGACCTTTGTGGCCCAGCGCTACGTGAACGTGCCCGGCGTGATTGGCCTGGACATCAAGAACGAGCCCCACGGCAGCGCCACCTGGGGCACCGGCAATGCCGCCACCGACTGGAACCGCGCGGCAGAGCGCGCCGCAGCCGCCGTGCTGCAGGTGGCACCCAAGTGGCTGATTGCCGTGGAAGGCATTGGCGAGAACCCCAGCTGCTCCAGCAGCGGCGGGCACTTCTGGGGCGGCAGCCTGGAGCCCCTGGAGTGCACGCCGCTGAACATTCCGGCCAACCGCCTGCTGCTGGCACCGCACGTGTACGGGCCCGATGTGTACGTGCAGTCGTACTTCAATGCCGCCAATTTCCCGGCCAACATGCCCGCCATCTGGGACCAGCACTTTGGCCGCTTCGTTCAGTCGGGCTACGCCGTCATGCTGGGTGAGTTTGGCGGCAAATACGGCCGTGGCGATGCCCGCGATGTGCAGTGGCAAAACGCCCTGGTGGACTACCTGGTGGGCAAAGGCATTCGCAGCGGCTTTTACTGGTCGTGGAACCCCAACAGCGGCGACACCGGCGGCATCTTGAACGACGACTGGAGCACAGTGCGCACCGACAAAGTGCAGTTGCTGCAAAAGCTGTGGGGCGATGGCACAACGCCTACGCCCGCCCCTAACCCGACACCTGATCCAACGCCAACGCCGACTCCCACCCCAACCCCCGACCCAACGCCAACCCCTACGCCCAGCCCTAACTTTGCTGTGCTGCAGACGGTGGACAGCGACTGGGGCGCTGGCTACTGCCAGCGTGTCAAGATCAGCAACCTGGGCAGCGCCAGCGGCACCTGGGCCATCACGCTGCCCATCAGCGGCAAGGTCAACAACCTCTGGAACGCGGTGTGGACCCAGTCTGGCAGCAGCTTGAACGCATCCGGGGTGGACTGGAACAAGACCCTGGCACCGGGCGCGGCAGCCGAGTTTGGCTTCTGCGCGGCACGCTGATCGCAACGGCCGAGCCTTCCGCGCAGGCCCCATCAAAAAGGCCCGGACAACATCCGGGCCTGACCATGGGAGCAGAGCGTGCGATGCCCAGGGCGTGCCTCACTGCCCCGCAGTCTGGCGCACCTGGGCAAAGCGCTCGGCCAACTCCTTGCGCAGCGTCTTGCGCATCACCGCCGCATCCCAGCGGCGGCGCTCATCGGGGGTGGAGGGAGACAGCGGCGGCACGGGCACAGACTTGCGGTTTTCGTCCACCGCCACCATGGTGAAGAAGCAGCTGTTCACGTGCCGCACCACCTGCGATCGGATCTCCTCGGCCACCACCTTCACGCCCACTTCCATCGAAGAGCTGCCGGTGTAGTTCACGCTGGCCAAAAAGGTCACCAACTCGCCCACATGGATGGGCTGCAAAAACATCACCTGGTCCACGCTCAGCGTCACGGTGTAGCAGCCCGAATACCGGCTGGCGCAGGAATACGCCACCTGATCGAGCAACTTGAGAATGGCGCCGCCGTGCACGTTGCCTGAAAAATTGGCCATGTCAGGCGACATGAGCACGGTCATGCTGAGTTGGTGTGAAGGGATGTTCATGCTGCGATTTTAGAAACCGCGCAGGCGTCTGAGGGCCTTGCATTGCGCTACATCACACAACCAGCATCCGCCGTGGCAGCTTCGCTACACTCGCGCAGCGCGGTCCCACCGGCGCACGGAGGAAAACCCATGATTCAACTAGAAAAACTCAACGAATTCACCGAAAGCCACGGCGCACTGCGCACGGGCAAGGGCCTGGTGTCAGGCGTTATCGCGCTGACACTCGCCATCCTTTGCCTGCTGGGTGTGCTGGCGTTTCACTTTCCGCAGTACCTCACCACACCCGAGCTGCGCAAGAGCTACGACGTGAACGTGATTCGCACCATCATGCTGGCCGCCATGGCCATTGCCGGGGGCATCTCGCTGGTCAACATCCTGTTCAACCGCGCCCGCTGGCTGGCCACTTTCTCTTTCGCCATGGTGGCCCTGGCCGCCTTGCTGGGCGGCCACAAGGTGGAGGTGAACCCGAACTTCCCCGACCACACGCCCTACATCGGGCTGGACTGGTTCATCCTCGACCTGCTGGGCAGCTCGCTCATCTTCATCTTCATCGAAAAGCTGTTCGCCCACCGCAAGGACCAACCCATCTTTCGCGCCGAGTGGCAAACCGACTTTCACCACTTCATCGTGAACCACATGGTGGTGGGCTTTGTGCTGCTGGCCACCAACCTCATCGTGCACAAGTTCTTTGGCTGGGCCGCCAGTGACGGTGTGCGCGGCTGGGTGCAGGGCCTGAACTTTTGGGTGGCGCTGTTTGGCATCATCCTGGTGGCCGACCTGGTGCAGTACTGGACGCACCGCGCCTACCACGAGGTGCCGCTGCTGTGGCGCCTGCACGCGGTGCACCACAGCGTCAAAAGCATGGACTGGATGGCCGGGTCGCGCCAGCACATCCTGGAGCTGATCATCACCCGCTCGATGGTGCTGGCGCCCATCTATGTGCTGGGCTTCAGCAAGGAAGTGATCGACGCGTACATCGTCATCGTGGGCTTCCAGGCCGTTTTCAACCACGCCAACGTGAGCGTGCGCCTGGGCCCACTGCGCTACGTGCTGGTCACGCCCAACTTCCACCACTGGCACCACAGCCAGGACCAGGAAGCGCTCGATAAAAACTACGCCGCGCACTTCGCCTTTTTGGACTACCTGTTCGGCACCGCCGTGAAAAGCACAAAGCTCTGGCCAGAGCACTATGGCGTGCTGGGCGACTACGTGCCCAACGGGTTCTTCAAGCAGCTGAAGTTTCCGTTCACCTGGAAGGGGTGAGCGCTGGGTTTGGGTTGGCACGTCGCCAAACCACAACGCCTTGAAACAATCAAACGCGAACCATTCTCAATAAATTTACAATACACGCCTTCGTTAGCAAGCCGTGCCCCCTGAAGGAGCAGCGCAGCCAGCCAGTTGTCTGACCTTGTTCAGGATCCCGCATGCGCTCTTTGTGCCTTGCTGGCAGCCCCCGTGCTGCCCTCTCTCACCTTCACCCCATTGCGCTGGCCGCGGCGCTGCTCACCCTGAGCCCAGCGTGGGCACAAAGCCCGCCCGCAGAGCAAGCCACCACGCAAACCGAGGCGGCCTCCACCGCCGACGCCGTGGTAGAGCCCAAGTCGCTGGATCACATCACCATCTCTGGCGCACGCGAAAGCGCCTCCACCCGCCTGCCGCTGACACCGCGCGAGAACCCGCAATCCACCAACACGGTGGACCGTGCACAGATGGAGCGCCAATCGCTCACCAGCATCGACGCGGTGCTGCGCAACGTGACGGGCATTGCGGTGAGCTTTTACGACACACAGCGCCCGCTCTACTACGCGCGGGGCTTTCAGATCACCGACTTCAAGGTCGATGGCCTGCCCACGTACAGCGGCGGCACCAACCAGGAGTACGACACTGCGCTGTACGAGCGCATCGACGTGGTGCGCGGTGCCAACGGCATCCTCACAGCCATTGGCGTGCCCTCGGCCACGGTGGACATGATCCGCAAACGCCCGCAGCGGGAGTTTGCTGCCTCGGTCGCGCTGACGGCGGGGTCATGGAACCTGTGGCGCGGCGAGCTGGACTTGAACACCCCACTGAACAGCGACGGCAGCGTGCGCAGCCGCCTGGTGGTGGCGCCGCAAACCAAGGAGAGCTTTCACGACCGCTACCAGGAAGACAAAACCGCCCTGCTCGCCGCCATCGAGGCGGACCTGGGCAACGCCACCGTGGCGACGGTGGGCTTTCAGCGCCAGCGCAATGTGCCCGAGGCGCCCATCTGGGGCACCATCTCACGCTTTGCTGCAGACGGCGGTTTGGCCAACCTGCCGGTGTCCACCAGCTTCTCACCATCATGGACGCGCTGGGAGCGCACCTCGTCCACGCTCTACGCCAACGTGGACCACCAGATCAACGAGGACTGGAGTGCCAAAGTCAGCCTGAACCACACCGAGGGCGACTCCTTTCGGCTGGCCACTTACGGATCGGGCTACGTCGACCGCAGCACAGGCGCGGGCATGACGCTGCGCGCGGCCGTGAGTGGCGGCACCGAAACCCAGGACACCCTGGACGCCTACCTGTCCGGCAAGGTGCAGCTGGGCGGTCGCAAGCACGACCTGGTGGTGGGCATGAGCGCATCGCGCGTAGAGGCCCACACCGACAGCTACAGCAGCCTGACGGGCTGGACCTACAACATTCCCAACCTCTACACCTGGGACGGCAGCGCGCCCGCGCCCACCTACCGCGCCACCGGCGCCTTCTCAGAACAGATCACGCGCCAGACGGGCCTGTACGCATCGGCCCGCTGGCGCCTGAGTGACCCGCTCTCGCTGCTGACAGGCGCCCGCATCACCGACTGGCACCGGCAGACAGACGCCTACAACACCAGCGGCGCCTACACCGCCACCTCGGCCATCCAGGACGAAAACCGCAAGATCACGCCGTTTTTGGGCGTGGTGTACGAGCTGACGCCCACGCTGTCGGCCTACGCCAGCCACAGCCGCATCTTCAACCCGCAAAACTACAAGGACGTGAACAACCAACCGCTGAGCGCGGTGGTGGGTTCCAACACCGAAGCAGGCCTGAAGGCCGAACTGCTGGAGCGGCGTGTGCAGGCCAACCTCGCACTGTTCCAGACCAAGCAAAACAACTACGGCGTGCGCGACAGCAGCGTGCCCGAGGCCAGCCTGCCCGATGGCACCAGCGCCTACAAAACCGTCAACGGCACGCGTTCACACGGTTTTGAGATCGAAGTGTCTGGCTTGATCAACCGCCAATGGCGCGCGAAGGCGGGCTTCACCCGCACCATGGTCACCCGCGCCGCCACCGACCTCATCTACGCCAACCTGCCCGAATACCAGCTGCAACTGGGCTCTGACTACCAGTTCACCGGCGCACTCGCGCCCTTGTCGATAGGCGGTGATGTGCAGTGGCAAAGCAAGATCGTGGGCTACAACATCCCCCACCCCACGCTGGGCACGGTCACCGTCACCGAATCGCCCATGGCGCTGGTCAACCTGCGCGCCACCTGGAAGTTCAACCCCAAGCTCAGCGCCACACTCGCCATCAACAATCTGACAAGCAAGAAATACTGGGCCAACCTCGACTATCCCAACTACGGCGACCCACGCAACGTGAGCGTGACGCTGCGAGCGGCGTTTTGAGGGCTTGCCTATAAGGCATAGCACACCGCGCACGCCCGGGAATAAGGGCCATGGTGGCTGGCCCTGATCCCCCAGCTGTACCGCCATGCGCTAGGCGGTACAGCCTCAAGAACTTTCGCCCGCCGAGTCGCCAAGGCACCGGGCACTCGGCATAAGCAAACGCCCTTTCCTTCCAGCTCCAAGAGAGCGAAAAGTCAGCGCATCCAAACACTAGCGGCAGCATGCCAAGCCGGAATGAAGCCCTGCACAGCCTGAAGACCTCTGCCAAAAGGCGGTTGATAGCAAGGGAGATGCCTGCGCAACATCAATGAGGTAAGCGGCGGAGTCCCACACATGCCAAACCAAGGCGATTCATCGCTTTGAGCCCATTAGAATCCAGCGCTTTACTTTAATTTACAAGCAGAAACATGAAGCTCATTTATGCAGCATTGGCATCCGCAATTCTGACTGCATGCGGAGGGGGTGGGAGTACAGGAGATACAGGCGTAGCGCCTACGACACCCGCCGGTGGGGGCGAAGGTGGGAGTAACTCCAGTGGAATCATTACATTCACCGACGGTGATTACTACACATTCAAAATAGAAAGAGTAGTCACAAGAAACGGTATAGCGACTTCCGAACCTTCAACGTACTACACCTATACCATCCAAAATACCCAACCCAATAGAGCGCACCAGAGGATCTACACATCATGGCCATACGTAAAACAACTTATCACATACAACAGCAATAACTCTATCACATCGACAACCGCTCCATACGCAAATTGCACATATACAGAAGGTTTGGACAATCCTACATTTGATATGCAGATAGGTCAGCAATGGGATTCCACATACAGCAGAAAATGTGACCAGGGTAGCCAAGGCTCATCAGTTCAATATCAATACCAACACCACTCAAAGGGAACCATCTCCTCCAAAGACCCGATAAAAACAGAGGCCGGCGATTTTATTGCATATAAAGCAGACAGAGTCAGAGAGGATACAGGCTCAGACACAAGCACACTCAAAGGAAGTTGCTGGTACGATGAAAAAACATCTATTGTTGTCATGTGCGATCAGACGTCCTACACAACCGCCACGAGCACATTAACAACCACAAACGTTGAAAGTAGGTCGAAGATTACTCTTATCGGAATCAACGCAAAAAATCACCCAGTCAAAAAACTGACAGCGGCCACATACTTTGGATCCTGGGAGTTGGCATTCACTGACACAGACCCTGGAAAATGCTCCATCCAAATAACACCAGATAAAAAAATCAGCGGCCATTGCGAGAGCAAGTCCACTTCATTTTCAGTATCTGGATTAATAAATGACGATGGAGGATTCGAAGCAGCAGGCACAGACGGAAGCAAGTTCCAAGGCAAATTAAGTGGCTCGGTAAGCTCCAGCGGCACTTGGTTCAGCACGATATACAACAATACTTCTGGCACTTGGACTGCCACCCGCCTTTAAAAATTTGTAGTAGCTCTGCATCAACGTAAAGGTGCTGCACACCACCCATCGCCCATTCATCCACGTTTTGCGCGATAGGTGGATGGGTATCTCCCTCAGCTGTCTTCCGCCCACTTTCCACGCGCCTACAAGAAGTCAGCAAACAAACCCAACATGACTATGAAACTCATTTCTTGCCTACTGGCAGCAACCGTTGCAACTGCCATTTCCGCTTGTGGAGGCGGGGGCGGAGGGGATACCACCAACACACCGGTAACGCCTGTTACGCCTGTTACGCCTGTGGCACCTACCCCAACGCCAGGTGGGGGCAGCACTGGAGACACCAGCAGTACACAACCCGTCAAATTCACCGATGGTGATACCTATACCTACAAAGTCGAGCGCACTGACTTTTTAAATGGGATTGCAGCCAGCCCCGAAGTCTCACATTACACGTATACGATCCGTAATTCAAAATCCAATTTTGAACATGAGCGCATTTATACGGCCCCGTCCCGCGATCAACAGCTAGAAACCTACAACAACAATAACTTCCAGACCAACATTGCATACGCCCAGTATGGCTGCGCCATGACCGAAGGACAAGATGGTCCTGGATTCACGCTGAAAGTGGGCCACCAATGGGATTCACGCTACTCATCCAAATGCACCAAGGATGTCACTTATCCATCAGACTATCATTCCACTGGCGGCATTACAGCCAAAGAAACCATCAAAACGGAAGCTGGTGATTTCTCTGCATACAAAGCAGAAAAGTCGCGTGAGCAGAAAAATCAATCATTCACAAGCATTTTGAAATCCATCTGCTGGCATGATGAGAAAACTGCCATGGTGGTCGCCTGCGATGAGACATATCGAACTACAGGGCTTGATGGCAAGACGCTGGAGCACAACCTCAAAACTACGCTGATAGGAATCAACGTAAAAAATCATACGACCAAAGCATTGACACCGACGGTATATGCGGGCGAGTGGCAGGTTTCCTTTTCAGGAACTCTAGCAGGATGGTGCAATGCTAAAATAAGTGCCAATGGCGACATGTCTGGCACATGCAGATCCCAAGACTCATACTCCACAGCAACAGGTAAAATTGCGGGTGATGGCACTATGCGTATTCGCAGTGGCAACTACGAATTTTCTGGCAAGCTCTCAAACAGCTTAGAAGTCAGCAACACTTCGTCTGGAACGTTACCCGCCAACTACTCCATTAACTGGACAGCCAAACATAATTAGTTCCGAAATTTCAACGGAATTTTCATAATCTTTGGGATTTTGTGTACTCACATCCATTTTTTGACGCCGTCATCATCGGCGCTGGCGCCGCTGGCTTGTTTTGCGCGGGCCAGGCGGGCCAGCGGGGCCTGAAGGTGCTGCTCATCGACCACAGTGACAAGGTGGCCGAGAAGATCCGCATCTCAGGCGGGGGCGGTGCAACTTCACCAACCGCGATCTGGATGTGCGGGCGCCGCACAAGCATTTTGTGGGGCAGAACCCGCAGTTTTGCCGCTCGGCGCTGTCGCGCTACACCCCGACCGATTTCATCGCGCTGGTGCAAAAGCACGGCATCCCCTTCCATGAAAAGCACAAGGGCCAGTTGTTTGCCGACCGCTCGGCCGAAGACATCATCCAGATGCTGCTGGCCGAGTGCGATGCGGGCCAGGTCACGCGGTGGCAGCCTTGCAGTGTCAAAAACATAGCCTTTTTGCCGTCTAGCGCATATGGATCAGGCGCTGGCAGCTATCAAATTGATACCAACCAAGGCCCGGTGCACACGCGCAGCGTGGTGGTGGCAACGGGGGGCCTGTCGATTCCCAAAATCGGTGCGACGGACCTGGGCTACCGGCTGGCGCAACAGTTCAACATTCCGCTGGTGGAGCGGCGTCCCGGGCTGGTGCCGCTGACTTTCGATGGTGCGGATTGGGCTCCCTACGCCCAACTGTCAGGGCTGGCGCTGCCGGTGCAAATCAGCACGGGCAGCAAGAAAGAGCGCATGGCGTTTGACGAGGATTTGCTGTTCACCCACCGTGGCCTGTCGGGCCCGGCGGTGCTGCAAATTTCCAGCTACTGGCGCGAGGGCACGCCGCTGGCTGTGAACCTGGCCCCCACGGTGGATTTGCCCGAGGCGCTGCAGCAGGCCAAGGCCCGCTCGCGCAAGCTGATTGCCAATGAGCTGGCCACACTGGTACCCAGCCGCCTGGCCGATGCGTGGGCGCAGCGCGAGGCCGACTGGCAACGCCCCGTGGCCGAAGCATCAGACAAAGCCCTGGCCAAGCTGGCCGAGCAACTGGCCCGCTGGGAGCTGACGCCCACGGGCACCGAGGGCTACAAAAAGGCCGAGGTGACGCTGGGCGGCGTGGACACCAAAGCGCTGTCGCAGCAGACCATGGAGTGCAAGGCCCAGCCGGGGCTGTACTTCATTGGCGAGGTGGTGGACATCACCGGCTGGCTGGGCGGCTACAACTTTCAGTGGGCCTGGGCCAGCGGCATGGCCTGCGCGCAGGCGCTGCCAGGTGCGCAGCCCACCGAGGCCGCGTAAACAGCCACCAGCACGGATGGCCCCGTCGCGCCACGGTCCGCTGCGCCGCCACGGTGTTGCGATCACCCCGGCGTAGTGACCTGGGAGGCACTGGCTGCCAGTTGCGGTGGTGGGGGTGCCGAGGACAGGAACGTCGGGTTCTGCAACGCCCACACCTCCAGTTGCTGCGGTGGCAGGGGGCGGCTGAAGTAGTAGCCCTGCAGCTCCTCGCAGTCCAGCGCACTGAGCACCTGCGCCGTGACCAGGTCTTTGACGCCTTCGGCCACTATCTTGAGCCCCAGGGTATGCCCCAGCGCAATCACCGCCCGGGTGATGGCCATGTCGGCCGGGTTGGTGAGCATGTCGTGCACAAACGATTTATCGACCTTGAGCCGGTCGATCTCGAAACGCTTGAGATAGCCCAGGCTGGAGTAGCCGGTGCCGAAGTCGTCAATCGCCAATTGCACCCCCAGCGCCTTGAGGGCGGCGAGCTGCTGCGCGGCGGCGTCGGCGTTGTCCATGAGCTGGGATTCGGTGATCTCCAGCTCCAGCCGGTGGGCGGGCACGCCCGTGCGCTGCAACAGCGCCGCTATGTCGGGCACGAGATGGGGATCGGCCAGCTGGGTGGCCGAGAGGTTGACTGACACGGCCACGCCACACAACGGGTGCGGGAGCCCATCGGTAACAGGCAAGGCCTGCCATTGCACCCACTGCAGGCACGCCTGCTCCAGTACCCAGGCGCCAATGGCGCGGATCATGCCGGTCTCTTCGGCAATCGGAATGAAGTCCATGGGCGGCACGGAGCCCAGCACCGGGTGGCGCCAGCGCAGCAAAGCCTCCACACCCTGCAAGCGCCCGCCACGGGCGCTGACGCGGGGCTGGTAGTGCACGTGCAACTCGTCCCGCTCCAGCGCGCGGCGCAAGTGTTGCTCCATCGACTGGCGGGCCTGGGCGCGCTGGTCGGTCTCGACCGAATAGAACATGGCCATATCCCGGCCGGTGGTCTTGGCCTCGTACATGGCGGCATCGGCGCGGCGCATGAGCTCGTCCAGGTCGGCACCGTCCTCGGGGTACACCGCAATGCCCACGCTGCACGATACGTTCAGCTCATGCCCTTCCACCGGGTGGCTTTGGCGGATGAGCGGGATCAGGCGGCGCTCGACCAGTTGCTGCACGTCGTCGCGGCCCGCCACGTCGCGCATCACCACCACAAACTCATCACCTCCCAGACGGCTCACGGTGTCCAGCGCGCGCACCGCCTGCACCAGCCGCGCCGCCACCGAACGCAGCAACCCGTCGCCAATGTGGTGGCCCAGCGTGTCGTTGATGGTCTTGAAGCGGTCCAGATCGATGAACAGCACGGCCACCTGGGTGCCCGACTCTTTGGCCTGCACCAGCGCCCGCTGCAGGTGCTGCACGCACAGCGAGCGATTGGGCAGCTCGGTCAGCACGTCGTGGTGCGCCAGAAACTGGATGCGCTCTTCGTTGAGCTTGCGGTCGGTGATGTCGATGGCGATGCCGATGTGGTTGGACACCAGCCCGTCCTTGCCCTCGCGCACGGCCGACACCATGAGCCAGGCCGGGTAGGTCTCTCCCGAGCGGCGGCGAAAACGCACCTCGCCCTGCCATGACTCCTTGTCGCGCATGGTGTTCGCCATCTGCACTTCCAAGGGCTCGCCCGTGCCTTCCTCCAGCAGCATGCCCAGGCTCTCGCCAATCAGCTCGTAGAAGTCGTAGTGGGTGCTGCGGCAAAACGCCTTGTTCACGCTGAGCACCTGGTGCTGGGCGTCCATGATGATGATGCCCTCGGACGAGGCCTCAAACACCTTGGCCCACAGCTCCAGGCGCTGCTCCATTACCTTGAGCACGTTGATGGGCGTGAACGAGGTCAGCACCGCATCGCGCCCCTGGTAGTGCAGGCGGCGGGCCGACAGCACGGCCCATGAGGGCTCTGCGCCGCCCTTCCAGCGCACCTCAAACTCATCCACCGAGCCCAGATCGGCCAGGCGCTGGAAGAACCGCGCGCGCACCCCAGGCTCCAGGCCCGCCACCCAGGGGTCCCGCCCCGGCCGTTGAGCCACGGGCTGGCGGGTGCGTTGGCATGCAGCACTTCGTGCTCAGGGATGGAGGTGACCATCAGCGCAATCGGGAAGGCCTCTACCAGCTCGCGCTGCGCCTGCGCGGCACGGGCGCTGGCGGCCAGCTCTTGCTGCAGCAGGCGCTCGCGGTCCAGCTGGGCCAGCATGTCGTTGAAGGCTGTGACCAGGCGGCCGATTTCATCGCGGCTGCTCCAGCGCGCGCGCAGGCTGTGGTCGCCGCTGTGGCGCACCTCATCGGCCACCTTGGCCAGGTGCTGCAGGGGCTTGGCGATCTGGCGGGCTACCAGGGTCACCAGGCTCAAGATGCAACCCAGCAGCACCAGCGCGGTGCCCAGGTGCAGCCACATGCGGGCAAACAACCCGTCGACCCGCTGGGCCAGCAGACGGTCCAGGTCGGTGATGCCGGAGTCCCACGCCCAGGTCAGTGCCTGCAGCACCTTGGCCTGCTGCTGCGCCACATCGGCCACACTGCGGCGCGACTCCCCCGCCGCCATGGCCTGCAGCAGGCTCTGCAGCTCCATCAGCGACGCTTTCAGCGCCTCGCGCTGGCCACCCAGCGCCTTGTGCATCTCGGGCGTGCCCGCGATGAAAGCCTGGTTGTAGTCCGACTCGATGCCCAGCATGACGGCATCCAGCCGCCCGGCCAGCGTCAGCAGCTCCGACGACCACTGGGGGCCGCGCGCTGGCGGGCTGGCCTGCAAGAACACCATGGTGTCGTGCACCGCCTGCAGCAACTCTGGGAAGCGCAACACCACCAGCGACATCACGTAGTAGCTGTCCAGCGCCGGGTCCAGGATCAGGTTGGACTGGTTGGCCACGGTGGTCAGCAGCTCGCGCCCATCGCGCAGCAGCTGCCCCCGGGCTGCCGCCAGCGCAGCCAGGCTGGCCTGGGGCGCTGCCTTCAATCCTGCCTGGGCTCTCTCCTGCAAGGCCGCAAAACGGCCCAACGCATCGCTGAAGCGTTGGCTGGCGGGGGCCGTGTGCAGCTTGTCGTCGTGGGCGTCGCGCATGGCAGACAAACGCTCCTGCACGGCCAGCACCGACGGCGCCACCCCAGGGGCCTGCAAAAACTGCCCCATCAACCCATCGCGCACCACCGAGGCATAGGCCGTGCCCACGGTCTCCTTGCGGGTGAAATCAATCGCCTCGTTCTTCTCGTGGATCAGGATGCTGGAGACATAGATGACGGCCGTGAGATCGAGCAGGTAGATCAGCATCAGCTTGCGCCCCACACTCAGGCGCCCTAGCCAAGCCGACAAGCGGTGCGTGATGGGCATGTTTGCGGGCCTTCACAGAAGATGTAGCCATTTGTAAATACTTTGCAAATTCAAAGCAAAAACCAAGCCACAGCCCCTTTGCAACGCCTTGGCAGATCCCGCGGGCCCAGAGACATGCAACACAGCCACCACGCAAAAAATAAAAGGCTATAATCCTCGGCTTTGCTGGCATCACCCCGTCGGCCAAATACTAGTTACAGACGGGGAACCCGCCACGCACGGTCTTCAGGCCCGATCTCCTGGAAACCCTCTGCCGGCACACTTTTGGAAAACATTAGCTAATGACTACGATCCGCGTAAAAGAAAACGAACCCTTTGACGTTGCACTGCGTCGCTTCAAGCGCACCATTGAAAAGCTGGGCCTGCTGACCGACCTGCGCGCCCGCGAGTTCTACGAAAAGCCCACAGCAGAACGCAAGCGCAAGAAGGCAGCCGCCGTGAAGCGCCACTACAAGCGCGTTCGCAGCATGCAGCTGCCTAAAAAGCTGTACTGATCGTTGCCGGCCCTGGGCCGACACACAACCCGCGCTAGGGACGCCAAGCGCGGGTTTTTTGTTTTCAGGATTTGCACAAAGCCACTTCAGCGTCGTTGCGCCGCCTTGCCGTAGCTGAACTACTGTCTGCGGCGACGCGCCTAGCTGAAGCGGCTTTGTGCAAATCCTGTCGCTAACCTTTAGGAGATAACGATGAGCCTGAAAGCCCAAATCACCGAAGACATGAAAACCGCCATGCGCGCCAAGGACAGTGAGCGCCTGGGCACCATTCGCCTGCTGCAAGCGGCCATGAAGCAAAAGGAAGTGGACGAACGCGTGGAGCTGGACGATGCAGCCATCGTCGCCATCGTGGACAAGCTCATCAAGCAGCGCAAGGACAGCATTGCCGCCTTTGAAGGCGCCAACCGCCAGGACCTGGCCGACAAGGAAAAGTCTGAAATGGTGGTGTTGCAGGCCTATTTGCCCGAGCGCATGTCGGCCGAAGAGACCCTGACCGCCGTCAAGGCCATCGTGGCCGAGCTGGGCGCCGCAGGCCCGGGCGACATGGGCAAGGTGATGGGCGTGGTCAAAACCCGCCTGGCAGGCAAGGCCGACATGGGCCAGGTGTCTGCCGCTGTGAAGGCTGCGCTGGCAGGCTGATCGCCCTCGAGCACCAGCACATTCGCTACTAAATTAATAGCTGCTCGCGCTTGTTAATCAAGCGCTAGCAGCTATTTTTATGTCTAAACACATCGCTTTCGGCCCGCACAAGCACTGGCGATGCCACCTACCTCACCCCAAAAGCAGCGCACACCCCAGCACCGCCATGGCCGCACCCAGCCAGGCGCCCCAGGCCGGGCGCTGCCCGGTGCGCCACCACAGCAGGGGCAACAGCAGCACGGGTGACACCGACGACAGCATGCCCACCAGCCCGGCGCTGCCGTGCTGCAGGGCCTTGAGGATCAGCGTCATGCCCACGGCCATGGCCAGGGTGGCACTGGCAAAGGTGTAGGCCAGGTCGCGCCACTGCAGGGGCGACTGCACCCGCGCCATGGGCAAGCCTGCGCACCACAACAGGGCATGGCACGCAAAGCCAGCCGTCATGCGCACGGCCGATGCGGCCACCGGGTCCAGCCCCGCCGCCATGGCGGGCTTAAGCACCAAGGTGCCCACCGATTGCCCCAGGGCCGACAACACCCCCAGCGCCACACCCACCGCCAGTTGGCCCTGGGTGGATTCGAGCTGGTGTGCCACGCCACCGCGCTTGCCAAACGCAATGGCGCCCATCACACCGCCCACCAGCAGCACGCCGCCCGGCAAGGCCCAGCCTTTGAGCGATTCGTCCAGGAACAGCGCCGCCAACACCACCGTGAACAGCGAATGCGTGGCAAACAGCAAGCCCGAGCGGCGCGGCCCCAGCCGGTTCATGCAGGCGAACAGCGCCGTGTCGCCCACAAAGATACCGATCACGCCCGACAGCACCAGCAGGCCCACAGCATCCCAGGCCACGACACCCCCAGCCCATTCGCCGGCCACACCCGGCCCCGCACCCAAATCCCCCCCACCAGACTGCGCCAGCTGCCCGTGGCCAGCGCCATGCCCCACAGCAGCACGGCCGCAAACACCATGCGCCAGCGGGTAAAGGCAAACGCCCCCATGCGTGCCGACGCGGCTGCAGAAAACAAACTGGCCGTGGCCCAAGTGGCTGCAGCCAACACGGCGAGGCTCTCGGGCGGCAGCCAGCCAGACCATACGGGGCTCATGCGCCGCCCTCCCCAGCCTGCGGCCCGGCATCCCAAGGCCTGCGGCGAAACTGCTCCTGCAAAAACTCCACACACACCCGCACCTTGGCCGAGCGTTCCAGCCGCGTGGGGTACACGGCCCAGATGTTGGCCTCCTGTTGCCAATCCGGCAGCACCTGCACCAGCTGGCCGCGCTGCAGCAGCGGGCCCACATCCCACAGCGAGCGCAGCGCAATCCCGCGCCCGTCCACCGCCCACTGCACCACCATCTCGCCGTTGTTGGCCGACAAAGGGCCGCGCACCTTCACCGCCTGCTCTTGCCCCGCATGGCGCAAGCGCCACACGCCAAACGGATGGTCGCGCTCCTTGATCACCAGGCAGTCGTGGCTGGGCAGCTCGGCCAGCGTGCGGGGTGTGCCCCGCCGCTCCAGGTAAGCCGGGGCAGCGCACAGCACGCGGTGGTTGTCGGCCAGGCGGCGGGCAATCAGGTGCGGGGCGATCTCGTCACCCACGCGCACGTCCAGGTCAAACCCCTCACCCGCCACGTCCACCAGCCGGTCAAACACCTCCAGGCGTACCTGCAGGCTGGGGTGGCGCTCGACCAGTTGCGACAGCACCGGCGCCACCACGCTGCGGCCAAAGCCAAAGCTGCAGCTCACCCGCAGCAGGCCACGCGGCTCGGCGCGGGTCACGGCCACCTCCTGCAGCAGCTGGTCCATATCGTCCAGAATGCGCTGCGCCCAATGGAAAACGCGCTCGCCCTCCTCCGTCACGCTCACGCGGCGGGTGGTGCGGTGCAGCAGTTTCACGGCCAGGTCTTCCTCCAGCAGGCGGATGCGCTTGCTGACAAAAGCGGGCGAAGCGCCCAGCTCTTGCGCCGCCTCGGCAAAGCTGGCTTTGCGCACCACCACGGTGAACACCCGCAGGTCGTCGGGCGAAGGGTTTTTATGCACGATGTGTAAACAATCAGACCACAGAGCGCTGATTGTATTTGCTGGGATTCTCGCCAAAAATGCAGCCACTGCCCAACTTGATTGCCCAAGGAGACCTATGTCCAAGACCTACCAAATCGCCGTATTGCCCGGAGACGGCATCGGCAAAGAAGTGATGCCCGAAGGCCTGCGCGCCATCCAGGCCGCCGCCGCCCGCTTCGGCTTTGAGCTGCAACTGCACACCTTCGAGTGGGCCAGCTGCGACTACTACGCCGCCCACGGAAAAATGATGCCCGACGACTGGAAGGCGCAACTGTCAGGCATGGACGCCATCTTCTTTGGCGCCGTCGGCTGGCCCGCCACCGTGCCCGACCATGTCTCGCTGTGGGGGTCCCTCCTCAAGTTCCGCCGCGAGTTCGACCAGTACATCAACCTGCGCCCCGTGCGTTTGTTTGAAGGCGTACCTTGCCCCCTGGCAGGCCGCAAGCCCGGAGACATCGACTACTACGTGGTGCGCGAGAACACCGAGGGCGAATACACGTCCCTGGGCGGCATCATGTACGAAGGCACCGACCGCGAAATCGTCATCCAGGAATCGGTCTACTCCCGCCACGGCGCCAACCGCCTCTTGAAGTTCGCCTTCGACCTGGCCCAAAGCCGCCCCAAAAAGCACGTCACCCTGGCCACCAAGAGCAACGGCATCGCCATCAGCATGCCCTGGTGGGATAAGAGGGCGGACGACGTCGCCAAAGACTACCCCGAGATCACGCTGGACAAGCAGCACATCGACATCCTCACCGCCCGCTTTGTGCTGCAGCCCGGGCGCTTTGACGTGGTGGCCGCCACCAACCTGTTCGGTGACATCCTCAGTGACCTAGGCCCGGCCACCACCGGCACCATCGGCCTGGCCCCTTCGGCCAACCTCAACCCCGAGCGCAACTTCCCCAGCCTGTTCGAGCCCGTGCACGGCTCCGCGCCTGACATCTACGGCAAGAACATTGCCAACCCGATTGCGATGATCTGGTCGGGGGCGCTGATGCTGGACTTCCTCACGCAAGGCCAGGGTGCGGGGCGCCAGGCGCACGATGCGATCGTGGGTGCGATTGAAGAGACGCTCAAGGGTGGGCCGCGCACGCCGGACCTGGGGGCACGGCCAACACCACGCAGGTGGGTGAGGCCATTGCCGCTTTGATTGCCAAGGGTTAAAGCCAAACCCGCCGCAGCCAGCCCACCCGGCAGCTCCGGCTAAGGCCAGCGATTGCCGCTGGCCTTGTGCAAACAACAGCCCAGCAGGCGCCAACTAATGCGCCTGCTGCGCAGAAGCAGCCCCCCACAGCGCTCGCAAAATGCCCTGCAGCACCGCCAGCGCTGGCGCGGGCTCCTTGGTCATCTGCACGCGGACGATGGCACCGTCCACCGCCATGGCCACCGCATCGGCCAAAGCGGTGTATGCGGGCCCAGAGGGCAGCCGGGCCGCAATCGCATCGGCCATATCCCGCTTGTGGCGCAACGAGGCCTCAACGACCCAGGGCCCCAGCCCCTCGGCCTCCGCCACACCATTGATAAAAGCGCAGCCCCGGTAATCAGGCATCTCAAACCAGGCTTGCAGCGCCTGCAGCACGCACTGCAACGGAAAGTCGCTGTCCGTTGGCGCATCCGCCAGAGCCCCCTTGAACCACTGCATCCACAAGGCATGCCGATGCTCCAGGTAGGCCGCCACCAGATCGTGCTTGCTAGGGAACTGGCGGTAGAAGGTGACCTTGGTGACATGGGCCTCGCCAATGATCCGGTCAATGCCAGTGGCGCGGATCCCCTCCCGATAGAAAAGCGCATGCGCAGTGTGCAGGATGCGCTCACGCACGCCCATCGCGGCCAGGTTGGCGTCTTTGCCTTGCAAAGCAATCAACAGATGTGTCATGGACCACATAGTAGACAAATCTGTCTACAACGGCTAGCATTCAACCATGTAGACAGATCTGTCTACATGATGGACATACCGTGATGACAAGGAACCCCACATGCTGATCCAAAAACTGCGCGGCCAGGGCGCCGCCTTGCCTGCCCGCCCACCGCTGCGGGCCATCGCCCTGGCATGGTTGGGGGGCGCCCTGGCCATCGCCACGGTGGCACTGGCAGGCCAACAATGGGCGCTGTCGCTCATCCTGGGCTCGTTCGGCGCGTCGTGCGTGCTGGTGTTTGGCTTTCCCGACGTGCCCTTCTCTCAGCCCCGCAACGTGGTGGTGGGGCACTTTTTAAGCTCCCTCATTGGCCTGGTGTTTCTGCAATGGGCGGGGCCGCATTGGTGGGCCATGGCACTGGCCGTGGGCACCGCCATTGCGGTCATGATGTGGACGCGCACCGTGCACCCACCGGCCGGGTCCAACCCCGTCATCATCTTTTTGGCGCAACCCACATGGGACTTTCTGTGGTTCCCCACGCTCACGGGCGCTGTGGTGTTGGTGATGGTTGCGCTGCTGTACAACAACCTGACCCGCCCGGGGCGCTACCCCCAGTACTGGTAAGCCACTGCCCGTAGCGTGCCGCCGCGCGACCGAACGCTCCTGATTTCATAGCTGCCAGCGCTTTTAGGATAAGCGCTGAGGCCAATTTTTGCCTCAAATCAACAAAAGCACTTATCGAAATAAGAGGCCGACTCGTTATATCGATATGAAAATAAAAACCTGTGATGCACCAAACCAGGGAATTAAACTTTGCAACAGCCCGGCCCCACCGCCGGAAGTCATCTCCTCTCTTTGAAAGACACATTGCAATGCTGAAGAATGCCCTTTCCGCACTGGCCATCGCCACCCTGGCGCTGAGCGCTCAGGCCGCTGACGTGGTCCTGAAGGTGGCCGCGTCCTCCGTGCCGCACGCCGAGATCCTGAACTTCGTGAAGCCCCAGCTCAAGGCCGAAGGCATCGACCTGCAGGTGCGTGAATTCAGCGACTACATCCAGCCGAACGCGGCCGTGGAAGACAAGCAGCTCGACGCCAACTACTTCCAGCACCAGCCCTACCTGGACAGCTACAACAAAGACCGCAAGAGCAGCATCGTCGCCGTGCCGAATGGCAAAGTGCACATTGAGCCCTTTGGTGCCTACTCCAAGAGGATCAAGGCCGTGAGCGAGCTCAAGGAGGGCGCCCTCATCGCCATCCCGAACGACCCCTCCAACACCGGCCGCGCATTGCTGCTGCTGCAGTCCCAGGGCCTGATCGAGCTGAAGGATCCCAAGAACATCACAGCCACGCCGATCGACATCGTCAAGAACCCCAGAAACCTGAAGTTCCGCCAGCTCGAAGCCGCCTTGCTGCCCCGTGCGCTGGACGATGTGGACCTGTCCCTCATCAACACCAACTACGCCATCGAAGCCAAGCTGAACCCCTCCAAGGACGCGCTGTTCCTGGAGTCCGGCGATTCGCACTACGCCAACTTCATCGCCGCCCGCAAGGACCGTGCGAACGATGCCAGCATCCAGAAGCTGGTGAAAGCACTGCACACGCCTGAAGTGAAGAAGTTCATCCAGGACAAGTACAAGGGCGCGATCATCCCCGCCTTCTGAGGATCAGGGCAGGTGGCCTTGCGGCCCCTCCTCCCCCGGCAAAAAGCGCTGCCTCGGCAGCGCTTTTTTCTTGGCAGCACATCGCCCACAAACAATCGACCAGCCGCGTCGCCACCGGCATCGCCCACTGCCCCTGCAATATGACGAGGCCCACGGGCGACCAACCCACCGCCGACGCCCGCCGCACGGGTGTCGCGGCCACCATGGCCCCTCACCCTCCACCCGGTGGCACCCGAAATTGCGCGGTGACGCGTTGCTCTGCCCGGGCCAAGGCGGCCGCAGCGCGTGCCAGCCAACCCCGCCATGTGGCGCCTGCAAGCCAATGCCTGCACGGCGCCAGGGCTTGGCCTGAGAAGGGTGCCGACGGCGGGGCCTGTTCGGCGGGATGAACGGGAAGGGAGGGATCGGCGGAAGACGTCAAAGGAAGTGGCTTCATGGAGCAGAATGCTCACGCTCAGCCAAACATCTGTAAAGTTGAATTAACTGACAATTCAATTCACAAATACTGATGTCACGCCCATGCGCAACCTGAACCTCGACCAACTGCAAACCCTGATTGCCATTGCCGACCTGGGTACCTTTGCGGCGGCCGCCCAGGCGCTGCACCTGGCGCCACCCACCGTGAGCCTGCACATCAAGGAGCTGGAGTCGCGGCTGGAGGCAGAACTGGTGGTGCGTGGCCGCCGCCAGGCGGAGTTAACGCCCGCCGGGGAGGTGCTGGTGCAAGAAGGCCGCCAGTTGCTGCAGGCCGCAGACGACCTGGTGGAGCGGGTGCGCCGCCGCGCCTGCGGGCGCGAGGGCGTGGTGCGGGTGGGCGTGTCGGCCGGGGTCAGCACCCGGCTGCTGCCGCGCATGCTCGAAGCCCTGGCCCAGCGCAGCCCGGGCGTGGAAATCCGGCTCGAAGCCGTGGGTTCGGCCGAGTCGATGCAGCGGCTCAAGGCAGGCTCGCTCGATATAGGCATCGTTGCCAGCCCCCAGCCCCCCGTGCCCGAGGTGCGCCAGATGCCTTGGCGCACCGACCCCATGGTGGCCCTGCTGCCCGCCGCATGGGACGCCCCCGAGTTCGTCACGCCCGACTGGCTTGCCACGCGCCGATGGGCATCGTTTGCCCCAGCCACGCAGATGCACGGGCTCATTGCCAGCTGGTTTGGCCAGGCGGGGCACCACCCTCGCCCCTTCCTCGCACTGAGCTACCCCGGCGCGCTCAAAAGCCTGGCCGCCGCGAGCCAGTGCGCAGCGCTGTTGCCCATGGAAGAAGTGCAGGACCAGCAAGACGCGCCAGACGTGCACGTGCGCCACCTGCGGCCCCAGCTCATGCGCCCTATGGCCATCGCGCACCGCCACCAGGCATCAGCCGCCGTGCAGAGCGTGTTGGGCTTGCTGGCGGAGTTTTCGGGTTAAGTGCCTCGCGCCACCTCGCGCAAGCACTCCACCAACTGCGTGGTCACCGGCGTCACGCGCTGCCCGCGCAGCGTGATCAGGCCCACGGGCGGCAAATCCACCGGCACGGGCAGCTTGAGCACCGCCACCATGCCCTGCTGCGCAAAGTGCGCCGCCACGCTGCGCGCCATGAAGGCCACGGCGCCACGCTGCTGCAAGAAGGTGATCTGCGACAGAAACGACGCCGACTCAACCACATCTGCCGGGGGCAGCAGGCCGTGGGCAAAAAACTGCTGCTCCAGCTTGACCCGCAGGGACGCCCAGGGCGGCGGCATCACACAAGGCTGTGCGGCAATGTCGGCCCACTGCACCTTGCGTTTGCCCGCCAGGGGGTGGCTGGGGTGCGCCACGGCGGCCATGGGGTCGTCGTACAGCGCCTCGGTCTCCAGGTCGGGCGAGGCGTAGCCGGGCTCCAGGCGGCCCACAAACAGGTCCAGCTCACCCAGGCGCAGCTTGGGCAGCAGGCGGGTCAGGTCGCCCTCGTCAATCAACACCGTGGTGCGGCTGGATCGGGCCTTGAGCCGCTCTACCGCCGGCGCCAGCAGCACCGGCGTGGCGGCCACCATGGCGCCCACGCTGGTGCGGCCGATGGCGCCGCTGGCTTCGGCGGCAATCTCGTCGCGCGTGCGGTCAAACCCCGCCAGCACCGATCGGGCAAAGCGCACCACACTGGCACCCGCCGCCGTGGGCTCGGTGCCCCGGGTCGATCGCTCAAACAGCGGCAAGCCAAACATGGACTCGATCTCGGCCAGGGTTTTGGAGACCGCAGGCTGCGTGATCGACAGGAATTCGGCCGCCCGGCCCAGGTGCCGGAACTGGTCCAGTGCCACCAGCATTTGCAGGTGGCGCAGCTTGAGGTTGCTGCGCAGTACGCGGTCGATCTGTGCCATGGCGTGACTCCCTTTTTACAGTTTTTTGCCCAGTTTTCTTCATAACCTAAATGCAATGAAGACAGTCTATATTTTCATTGGATTGTTATGCAGCATTTCTCAACAATGGGTACCAACAACATAAAAACCCACGGAGACAAGCATGCAGACCCCACGCATTGCACGGCGTCGCTTCGTGCTCGGCGCCTTGAGCGCCAGCGCACTGGCCACCACATCGGGCAACCTCTTCTCGCAAGCCTGGCCTGAGCGCCCCATCACCTTCATCTGCCCCTGGCCCGCAGGCGGCACGGCCGACCAGTCCATGCGCGCACTGTGCACCGTGGCCGGGCGCATCCTGGGCCAAAGCATTGCGGTCGAGAACAAGGTGGGTGCCTCCGGCATGATCGGCTCCAAGGCGCTGGCCTCGGCCAAGGGCGATGGCTACACCATCGGGCAAATCCCGATCTCGGTCACGCGCTTCTCGCAGCTGGGCACATTGCAGGCCGACCCCCGCAAAGACTTCACCTACATCGCGCGCACCTCGGGCCAGACCTTCGGCATTGCGGTGCCTGCCAACTCGCCCTTCAAGACACTCAAGGACTTCGTGGCCTACGCCAAGGCCAACCCCGGCAAGGTGAGCTACGCCCACGCGGGCGTGGGCGGCGCCACACATGTGGGCATGGAAGAGTTCGCCAGCGTGGCGGGCATCCAGCTCAACCACGTGCCCTACAAGGGTGGCGCAGAGGCGCTGCAGGGTGTGCTGGGCGGCCATGTGGATGCGCTGGCCGACTCCAGCTCGTGGGCGCCGCATGTCGAAGCGGGCAAGCTGCGCCTGCTGGCCACCTGGGGCGAGCTGCGCACGGCCCGCTTCAAGGACGTTCCCACCCTGCGCGAGCTGGGCTACGACGTGGTGGTGGACGCCCCCAACGGCATTGGCGCCCCCAAGGGCCTGGACCCCGCCATCGTGGCCAAGCTGCGCGATGCCTTCAAGCAAGCGGTGGCCAGCCCAGAGTTCAAGTCGGTGATCGACAAACTCGATGCGCCGCTGCTCTATCTGGACGGGCCCGACTACGAAAAATACGTTAACACCGTCTACCAAAAAGAGACCGTGTTGATCGACAAGCTGAAGCTGCGCGAGCTGATGAAGAGCTGAGCGCAAGGTGACGCACGAAGCCCCAGCGCCCAACGCGGGGCGCTGCCACGTTCAGGCCCCCATTGATGAAAGCCTCCATGTCCCGCACCGATAGCACCCTGCTGCACCTGCACCCCAACGACAACGTGCTGGTTGCCAAAACCGCCCTGGCCCTGGGCCAGGACATTCCGGAGCTGGGCCTGCGCACCCGCGCCCAGGTGCCCGCCGGGCACAAGATTGCCGCGCGCCGCATTGCGGCAGGCGAGCAGGTCAAAAAGTACGACACCGTGATCGGCGTGGCCACCCGCGACCTGGAGCCCGGCGACTACGTGCACAGCCACAACCTGCAGCTCGTGGACTACTACCGGGACCCCGCCTTCGGCGCCGATGTGCAACCCGTTCAGTATGTGCCCGAGGCCGAACGCGCCACCTTTCAGGGCTTTGTGCGGCCAGGCGGCGGCGTGGGCACGCGCAACTTCATCGGCATCCTGTCGTCGGTGAACTGCTCGGCCACCGTCATCAAGCGCATTGCCGCGCACTTCACCCCCGAGCGGCTGGCCGCCTACCCCAACGTGGATGGCGTGGCCGCCTTTGCCCAGACCAGCGGCTGCGGCATGTCCTCGCCCAGCGAGCACTTTGATGTGCTGCGCCGCACCCTGGCGGGCTACGCGCGCCACCCCAACCTGGCGGGCGTGCTCATCGTGGGCCTGGGGTGTGAGCGCAACCAGGTGGATTCGCTGGTCGATTCGCAGGGGCTGAAAGAAGGCAAGCTCATGCGCACCATGGTGATGCAGGACGTGGGCGGCACCCGCGTGACCATCGAGGCAGGCATCCGCGCCATTGAAGAAATGCTGCCCATCGCCAACGAAGCACGGCGCAACACCGTGAGCGCCAGCCACCTCAAGATTGGGCTGGAGTGCGGCGGCTCGGACGGCTTCTCGGGCATCACCGCCAACCCCGGCCTGGGCGCGGCCATGGACATCCTGGTGCGCCACGGCGGCACCGCCATCCTGAGCGAGACACCCGAAATCCACGGCGTGGAGTTCATGCTCACCCGCCGCGCCATCAGCCCCGAAGTCGGCCAGAAGCTGCTGGACCGCCTGGCCTGGTGGGAAAAGTACACCGCAGGCCAGAACGCCCAGTTCAACGGCGTGGTGGGCCACGGCAACCAGGCCGGTGGTCTGGCCAACATCTTTGAAAAATCGCTGGGCAGCGCGATGAAGGGCGGCACCACCCCGCTGCGCGCCGTGTACGAATACGCCGAGCCCATCACCGAAAACGGTTTTGTGTTCATGGACTCGCCGGGCTACGACCCTGTCGCCTCCACCGGCCAGATTGCCAGCGGCGCGCAGCTCATCTGCTTTACCACCGGCCGTGGCTCCATGTTTGGCAGCAAGCCCGCGCCCACCATCAAGCTGGCCAGCAACACGCCCATGTTCACGCGGCTGGAGGAGGACATGGACATCAACTGCGGCGTGGTGATTGACGGCGAGTGCACCGTGGCCGAGCTGGGCCAGCGCATCTTTGACCAGATCCTGCGCCATGCCAGTGGCGAGGAAACGAAGAGCGAATTGCTGGGGTTGGGTGATCACGAATTTGTGCCGTGGCACATGGGGATTGTCAGCTAACGCCACGCCCATTCACTATCAAAACAATAGCTTCTAGCGCTTATTAGATAAGCGCCAGAGCCCCATTTCATTCAAACCCATGTCCGCCACTCCTTCCCTGCCTCTCCCCCTCACGCGCCCCGACCTGATCCGCAGCGCCAACTTCATCGCCGGCCAGTGGACTGCCACGCCTGCTGCTCGCCTGGATGTCACCAACCCCGCCACCGGCGCCGTCATCACCTCCGTGCCCGACTCCGGTGCGCCTGAAGCCCTGGCCGCCCTGGATGCCGCCCATGCTGCTTTCGCCACTTGGCGCAAAGTCCCCGCCAAGCAGCGCGCAGCCATCATCAAGCGCTGGAACGATCTGGTGCTGGCCCACCAGGATGATCTGGGGGCGTTGATTTCGCTGGAGCAAGGTAAGCCTTTGGCCGAAGGCAAGGGCGAGGTGGCTTACGCCGCCAGCTACATCGAGTGGTTTGGTGAAGAGGCCACGCGCATGAATGGCGAGGTCATTCCCGCCCCGGTGCCCGGTCGCCGCATGTTTGCCTTGAAGGAGCCTGTGGGCGTGGTGGCTGCCATCACCCCCTGGAACTTCCCCGCTGCCATGATCGCCCGCAAGATCGCCCCGGCCCTGGCAGCAGGGTGCACGGTGGTGTGCAAGCCTGCCGAGGACACACCGCTGACGTCTTTGGCTTTGGTGCTGCTGGCCCATGAGGCAGGCGTGCCTGCGGGGGTGCTCAATATCGTCACTGCCTCACGCCAGAACACCCCTGCGGTGGTGGATGTGTGGCTGGATGACAGCCGGGTGCGCAAGATCACCTTCACCGGCTCCACCCCTGTGGGCAAGCACCTGGCCCGGCGCAGTGCCGACACGCTCAAGAAGCTGTCTCTGGAGTTGGGGGGCAATGCACCTTTCATCGTGTTTGACGATGCCGACCTGGATGCCGCGGTGGACGGCCTGATGGCCGCCAAGTTCAGAAACGGTGGCCAGACCTGTGTGTGCCCCAACCGGGTGTTTGTGCACCGCAGCGTGTTTGACACCTTTGCCGCCAAGCTGGCAGCCAAGGTGGCCGCCCTCAAGGTTGGCCCGGCCAGCGATCCGGCCTCGCAGATCGGCCCCATGATCAATGACCGGGCGGTGGAGAAGATCGAGCGGCATGTCAACGACGCTGTGGCCAAGGGGGCCAAGGTGCTCACCGGGGGCCAACGCCTGGCCCACCTGGGCCCCAACTACTACGCCCCCACGGTGCTCAGCGGGGCCGATGCCCGCATGGCCTGTGCGTGCGAGGAGACCTTTGGGCCGGTGGCGCCGCTCACGGTGTTTGACGATGAGGCCGAAGTGGTGGCCCAGGCCAATGACACACCGTTTGGGCTGGCGGGGTACTTCTACAGCCAGAACGTCAAGCGCATCTGGCGGGTGGCCGAAGCCCTGGAGACGGGCATTGTCGGCATCAACGAAGGGGCGATTGCGGCGGAGGCTGCGCCGTTTGGGGGGTGAAGGAGTCCGGCTACGGCCGCGAGGGCTCGACCCATGGGCTCGACGATTACCTGCACACCAAGTATGTTTGTCAGGGGCTGCTGGACTGAGGCATCGCAGCCCCCAAAACAATCCGTCTGATAACCCACAGGGCAGACGGCAAAAAGGTCACTAGAACCATTCACAACCAAAGGAGACAAGACCATGAGCATTCAACAACACGCCAAACACATCACCCGCAGACCCCTGCTGGCCACACTGGCAGGCATGGCACTGGCGGGCGCCATGCCCCTGGCACACGCGCAACCAGCGGCCTTCCCGAGCAAGCCCATCACCATGGTGGTGCCCTACCCTGCCGGGGGTGCCAACGACATGCTGGGCCGCCTGATCGGGCAGAAGATGGGCGATGCCCTGGGCACGGCAACCGTGGTGGACAACAAGCCCGGCGCGGGGGCCCTGCTGGGCGCCGGCATTGTGGCGCGCGCCCCGGCCGACGGCTACACCCTGCTGGTGGGCGGCCTGGCCACCCACGCGGCCAGCCCCAACTTGCTCAAGGCCGACTACGACCCGCTCAAGGACTTCGAGCCCATCGGCATGATCGGCAGCGCGCCCATCATCGTGATCACCGCCACCGACTCGCCCTACAAGACGCTCAAAGACGTGGTGGATGCCGCCCGCAAAGACCCGCAAGCCATCATGTATGGCTCGTCGGGCAATGGCTCGCCCCTGCATTTGGCAGGCGAGCTGTTCCTGTCGATTGCCAAGGTCAACATGACCCACATCCCCTACAAGGGTGGCAACGCACACATCATCGATTTGATCGGTGGCCGCGTGCCGGTGATTTTTGACACCGCCACCAACTCCATGCCCCTGCTGCGCGGTGGCAAGGTGCGTGCGCTGGCCGTGGGCAGTGCCAAGCGCCTGCCCGATCTGCCGGACGTGCCCACCCTGGCCGAGCTGGGCTACCCCCAGTTCGAGTTCTCGGCCTGGTACGCCCTGTTTGCGCCCGCCAAGACCCCGGCCGACGTGAGCGCCAAGCTCTCTGCCGCGCTGGCCAAAACCCTCAAGCTGCCTGAAGTGGCCAGCAAGCTGGGCGAGCTGGGTGTGTCGGTGGGCAATGGCAACGCCAACGAGCTGCGCTCCTTCTTGCCCGCGGAATACCAGCGCGTGGGCAACCTGATCAAGACCGCCAAGATCAAGGCCGACTGACGACCACGCCCTCCCGGCCCTTCAACGCCGGGAGGGACCGCCTGCGGCAACGCAGGCCACCAAGACACCCCCTTGCCCCTTTGGAGACCCCCATGCCCGACGGCCTGCTGCAACAGCACCCCGATGACGCCACCCGCCAGGTGGCCGACCTGCCCTCTCCCCGCGTTCAAGCCCACGCTGCCAATTTGATGGTGCTGGGCGATGGCGCCCTGGCCTGCGTGTGGTTTGGCGGCTCGATGGAGGGGCGCTCGGACATTTCGGTCTTCATGTCGCGCTTGGCGCCCGGGGCCCAGCAGTGGTCCGAGCCCGTGCAGCTGTCGCACGACACAGAGCGGTCTGAGCAAAACCCCATCCTCTTCCCGGCGCCCGATGGCACGCTGTGGCTGCTGCACACCGCCCAGCTCTCGGGCCACCAGAACACTGCCGTGGTGCGCGTGCGCCGCTCTGCCGACCACGGCCAGACCTGGTCGGCCACCGAGACCCTGGCCGATGCCCCCGCAGGCACTTTTGTGCGCCAGCCCATCCATGTGCACCACGATGGCAGCTGGCTGCTGCCCGTGTTTTATTGCCGCGCTGAAGCAGGCCAGCCCTGGGATGGCAGCCATGACGACAGCGGCGTGCTGCGCTCCACCGACCAAGGCCGCACCTGGCAGCGCATCAGCGTGCCCGGCAGCCTGGGCTGCGTGCACATGAACATCGTGCCTGCGGCCAATGGCCAAAGCCTGCTGGCGTTCTTTCGCAGCCGCTGGGCCGACCACATCTACCGCACCCAAAGCGACGACGGCGGCCTGACCTGGCAAACACCCCAGCCCACCGTGCTGCCCAACAACAACTCGTCGGTGCAGGCCCTGCGCCTGGCCGACGGGCGCCTGGCCATGATCTTCAACGCCAGCAGCGCCGCCAATGCCTCCGAGCGGCGCGAGTCGCTGTACGACGAGCTGGAAGACACCGGCGAAGGCGCCCAGGGTGCCACCGTGGCCGCCCCCGCTGCCCGCAAAGCCTTCTGGGGCGCACCGCGCGCACCCATGACGCTGGCGCTGTCGGCCGACGACGGCCTGACCTGGCCCTGGCAGCGCAACCTGGAAGTGGGCGACGGCTGGTGCATGAGCAACGACTCCGAGCAAGGCCGCAACCGCGAGTACTCCTACCCCTCGCTGCGCCAGGATGCCGATGGCACGCTGCACCTGGCCTACACCGTGTTCCGCCAGCACATCCGCCACGTGCGCCTGCAGCCCGACTGGGCTACACAACAACCCTGAAACTGTTGCTTGGGCTTGAACTCACTTGAACCGTTCACGCCGAGCTTGTCGAAGCACTGCGCAAGGCCTCGACAAGCTCAGCCTGAACGGATATTTCAAGCGCAAAGAGGCCGAATCGACAGCATGAACCCAACACCCACCACATGAGCCCAAACCCCTTTCACGTCCTCGTTACCGCCGCGCACTGGGCGCCTGAAGCCCAGGCGCTGGTGCATGCCGCAGGCGGCCAGATCCACTTCATGGCCGAACCCATCACCGAAGACCACCTGATCGCACGGCTGGCCGAGACCGGCGCCCAGGTGCTGCTGGTGCGCGGCATCAAGCCCGTGAGCGAGCGGGTGCTGCAGGCAGCCCCTGCCCTGCGCCTGGTGGCCAAAAACGGCGCCGGGGTGGACGGCATTGACCTGGACGCCGCCCGCGCACGCGGCGTGGCCGTGGCCGTGGCCCCCGGTGCCAACGCCCGCGCGGTAGCCGAGCATGCGGTGGCGCTGATGCTGGCCCTGACGCGCCAGCTGCCACTGCTGGACCGCATGGTGCGCGCGGGCCAGTGGGCCCCCAGCACCTGGCAGGGGCGCGATTTTCGCGATGCCACGGTGGGCATCATTGGCTACGGCGCCATTGGCAAAGGCACGGCGCAACTGGCCGCCGCGCTGGGAGCCCGCGTGCTGGTGCTGCGCCCCCACGGCCAGGCCGACGGCTTTGCGACCGAGCCCGACCTGCACCAGTTTCTGCCCCAGGTGAACATCCTGAGCCTGCACTGCCCGCTGACCGACAGCACACGCAACCTCATCGGGGCTGCAGAGCTTGCATTGCTGCCCAAGGGCAGCATCCTCATCAACACTGCGCGCGGCCCGGTAGTGAACGAAGCCGCGTTGATCAATGCCCTGCAAACCGGCCACCTCGACGGCGCAGGCCTGGACACGTTCGACACCGAGCCCCTGCCCGCTGGCCACCCGCTGGCCCAATTGCCCAACGCCTTGCTAACGCCGCATGTGGCCGGCGTGACCCAAGGGGCATCGCTGAGGGTGTCCACCATCACCGCCCAAAACATCGTGGACCACCTCACCGGCCCAGGCGCGCCCGCGCAGCACCGGGTGGCGTGACAATCCCAAGAGCAAAGACCCAACCCCTTCCGAGCCACCCGCACTGACAGCACAGGCTCCAAGCCCCTTTCATCCCACACACCATGCCAGCCCACAACCCCTTCAAAACCGCCCTGGCCGAGCGCCGCCCGCAAATTGGCCTGTGGCTGTCGATGGCCGACCCGTACCTGGCCGAAGCCGCTGCCACCACGGGCTACGACTGGCTGCTGATTGACGGCGAGCACGCCCCCAACGACCTGCGCAGCACCATGGGCGCGCTGCAGGCGGTGGCCTCGCACCCCTCGCACCCCATCGTGCGGCTGGTGGAAGGCAACACCGCGCTCATCAAGCAAATGCTGGACATCGGCGTCAAAACCCTGCTGGTGCCCATGGTGGACACGGCAGAGCAAGCGCGCGGCATTGTGGCCGCCACGCAGTACCCGCCGCTGGGCATTCGCGGCGTGGGCAGTGCGGTGGGGCGCTCGTCAATGTGGAGCAGCCGCAGCGACTACCTCTCGATTGCCGACGACGAAGTCTGCCTGCTGGTGCAGGCCGAAACCGTGACCGCACTGACCCATCTGGAAGCCATTTGCGCGGTGGATGGGGTGCACGGCGTATTCATCGGCCCGGCCGACCTGGCTGCATCGATGGGCCACCGAGGTAACCCAGGCCACCCCGAGGTGCAGGCCGCCATCGAGGGCGCCATGAAGACCATCATCGCCAGCGGTAAGGCCGCCGGCACCCTGACCTCTGACCCCGTGCTGGCCCAGCGCTACCTGGACCTGGGCTGCACCTTTGTGGCCGTGGGGGTGGATGTGCTGATGTTTGCCAATGCAGCGCGCAAGCTGCGCGGACAGTTTGCTGGGGCCCAGGCTGCGGCAGCACCGGCCAAGCCCAGCGCAGGGTATTGAAGGATTGGCAAGCCCTCAGGCGAGTCATTAGAAGAAAATGGCCTCTAGCGCTTATTCAGCAAGCGCAAGCAGCTATCAAAATATGAGCAATTAGCTGCACACAAGGCACATCGGGCCTCCACAAACGGCTCACACAAGAAAAAAGGCTCCTGGAACCCAGGAGCCTTTTTGCGTGGAGCGTGAGCGCCCGTATCAGCTGCCAGCCACCTTCATGCGGTTGACCAGGATGGAGCCCACCGTCTTGGCTCCGTAGTTGTAGGCATCGGCGCCCACGGCTTCAATGCCCTTGAGCATGTCCTTGAGGTTGCCCGCAATGGTGATCTCGTGCACGGGGAAGGCGATCTTGCCGTTTTCCACCCAAAAGCCGCTCGCGCCGCGTGAATAGTCGCCCGTCACGTAGTTGACGCCCTGGCCCATCAGCTCGACCACAAACAGGCCCGTGCCCAGCTTTTGCAGCATGGCGTCGAGGTTGTCGCTGGCTTGCGTGAGGCGCGAGGTCATCAGCAGGTTGTGCGAGCCACCGGCGTTGCCCGTGGTCTTCATGCCCAGCTTGCGGGCCGAGTAGCTGGAGAGGAAATAGCCCTCCACCCGCCCGCCCTTGACCACCTTGCGCGGCGCCACGCGCACGCCCTCTTCGTCAAACGGCGAGCTGCCCTTGCCGCCCATCACAAACGGGTCTTCCAGGATGTCGATGTGCTTGGGGAAGACCATCTTGCCCAGCGAGTCGAGCAAGAAACTGCTCTTGCGGTACAGCGAGCCACCACTCACGGCCTGCACAAAACCGCCCAGCAGGCCTGCGGCCAGGGTCGATTCAAACAGCACGGGGCATTGGGTGGTGGGGATCTTGCGGCTACCTAGGCGGCTTAAGGCGCGCTGCGCGGCGTAGCGGCCCACGGCCTCGGGCGAGGCCAGGTCGGCCGCGTTGCGCATGGAGCTGTACCAGGCATCGCGCTGCATCTCGGCATTCTTGCCGGGCAGCGAGGCTATTGGAGCGACCGAGAAACTGTGGCGCGAGCTGGCATAGCCACCGCGAAAGCCGCGTGTGTGGGCGCTGAAGAAATGGCTTTGCTGGGCCGACACGCCCGCGCCTTCGCTGTTGGTGATGCGGCGGTGCGTCTTGAGCGCGGCAGCCTCGCAAGCCTTGGCCATCTCGGCGGCGGCTTCGCTGGTGATGGCCCAGGGGTGGAACAAATCCAGGTCGCGGTGGGTATCGGGCGGGGCGATGTCTGCCGCATCGGGCAAACCGGCCACGGGGTCCTCGGCCGTGAAGCGGGCGATGTCATAAGCGGCCTGTACGGTCTGCTCGATCGCCTTGGTCGAAAAATCGGAGGTGCTGGCGTTGCCACGGCGGTGGCCGAGGTAGACCGTCACGCCCAGTGACTTGTCGCGGTTGCGCTCCACGTTCTCCAGCTCGCCCTTGCGCACGCTGACCGAGAGGCCGCAGCCTTCAGATGCCTCGGCCCCCGCATCGGTGGCGCCCAGCTTCTTGGCGTGGGCCAGGGCCCGGTCTACCAGCTCTTCAAAAAACGGGCGGCTGTAGCTGAAACCGCTGGCGGGTGCGTGGGAGGAGGCGGAAGCCTTGGCAACGGCCGGGGCGCTTTTCGCGCGGGTAGAAGGTTTATTCATAGCGGCGGCTATGATACTTGCCACTGTGGCGCACTCGCTGCCACCTCTCTCTTTGCCCCCACCCATGTCACGCAAACCCAAAAAAGGCTACTTTGTGCGAGGCCAATTCGTTGCCGAAGGCAGCGAAATGGACATCCAGCTCAAGGCCGAACTCAAAGGCACGCCCGATGCCAGCCGCACCGATCTCAAACGCGAAAGCGACGAACTGCAAGACCTGGGCAAAGAACTGCTGAGCCTGCGCTCGGACCTGTTTGATGCCGTGGGCCTGCCCGACAAGCTGGTGGATGCCCTGGCCGAGGCCAAGCGCATCACCAACTTTGAAGGCAAGCGCCGCCAGATGCAGTACGTGGGCAAGCTCATGCGCAAGCTGGAGCCCGAGGTGGTGCAGGCAGCGCGCACCGCGCTGGAAGAACAGCACAAGGGCTCGGCCTCTGAAAAACTGCAGCTGCACTTGGCCGAGCAGTGGCGCGACCGCCTGATTGTTGACGACGCCACCCTGCCCCTGTGGATGGACGAACACCCCACCACCGACACGCAGCAGCTGCGCGCCCTGATCCGCCAGGCCCGCAAGGATGCACCGCCCGCCGACAAGGCCGCGGTGTCACAAGGCCTGGCGCCGCGCAAGGGCCGCGCCTACCGCGAGCTGTTCCAGCTGGTGCGCGAGCACCTGGGCGGCACCGGGCTGGAGCGCGAAGATGCGGCCGACACCGGGGCTGACGGCGATGAGTGAAGCAGCGAACCCTGGCCATGACGCCGTGAAAATCGGCATCGTCTCCATCAGCGACCGTGCCAGCACGGGGGTTTATGAAGACAAGGGCCTGCCCGCCTTGCAAGACTGGCTGGGGCGCGCGCTGCGCAACCCCATCCACTTCGAGGCCCGCCTTATCCCCGACGAGCAGGACACCATCAGCACCACGCTGATCGAGCTGGTGGATGCAGGCTGCAGCCTGGTGCTGACCACCGGCGGCACGGGCCCTGCGCTGCGCGATGTGACCCCTGAGGCCACCCTGGCCGTGGCCCACAAGGAGATGCCGGGCTTTGGCGAACAGATGCGCCAGATCAGCCTGAAATTTGTGCCCACGGCCATCCTCTCGCGCCAGGTGGCGGTGGTGCGGGGCCAAAGCCTCATCATCAACCTGCCCGGCCAGCCCAAGGCGATTGCCGAGACACTGGAAGGCCTCAAGGACACCGAAGGTACACAGATCGTGCCGGGCATCTTTGCCGCCGTGCCGTACTGCGTTGACCTGATTGGCGGCCCCTACATGGAAACGCGGGACGAAGTCTGCAAAGCCTTTCGCCCTAAAAACGCCCAACGCCCCCAGACTGCCTGAAGGGCCGCAGCCCGGCGCACTGCAAGCCCGGGCATGCGCCTTGAGTACCTGTTGACCGAATGACCGCCGCCCTCCCCCTTCCCTCGAACGACGAACGCCGCAATCACGAACGGCGCATCCTGCGGGTGCAGGCCGAGTTGCTCATCGCAGGCCGCGCACCCATGGCCGTGCGAACCATGGACATCAGCGAAGGTGGGATCAGCGTGCTCTGCCCCGTCAACCTACCTGCGCGCACCGAGTGCACGGTGCGGGTGTCGCTGCCCATCCCCCCCACAGGCCGCAAACCCGTAGAGTTGCGCGCCGTGGTGCGCTACAGCATATTGAGCAGCAGCGGTGGAGGGTTTCAGCTGGGGCTGAGCGTGCCCATGACCGATGAATCCACTCGCGCGGCCATCACGCTGTACATCAAGAACTGACGCAGCCCAGGTCTGGCACTGCTGGGCCATCCGCTGCGCGGGCACGGGGTAGCACCCCGGCAGCGTTACTTGCCCACCAGCTCGGTAAGCTTGCCCGCCTCAAACTGCTCTTTGAGGGCCGCATCGCAAGGCACGCAGTCTTGCGTCTTCTGCATGGCCGACAGCTTCTCAATCGCCTGCCAGAGCAAGGCGATCTGGTGCTCTTGTGACGACGCGTTGTCGATCAGCCCACGCATGGCCTGCGACAGCGGGTCGTCCTCCTGCGTGATGCCGTAGGCCGTGAACTTGCGCTGCTGCTGGGGTTCGGTCACATCGGCGCTTTGGCCCTCTTTGGAGGGGATGATGCGCGCCGGAATACCCACCGCCGTGGCGCCAGCAGGCACGGGCTTGATGACCACGGCGTTGCTGCCGATCTTGGCGCCATCGCCCACCTCAAAGCCACCCAGCACCTTGGCCCCCGCGCTCACCACCACGTCTTTGCCCAGCGTGGGGTGGCGCTTGGCGCCTTTGTACAGCGAGGTACCCCCCAGCGTCACACCCTGGTAGATGGTGCAGCCGTCGCCAATCTCGGCCGTCTCGCCCACCACCACGCCCATGGCGTGGTCGAAGAACACGCGCTCGCCAAGCTTGGCGCCGGGGTGGATCTCAATGCCCGTGAACCAGCGCGCAAAGTGCGAGATGAAACGCCCCAGCCACTTGAGCCCATGCCCCCAGCACCAATGCGCAGGCCGGTGCAGCCACACGGCGTGCAGGCCGGGGTAACAGGTGATGACCTCCCAGGTACTGCGCGCTGCAGGGTCACGGTCAAGGATGCACTGGATGTCGGAGCGCAGGCGGGCAAACATGTTGGGCTTGTTTTTGGAATATGGAAATGCAGTCTAGCGCTTTGCCTGGGCGGCTTCGAGCATGGCTTTGGCGACACCACGCAGGATGTGGATTTCTTCGGGGCTGAGTTGCGCGCGGTTGAAAAGCTGGTTCAGGCGGGGCATGAGCTTCTTGGGCGCAGCGGGGTCCAGAAAGCCGATGCCCGTCAGTGCCTGCTCCCAGTGGGCCAGCATGCCCGCCACCTGGGCCGCGTCGGCTTGCACGCGGGCAGGCGTCGCGTCTTGCACCGCAAAGCCGCCCAGCGCCTGGCGCCAATCGTAGGCAATGACCTGGATGGCTGCGCCCAGATTGAGCGAGCCAAAGCCCGGATTGGTGGGAATGGAGAGCGCCGCGTGGCAGCGGTACACGTCTTCGTTGGTCATGCCAAAACGCTCGGAGCCAAACAGGAACGCCACACCGGTGTGCGCGCCCGCTGGGGCTGGGCTGCCGCCGTCGGCCTCACCGGCCACTGCGATTGAAGCATTTTCAGGCTGCAAGGCTTGTGTATCCAGCGCAAGGCGCTCTTGTTTCAATAGCATCTCAAAGTGCGCACGGGGCTCCACCGTGGGAGGGCCAAAGTCGCGCGGGGTCATGGCGGTGGCGCACAGGTGGCTGATGCCCTCCAGGGCTTCGTCCAGCGTCGCCACGATGCGCGCCTTCTCCAGCACATCCAGTGCACCGCTGGCGCGCTGGATGGTTTCTTCCTTGCGCAGCACATTGGGCCAGCGCGGCGCCACCAGCAACAGGTCGTCAAAACCCATGACTTTCATGGCGCGGGCGGCGGCGCCCACATTGCCAGCATGGCTGGTGTTGATCAGGACAAAACGGGTCTTCATGAACGGGCTGCTAGGTAAAAATCCGGCGGTGCAGTTAAAATAGAAGGCTTATTGTCGCTGCCCGCATCGCCCGGCTGCGATCACCGCTCATGATCCGCAAGACATTTGCATCGCGCAACGCGGTCCGAAGCCTTGCTCACCACCACAATCTATGTCGTCAAATCTGCACCCCATGCTCAACGTGGCCATCAAGGCTGCACGCGCCGCCGGCGCCATCATCAACCGCGCGGCCCTGGACGTGGAATCCGTGCGTATCTCGCAAAAGCAGATCAACGACTTTGTGACCGAAGTGGATCATGCGTCCGAGAAAATCATCATCGAAACCCTGCTCACGGCCTACCCTGGCCACGGCATCCTGGCTGAAGAGTCGGGCAAAGAGTACGGCGCCAAAGATTCGGACTTCGTCTGGGTGATTGACCCGCTGGACGGCACCACCAACTTCATCCATGGCTTTCCTGTGTACTGCGTGAGCATTGCGCTCACCGTCAAGGGCAAGGTCGAGCAAGCCGTGGTGTACGACCCCACCCGCAACGACCTGTTCACCGCCACCAAGGGCCGTGGCGCCTACCTGAACGAGCGCCGCATCCGCGTGAGCAAGCGCACCCAGCTCAAGGACTGCCTGATCTCCACCGGCTTCCCCTTCCGCCCGGGCGACAACTTCAAGAGCTACATGAACATGATGGCCGACGTGATGCAACGCACAGCTGGCCTGCGCCGCCCCGGCGCTGCCGCGCTCGACCTGGCTTACGTGGCTGCGGGCTTTACCGATGGATTCTTTGAAACTGGCCTGTCGATCTGGGACGTGGCTGCGGGCTCGCTGCTGGTGACCGAAGCCGGTGGCCTGATCGGCAACTTCACGGGCGAAGCCGACTTCATGGAACAGCGCGAATGCATGGCGGGCAACCCACGCATCTACGGCCAGCTCGTTCCCATCCTGGGCAAATACAGCAAGTTTGCAGGCGCAGGCGACAAGGCCGCGGTACGCCAGGCTGCAGAGGAAGAAACGGCAGACGCGGCAACCCCAGCGAACGAAACAGCCGCACCAAGCAATGCATCGGCCACAGGCGACGCACCCTTCTGATCGCCAGCCCAGGCTGCTGCGCGGTTAACTCCGTGCAGCAAGCCCCAAGCCATCGCAAGACAGCACCACACGGGCCCTTCAGGGCCCCGTTGTTCATTCAGGATCGGGGTACTTGAGTGCGATGCTGCGGAAGTCTTCCGCAATGTCCACAAAGGCATCCACCATGTCCGGGTCAAAGTGGGTGCCCTTGCCCTTGAGGATGGTGCTGCAGGCCTGCTCGTGCGAGAAGGCCACCTTGTACACGCGCTTGTTGATGAGCGCGTCATACACATCGGCCACCGCCATGAGCCGGGCCGACACCGGAATATCCTCGCCCGCCAGCCCCAGCGGGTAGCCACTGCCGTCCCACTTTTCCTGGTGGCTGTAGGCAATTTCCTTGGACACGCTCAAAAACGCCACCCGCATGCCCAGCCGCCGCTCGGCGTCTTCGATCGCGTTGCGCCCCAGGGTGGTGTGGGTCTTCATGACCTCAAACTCGTCCACCGTGAGCTTGCCAGGCTTGAGCAAGATACTGTCCGGGATGCCGATCTTGCCAATGTCGTGCAGCGGCGCCGATTTGTAGAGCAGCTCGATCATGCGCTCGGTCAGCACCGACTCAAAGCGCGGATGGTTGCGCAAGCGCTCGGCCAGCGTTTTCACATACAGCTGGGTGCGGCGGATGTGGTTGCCGGTTTCGTTGTCGCGCGTCTCCGCCAGCGACGTCATGGCCATGATGGTCACGTCCTGGATGGCCTGCACCTCCAGGGTGCGCAAAGCCACTTCGCGCTCCAGGTAGGCGCTTTTGTCGCGCAAAAAATCGGCCGTGGCCTTCAGCGCCAGGTGGGTGTTGACACGGGCCAGCAAAATGGGCGGGCTGATGGGCTTGGTGATGTAGTCCACAGCCCCAGGGCCAGGCCCATGCGCTCATCGTCGGGGTCTGAGCGGGCGGTCAGAAAAATCACGGGGATGTCTCGGGTGGCCGCATTGGCCTTGAGGCGGCGGCACACCTCGTAGCCATCGACCTCGGGCATCATGATGTCCAGCAGCACCAAGTCCGGAGGCGTGCCCGACAGCGCAATCTTGAGGGCCTTCTCGCCGTTGTTGGCCACCTTCACCATGAAGTGATCGCGCAGCAAGGTCCCCATGAGCGTGAGGTTCTCGGGCGTGTCGTCCACCACCAGCACGGTGGCGATGTGCTTGTCCACCAGGGTGGAAGAATTCACGACAAAGGGCGCTTGTTCCATGGGCATTCCTGCGAAGTACACCGTTCAGAGATCCTGGCCACCAATGGGGCGATCCTGGGGATCGCCCTCCCGCCGCTCGGGCATCTGCTCCAGGGCCAGTTCGAAATCAAAGTTGCGAACCTGCGCCTGCACCACCGCAAAGCTTTCGCCCAGCACGGCCTGAAGCATAGTTGCATTGTGTTGCAAAAACTCGGTGGCCGCCGGGTCATCACGCTCCAGCAGTTGACGCAACTGCGCCAAGGCGTCGTCAGGCGATGCCACGGCCACCTCTGGGGTGGGCGCTGGCGCCACAGGCACAGGCGAGACCTGCGCCAGTTCAGACTGCCGCACCCATGCTTGCAAGCCTGCCACCAACGGTTCCATGGACGCCGCCAGCGCACCCAGCAGCGGAATCAACTGGGGGGTCGAACGGTCCACCAGCGGGTTGCGCAGAGCCTGCTCCAGCGCACGCGCATGCTCTGAGGCTTCCTGCGCCCCGATGTTGGCCGCCACCGAGCGCAGCGTGTGCGCCAGCCGTTCGGCCAGCGCACGGTCGCCGCCCGCAATGGCCGCATCGATCTGAGACACCACCGACGACTGCGCCTGCACAAAGCGGGTCAGCATGTCGGCATACAGCGCAGGCTTGCCCAGGGCGCGCTGCAACCCCAGGGTGGTATTGAGCCCCAGCACCACCGGCGGCCACCCCACCAGGCGGGGCACCGGCGCGGCAGGCACCACCAGGGGCTGCGACAGCGCGGGCGCCTGCACAGCCTGCGCCCCCAGACCGGGGCGCGGGCGGATCCAGCGCGACAGCGCGGCCCACAGCGCGGCTGGCTCAATGGGTTTGGCCACATGGTCGTTCATGCCCGCAGCAAAGCAGCGTTGCCGATCGGACTCCATGGCGTTGGCCGTCATGGCGATGATGGGCAGATCACGGTAACGCGGGTCCTGGCGCAGTTGCCGGGTGGCGGTTTCCCCGTCCATCACGGGCATCTGCATGTCCATCAGCACGGCGTCGTAGCTGGCTTGTTCCAGTTGGTCCAAGGCCATCTTGCCGTTGTCCGCCACATCCACCACAAAGCCCGCGTCGCGCAGCAACTCCACCGCAACAATCTGGTTGAGTTCGTTGTCCTCCACCAGCAGCACGCGGGCGCCGCGCACAGCGAGGGGCAACACCTCCACCGCCGGTGCCACGGCAGGTACGCGCAGGTGGCTTGCACCGTCCAGGGGCTGCATCAAGGTGTCAAACAACAGCGAAGCATTGACGGGCTTGATTAACACCGTCTCGATGCCCTCGGCGCGTGCTGCGCGCATCACATCCTCGCGGCCATAGGCCGTGACCATGAGCATCTGCGGCACCTGGGGCATGCCCAGGCTGCGGATGTGCCTGGCCAGCTCCACGCCGTCCATGCCCGGCATGTGCCAGTCCAGCAACAGCAGGCCATAAGGGCGCTGCTTGTCCATGGATTCGCGCAGCGTCTGCAAGGCCTCCAGGCCCGAGTAGACCTGGTCCACTTCAAAGCCCATGGCCATCAACATGTCAGACAGCACGGTGGCCGCAGTGTGGTTGTCGTCCACCACCAGCACGCGCCGCCCGCGCAGGTCGGCCGGGGGCTGCAGCACCCGAGCCGGCGCACCCCGCTCCAGCGGCAGCGTGATCCAGAAGGTGGAACCCCGCCCAAACTCGCTGCGCACCCCCACCTCGCCCCCCATCAGCTCCGCCAGGCTCTTGCAGATGGCCAGCCCCAGCCCCGTGCCGCCGTAGCGGCGCGTGGTGGAGGTGTCGGCCTGCTGAAAGCTCTGGAACAGGCGCGCAATCTGCTCCGGCGTCAGCCCGATGCCGGTGTCGCGCACCTCAAATCTGAGCATGACGCGCTGGGCACTTTGCTCCAGCAGACGCACCACAATGCTGATCTCGCCCTTGTCGGTGAACTTGATGGCGTTGTTGGCGTAATTGATGAGGATCTGCCCCAATCGCAACGCATCCCCCACCAGATTGGGCGGCACATCGCTGGCCACATCGCACACCAGCTCCAGGCCCTTGACGCCCGCCTTGTAGCCCACCACATCGGCCACGCTCTCGAGCAATCGGTCCAGCACAAAGGGCTGCTTTTCCACCGACAGCTTGCCCGCCTCGATCTTTGAAAAATCCAGGATGTCGTTGATGACCCCCAGCAGATGCTGGCCGGCCTGCTGGATCTTGCTCACATAGTCGTGCTGGCGCGGGTTCAGGCCCGATTTGAGTGCCAGGTGCGACATGCCGATGATGGCGTTCATCGGGGTGCGGATTTCATGGCTCATGTTGGCCAGAAAATTGGACTTGAGCGCCGTCGACTCCTCGGCCAGGTCTTTGGCGCGCAGCAGGCTTTGCTCTGCCAACTTGCGCTCGGTGATGTCGACAAACGTACCTATCGCACCGCCCGCAGACCCGTCCGGCCTCAAAAAGCCGTGCAGCCAGAACAGGGTGTGGTGCATCTGGCCATCGGCATAAGGCAGGTCCACCTCTTTGTGCACCGCCCGCACGCCGTCCAAGGCCTGTGCAGCATCCTGGTCAAACTGCGAGCGCAACTCATCGGGCAAAAAGCCCAGGTCGTAAACGGTTTTGCCGATGAATTCGGCGCGCTGCACACCAAACGCCTGCTCATAGGCGCGGTTGAAGCCGATGTAGCGGCCATCGGCCCCTTTGTAGAACAAGGGCACGGGGATGGCGTCGATCAACGCCTGCTGGAAGTCCAGCTGCGCAGCCACCTGGGCCTCCAACTGCTTTTGGTCGTGGATATCGACATTCACGCCCACCACGCGCACGGCGCGCCCCTGCTCATCGCGGAAGATGCGGGCGGCCTCCAGGAACCAGCGCACCTCCCCGTCGGGCCGCACGATGCGCCAGGAGTCACGCAAATGGTCTTGCGTGCCATGGATGCTGGCATCGAAGTATTCGCGGGCGCGGTCACGGTCCTGCGGGTGCAGGCAGGCCAGCCAATCCTCGCGCGACTGGGGCTGCGAGTCGGGGGCAAAGCCCATCATCGCCGCCAGCTTGGAAGACCACAGGATGCGGCCACTGACCAAGTCCACGTCAAAGACACCGATCTTGCCAGCCTCCTGCGCCAGCTCCAGCCGCTCATGGATTTCGCGCAGCGCCACCTCGGCCTGGCGTGCCTCGGTCACGTCCTCGATCACCCACAGCGAGGCATTGGCAAACCCCTCCATCTGCAGCCTACGCCCTGACAGCCGCGCATGGAAGCTGCTGCCATCGGGCCGATACAACAAGGCCGTCTCACGCACCGCCTCATCGGGCTCCAGCCCCGGCATGCCCTTGGCACGGAAGGCCTCATAGGGCACATCGCCACCAAACAAAAACGCCGCATAGCGCCCCAGCAGCTGCGACGAGGTTTCGCCCATGAGGGCCACAAACGCGGGGTTGAACTGGCGCAGCTGCCCATCGCAAATCAGCACGATGGGCGGGGCATTGTCAAAAATGGCGGTTTGCTGCTCCAGCAGCTCATTGAGCAGGCGCTCGCGGCGCTGCAACTCGGCCTGCGAGCGCATGCGCTCCGACACTTCTTCGTGCAGGCCCACGATCGCAATGCGCTTGCCCCGCGCATCGAACACGGGCGACAGGGTCGCCTCGTCGTGGTAGATGCTGCCGTCCCGGCGCTGGTTGACAAAATTGCCTTGCCAGGACTGCCCCGAGAGCAACGTGGCCCACATGGACTGGTAGGTTGCGGCGGGCGTCTGGCCGCTGGCCACGATCGACGGCTTGCCCCCTCGCACCTCCTCCAGCGTGTAGCCGGTGTTGCGCTCGTACTGGGGGTTGACCCATTCAATACGCCCATCGCCATCGGTGATCACCACCGCCACCGGGCTGCTCTCCAGCGCAGCCCCCAGCACCCTGAAGCGCTCCAGCGCAGCCGCCACTTGCGCGCGGCTGCGCAGCAAATCCAGCAGCAACCAGCCCAGCAGCGCAAACAGCACAAACGCCACGGCCCCCACCTGCAAGCGCTGCGACCAGGGCATCAAAGCACTCACATCGTCCAGCAGCACCAGTTGCCACTGCCCACCCGGGTCGTGCAGATCGATGCTGCGGTGCGCGATGGCATGGGGCACCCCGTTGAGCACGACCTGCGTGGCCTCGGGGCTGAAGGGGAGTGCAGAGGCCACGCCCTTGTCAAAATGCCGCCCAAACTGCCGCGACGCGCGGATGCTGTCGATGCGGGCCTGCGTGAGGGGTGGCGCCACGGCAAACAGCCACTCGGGTCGCGTGGACGAAAACGCCACCCCCTGCGGCGACAGCAGCAAAGCGGGCATGCCAATGCGCGCCAGCAGGCTGTCAAACGACTCAAAACCCACCTTGAACATCACCACGCCGATGATGGCGCCCGACGGCGAATCCATCTCGTACAGCGGGGCGGCGTAGTACAGGCCACGCTCCTGCGAGTTGGTGCCAATGGCGGGGTACACACTCACCCCACCCTGGATGGCTTGCTGAAAGTAAGGGCGATAGGCCAGATTGATGCCCGTGGAGCGCGGCCCGGCGGTCTCGTGGGCCACCACGGTGCCGTCGGCCGACATCACGTACACGCCTTGCACCAGAAACCGCTCGCGGGCCACGCTCAGGCGGGCCAGCGCCTGCGGATAGTCCGGCGCAAGCACGCCCCGGGCCATGTCCTTGAGCAAAGGCTCACTCAGCCCCAGCAACGACACAGCCCCCGACATGCCGGAGCCCATGGCCTGGTTGTTAAGCAAATCGGTCGCTTGCTGCAGTTTGGTCTGGCGGTCTTCGTTGCGGTCCACCCCTCGCCAGTAGGCAAACAGCTCCACCGTGAGCCAGGCCGCCAGCAATGCGGCCACGGCCACGACGGCTACCGCCCTGAAGCCCTGGGCGTTGCGGTCCAAAACCTTGTCCACAAACACGCCCACGCCACCACCTGCCCGCTTCATGCCCAGCGCAACGCAGCACCCCGGCTGCGCACCCCACGGTCTGACCCAAATGACTTATCGCGCATCACTCACTCCCTAAAGACTGAACGCACCCACGCGCTATCGATTGAGATATTTCGCCGCTGAATGGGCCCTGCCTGCACGCCCGCAGCACCCCGCCTGCGCCAAGTGGCGCTGCCGCCTCACGCGCTCGCCACCACGGCGCTACTGGTGCGGGTACAAAAACGCATCCATCTCTTCCACAGGCACAGGCCTGCCAAACAGATACCCCTGGAACCCCTCGCACCCGTGCAGCCTCAAAAACCCCAGCTGCCCCGCCGTCTCCACCCCCTCGGCCACCACCTCCAGGTCCAGGCTCTTGGCCAGCGCCAGGATCGTCCTCACAATCGCCGCGTCGTTCGGGTCGCTCAGCACGTCCCTCACAAAGCTCTGGTCTATCTTCACCTGGTCCAGCGGCAGCCGCTTGAGGTAGCTCAAGCTCGAGTACCCCGTGCCAAAGTCGTCCAGCGCAAAGCCCACTCCTTCTTTCTTGAGTTGCTCCATGCGCTCTATCGTGTCTTCTATGTCTCCCAGCAGCAGGCTTTCCGTGAGTTCGAGTTTGAGTCGGTGCGGGTCGGCCTGGCAGTCTTTCAAGGTGCCCAGCACTTGGGCCACGAAGCCTGCTTGTCTGAATTGCCGGGCGCTGACGTTCACGGACAGGGTCAGGTGCGCTGTGGCCGGGTTTTGCGCCCAGGTGGCCAGTTGGCTGCAGGCGGTGTGCAGTACGGTTTGCCCCAGCGGCAGGATGAGGCCGGTTTGTTCTGCCAGGGGGATGAAGTCTGCCGGGCTGATCATGCCGCGCTGGGGGTGGCGCCAGCGTGCCAGGGCTTCTGCTCCCACGAGTTTGCCGTCGTGGTCCACCACGGGTTGGTAGTGCACCATGAGTTCGCCCCGTGCCAGGCCTTGGCGCAGGTCGGCTTCCAGGTTGGAGCGGGCGTTCACCGCCGCTTGCATGTCGGGGTCAAAGAAGCGTTGGGTGTTGCGTCCTGCGGCTTTGGCCTGGTACATGGCCAGGTCTGCGCGTTTGAGCAGTTCGTCGACCGTCAGGCGTTGTTCTCCGTACAGGGTGATGCCGATGCTGGGGGTGCTGTAGTGTTGGCCTCCGTCCAGCGCAAAGGGTTCGTTCAGGCTGGCCAGGAGTTTGTCAGCCACGATTTCTGCCTGGGTGGCGGCTTCGTGCAGGTCGGCGCTGAGGTTTTCCAGCATGACCACGAATTCGTCGCCCCCAAAGCGTGAGACGGTGTCGGCTTCGCGCACGCTGCCCACCAATCGCGCGGCCACTTGCGACAAAAGCTGGTCGCCCATGTCGTGGCCCAGGGTGTCGTTCAAGTCTTTGAAGTTATCCAGGTCGATGAACAGCAGCGCGCCTTGGGCTTTGGTGCGCTGGCCTGCGGCGATGGAGCGTTGCAGCCGGTCCAGCAGCAGGCGCCGGTTGGGCAGGCCTGTCAGGGCGTCGTAGAACGCCAGGCGCTCTATCTCTTGCTCTGCTCGCTTGCGGTCTGTGATGTCCATGGTGAAGCCATGCGACAGCACCGTGCCATCAGGCTCCTTGTGGGGCACGGCGCTGGTCATGTGCCAGCGCACGTCGCCCTCGGGCGTGTTGACGCGGTATTCGCACTGCCAGGGCACCATGCGGCGCACCGACACCAGGGCCGAGCGGCGCAGCTGTGGCGCATCCTCAGGCACCACATGCTTGAGCAACAGGCCATGGTCCCGCGCCACATCGCTGGGGGTGACACCCAGAAACTGGCGCACGGCATCGCTGATGTACTGCACGCTGGCCGTGGAGCCATCAGCATGCAGCCGGTACTGGTAGATGAACCCCGGGATGCGGCTGGCAATGCGCTGGATGAAGAGCAGTTGCTCACGCAGTTGCTCGGCGGCACGGTGTTCGTCCGTCACGTCCTGCACCACCCCCATCTGCACCGACATGCCATCGCGCGACAGCGAATGCCGCACACGCGAACGCATCCAGCGCACCTCGCCATCGGGGCGCTGCCAGCGGTATTCCATGTCCGAGCCATCACCCAGTCGGCAGGCCTTGTCGTAAATCAGGCGGTCTTCTGCAGGAATGCCGCTGACCGCCCGCTCGGTGCTGAGCCACTCCTGGCGCTCAAACCCGGCAATGTCACACAGGCCGGGGGACCACAGCAGCACCGTCTCGCCCGGGTCCTCGATGCGGCGCCAGTGCCCTGCGTGCGCCAGGCTTTCCATGGTGTTGAAGACTTCGGTCTGCTCGTGCAGATCACGGCGGGCATCGTCCAGGGCCGCCTCGGCGCTCGCCAGGGCCACGCGCAGGTTTTCGGCCTCGGAGGCGTCGCGCACGCTCACCACAATGCAGTGGTCGGCCACGCGCCGGGCCGACAAGTCCCACGCCAGCTGCACCCGCGTGCCCTCGCGCACCACCTGGCGGCAGTCCAGCGGCACGCCCAGGCGCGCCACGGCGCACAGCTGGTCCACCAGCGAGGTGCCGGCGAGCAAATCAAAAACGACCTCGGCCACCACGCCTTCCTCGCGCACCGCGCCCAGGCCCGGCATGCGGCGGGCAGCGGCGTTGGCCGCCCACAGGTAGAGGTGGTCTTCCTCCAGGCGAAACTCCAGCAGCGCCACAGGCACCACATCCAGCAGCGCTTGCAGCCGCCCATGCGCCTGGGGCCCCATCAGGCTGTCGCCCTCGGGGTAGAGAAGATCTGTCAGCAGTTCGGAAGAAATCACGATCGCTCTGGAGTCTCTGAAAAATGAAGGGCCGAACCTGGCGATGGGTGACGATTGCCGCCGCAATGATGACAGTATGTCAAAAGGTAACAGCAAATCGAAACAAAGCGGCAGAGATTTCTCAAGCTCGCCCCCTTCTGTACCCTGCTACAGTCCACGCCTCATTGCCGCAGCCCCCTGCCAAACCGCCCCTTTCAGCCACTTTTAGCACGCATGTCCGAGACGCTAGAACACCACACCCCCATGATGCAGCAGTACCTCGGCCTCAAAGCCGCGTACCCGGACACCCTGCTGTTCTACCGCATGGGCGACTTTTACGAGGTGTTTTGGCAAGACGCCGAGAAGGCGGCCCGTCTGCTCGACATCACCCTGACCCAGCGCGGCCAGTCGGGCGGGCAGCCGGTGGTGATGGCGGGGGTGCCCTTTCACGCGCTTGAAAACTACCTGGCGCGCCTTATCAAGATGGGCGAATCCGTCGCCATTGCCGAGCAGGTGGGTGAAGTGGGCGCCGCCAAGGGCCCGGTAGAGCGCAAGGTGGTGCGCGTGGTCACCCCCGGCACGCTGACGGACACCGAGCTGCTGTCCGACAAAACCGAATCCATGCTGCTGGCCGTGCACCAGGGCCCGCGTGCGCGCTGCGGCCTGGCGTGGCTGAGCGTGACGCAAGGCCGCGTGCACTTGGCCGAATGCACCCAGGACGAGCTGGCCCAGTGGCTGGGCCGTGTGGCCCCGAGCGAGGTGATCTACAGCGCGGGCGTGACCGAGCGCTTTGAACAGCAACTGCAGGTGATGCGCCAGGGCGGCGTCTTCACCTGCCCCATGAGCCTGCGGCCCGACTGGCAATTTGACAGCGCCCTGGGCGAGCGCAAGCTGCTGGAGCACCTGGGCGCGGCCAGCCTGCAGGCCTGGGGCGCGCACGAACTGGGCGAGGCCCATGCTGCCGCCGCCGGGCTGCTGCAGTACGCCGAACACACCCAGGGCCGCCAGCTCACGCACGTGCACGCCGTGCAGGTGCAGCGGGGCGACGACCTCATCGACCTGCCTGCCACCACGCGGCGCAACCTGGAGCTGGTCAAAACCCTGCGCGGCGATGACGCCCCCACCCTGTTCTCGCTGCTCGATACCTGCATGACAGGCATGGGCAGCCGCCTGCTCAAAACCTGGCTGCTGGAGCCCCAGCGCGAGCGCACCGAGGCCCGCCGCCGCCTCTCGGCCACCACCGCACTGCGCGGCGCCGGGGGCGCGGGTGGAGGGTCAGGCCCCTGGGTGCAACTGCGCAGCGAGCTCAAGGGCGTGAGCGATGTGGAACGCATCACCGCCCGCGTTGCGCTGCGCCAGGTGCGCCCCCGCGAACTGGTGGGCCTGGGCAAAACGCTACAAAAATCAGAGCTGCTAGCGCTTAATGCACAAGCGCCAGAGGCTTATTTGGCTCAAATTTTCAGCCACCTGCAGCCGCCAGAGGGCTGCACCGACCTGCTGCGCCGCGCCATTGCCGAGGAGCCCGCCGCCCTGGTGCGCGATGGCGGCGTGATCGCTGGCGGCTTCGACACCGAGCTGGACGAGCTGCGCGCCATCCAGACCAACTGCGACAGCTTTTTGCTGGAGCTGGAAACGCGCGAGAAGGCACGCACCGGCATCCCCAACCTGCGCGTGCAGTTCAACAAGGTGCATGGTTTCTATATTGAAGTGACGGGCAGCTACCTGGACCGCGTGCCCGACGACTACCGCCGCCGCCAGACGCTGAAGAATGCCGAGCGCTTCATCACGCCCGAACTCAAGGCGTTTGAAGACAAGGCGCTGTCGGCCAACGAGCGGGCACTGGCCCGCGAGAAATGGCTGTACGAGCAGATCCTGGACCAGTTGCAGCCCCATGTGCCCGCCCTCACGCAATTGGCGCAGGCCCTGGCCGCGCTCGATGTGCTGTGCACGCTGGCCGAGCGCTCGCTCACGCTGAACTGGTGCGCGCCCCAGTTTGCGCCCGAGCCCTGCATCGACATCGAAGGCGGCCGCCACCCGGTGGTGGAGGCACGGCTGGCCGAGACATCGAACGCCAGCTTCATCGCCAACCACACGCGGCTGACCGCCAACACCCGCATGCAGATCATCACCGGCCCCAACATGGGCGGTAAGTCGACCTACATGCGGCAGGTGGCACTGATCACGCTGCTGGCCTGCATGGGCAGCCACGTGCCCGCCACCCACTGCCGCATTGGCCCCATCGACGCCATCCACACCCGCATTGGCGCGGCGGACGACCTGGCCAACGCCCAGTCTACCTTCATGCTGGAGATGACCGAGGCCGCGCAGATATTGCACGCCGCCACGCCCCACAGCCTGGTGCTGATGGACGAAATTGGCCGGGGCACCAGCACCTTTGACGGCCTGGCCCTGGCCAGCGGCATTGCCACACACCTGCACGACAAGACCCGTGCCTTCACCCTGTTTGCCACGCACTACTTTGAATTGACCGAGCTGCCCACCAAGGCGCGGCACGCCGTCAACATGCACGTGAGCGCAGCCGAGGCGGGCAGCGACATCGTCTTCCTGCACGAAATCCAGCCCGGGCCAGCCAGCCGCAGCTACGGTATCCAGGTGGCCAAGCTGGCGGGCATGCCATCGCCCGTGCTGCACCACGCCCGCCACACCCTGAGCGCGCTGGAAGAGCGCGCGGGCGAGGACGATGTGCAGGTCGACCTGTTTGCCGCCCCGCCCGAGCCGGAAAACGCAGGCGCCAGCCCCGTGGAGGCAGCCCTGTCGGGCATCAACCCCGATGCGCTCAGCCCGCGCGAAGCGCTGGATGCGCTGTACCAGCTCAAGCGGTTGGCGGGTTCGTCCTCCTGAATCACAGTCAAATCAGGCCCTAGCGCTTGAACAGCAAGCGTGAGAAGCTATATTTTCAATAGCAAAAGGGACCATGCAAAAGGCAGAGCACGCCTCTATGCGCCCGCCTGCCTGCACGCAAAGCCCCGCACACAGCCCCTGCATGGACAAACAGGTGACCGCTGACTTGCTGGGCGGCGCACTACACTCCACGCTTTGTCTTTTTCCTGATTCGATCCATGACGTACTGCGTCGCCATCAAACTCAATGCCGGACTGGTGTTCCTGTCCGATTCCCGAACCAACGCAGGCCTGGACCAGATCAGCTCGTTTCGCAAGATGATGATCTACGAGAAGACGGGCGACCGCTTCATGGTGCTGCTGTCGGCAGGCAACCTGAGCATCTCCCAGTCGGTGCGTGAGATCTTGCAAACCACCCAGGTCAAAGACCGCGAAGACGGCGAGGCCGTCACCATCTGGAACGCCAAGAGCATGTTCGACGCCGCCCGCGTGCTGGGCGCGGCCGTGCGCCATGTGCACGACCGTGACGGCGCGGCCCTCAAGCGATCGGGCGTGGATTTCAATGTGTCGATGGTGTTTGGCGGCCAGATCAAGGGCGAAGGCATGCGCCTGTTCCAGGTCTACTCAGCGGGCAACTTCATCGAAGCGACCTCTGAGACGCCTTACTTCCAGGTGGGCGAGTCCAAGTACGGCAAGCCCGTGCTCGACCGCGTGCTGACCCCCGAAACGCCCCTGGAAGAGGCCGCCAAGTGCGCGCTGGTGTCCATGGACAGCACGCTCAAGTCCAACCTCTCGGTGGGCCTGCCGCTGGACCTCGTGGTGTACGAGGCCGATCGCTTCGCCACCGACAAGGTGGTGTGCATTGACGAGAACAACCCCTACTTCCGCATGCTGCACAACAGCTGGGGCCAAAAGCTGCGCGAGGTGTTCGACAGCATTGAAGACCCGGCCTGGAACGGCGGCAGCACCCACGCGCCCATCCTGACCAACACCACACGCGCCAAGCCGCTGCGCAAAATCACCACACCGCAGGACAAGCTGATCTGAGCCCCCTGCGCTGAGCCCAGCCCCACCATGCCACGCACACCCACCCAGCCTCCGCTGCCCATCGTTTTCTCGCACGCCAACAGCTTTCCAGCCGGCACCTACCGGCTGCTGTTCAAGCACCTGCGCGAGCGGAACATGGACGTGAGCGCCGTGGAGCGTTTTGGCCACGAGCCGCAGTACCCGGTCAGCAACAACTGGCCCCACCTGGTCCAGCAGTTGGCCGACTTTGCCCAGACGCAGGTGCAGCGCATTGGGGGGCCGGTGTACCTGGTGGGACATTCACTGGGCGGCTTTTTGAGCGTGATGGCCGCCGCCCGCCACCCCACTCTGGTGCGCGGCGTGGTGCTGATCGACTCGCCCCTGATTGGTGGCTGGCGCGCCAATGCGCTGGGTGTGGCCAAAAGCACGCAGGTGGTGGGCTCCATCTCGCCCGGCAAGGTGAGCAGCCGCCGCCGTGAAAGCTGGGCCAGCAACGAAGAGGCGCTGGAGCACTTTCGCAAAAAGAAGGCCTTTGCCCAATGGCACCCCGAGGTGCTGCAGGACTACATTGCGCACGGCCTGCAAGACCACGCGGGCAAACGCGTGCTGGGGTTTGACCGGGCGGTGGAGACCGCCATCTACAACACCCTGCCCCACAACCTGGGCCGCCTGCTGAGCAGCCACCCGCTGCAGTGCCCCGCCGCATTCATCGGCGGGCGCGACTCGGAAGAAATGCGCCAGGTGGGCATGGCCATGACCCAGCGCGTGACCCAGGGCCGCACCATGATGCTGGACGGCAGCCACCTCTTTCCCATGGAACAGCCCCTGGCCACGGCCGCTGCCATCGAGGCATCGGTGCTGAACCTGCAAGCCGTGGGCGCCGCCGCGCACCCGCAGCGCTGATCACAGTACCGGTCGGCGGGCGGGGCAACACCGCCGCATCGTTACCGATTTGTGAAATACCCAAACCCGGTTGCACAAAAAACGTGAGGGGTTTTGGCTGGCTTTCCCCTACACTGCTCAATTGTTACAGTGTGATACACAGCCATGCCAATCTCCGCTGCGCGTCTTTCTGCGTTGGTTTACCTGCTCTTTGCCGGCTTTTTGGTAGCCACGGCCGTGGGCAGCCACAACAGCACCACGGTGGCCATCATGGTGGCTTCGGTGCTGATGTTTGCCAGTTGCTGGGCCAGCGCCATCCACCTGCTGGGCGGCAAGGCAGCGCTGCGCTTTGTACTGATCGCGGTGTGCCTGGGCTGGTTTGCCGAGCAGATGGGCGCCTCGCGCGGTTGGTTTTTTGGCAGCTACCACTACACCCAGGTGCTGGGGCTGCAACTGGGCGATGTGCCGGTGGTCATTCCGCTGATGTGGTTTTCGCTCACCTACGCGGGCTACGTCATCGCCAACCTGATCGTCTGGCAAACCCCGGTCTACCGCGCCCCCAGCCTAGGCCAGGCAGCGCTGATGTCCCTCATCACCGCCCTGGTGGTCACTGCGTTTGACCTGGGCGCAGACCCCTACCTGATCCGCGTGGTTGGCGCCTGGACGATGGAAAAAACCAACGGCCACTGGTTTGGCGAGACGCTGCAGGGCTTTGTGGGCTGGGTGTTCGTGAGTTTTTGCATCGTCAGCGCATTCCGCCTGGCCACCCGGCACGTTCCACTGGTGCCCACCAGTGGGTTCAAGCGCCGCGATGCGCTGGTGCCCCTGGCCATCTACGGCACCGGCATGGTGTTCCAGATGGCGCTGGGCGACCCGCCAGAGACCCGTGCCATCGCCCCCTTTGCCATGGGCATCCCGCTGCTGTGCGCACTGGCAGGCCTGCAACGCTGGACACCCGCCCACCAAGGAGCCCCCGCATGAACCCGCGCCTGCGCGCCGCCAACGAGGCCGAGCTGAACGCCATGCAGTTGGACACCGACCCACTGGCCGACGACACCATCGCCCGCATTCTGGGCCCCTGGCCCGCAGGCATGCCCGCCCCCGATGCCAGCCAGTGGCAAGCCATTGGCACCGTCAACCGCTTGTTTGCACAGTGGAACAGCAACGCCGCGCTGCACCAGTGGCGCCCTGAAGGCGAAGGCATTGCCCCCGCCCTGGCCCAGGCACTGCAAGACTATGTGGCCGCAGGCCAGGTGCTGCCGAGCTGGGCAGACCACCGCAAGATCGAGCGGGCCGAGCAACTGTTCATGGAGCATGGCGCGCTGTCGTGCATCTTGCTGTTCTGCGCCAGCCTGCCCGAGTGCTATGTGATCCCCGACCTCTCCAGCGTGCTGCACACCGCAGGCCAGCTGGAGCAGCACACCGAGCACCGCATCCGCTCCACCGCAGCGATGATTTTCCCGGTCATGCTGCACGGCGGGCTCACGCAGCCTGGGGGCACGGGCATTGCCCAGGTGCTCAAGGTGCGACTGATCCACGCCACCATCCGCAACCTGATTTTGCGGGGCAACCCGCAGGACGCCCGCCACCGCATTCGCGGCGATGGCCTGCTGCCCGCGCTGCCGCTGGCGGCAGCCGCCCCGCCCACCATGCACCAGGCGCTGTACGCCCGGGGCTGGAACCTGCTGGAGCAAGGCGCCCCCTGCAACCAGGAAGAGCTGGCCTACACCCTGCTCACCTTTGGCTACGTGTTCTTGCGCAGCATGCGCCGCCTGGGCATTGGCCTGCCCCCGGCCGATGAAGAGGCCTACCTGCATGCCTGGAACGTGGTGGGCCATGTGCTGGGCATCGACTCGGCCCTGATGGTGCACAACATGCACCAGGGCGAATCGCTGATGGAGCAAATGCAGACGCGCGGCCGCGCACGCCCGGTGGCGCCAGACCCCCGCCCTGCCCTGGGCACGGCGCTGATGCAAACCATGGCCCACGCCATCCCCTGGAAGCTGGCCAAGCCCTTCCCCCGCTGATGACCCGCTACCTGTGCGGCCCCCAGACGGCGCAAGACCTCGCACTGCAGCAGCAGCCCGTGCCCTGGCTCTCGCGCGCCGTGTTCTGGGGCGTGCTGATGACCGCCCGTGTGATCGATGCCACCGTGCGCGTGGTGTTGCCGGAGTTCTCCATCGTGCGGGCGCTGACACGGGTGCTGGGCTACCACTTCATGAGCCGCGTGCTCATGGGCCAGACGCGCCCCCTGCAGTTGCCCGACCAGTTGCTCGGCCAGATGGACGACGCCATGGCCCGCTGGAGCGATGACCCCCGCGCCCCGGGCTGGCTCAATCGGCTCGAAGACCGCCTGACCACCCCTGGGCGCTGGAAGCTGGGCCGCAGGACCGTATCCCCGGCCAATGCCTGACACAAGAGCCCGCAAAGCCGCTCGCTTTCTATACTGTGCGCGTGAAAGCCCCCTCTGTGCTCCTCACTCGGCCGATGGCATGGCGCCGCAGCATGCCTCCCGCCCCCTGGGGGCCGTGGTGCGTTGCCAGCGCGTGGCTGCTGGTCGTATGGCTGGGGTGGCTGGGCATGGGCACCGCCCATGCAGCCCAGCCCCTGGCGCTGCACGATGCCCAAGGCAGCGTTGAAGCCTGGCCCGCAGTGAGGCTGCTGATAGACCCGACAGGTGGCCAAAGCGCCGAGACCGTGCTGCAACAGCGCGACCAATTCAACAGCCCCAACAAGAGCGCCACACTGGGCGTGCGCAGCGATGCGGTGTGGCTGCTGATTCCCATGCAGGTTGATCCGGCGTCGGAGGGGCGCTGGATTCTGGACATCAACCACCCAGACCTCAACCGCATTGACGTGTTGCTGCTGCAGGACGGCCAGGTGCTCCAGCGCAGCGTGCTGGGCACCGACATCCCGCGCGCCGAGCGCCCCCTGCAAGGCCGCACCCCCGCGCAAAGCCTGCACCTGCAACCAGGCCAGCGCTACGAGTTGCTGCTGCGGGTGCAAACGCGTGGCGCCATGATCCTGCCCATCACCCTCAACACACCATCGGCCATGCTCAGCCGCACCGTGAATGAGCAAATGCTGCAAGGCGTGCTGACGGGCCTGGCGGTGTGCCTGATTTTTTACAGCCTGGCCCAATGGCTGAGCCTGCGCGAGCCCTTGTTCATCCAATACGCCTTGCTCACCACCGGCAGCCTGCTGTACTCGCTGCATTTTTTTGGGGTGGGGCAACAGTACCTGTGGGGCCACAGCCCGTGGCTGACAGGCCACGCCGTGGGGCTGGCATCGCTCATGGCCATCACCGGCAGCTTCTTGTTCATGAGCCAGGCATTGGAGGGGCATAACCCACAGAGCCGCTTTTTGCGCACCATGCGCTGCGGCGCCGTCTTCACGGTGGCATTGGCGGTGGTGTATGCGCTGGACTTCATCACGCTCAAGGGCTTGTCCATCATCGTGAGCGTGATGGGGCCACTGCCCGCGATGATGAGCATCCCCGGCGCCTGGCGCCGCGCCCGCAGTGGCGACAGCGTGGGCACCACGCTGCTGGTGGCGTGGTTCATCTACGGGCTGGGCTCGGCCGCCATCATCGGTGTGATCAATGGCGGCATCCCCGTCAACTTCTGGAGCCTGCACTCCTTCCAGATCTCGGCCACCATCGACATGCTGCTGTTCATGCGGGTACTGGGCCTGCGCACCAAGGCATTGCATACCAAGGCCCTGCACTTCAGCCAAGAGCTGGACGCCATGCACTCGCTGGCCCACACCGACCCCCTCACGGGCTTGCCCAACCGGCGCGGGCTGCAGATTGCCCTGTCATCGGCCTTGTCGCGCGTGGGGCCGGAGAGCCTGCTGGCCGTCTACATGATGGACCTGGACGGCTTCAAACCCGTGAACGACCAACACGGCCACGATGTGGGCGACGAACTGCTGGTGGCCGTGACCAAGCGGCTGCAAGGCCACCTGCGCCAGACCGACGTGATCGCCCGCCTGGGCGGCGATGAATTTGTGGTGATGACCGGCCAGCTGCAAAACCCGGTGCAGGCGCACGACCTGGGCCTGAAGCTGCTGGACGCCTTCCACGCGCCGTTTTCGCTGGGGAGCATCCAGGTTCAGGTCGGCCTGACCATTGGCTACGCCATTGCCCCCAACGACAGCCAGGACGCCGCGGGGCTGCTCAAGCTGGCAGACGCCGCCATGTACAGCGGCAAGCAAGGTGGCAAGTTCTGCGTGCGGCGCAACACCGGAGATTTGGCGCTGTCATCGGTTTGAGGGCTGGCCTCCGCTCACCAAACTCAGCGCAGCGGTTGTGCCTAGGCGCTGCGTCGCAGGCAGTACGAGCAGTGCGACAAGACGCAGTGACAACGCCAGAGGGTTTTGTGAACCGCTCTTACCGGCAGCAGCGATAGGCCAGCCCCACCGATGCCGAATACCCCACCGGCTGCACCGTGAGCGGGCTGCGCCGCGCATCCCCCTGCAACTGCGACACCCGCACGCCGCCCAGCGCGACCCAGTGGCGGCTCAGGGCCACCATCACGTCCACACCCGCATCCACGCTGTACAAACCCGCGTGGGGGTCAAACGCAGGCAGCGGGCTGGTAGAGCCCGCCGCAGAGGTTGGCACCCCAAAGTGGCTGCGCAGGTATTGCCGGTCGGCAAAGCTGGCCCCCACGCCGAACGACACGCGGGTTTGCTCGGAATAGGGAAAGCTGTACCCCAGGTTGGTCGACAGCAGCATGCCGCCATCGCGCCCCAAAATATCTTGCGACACCCCGGCTCCCACCGACCAGCGCGGGGTGAGCGCATAGCCCGCGCTCAGGCGCGCACGCAGGGTGGAGCGCACCTCGGGCAAGCCACGGCGCATGGGCGAATCCGATCCATCGTCCCCCTGGTCAATGCGCAGCGATGCGTTCAGGGCAAAGCGGTCGCTTTGGGCCAGCGTGGCACTGGCGCCTGAATCAGACCGCCCCGCCAGCCCATGCCCCATGAGGGTGCTGCCACGCGAGGTGCTCAGGCGAAACCGTCCGTATTCCAGCGCCCAGGCCGGACGCAGGCTGTAAGAGCGGCCCGCGCCCCCCGCATAGTCGGGGCTGGAGCCTACGATGCCCCCCAGGACATAGTTCAACGCGGGCTTGGAAGCAGCAGACGCCGGAGCGGGCGCGGCCTCTTGGGGGGCCGTGGTTGTCACAGTTGCCGAACTTGCCGCGCCGGGCACCTCAGCGGCAGCGCCCGCCGCCTGAGCCAGCGCCGCCGCACTCACACCGCAGCACACCCAGGCCAGCACCGACCTCAGGCGGGGGCGCAGGTGATGGCTCACTCGGCCCATTGCACCCACCCCAGCCACGCGGTGGCCAGCACCACCACACCAAACACAATGCGGTAGTAGGCAAACGCCACAAAGCTGTGCGTGCTGATGTAGCGCAGCAACCAGCGCACACACAGCCAGGCGCTGATGAACGAAAACACCAGCCCGGTCAGGAACATCGGCGCATCGGCCAGCGACAGCAGTGCACGCTCCTTGTACAGGCTGTACACGCCCGCGCCAATCAGCGTGGGGATTGCGAGAAAAAACGAGAAGTCCGTCGCCGCCTTGCGCGACAGCCCCAGCAGCATGCCGCCAATGATGGTGGAGCCGCTGCGGCTGGTGCCCGGCACCATGGCCAGGCACTGCACCAGGCCCACCTTCAGGGCGTCCAGCGGGGTCATGTCGTCCACCGCCTCAATGCGCGTGGCCACGGGCGCACGGCGCTCTGCCCACAGGATGATGAAGCCGCCCACGATGAACGTGGTGGCCACCACCACAGGCGTGAACAGGTGCGCCTTGATGGCCTTGCCAAACAGCAGCCCCAGCACCACGGCAGGCAAAAAGCCGATGAACACATTGAGCGCAAACCGCTGCGCCTGCCGCTCCGTGGGCAGCGCCACCAGCGTGGCACGGATTTTTTGCGAATACACCAGGATCACGGCAAAGATGGCGCCGGTCTGGATAGCGATGTCAAACACCTTGGCCTTGGCGTCGTCAAAACCGAGCAGCGAGCCCGCAAGAATCAGGTGGCCGGTGGACGAGATGGGGAGAAACTCGGTCAACCCCTCTACCACCCCCATGACGGCGGCCTTGGCCAGCAAAACGATATCCACGCGCAATTCCTTCAGGCCCCACGGGCCAGCTAAAGCGCAAATTATCGTCTGACCCAACGGGGCCTGTTGCCGCACATCGCACGGCACCGCAAGCATTTCGCGCCACCCAACCGCACTTTGCGCCGCCCCCGCGCACTTCGTCGCAAAGCCCTGGCCCCTACCCGATGCGCCCGGCACAGTCACGCCATCCCAAGACGCTCTGCCCACAGCAAACAACCAACGCCCACCGCACTGCAGCGACACCCGCGAGACACCAGCCATGACCACGCTCTCCACCCTGCCTCCCGCCGTTGCCATCCACCTCACCGCTGCCGTGCTGGCCACCGCCCTGGGCCCCGTGGCCCTGTGGGCCCGCCGCAGCCGGGCACAGCGCCCACGCCTGCACCGCGCTGCAGGCTATGCCTGGGTCACGCTCATGGTGCTTACCGCGCTGTCGGCCCTGTTCATCAGCGGCAGCCGGGGGCCGCGCCTGGCGGGCTTTGGCCCCATCCACCTGCTGGTGCCGTTTGCACTGGGGATGATCGTGCTGTCGTTCCGCTACCTGCTGCAGGGCAACCTCAGCGGCCACCGGCGCACCATGCAGGGCGTGTACATCGGCGGCTGCGTGGTGGCGGGGTCGTTCACCCTGCTGCCGCAGCGCCTGCTGGGCAAATGGCTGTGGGGCAGCCTGGGGCTGATCTAACCCCAAACCGCCCGATTCCCTCTCACGCTGTTTCCGCTTCCGTTTTCTTTCACCTTTCATCGTCCATCAAGGAGCCACCATGCATCCCTCAGAACCACTGCACGCATCGCACCCCGCCAACCATGCTAAGCCAACCGACGCGCTGGGCCGCCTCGCCCGCAAGCGCGCGGGCGCCAAGCTCGGCTGGTACCTGCACGCCACCCTCTACGTGCTCGTCAATGTGGTGCTGGCCCTGCTGTCATCGGCCCACGGCAAGCACTGGGCCATCTTCCCGGCCATGGGCTGGGCCATCGGGTTGGCGGCGCATGGCCTGGCGGTGTTTGTGCTGGGCAGCGGCAGCAGCCTGCGCGAGCGCATGGTGCACACCGAGCGAGAACGCCTGCAGGCAACGCACCGCCCCCGCTGAGAGCAACAACGCTGGGCCCATTTCGGCGCCCGGCTACAGTGGCCAATGTGACTCCTAGAATCACCCCACCATGCCCATGCCGCAGCCCAACCCACCCCCCACACCGCATCGGCAACCCGCCCACACACTGGCGCCAGAGGCTGCCACAGGCGGGGCCGCGCTGGCTGTGGGCGTGGTGCGCCACGCCCTCATCGTGGCCACCTTTTGCTGCAGCATTGCACTGGCGCTGACGCTGGGCGGCAGGGGGCCATGGGACCAGAACCTTGTGTACTCCCTGGCCATCGGCATGGTGTCCTGGGCTGTCATCGAGGCCGGTCGCATCACGCTGGCACGCCATGAGGCAGGCATGTGGCCCCGGGGCTGGCGGGGCATTGCCCTGGTGGCCGCAGGCACGGTCACCGGCTTTGGCGCGGGCACCGCGCTGGGCGATCTGTGGTGCCAGTGCTCCACCTGGGCACGCTGGCAGGCCACCCCCGGTGCGCTGGCCACAGTGTTGGTCATCACCACGCTGGCCACGGTGGCAGCATCGTTCTTCTTCTACAGCCGGGGCACGGCCCGCGCCCTGCAGGCACGCATCGCGCTGACCGAGCGCGACGCCGCCGAGGCGCGTCTGAAACTGCTCGAAACCCAGCTAGAGCCGCACATGCTCTTCAACACCCTGGCCAACCTGCGCGTGCTGATTGCACTAGACCCCGCGCGCGCCCAGGCCATGCTGGACCACCTGATTGCCTACCTGCGCGCCACCTTGACCGCATCGCGCGCCACCCATCACCCCCTGGCCGACGAGTTTGACCGCTTGCGCGACTACCTGGAGCTGATGGCCGTGCGCATGGGCCCGCGCCTGCACTACACGCTGGATTTGCCCGAGGCCCTGCGCCAGGTGCCCGTGCCCCCGCTGCTGCTGCAGCCGCTGGTAGAAAACGCCATCCGCCATGGGCTGGAGCCGCAGGTCGCGGGTGGGCACATCAGCGTGCGGGCCAGCGTGCAGCCCAGTGCCCCTTCCACACCGTCAGCACCAGCCACGCAATATCTGGTGCTGGAGGTGAGCGACACCGGCGTGGGCCTGGGCCATAGCGCCCACCCCACGCCCGGCACCACCGCCCCCGCCGCCAGCACCCACTTTGGTCTGGCCCAGGTGCGCGAGCGGCTGGCCACCCTGCATGGCAGCGCAGGCACTCTTGATTTGATAGCTGCCAGCGCGGGTGGTACCAGCGCTAGCGTGCGTTTTCCTTTAAAAATCCAGCACCCATGACACCCGCAGCCCCGCGCGCCCTCATCGCCGAAGACGAGCCCCTGCTGGCCGCTGCGCTACAGCAAGAGCTGCGCACCGCCTGGCCCGAACTGCAGATTGCCGCCACGGTGGGCGACGGCCTCTCGGCCGTGCAGCAAGCGCTGGCGCTGCAGCCCGATGTGCTGTTCTTCGACATTCGCATGCCCGGCCAGACGGGGCTGGACGCTGCCGTCGCGCTAGCCGACGCCTGGCCCGCACACCGGCCTTTTCCGGCGCTGGTGTTTGTCACCGCCTACGACCAGTACGCCGTGCAGGCCTTTGAGGCCCAGGCCGTGGACTACCTGCTCAAGCCCGTGCAAAGCGCCCGGCTGCAAAAAACAGTGCAAAAACTGCGTCTAGCGCTTATTCATAAATCGCAAGCAGCTACGAATTCAATAGCAAATCAAAGCACTGCAACCCTGGCCCCAGCACACACTGAGGCGCACACACAGGCTCTGGAGCCCAGCCTGCAACGCACCGTAGACCAGTTGCGCCACCTGCTGGCCCAGCCTGGCCTGTGGCCCGGGGCAACATCCAGCGCAACCAGCGCCCCCCTCGCCCCCGCGCTACTGGCAGCGCAGCAGCAGGCCCCGCGCCTCACCGTCATCCAGGCCAGCCACGGCAGCCAGATCCACATGGTGCCCGTGGGCGACGTGCTGTACTTTGAGGCGGCAGACAAGTACGTGCGCGTGCTTACAGCCGGTGCCGAATACCTCATCCGCACCCCCCTCAAAGAGCTGTCGGACCAGCTCGACCCGCAGGAATTCTGGCAAGTGCACCGCAGCACCCTGGTGCGTGCCAGCGCCATCGCCACGGTGGTGCGCGACGAATCCGGCAAGCTGCACCTGAACCTGCGCGGGCGCCCCGAGCGCCTGGCCGTGAGCCGCCTCTACGCCCACCTGTTCAAGGCGATGTAGCCATGCCATCGTTGCGGGGCACCAGTGGCGCCCTTCTCCTACGCGGCTGCGCAGGGACCAGCCGTTAAAATACGCGTTGGGTGTCTGCGCAAATCGGCGCAACAGGTACAGCGATGGTCGGGCCGCCTCGCGGCTTTTCTACGACTGCTTGCCTGCATGAACACCCCTCTCATCCAATGGATCGCCGCCGCCCTGTTTGGCCTGGCGCTGCTGCACACCTTCTCCGTCAAATGCTTCGAGCGGCTATCGCACCGCTACCCGCGCCACGCCGGGCTGTTTCACCTGCTCGGTGAGGTCGAGGTGGTCTTCGGCTTCTGGGCCATGGTGCTCATCGTGGCCATGGCTCTGGCCGCAGGCCGCCCGCAGGCCCTGCAGTACGCCGAGTCGCGCAACTACACCGAGCCCCTGTTCGTCTTCGTCGTCATGGTCATCGCCGCATCGCGCCCCGTGCTGCGCACCGTGATGGCGGCCGTGGACACCCTGGCGCGCGTCACGCCACTGCCCACCCCGCTCGTCACCGCCTGGCTGGGCCTGGCCGCCGTGCCGCTGCTCGGCTCGCTCATCACCGAGCCCGCCGCCATGACGATTGCCGCCCTCATGCTGGCCCCGCAAATCTTCCGCCCCGCCGTGCCCGAGCGGCTCAAGTACCTGGCGCTGGGCGTGCTGTTCGTCAACGTGTCCATCGGCGGCACGCTCACCTCGTACGCCGCGCCACCCGTGCTGATGGTGGCCGCCACCTGGGGCTGGGACAGCGCCTTCATGCTCACCACCTTTGGCTGGAAGGCCGCCGTGGCCGTGCTGGTCAACGCCACCGCGTGCGCCCTGGTGCTGCGCCGCCATCTGCCCACCGCCGCCGCCCTGCAGGCCGGGCAAGAGGCCGCAGACCAACGCCCCGTGCCCGCCTCCGTCGCTGCCGTACACATCGCCCTGCTGGCAGGTGTGGTGCTGTTTGCGCACCACCCGGTCGTGTTTTTGGGATTCTTTCTGATGTTCCTGGGCTACACCCAGGCCTACGCACGCCACCAAAGCCCGCTCATCCTCAAAGAAGCATTGTTGGTGGGCTTCTTCCTGGCCGGGCTGGTGGTGCTGGGCGGCATGCAGCAATGGTGGCTGCAGCCCATCGTCTCAGGCCTGGAGCCCCTGGCCCTGTTCGCGGGCGCTGTGGGCCTCACGGCCATCACCGACAACGCCGCCCTCACCTACCTGGGCTCGCTCATTGAAGGCATCTCACCTGCCGCCCAATACGCGCTGGTGGCTGGCGCCGTGGCAGGCGGTGGCCTCACCGTCATCGCCAACGCACCCAACCCAGCAGGCGTAGCGTTGCTGAAAAATGGCTTTGCCGACCAGACGATTGGGGCGGGCGGGCTGCTGCTGGGGGCGCTGGGGCCTACGGCGGTGGCGGCTGGGGCGTTTTTGGTGTTGTAACAAGAGGGATGGAGACCCAGCAGAGCCGCTGAAGCAGACATCCGGGCGACGGGCACCGTTTCAGCAACAACAGACCTGCAAAAGATGCATTCCATCGCAGGGAGATGGAGCGAGAGCGGTGATGAAGCGAGCGGCTTCATGTACAGGGTTGCACCCCCATTCATTGACAGGGGCGTGGGGTTAGTATTTGCGCCATGCAAATTGCTGTCCATCCAATCCGCCAGCGTTTGGCGTGGGTTCACACGCTCAAGTTCCAGATCGTCGCTATCGCCGTGACGGCCGCAGCGGCAGCTGCCATCATCACCGCCCATTTCGCATTCATCGCTACGGAAGCCAACATGCAGCAGTTGCTGGTGCAAGCCGAAAGCGACGATGCTGAACGCACAGCAATGCTGCTTGGTACCAAGGTTGACATGCTGCGTGACGCGCTGAAGGCGACCACACGGCAAACTCCGGCGGAGCTCTGGAGCACCCCCGGCGCAATGCGGGCACATCTGCAGGCAAACCCGGCTCTGGGCTCACTGTTTGAAGGCGTGATCGCGGCCAGGCCCGATGGCGAATTGCTGGGACGAATCTCCCAGGGGAAACTTGCAACCGATCTGCCCAATATCGGGGACCGAGCTTACTTTCAACAAGCACTGCTCACCGATCAGCCGGTCATCTCCGACCCGCTGACGGCCAAGCTCGTCCATACGCCAGTGGTAGTCATGGCAATTTCTGCCCGAGGGCCTGGTGGTGAAGTGCTGGGCGTTCTTGCAGGCGTGCTGACACTGAACTCGAACAACCTGTTTACCGATGGGATACGTGCAAATCGGGATGAGGGGTCACGCGTGCTCGTCATGAACCGCCAAGGCGTACTCATGGCGCACACAAACCAAGCACGCATTCTGGGCAACGCAGCCAACGAGCCCGAACTTGCCGACGCCTTTGAACAATGGCATGACTTGGGCAGCCCGATAGACACCGTCGGCAAAACCACCCAAAGCCAAGGACATCTGGTTGCAATGGCCGGTATTCCGGACACAGATTGGACGTTGACTCGCATTGTCCCTTTGTCCGAGGCACTTGCGCCCGTGGCGACCGCTCGCAAGACAGCCGGAACCTCAGCCGCATGGGTAGCGCTGGTCGTAGCGGCGCTTTCGGGGGCACTGGCGTGGCTCATTACGCGCCCCATTTCCCGGCTTCACGCACGCGCCAATTTGCTGTTAGCACAAGACGATTTGTCTGCAGATGAATGGCCCCGCGGTCATGGTGAGGTGGGGCAATTGGGGCAAGCATTCGCTCAAGTGATGGAGCTGCGACGCCAGAAGCAAGGGGAAACTGACGCACTTCTGTCCAAAATTGAAGCGGTGCTTGACCATGCAGATATCGGCATTGCGCTGACACGCGACGGTCGATTCGAGATGGTGAGTCGAGAGTTTTGCAATGTGCTTGGATTCCAACGAACCGACATCCTGGGCCAATTGGCCTCCATCATCTATCCCGACCAGCAAGCATATGACGCACTGTCTGCAAGGGCCCTGCCTGCCTTCATGCGCAACGGTGTGTTCAACGGAGAGGTGGAGCTGAAGCGCAGTGGTGGCGAAGTCTTTTGGGCACGACTGCGTGGAAGGGCTGTCACACCGGGAGATAGCTCCAAGGGCACCATATGGACCGTCGAGGACATCACCGCATCGCGAGCACACCGCGAGCGCCTTGTGTGGACGTCCAGCCACGACTCTTTGACGGGGCTGGTCAATCGCGCCGCGTTCGAAGAAATGCTGAAAGAGTCGACTTCGCAGGCGGCCGACAAGCCGCTCTGCGTCATGTTCATAGACCTGGATCGCTTCAAGCAGGTCAACGATACAGGGGGGCACTCAGCGGGGGACACGCTCCTGCGCGACATCGCGCACGCCCTGTCAGGGCAAGTACGCCAAACGGACACCGTGGCACGCCTGGGCGGCGATGAGTTTGCCGTTTTGTTGCATGGGTGTCCTCTCCCACGGGCCACAGAGGTCGCAGAAAAGCTGCGAAGCGCCGTGGCCTCCTACCGCCTCCCCTGGGAAGGGCACTCTTTCAGCGTAGGAGCGAGCATCGGATTGGTGGTTGTCGATGCATCTTTCATAGACGCAGCGGCTGTCATGGTCGCTGCCGATTCAGCATGCTATGCAGCCAAGGCACAAGGTCGCAACGCTGTGGTGGTCTATTCTGCAAATACCTGAAGCTCGGTATCTGCACCGCCAGGCCCTGTGAAGTTCGGATTCACCTTTGGCCAATACGCGAAGGTCACCGCCCCTCCACCTCCCACCGCCCCGCCACGTTCTTCAGCAGCGTGTTCACCGCTGCCAGCCTGCGGCTGCGCACGTCAATCAAACTGCGCTGCGCCGATAGCACCGAGGCCTGGGCGGTGATGACATTGAGGTACCCCACGGTGCCTGCGCGGTACTGGTTGCTCACCACATCCAGCGCACGCTGGGCGGCGGCCAGGGCTTCGGTTTGCAGTTGCTGCTCTTGCGCCAGGGCGGTGGCGGCGGTCAGGTTGTCTTCCACCTCTTGCAGGGCCGTGAGCACGGTTTGGCGGTAGGTGGCGGCGGCTTGTTCGTTGGCGGCGCGGGCAGATTCCACTGCAGCCGTGCGGGCACCGCCATCGAACAGCGACAGTGCCAGCTGCGGCCCCAGGGACCAGAACAGGTTGGGGGCGTTGAACAGATTGGACAGCTCCGAGCCCCGGTACCCCGCCGTGCCCGACAGCGTGAGCGCTGGGAAGAACGCAGCCCGGGCCACACCGATTTGCGCGTTGGCGGCGGCCACGCGGCGCTCGGCAGCGGCGATGTCGGGGCGGCGCTCCAGCAACTGCGAGGGCAGCTGGGCGGGCACCACGGGTGGCAAGGGCAGCCCGCCAGTGGCGGGCAGGCTGAAGCTGGCAGGGGCCTGGCCCAGCAGGGCGGCCAGGGCGTGCTCTAGCTGGGTGCGGCTGCTTTCAGATTCGAGCAGTTGCACCTGGGTGGATTTGTATTGCGACTCGGCCTGCGCCACATCGGCCACCGAGGCCACGCCCGCTTGCTGGCGGTTGCGTGTCAGCTCCCAGCTGCGGTCATAGGCCTGCAGTGTTTCGCGCAGGATCTGTGCGTTGGCCTCTGCGGCGCGCAACGAAAAATAGGTTTGCGCCACGCTGGCCTGCACCGACAGGCGGGCGGCTGCCAGGTCGTCGGCACTGGCCTGGGCGCTGGCGCGGGCGGCGTCCACGGTGCCTGCGATGCGGCCCCACAGGTCCAGCTCCCAGCTGGCATTGAGGCCGATGGAATGGCTGGTGCTAATGCGGGCGGTGCTGCTGCCATCGGCCGCCTGGCTGCCGCTGCGCGCACGCGATGTGCTGGCGCTGGTGCCAAGCGTGGGGCCCTGGCTGGCGCGGCTGCTGGCCACGGCGGCCTGGGCGGCGCGCAGGCGGGCCAGCGACAAGGCAATGTTCTGGTTGCCGCTAGCGGCCTGCTCTTGCAGGGTGTTGAGCGTGGCATCGCCGTACAGCGTCCACCACGCGGCGGGCACTTCTGCACCCTGCGGCCCAGCTTGCCCAGCTTGCGCGGGCTGCCAGATGCCGCCTGCGGTGGCGGCCAGGGCTTCTTTGTAGTGGGCGGGCACGGTTTGCGTGGGGCGCTCGTACCCCGGCTGGGTGCTGCAGGCGGCCAGCACGGTCAGCGCAGATACCGCCAGCAGCGTGGGCACGCAGCGCAGAGCGGCAGGCATTGCAGAAGAAGGCGACCGGGTGGGTGGTGTCATGGACGGTGTGCCGAATGGAATGGGGGTGGCAGGCATCAATCGTTTCCTTCAAGCGCCGGGGTCGCCGAGGTCGGTGTGGTGGGCGCGTTGAACGCCGTAGGGGCCTGGGGCAAGCCGCCCCGCAGGCGGCGCACGGTGCGCAGCACGCGCTGGCGCAAGCGGTCCAGCGCCACGTAGACCACCGGCGTGGTGTAGAGCGTGAGCAGCTGGCTCACCAGCAGCCCGCCCACCACGGCAATGCCCAGCGGCTGGCGCAGCTCGGCCCCGTCGGCGCGGTTGATGGCCAGGGGCAGCGCGCCAAAGATGGCGGCCATGGTGGTCATGAGGATGGGGCGCAGCCGCAGGCTGCAGGCGCGGTAGATGGACTGCGCAGCCGTGACATTGCCTGCGCGCTGCCGCACCAGCGCAAAGTCAATCATCATGATCGCGTTCTTCTTGACGATGCCGATCAGCAAGATGACGCCAATGAGCGCGATGAGCGAGAACTCGGTCTTGAACCACATCAACGCCAGCAGCGCCCCCACCCCGGCCGATGGCAGCGTGGAGAGGATGGTGATGGGGTGCACCAGGTTTTCATACAAGATGCCGAGCACCAAGTAGATGGTGATGATGGCCGCCAGAATGAGCAGCGGCTGCCCGGCCAGCGCCGACTGGAACGCCCCCGCCGTGCCGCTGAAGCTGCCGCGAATGCCCACGGGCACGCCCAGCTCGGCCACGGCGTTGTTCACCACGTCGGCCGCCTGCGACAGCGACACGCCCGGCGCCAGGCTGAAGCTGATGGTGCTGGCAGGCGTGCCGCGTTCGTGGTTCACAGACAGCGGCGTGTTGGTGGTGGTGATGCGCGCAAACGCGGTGAGCGGCACCTGCTGGCCTGCGCTGTTCACGAAGAAGAAGCCGCGCAGCGTCTCGGGGCTTTGCAGGTATTGCGGCGCGGCCTCCATCACCACGCGGTATTGGTTGAGGGGGTTGTAGATGACGCCCACCTGCCGCTGGCCAAAGGCGTCGTTCAGGGTGGCGTCAATCTGCGCCATGGTCAGCCCCGCACGGGTGGCGGCGTCGCGGTCGATGACCAGCGTGGTTTGCAGGCCATAGTCCGACACATCGCTGTTCACGTCCTCCAGCTCGGGCAGTTGCGACAGGGCCTGGCGGATGCGTGGCTCCCAGGTGCGCAGCTCGGCAATGTCGTCGGCTTGCAGCGTGTAGTCAAACGACGCGCTGCTTTGCCGCCCGCCAATGCGGATGTCGCGCTGCGGCGACATGAACAGGCGTGCGCCGGGCTCATTCTTGAGCTGCTCGCGCAGCCGCGCAATCACCGTGTCAGAGGATTCTTGCCCCGGCCCGCGCTTGAGCGTCATGAACATCTGCGCCGCATTGCGCTGCCAGCCGCCGGTGGAGCCAGTGACGTATTCCACCGCCGGGTCGGCCTGCACAATCGACAAAAAGCGCTGCAGCCGCTGCTCCATGGCCTGGTACGAGGTGGCCTGGTCGGCCCGGATGAAGCCGGAGATGCGGCCCGTGTCCTGCTCGGGCATGAAGCCTTTGTCGATGGCGGTGTAGAGGTAGACGTTGAGCCCCACCACCCCCGCCAGCACCAGCAGCAGCACCGGCTGGTGGCGCAGGCACCAGGCCAGGCTTTTGCGGTAGCCGCGCAGGCCACGGGCCTGCAAGCCATCCACCCACCGCGAGAAACGCGCCCACACACCTTGGCGTGGCGAGGCCGGTGTGGACTTGGGGTGCTTGAGCAAGGCCGCGCACATCATGGGCGTGGTGGTGAGCGACACCAGCAGCGACACCAGAATGGCCGCCGACATGACGATGGCGAATTCGCGAAAGAAGCGGCCCACGATGCCGCCCATGAACAGGATGGGCACGAACACGGCGATGAGCGAGATGCTCATGGACACGACGGTGAAGCCGATCTCGCGCGCGCCATCGAGCGAGGCCTTCAGCGCCGACTTGCCCCGCTCCATGTGGCGCATGATGTTTTCGAGCACCACGATGGCGTCGTCCACCACAAAGCCGGTGGCAATGGTCAGCGCCATGAGCGAGAGGTTGTCGAGCGTGTAGCCCGCCAGGTACATCACCCCAAGCGTGCCCGCCAGCGACACCGGCACGGCCACCGCAGGGATGAGCGTGGCGCGCCCGTTGCGCAAGAACAGAAACACCACCAGGATCACCAGCGCCACGGCGATGAGCAGCGCGTGCTCCACCTCTTTGACCGAGGCACGCAGCGTGGGCGTGCGGTCGGAGACGATCTCAATGTCGATGGCCGCCGGGATGGACGCCTTCAACTGCGGCAGCATGGCGCGCACGCGGTCTACGGCTTCGAGGATGTTGGCGCCGGGCTGCTTGAACACCTGCAGCAAGATGGCAGGCTTGCCGTTGGCTACGCCGAAGTTGCGCACGTCCTGCACCGAGTCGGTTACATCGGCCACGTCGGACAGGCGAATGGCGTTGCCATCCTTCCAGCGCAGCACCAGCGGCGCGTAGTCGGCCGCCACGCGGGCCTGGTCGTTGGCGGCGATCTGCCAGTAGTGGTCTTCACGCTCCACCGCGCCCAGGGGGCGGTTGGCATTGGTGGTGCTGATGGCGCTGCGCACCTGCTCCAGCGACACGCCGTTGGCCGCCAGCCGCACCGGGTCGAGCGACACGCGCACCGCAGGCAATGCCCCACCGCTGACGGAGGCCTGCCCTACCCCTTCGACCTGCGAGAGCTTTTGCGCCAGCACCGTGGAAGCCGCGTCGTACATCTGCCCGCGGGTGAGCGAGCCGGATGTGAGCGCCAGGATCATGATGGGCGAATCGGCCGGGTTGACCTTGCGGTAGGTCGGGTTGCTGGGCATGCCCGTGGGCAGCAGCGTGCGGGCCGCGTTGATGGCGGCCTGCACGTCGCGCGCGGCGCTGTCCACGTCGCGGCTCAAATCAAACTGCAGGGTGATGCTGGTGCTGCCCAGGATGGAGCGCGAGGTGATTTCGTTGACCCCGGCGATGGAGCCCAGCGCCCGCTCCAGCGGGGTGGCGACGGTGGCGGCCACGGTGTCGGGGCTGGCGCCGGGCAGGCTGGCGCTGACGGAGATGGTGGGGTAGTCGACCTGGGGCAGCGGGGCGACGGGCAGGAGGAAGTACGACACCGCGCCCACCAGGGCCAGGCCCAGGGTGAGGAGCATGGTGGCGATGGGGCGGTGGATGAAGGGGGTGGAGAGGCTCATGGGACGGGCCTCTGGGTTTTGATGTGTTTTGGGGATCTAGCGCTTACGTAATAAGCGCTATCAGCTATTGAATTAGTAGCATATGGAGTGGCACCCAGCCGTTCGGGCTGAGCTTGTCGAAGCCTGGGCTTGCTCGTTGATTTAGCAACATGCCTCTGCCCAGGGCGGGTGCCGGGATGTGCCCCCGGCGGGGCACCTTCTTTTCTTGCGTCGCCAAGAAAAGAAGGCAAAAGAAGGCGACCCCACTGTCTGCGTCCCCAGCGCTGCGCACTGGGGCAACCTGCGGTGCTCGCGTCCAGCGGGGTCTCGCTCAAACTCGCTGCGCTCAAACAGTCGCGATCCCTGATCCGCTGGCCGCTGCGCTCCTCGGCACATACAGAGGGGATGGAACGGCCGAACAGCCAACATCCCTTCGGGCCATCGCTGCGCTCGGCCCCATTTCGCGGGCGCATGCGCCCCGCGCTGGGCGCAGCGCCGATCAAGTCGAGCGTAGCGAAGACCCGTGTGGCTGCTGGGCTGTTTGGATGTTCGGCTGCCCATCCCCTGTGGCTGCGCCTGCGGCGGGGCGGTTGCGGGGTGGCACGCGCGTCGGAGCGCGCGTGCTTCGTGAACTGACTCGCTGCGGCTGTCTGAACGGAGCTGCTACGCAGCGCAGTGAGTTCCGCAGCGCCCCCCGCAACCGCCCCGCCGCAGGTTTGCCCCGCAGCGCAGCGCAGGGGCCGCAGACTTGGGGTCGCCTTTTCTTTGCTTACTTTCTTTTGGCGAAGCAAAAGAAAGTGAGTCGCCCGCCGGGGCGATAACCCGGCCCCCGCCCCATGCAAATGCATGAAGCCAAAAGTGCCTCCAGCGCTTATAGGAAAAGCGCAAACAGCTACAAAAACAGGAGCGCCCATCACACAGTCCCCCTGCGCGCCCGCCACCGCTCAGCCCACCCCTCAAACGTCAAATAAATCACCGGCGTAGTAAACAGCGTGAGCAACTGACTCACGATCAGCCCCCCCACCATCGTCACCCCCAGCGGATGCCGCAACTCACTGCCCACACCCCCACCCAACATCAACGGCAACGCACCCAGCAAAGCCGCCAACGTCGTCATCAAAATCGGCCGAAACCGCAGCAAACAGGCTTGGTAAATCGCCTCACGCGCAGGCAGCCCCTGATCCCGCTGCGCCTCCAGCGCAAAGTCGATCATCATGATCGCGTTCTTCTTGACGATGCCGATCAAGAGCACGATGCCAATCACCGCCACGATGTCTACATCCAGCCCCGCCATCCACAACGCCAACAGCGCGCCAACGCCCGCAGAGGGCAAGGTGGAAAGGATCGTGACCGGATGGATCGTGCTCTCATACAGCACCCCCAACACGATGTACATGGTGACCACTGCGGCCAGGATGAGCAGCAAAGTGTTCGACAACGACGCCTGAAACGCCAGCGCCGCGCCCTGGAAGTTGGTGTCCACCGACAGCGGCAGCAACCCAGCCGCACGGGCAGCGGCTTGCTCTGCCTGGATGGCTTTGACCGCATCGCCCAGCGCCACGCCCGGCGCGGTGTTGAACGAGATGGTGGCCGCAGGCAGCTGGCCCACGTGGTTCACCGCCAGGGGCATGGGGCGCTCTTCCAAGCGGGCGACGGACGACAAGGCCACAGGCTTGCCCGCGCTCGATGTGACGTAGATGCTGTTCAAAGCCTCGGGCCCCAGCTTGAACTGGGGCGCCACCTCCAGCACCACGCGGTACTGGTTGGACTGAGTGAAGATGGTGGAGATGAGCCGCTGGCCAAAAGCGTTGTACAGCGCGGTGTCGATGCCCGCCACCGTCACGCCCAGGCGGCTGGCCTGGGCGCGGTCAATCTGCACAAAGGCCTGCAGGCCCTGGTTTTGCAGGTCACTGGCCACATCGGCCAGTTGCGACAGGGCGCGCATGCGCTGCACCAGATCGGCGGTGCTGGTCTGCAGCTGGGCCATGTCGGGCGAGGAGATCAGCAACTGGTACTGCGTGCGCGCCACGCGGTCTTCGATGGTGAGGTCTTGCACCGGCTGGGCATACAGGCGAATGCCTGCCAGATCGCGGGTGTCATCGGCCAGGCGCCGCAGCACCACGGGGGCGCGGTCGCGCTGGGCGTGGGGCTTGAGGTCAATGAGCAGGCGGCCGGTGTTGAGCGTGGTGTTGGCGCCATCCACACCAATGAAGGACGACACGCTTTTCACGGCCGGGTCTTGCAGAATGCGCTCGGCCAGTTGCTGCTGGCGCTCGGCCATGGCGGCGAACGAGATGGACTGGTCAGCCTCGGTAGTGGCCTGCAGCGTGCCGGTGTCTTGCACCGGAAAGAAGCCTTTAGGCACCACCAGGTACAGCACCACCGTCAGCACCAGCGTGGCGCCAAAGGCCAGCCAGGTCAGTCCCCGGCGGTTCAACACCCATTGCAGCGCACGGCCATACAGGGCGATGGTGCGGTCAAAAAAACGGCCGGTGGCCTGGTACAGGCGGCCGTGGCTTTCTTCGGGCGTGTGGCGCAGCAGGCGGGCGCACAGCATGGGCGTGAGCGTGAGCGACACCACGGCCGACAGCAAGATCGCCACTGCCATGGTGATGGCGAATTCATGGAACAAGCGCCCCACCACATCGCCCATGAACAGCAGCGGAATCAGCACCGCGATGAGCGAGATAGTGAGCGAGATGATGGTGAAGCCAATTTGCTTGGCGCCCTTGAGTGCGGCCTGCAGCGGTGGCTCGCCCTCTTCCACATAACGGGCAATGTTCTCGATCATCACGATGGCGTCGTCCACCACAAAGCCGGTGGAAATCGTCAGCGCCATCAGCGTGAGGTTGTTGATGGAAAAGCCCGCCAGGTACATCACGCCAAACGTGCCCACCAGCGACAGCGGCACCGCAAAGCTGGGAATGAGCGTGGCCGACGCACTGCGCAAAAACACAAAGATCACCGCCACCACCAGGCCAATGGCCAGGGCCAGCTCGACCTGCATGTCTTTGACCGAGGCGCGGATGGTGGTGGTACGGTCGGTGAGCACCTGCACGTCCATCGACGCGGGCAGCGTGCTTTGCAACTGGGGCAGCAGGGCTTTGATGCGATCAACCGTGTCGATCACGTTGGCGCCGGGCTGGCGGCGGATGTTGAGGATGACGCCGGACTTGGAACCCGTCTCTGGCGTGCCCGCCCAGGCGGCCAGGCGGGTGTTTTCGGCATCGTCCACGGTTTGCGCCACATCGCGCAGGCGGATGGGGTTGCCGTTTTTGAAAGCGAGGATCAGGTCGCGATATTCCTGCGCCGACTGCAGCTGGTCGTTGGCGTCGATGGTGGAGGCGCGCGCGGGCCCGTCAAAGCCACCCTTGGCCTGCTTGACGTTGGCCGCTGCGATGGCGCTGCGCACGTCTTCGAGCGTGAGACCCAGGTTGGCCAGCGCGGTGGGGTTGGCCTGGATGCGCACCGCCGGGCGGCGCCCGCCCGCAATGGCCACCAGCCCCACACCGTTGACCTGCGAGAGCTTGGGCGCCAGGCGGTTTTCCACCAAGTCGTTCAAGCGAATGACCGGCAGCGAGGGCGAGGTGATGGCCAGCGTGAGCACGGGCGCATCTGCCGGGTTGACCTTGCTGTACAGCGGCGGCATGGGCAGGTCGTTTGGCAGCAGGTTGCTGCCTGCGTTGATGGCCGCCTGCACCTGCTGCTCGGCCACGTCCATCGACATATCGAGCGCAAAGCGCAGCGTGATGACCGAAGCCCCGCCCGAGCTGGTGGAGGACATTTGCGACAGGCCCGGCATCTGGCCAAACTGGCGCTCCAGCGGTGCGGTGACGTTGGACGTCATCACATCGGGGCTGGCGCCGGGGTAGAGCGTGGTGACCTGGATGGTGGGGTAGTCCACCTCGGGCAGGGCCGAGATGGGCAGCAGCCGGTAAGCCAGCAAGCCCGCGATGAGCAGCGCCACCATCAACAGCGAGGTGGCGATGGGGCGCAGGATGAAGAGGCGGGACAGGTTCATGACGACAAGGGCAATGGTGGCAGCGGCAACAACTGGGCCTGCGCAGCGCGGTGAGGGAAGGCGCGCGACCGGTCAACGCGAGGTAGCCGAGGCCGGGGCCGTAGCCGCCGAGGCCGGAGCACTGGCGCGGGATGCCCCGGTAGCCGGCGCAGCCGGTGCAGGGGCCGCAGCACCGCTGGCCGCCCCTTGCGGGCCTGCGGGTGCCTGTGCACGCCGGTTGCGGAAGAAGGCCCGGCGCTCTTCCTGCGACATCTTGGCAACCTGCTCGCGCTCCTGCGGGGTCAGGCTGGCCATCAGGGCGGCGCGTCGGGCGCCCGCGTCCTGCGCTGCGGCGTCGGCACGGGTGGCCACGGCGGCGTCAATCACGGCCACCTTGGCGCCTTCGCGCAGGCGGTCAATGCCATCGGTCACCACCTGCTCACCGTCTTGCAGCTCGCCCTCCACGCTCACGCGATCACCATCGGCCACGCCCACGCGGATGCGCCGCTGCGTCACGGTGCCATCGGGGCGCACCAGGTACACGTAGTTGTTTTGCACCGCCGTGCTGGGCACCGTGAGCACGTCTTTGAGCAGGTTGACCTGCAGCTTCACGTTGACGAACTGGTTGGGGAAGAGCAGGCCCTCTTCGTTGTCAAACGCCGCCTTGGCCTTGATGGTGCCGGTGGTGGCGTCGATGGCGTTGTCTACCGCGCCCAGGCGGCCCCGCGCCAGGCGCTGCTTCTGGTCGCGGTCCCACAGCTCCACCGGCAGGCTCGCGCCGCTGGTCAGACGCTGATTGATGGCAACCAACTGGGCCTCGGGTACCGAAAACACCGCATCAATGGGCCGCACCTGGGTGATGGTGACGATGCCTGTAGCGTCTGACGGGCCGACCACATTGCCCCGGTCGGCCTGGCGCAGGCCCAGCCGCCCGCCAATGGGGGCGGTGATGCGGGTGTAGCTCAGCTGCAGCTTGGCCGCATCCACCTGGGCCTGGTCGGCCGCCACGGTGCCTTCGAGCTGGCGCACCAGGGCTTTTTGGGTGTCTACCTGCTGACTGGCAATCGAGTCTTTGGCCAGCAGGTCCTGATAACGCTGCAAATCGAGCTGCGCGTTCTTGAGCTGGGCCTGGTCGCGCTGCAAGTTGCCTTGCACCTGCGTCAGCGTGGCCTGGTAGCTGCGGGGGTCAATCTCGGCCAGCAGTTGCCCGGCTTTGACCTCGTCGCCTTCCTTGAACTTGATGGACAGCAGCTCGCCACTGGCCTTGGCGCGCACCACAGCGGTGGCGCGGGCGCTCAGGGTGCCAATGGCGCTGACCATGACGCGCACATCCTGGCGCTGCACCACGCCCACCGATACGGGCTGCGCGCCGCCTGCCCCGCTGAACCGCCCCGGTGCCCGGGCAGCGCCGGCTGCGGGGGCGCCAGCGGCAGCAGGGGCTTGCTGCTGCTTCCACCACCAGCCACCTGCACCGGCCAGTGCGACCAAGACCAGCAACACAAACCACCACAGGGCGCGACCAGTTTGGCGCGCAGCAGAAGGGAAACGGCGAAGGAATGATTGGGCAGGCATGAAGGCGCAGCAAAGTGAAAACCGAAGCCGTATGGTAGCCACGCACTCCAATTTGCCCCCAGGCAGGGGGCTGGATTTACCAAGGCTTTACGAAGGCCCCGCATGCACGCGCGGGGCCTGCAGGGCTTCAGCGCTGAGAGGCCAGCAGCAGGCCGCCCGCCCCCATGAAGAAGCCGCCCGTGGCCTTGTTCAAACGCACCACCCCACGCGATGTGCGGATGAAGCGGCGAATCTGGCGCCCGCCGGTGGCATAGACCGCCGTCGAGACAAATTCAGACATCAAATAGATAGATCCCAGCACCAGAAACTGGGACGCTGCGGGCCGCGATGGGTCGATGAATTGCGGGAAGATGGCCGCAAACAGCACGATGGCCTTGGGGTTGGTGATGCCCAGCAAAAACTCCTGGGAGATCAGGGCTCTGAGCTGGACGGGGGCCTGGGTTGGCGCCACCTCACCGTTGTCCAGCATTTGCAAGCCGCCAAATTCGCGGCTGCGCCAGGCGCGCCAACCCAGCCAGAACAGGTAACAAGCGCCCACCCATTTCACGACCGTGAAGGCGGTTTCAGACGCCAGCAGCATGGCGCCCAGGCCCACCGCAGACACGGTCAAAAAAATCGCAAACGCGGCCACACGCCCCAGCGTCGCAATCAACGCAGCGCCCACCCCGGCGCGAATGCCGTTGTTCAGGCCGCAAAAATTGTTGGGGCCGGGCGTGAGGGAGATGGCAATCGCCACCGGAACAAAAAGCAGGGCATCCATGCGGTAAATCTCCAGGAAGAGTCTGCCCACGATCACCCCGGGGCCGCGCACCGGTCTTTGCGGGATCGTAAACAGGCTCAGAGTGTAGGCCCGCGCACCCAGCCCTGCAGTGCGGGGACATTGTGGGCGGCGACGTGACCCACAGATCATTCGCGCGGGGGCAACTCCAGCACCTGTGTCCACCGCACCCCAGGCAAAGGCGCGTAGTGGGCCACCACCACGGCACGCTCGGCCCCCTGGCAACTGCGGCCCAGGGCTTGGGCCAAATAGACCACCGAGGGCTTGTCCAACCCGGCAATAGGCTCGTCGATCAAGGTCAGCCGCGCTTGGCTGGCCAGGGCTGCGGCCATGCAGACCTTGCGGCGTGTGCCGGTGGACAGGGCGTAAAAGGTTTTGTCCAGGTGCTCTGCCAGCGCAAAGCCCTGGATGTGCAGCGCCAGGGCTTCAGCATCCCAGCCAGGGTAGCGCCGGGCCTGAGCGTCCAGCCAAGCCTGTGCGGTCCATGGGTCGAGAGTGTCAGAGCGAGGGTCGGCATGGAATACCTGGGCGCGATACGCCTCAGGAGACTGCCCTGCACTGATGCCATGCAGCGTGAGGCGCCCTTGCTGGGGCGTCAGCTCTCCCGCCAGCAAGCGCAGCAGGGTGGTCTTGCCCGTGCTTTCGTCCCCACACACCAGCACCAGGCCGACCCCAATGCGGGCTTGGAAGCCTGAAAACACAGGGGCGTTGGGATAACCGAAATGCAGATCGTCGATGGACAACAAAGGGCTGGCGGATGGCATGGTGACAAGCAGATGAAGGTGGCGAGAGCCGGGGGTTGGGTGGCGCATTGTGCTCCGCCACCACCGCGACAATCTGCACAATGCCTGCCCTAAGCGCCCGTTCCAGCCACCATTGCACCCCACCGACCATGACACTCAGCTACCTTGATTTTGACTACAGCGAAGACTACGAGGGCACGGGCACCTTCGATGCCATGGCCAGCGTGACCCCCCAGCAATGGCCAGCCTTACAAGCCGAGGTGGCCCAGGTGCTGGTTTGGTGCGCGCAGCAATTCACAGCAGGCCCAGCCCCCTTGGAGGATGGCGGTGACTGGGATTACGACCTGCAAGGCAGCGAGGAAACCGTCGCCCCGTTGGCTCTGCAATTCAACCCCGCCACAGGCGCGGTTGAGCGCAGGGTCGGAGCACCGGGTGCGCCCCGCATCACCCTCACGTTGTCCATCAGCGGCAGCCCGTCGTTTTGCCAGGCCCTGCGCAGCGCGTTTGACCTCACGTAAAAGCGCTCGCAAACCCCCTTGATGGCAAGGGGCAAAACATCGGCGCAGCAGGCCCTGCGGCCCAAAGCTACAGTCCGAAACTTAACGGTTTTTAAATGACTGGAGAGTATCGATGCTGAAACGCCGCCAATTTCTGGGTGCCGGCCTGGGCGCATGCGCCTACGCCGCTGGCTCGTTTGTGCCTGTGTGGGCCCAAAACGCGCCGAACTTGGGTACCCCCGCACTGCCCTCGCCGGGCTTTCGCCGCACCAAGGTGGGCGATGCCGAAGTCATTGCCGTGATCGACGGCATTGCCCGGCGCCCGCTGGGTGAAGAGTTTGTCAAAAATGCCCCATTGGCCGAAGTGCGCGCTCTGCTGGCGACACAGGGCCTGCCCACCGACTACATCGATGTGCCCTTCACCCCCTTTGTGGTGATCACAGGCGGGCACAAGGTGCTCATCGATACCGGGCTGGGCGATTTTGGTGGCCCTACCGCAGGCAAGTTGCTGGAGAACCTGCGCGCAGCGGGTGTGCCCGCATCTGACATCGACACCGTGCTGATCAGCCACTTCCATGGGGATCACATCAACGGTCTGCGCAACAAGGCAGGTGAGCTGGCGTTTCCAAAGGCCAAGGTGATGGTGCCTGCGGCTGAATACGCGTTCTGGATGGATGACGCCCGCATGGCCGCGGCCCCCGCTGGGCAAAAAGGGGCTTTCGAAAATGCACGCCGCACATTCAACGGCATGGCGCCGGACATGCTGGTGCAGTTCGCTGCGGGCAGCGAGGTGCTGCCGGGTGTCCGTTCTGTGGCGGCCTACGGTCACACCCCTGGGCACACGTTGTTTGAAGTGGCATCTGCCGGCCAGAACTTCTTTTACCTGGCCGACCTGACCAACGTGCCTGCCCTCTTCGCCCGCAACCCCGATTGGGCAGTGACCTTTGACATGGATGCCGAAGCGGCCCGCAAGGTACGCCGCGAAGTCTTTGCGCGGGTGACCGCGAGCAAGGCACTGGTGGGCGGATTCCACTTCCCGTTCCCGGCTTTTGGCAAGGTGGCCGCTTCGGGCAATGGGTTTGCCTTTGAGCCTGGCGTGTGATGACCCTGAGTCCCATGCTCCATCGGCCCACCCGGCGCACTCTGCTGGCGGCAGGCCTGGGCATGGAAGTCCTCCCCGCTTGGGCCGACGGCGATGTGCAGGCCCTGTTGCGGGCAGGCGGCGTGGTGATGGCATTTCGGCACGCCACTGCGCCTGGCACCTTCGATCCACCGCAGTTTCGCCTGGACGACTGCGGCACCCAGCGCAACCTGAGCGAGGCGGGGCGATCGCAGGCCCGGCGCATGGGTGACTGGTTTACGCAGCGCCAGTTGCAGCCAGCGCAAGTCAAATCCAGCCCTTGGTGCCGGTGCATCGACACTGCTGCACTGGCCTTCAGGCCACCCGAGATCTGGAGCGCCTTGGGCTCGCCCCATGGGGCGCCGGAAACCACCGGTGCCAGCCACTTGCGCGAACTGCGCGATGCACTGCAATTGGCGTCGCAGCGCACTGGACGGTTCGATGTGTGGGTGACACACATGTTCGTCCTGCAGGATTTGGTTCAGGCTAATACCCAGTCGGGCGAAGGGCTGGTGCTGCAAGCGCAGGCATCTGGTGCGGTGCGCGTCCTTGCTCGGCTGCAGATTGCATAGCACAGCGCGTATATCCGAACCACTCACCGAAGACTTCAAATAGCGCTACTCAAAGGCACTGAAGCACGCGTGCGACAACCTTTTTTTGGTGGTGGCCCGCGACCTATGGCCTAATATCTGTTTTCCACCATTTTTCCAGAGACCTTCCATGGGCAACAAGATCGTTACCGAAGCAGACCGCAAGCGCACACCCCGCCCCACGCCCGTGCCCGGCTACACATTGGCCACCCCAGGCCGTGGCCAGCGCGTGAGCCTGGAGCGCGGTGTTGCAACCCGCAGCAAGAAGAACCCTGGCAAGCGCTCCAAGAAGGGCGGCTAAAGCCTGCTGGGGTCCGTCGAGGGCCTCAGAACAAAAAAAGCCAACCGTTCGGTTGGCTTTTTTCATGGCCGATGCGCAACCGCCGTCACAGTGGAGCTGGTTGTGTCTCGGAGAACCCGCGAGCAGGCAGGACGATGTGGAATGACGCGCCTTTGGGTGACAAATTGCGGGCAAATATCTGCCCCCCCATGGCTTCGATGATTTTGCGGCAAATGGCCAGCCCCAAGCCCGTACCGCCCGAGCCGTCCTTGGTTTTGCTGGACTGAACGAAGGCCTCAAAAATCGTCTCCAGCTCCGCCTCGGGCACCCCGGGGCCTTCATCACGCACTTCCAGGTGCACCTGCCCTTGCGAATCCACGCGCCCCAGCAGCCTGATGGCCGAGCCTTGGGGCGAGAACTTGATGGCATTGGCCACCACGTTGCGAATGACCTGCTGCAACCGCAAAGGATCGACCTTGGCAACCAGGGGCAGGTCGGACATTTGCACGTGCATCGATTGTTGGTTGCGGGTGAGCAAAGGCTCCAGCTCCTGCACCACCGGGTGCACCAGCCCCCGCAAGTCGATGCGTTCCAGATGGAATGTGCCCACCGTGCTTTCGAGCTTGGAGACCTCCAGCAAATCATTGACCAGGGCCAGCATGCGCTGCCCGGCCGAGTGAATGTCTTCAAACATACCCGCCAGGCGCGGCTCCGCGCGTCCACGCAAAGCACCCAGCTCAGCAAACCCCAGGATCGACTGCAAGGGGGTGCGCAGTTCGTGGCTCATGTTGGCCACAAACTCGGACTTGGCCCGCGATGCCTCCTCGGCTGCTTGCCGGGCCTCCTGGGTGGCACGCTCGGCTTGGCGGAATTCACTCACGTCCACAAAGATGGTGAGCACACCCGAGGCCTTGCTCTGCACATCGGGGATGACAGCCTTGATGACACGCGTTTCACGCCGCGTCCCATTGCCATGGAGCACCTTGGTCTCATAAAAGGTCTGCCCGCCGCAAGCCACCAATTGCCGGTTGTGCTCTTGCTCTTCCTGCGCTTCGTTGGCGGGTAAAAAGCCGCTCAACCGGCGCCCCACCACCATGGCCCGCTCCAGGCCTTTGTACTCTTCCCACGCACGGTTGACCTGCACCACCACCCCATCGGCCTGGGTAACCGCAATGGGCAGTGGGTTGGTGTCCAGCAGCAGATTCTGAAAGGCAATCTGCTCCTGCAAACGGCGCTGCGCGGCCCAGCGCTCGGTCACATTCACAGCGCTGCCGGCAAACCCGACAAAGCGCCCTTCCGCCTGCAAGGCCACCAGGGCCACGTCGAACTGCAACTCACGCCCGTCACCCAGGCGGACCATGGCTTGGCAGTTTCGCACCCCTGCGGCGGCCAGCGGGTCCAAGGCGGCCGTGACGGCGCTGCGGCTGGCGGGATCGACGATGTCTTGCAGGCGCTTGCCAATGGCCTGCTCGGCCGGGCTACCGCTGAAAGCAAGCCAATGGGCATTGACGTAGGTGATGACCCCATGCACGTCGGTGCGGAAGATCAGCTCTTGCACGCTGCGCATCAGCACGCTCAGTTCACGCTCGCTCTGGGCAATGCGCTGCTGCGCACGGTCTGCGGCCAGGCGGGCCGACTCACGCAGCCGCACCGTTCGCCAAATGGCAAAAGTAAGCCCCACCACCAGCAGCACCAGCACGCCGCCCACCCCCAGCAATGCGCTGGCACTGTAAAACCAATTCCAGGCGGCATGGCTGTACGACTCTTCCACAATCACCACCAGCGGCTTGGTGCCAGAGGTGCGAAACGCCAGGATTTGCCGCTCGCCCAGGGCGCCCTTGCCGATGTAAGAAGCATGCTCGCGCGCAGGCAGAAAATTAGTAAACACCGGGATGCTGCCCACGCTGGAGCCCACCAGGCGTGCGCCTTCCCGAGACCCTGCCAGCACGCCGCCCCGGTAGGTGGTGATGACGGAGTCATAGCTTTCGGTCTCCAGCGTCAGGTACTGGAAGTTGGAGAACGCATCCGGATTGGCCAAGCCCACCAGCACCAGAGGCCGGCCAGCCTCGGTCACAAAAGACTGCAGCAGTGGAAGGAAGGCCAAGCCTTGGGGCACCTCTTGCGCGGCCCCTGCGGCACGTATGGCACCCAACCCACGGCCCATGATCAACGGCCCAATGCTACTGCGCCCCACGGGGCCTCGCGGTCCGAGCTGGTCCATATTAATGCGCATGCCCGCTTCGCTGCCATTGGTGCTGGCCACCACATTGCCATGCACGTCCACCACGGCAATCGCTCGCAAAAAGGGCAAACCCAACAGCGCTTGGTTCAGCGCAGCCTGCATGCGCTCAGCGTCTGGTGCAGAGGCTCGCAAAACAGGAGATGCCGACAGCGCATCCAGCGCCATCTCACCCGACTCCAGCGTGCGCGTGGCTTGGTCTTCCAGCACCCGGGCCAGCAATGCTGCGTGGGCTTGGTCTGCGGCAATCGTGCTGCGAAAGTCACTCACCGCCAGCAAGACCACTGCCAGCAACGCGCCGAGCGCTGCCAGGGCCCCGCCCACCAGCACCAAGGTGCTGGCCTTCGACCACCGCCCCAGTGCAATGGCAGAAGTGCTGGCAGGTGCGCGTGTGCGGGCCATACTTACCGCACCACGATCGGCCCCAGGCCATGGTTACCCGCCGCACGCTCCAGCCGCCCGTCGCGTTTGATGCGGGCCACAAAATCGTCGACCGTGGCAAGCCACTTGGCGTCACCAGGCTTGACCGCGTAGGCGTAAGGAATCACCGAAAAGGGGGCGGGCGAGGTGATCAGGCGGGCCCAGTCTGCGTTGTCCAGCAAACGCCGGCTGTACGGATAGTCCGTCATGAACACATCCACCCGGCCAGCCACCAGCTCGCGCTCGCGGGTCGCGGGCAGCTTCACCCGCACCAGTTGCGCGTGCTTAAGGCGCTGCTCCATGACGGGCTCCATGAAAGTGCCCGCCTGCACCGCCACCAGCACGCCGGGCTTGTCGATATCAGCCCACTGCCTTATGACCTGGTTGCTCTTGGTGGTGATGCCGTAGATGTCACTGCGCAAGTACGGTTGGGTGAAGCGCAGCTTCTCGGCGCGCTGCTCAGTCACCCCAATCGCAAACATGGCTACGTCGCAGCGGTCTGCAGTGAGGTCCCCCACCAGTGCGGGAAAAGATGAATCCACATACTCCACGCGCACTTTCAGATCGGACGCAAGCTGGGCAGACAACTCAATGTCTACGCCCCCCAGCTCCTGCGTGCGCGCATGGCGGTAGGTCACGCCGTAGTACTCGGGCCAGATGCACACCCGCACCACGCCACTGGCACTCACCCTCTCAAGCACCGTCTGCGCGTGGGCAGCCACAGCTGCCAGCAAGCTCCCGGCAACCACTGTGCAACGAAGCAACGATAAAAACCGCATGGCAATCGCTCTCAAAAGAGGGAAGAAATGGTGAGGAACAACCGGCACTCAGCCCCGATTGACAGGGACCCGGCAAAGCCGGGCGCGCAACCAGACCACGGTGGTGGCACTCAACACGCAGGCAGTGGTCCAGATCATGCTGCGGCCTCTATGCGGTAGATGGTTTCCAGCACCTGCAAGGTGCTGAAGGGCTTCATCAGGTAGTCATCGGCACCGGCGGCCATGCCAGCCTCGCGATCACCGGCCTGCACGCGTGCTGTCAACAAAATCACTTTGGTGAAGCGGGTGGCGTGGTCGGCTTTGATTTGGCGGCACACTTCCAGCCCATTCAAGGTGCCGGGCATCATGATGTCCAGCAGCACGATGTCGGGGCAGATCTCCCGGCTCAAGGCCAAACCCGCATCACCGGTCGATGCTTCATGGATTTCGAAATCATCGAATTCCAGCGTCATCTTCAACAGTTTGCGAATGTCGGCATGGTCTTCAACGATCAGAATTTTTTTCATGGCATGCTCTTGCGAATGTTTTAACAATCTGCTCCACAGCGAAGCCGGTTGGCGCCAGGGTTTAAGTCCGACGTGAAGCAATCATATCAATCATTTGTATCAAATGCAAATCCTTTTAAAGCGATAAAAAAAAGAGGAAAATGCGCAACTCATGAAATCTGAAAAAACTCCACCACCTTCTTTGGTACAGGATCACTACACCACCCTGGAAGTTGCCAGCATGCTGGGACTGGCGGTGCGCTCGGTGCAGCTGATGGTGGACCGCAATGAACTGGAAGCCTGGAAGACCCCAGGCGGTCACCGGCGCATTTCGCGGGCCTCGGTTGAACAGTGGATCAATGCCCGCACGGGCGCCAGTGGCAAAACTGCTGCGGTGCCGCAAGCAGCGGCGCACGCTGCGGATGGCAGCGCTCCAAGCGCGCCATCCACCCGCGCCCGCGGCAGTGCCCAGATTCTGCTGATCGAGGACTCCATCCACTTCCAGAACCTGGTGACGCTGCTCGTCAACCAGCACTTTCCTGGCGCCGTGCTGCACACGGCCAACGATGGCATCACGGGGCTGGCCATGTACGGCCAGATTCAGCCTGACGTGCTGATCGTGGACATCCTGTTGCCCGGCATTGACGGCGCCACCCTGATCACCACCCTGCGCTCGCACCCTCAATTTGCACGCAGCCGCCTGATCGTGGTGACATCGCTGGACGAGCAGCAGCGAGAGCCTTACGCCTTTGCCTTGCAAGGCGTGACCGTCATCCACAAGCCCCAGCTGGTCGCAGAGCTGCCGGCCGCCTTGGCGCAAACCCTGCCAGCCAAAGCCGCATGAGCCACGCCGCTGCCCCCTGCGTTTTGCTGGTGGAGGACGACTCCTCCATCACCCGCTTTGTTGAGATGGCACTGGACCAGCTGCCCATTGAGTTGCTGACCTGCACCACCGTGCCTGCCGCTGTCGCGCTACTGCAACAACGCGATGTGAAGCTGGTCATCACCGATTTGATGCTGCCAGGCGAATCAGGCATCTCGCTGGTAAAGCGCATGGCAGCAGACCCCCTGCTGGGGCGCGATACGCGGGTGGCGGTGTTCAGCGCAGGCCTGACGCCTGCTGTTAAAGACCAGCTGGAGGACTTGAACCTCTGGCGCGTTTTGTCGAAACCCATTGCGGTGCAAGAGCTGGAAAACTGCGTGCGCGATGCGCTGGCAACCCAAGCCGCTGCAGACGCCTTGGCACAGGCATACGCTCCAGCGCCCTTTCCCCCATCGCCGGCGCCAACGCCCATTGACGCAGAGGGGGTCAGCGCGCCTTGCACGCCAGCAGAAAAACTGGCCATCACCACCCACTTTGGGGGCGATGCCCAGCTGTTCACCACCTACCGAGCCGCCTGCCTCAAACAATTTGCCGCCGATGTACACACAGGGGACACGGCTGCACAAGCGCAAGACTGGCCTGCCTTGCGCAGGCTGGCCCACAGCCTGGCCACCGTGCTGCTGACCTTGGGCCGCCCCGAAGACAGCCTGACCGCCCGCGCCCTGGAAGACGCTGCAGCGGCCAATGCAGCACCCGCCTGCCTCACAGGCTGGGGCCAATTGCGCACCCGCCTGGGCACCAGCATCTGAAACGCAGCCCAGGCAGCGCCCATTCGCTGTCACCCACGGGATCAAGGGCGTGTAGACAAAGCGAGTAAAGCTGCTCCAATACGCCACCATGATCACCGTTCACCACCTCGAAACTTCGCGCTCGCAGCGCATCCTGTGGCTTCTGGAAGAGCTGGAGCTTCCGTACGAACTCAAGGTGTACCAGCGCGATCCACGCACCAAGCTGGCGCCCCCTGAACTCAAAAAAGTCCACCCCCTGGGCAAGTCCCCGGTGATCACCGATGGAGACACCGTGGTGGCAGAGTCCGGGGCCATCATTGAATACTTGGTAGAGACCTACGCAGCGCAGGCCCCACAAGCCATGCCAACGCTGCAACCGGCCCTGGGCACGCCAGAGTACCGCCAATGCCGCTTCTGGATGCACTATGCGGAAGGCTCGCTGATGAACTGGCTGGTGATGAAGCTGGTGTTCATGAGCATCCCCAAGCAGCCCATGCCCTTTTTTGTGCGCCCCATCGCCAAGGCACTGTGCGGCACCGTGCAGCAAAAGCTGGTGGACCCGAATGTGGACACGGCCCTCGACTTCATGGAGGACCATCTGGCACAGCACCCCTGGTTTGCAGGCCCGCACCTCACCATGGCTGACTTTCAGATGAGCTTTGCGGTCGAGGCTGCGCTTTCTCGCGCCAAGCCGGGCAAGCCCCGCCCGCACCTGCTGGCCTACCAACAACGCATGCAGGCCCGCCCCGCCTACCAGCGTGGCATCGCCAAGGGCGGGCCCGTAGTGATGTCCAGCTGACTTTGAACAGGTTCTGCTCTTAGCGCACCCCGCACACCAGCGCGCCTGCATCGTTGTGCAGCACCTCGCGTTCGTTCTTGGCCTGGGCCACGGCCATATCGCGGGGCAAGGTCACACCGTTCTTGACGGCCAAGATCTCCGCCATCACGCTCACCGCGATCTCGGGTGGCGTCTTGCTGCCGATGTACACCCCAATCGGGCCACGCAAGCGCTGCAGTGACGCCTCTGTCTGCCCAAAGTGCTCCACCATGCGGGCGCGACGCGCCTCGTTGTTGCGCCGGGAACCAATGCCACCGATGTAAAACGCCTCAGAGGCCAAAGCCTCCAGCAAGGCCAGGTCGTCCAACTTGGGGTCGTGCGTGAGGGCCACCACGCAACTGCGCCGATCGGGCTTGAAAGCCGTCACCACGTCGTCGGGCATGTCGTTCACCACCTTGGCGCCCGGCACATTCCAGCTGCCCCGGTATTCCTCACGCGGGTCGCACACCGTCACGGCAAAACCATTGAACAGCGCCATGGTGGCCAGGTACTCCGCCAATTGCCCCGCGCCGATGAGCAGCATGCGGTACTCGGGGCCAAAGGTGTTGGTGAGCTGCTGCGCGTCCACCGTCAGCTCGGCGGGCGCAGCAGCAGGCTGCAGGCTCACCGCCCCATCGGCCAACTGCACGGTGCGTTGCACCAGCTGGCCCTGCTCCAGCTGCGCCACCAGCTGGCCCAGGCTTTGGGGCTGGGGGTCGTATTCCAGCAGCAGCTCCAGCGTGCCCCCACAGGGCAGGCCAAAGCGGTGCGCTTCGTCGGCGGTGATGCCGTATTTGACGAACGTGGGCGGGCCGCTGGGGATGGTGTGGGGCAAGCCCCGGTCGGCCCCGGCGGGCTGGGCATAGGCGCGGGTGTGGCGGTCGATCAGGTCGTCCTCAATGCACCCGCCAGACACGGAACCCACCACCGCCCCGCTCTCGCACAGCGCCATGATGGAGCCCACCGGCCTGGGGGACGAACCCCAAGTGCGCACCACCGTGGCCAGCATGGCGCGCTGCCCGGCCACGCGCCAGCCCAGCAAAGTGCGCAGCACCATCACATCCAGGTTTTCCATACGGCCTCCGTCATCCACGCACTTGGCAACGCCGATCGCTCACTTGGCCAGCCAGAAAAGTGCCGCCATTCCCCCTGCGCCAATGGCCACCCACACCCAAGGGGGGAAAACACTGGGGGTTTTGGCGGCTGCCGCTGTAGGCAGTGCCTGCAGCGCATCGGGCTGGGTGGGGGTTTCCAGCATCACCGTGTCTTGCAACAGGGTGTCCTGGATCTGGGTGTCGGCGGCGTCTCGGGGGTAGCGGCGTTGCATTTCGTTGTCGAACCGTTTGAAAAAATCTTCCGCCATGGTCTTGGCGGCACCATCGATCAGCCGCTGGCCCAGCTGGGCAATCTTGCCGCCCACCGTGGCATGCACGGTGTAGTGCAGCTCACAGCTGGACTGCCCAGCGGCATCTGCGGGCAAAGGCACCAGCTTGACTTGCGCTTGGCCTTTGCCAAATCCGGCCACCCCACCCGAGCCATCGAAGGCAATGGTGTAGCTCTCGGGCGGCACGATGTCTGCCAGGGTGATCTTGCCGGCGAACTTGGCAGACACGGGCCCAATCTTGAGCGCCATGGCCACTGCGTACTGATTCTCGCCGCTGGCCTCTACCTTGTCGCAACCGGGGATGCATAGTTTGAGAACCTCAGGGTCATTGAGGGCATCCCAAGCCTGCTGCTGGCTGACGGCAAGGGTGCGGCTGGCTTGCATTTCCATGGTGGTTTCCTCTTGGTTTTGGGCGGGTTGTTCTGAAATCGGTCATTGATCGGTCATTGCCGCAGCGCAGCAGCCAGGCTGGCCGCCAGGTCCTGCAGACGGCCCAGGTTGTGCACCGCCACCATGCCATGGGCCTGGCGATGCAGCTCGCTGGCACCCCGCGCCGTGGGGGCATAACCCTCAAAGCGCAGCAGGGGGTTGAGCCACAGCAGGCGGCCACCGTGGCGGCGCAGCCAGCCCAGCTCCTGCGCCAGCACCTCGGGCTCGCCCGTGTCCAGCCCGTCGCTGATCAGCAGCACCAGCGTGCGCCGCCCCACCAGGCGCCGGGCATGGTGCTGCCGCAACTGCGCCAGGCTGTCGCCCATGCGCGTGCCGCCTGCAAAGTCGTTGATGGCACGGCTGGCCACCTGCAGCATGGCGTCCGTGTCGGCCAGGCGGAACGCAGGCGTGAGGTCCGTCAGCCCCGTGCCAAACGCGAACACATCGCGCCGAACACTTGCGCCCGTGTTGCGCGGCGCGGTGGCGGCATGCAAGAAGGCCAGCAGCAGCCGCGCATAGCGTTCCATGGAACCCGACACATCCACCAGCACCAGCAGCGGCAAGGGTTGCTGGCGCCGCTGCAGCAACGGCACGCGCAGCACCTCGCCACCGCTGCGCGCCGCCAGGTGCATGGCGCCCGGCCAGTGCGGGCGGTGGCCCCGTGCACCAGGCCGGGTGCGGCGGGCCGCGTAGTGCGGCAGGGGCAACGGCACCTCGCGGGCCAGTCGCTCCACCAGCAGGTATTCGCTGGCGGAGAGCTGGTTGAAATCGGCCTGCCGCAGCCGTTGCAGGTCACTCGCCGTCATGGCGGCATCGAAGTCCACCTTGCCTTCTTCGCGCGGCGGCGGTACGTTGCGCGCGGCGCGCACCGGGGCCAGTGCCTCGCTCACGCGCGGGCGGCGCTTGGCGGGATCGGCCTTGGACTCGGCGCTGGGCAGCATCTGTGCCAGCAGTTTCTGGGCCACGTTGGGGTTCTTGAAGTAGGCATCGAACAGCTCGCGGAACACCAGCCGGTCTTGCTCGCGGCTGACCAGCACGGCCTCCAGCGCGGCGCAAAAGTCCTCGCGCTGCAAGCCCACCAGCATCACGGCCTGCTGGGCCAGCGCCATGCGGGCGGCGTCCACGCGCACACCGGCGCGGCGCAAGGTGCGGCCAAAGCCGCTCAGGTTGTCGGCCAGTTTGCCCGTGCGGGCATCGCCGAGCTGGGAGATGGTTGCGCCTTGGGCCATGGCTGCGCCTTCACACCGCCTCAGGCTTCTGCGGGCTGCAGCAGCTGCGCCGCCATGTCGCGCGTGAGCGCCGCCACATCCTCGCGCTGCTTGAACAAAATGCCTGCCGTGTCGGACACCACCTCCGGGTCCACCACGATGGTGTCGAGCGCGACCAGCGCCTTGGCCCATTCCACGCTTTCGGCAATGCCCGGCGCACGCTGGAAGGCGTTGACAAACGGCTGGCTGCGCAGGCGGCCCACGAACTCGGCCACCTGCTGGGCCAGCGCTGCGCTGGCGCCCGGCACCTGGGCACGCACGATGGCCAACTCGCGTTCTCGCTCGGGGTAGTCCAGCCAGTGGTACAGGCAGCGGCGCTTGACGGCGTCGTGCAGATCGCGCGTGCGGTTGCTGGTGAGGATGGTGACCGGTGTGGCCGTGGCTCGCACCGTGCCGATCTCGGGGATGCTGACCTGGTACTCGCCCAGGTATTCAAGCAGGAAGGCTTCGAAGGGCTCATCCGCCCGGTCCACCTCGTCAATCAACAGCACGGCGCCGGGCGCGGGCGCCTGCAGCGCTTGCAGCAAGGGGCGGCGGATCAGGTAGCGGTCTTGATAAACCTCGCGCTCCACCTGCGCCATGTCGGCACTGCCCTTGCCTTCGGCGGCGCGCATGTGCAGCAGCTGGGCCGCGTAGTTCCATTCATACAGCGCCTCGCGCTGCTCCAGGCCGTCATAACACTGCAGGCGGATCAGGCTGCGCGCAAGCACTTCAGACAGGGCTTTGGCCAGCGCGGTCTTGCCCACACCGGGCTCGCCCTCTAGCAGCAGCGGGCGCTGGAGTTTGAGCGCCAGGAACACCGCCGTGGCCAGGCGCCGGTCGGCAAAGTAGCCCACGCTTTGCAGGGCTTGCACCAGGGCATCAACAGAGGCTGGGGAACTCATTGCTTCTCTTTTGATAGCTGCTTGCGCTTGATAGATAAGCGCTAGAGGCCAATTTGGCTATAAATCACTCTTCTCAATGCGGCGCCCTTGATCCTGCAAGCTCCGCCCGAACGGTTGGCGCGGCCCGCGCCGCAGGCCGTAGGGTCGCCGCGCCCCCGGCTGCGTTGTCGGGTTACGCCCTTGCGGGCTAACCCGACCTACGGTGTTAGGCGCCCTGCTCAACCAAGCATCTTCTGCACCGCCCGCTGGGTTTGCACGCTGATGAGGTTGGCGCGGTAGGCGGCACTCGCGTGGATGTCGCTGTTCAGGTCGCTGGCGTCGATCTGCACGGCAGCAGCGGCTTGTGGGGTGAAGCTCTGGTTGAGCGCTGCCTCCAGCCCGGCGTGGCGGAACACGCTGGTGGCCGCGCCAGTGATGGCCACGCGCACGCCGCCATCGGTCTGCGCCACAAACACGCCCACCAGCGAGAAGCGCGACGCCGCCTGCTTGAACTTGAGGTACGCCGCGCGTTTCGGAATCGGAAAACGGATGGCGGTGATGATCTCGCCCTCTTCCAGCGCCGTGGTGTACATGCCCACAAAGAAGTCGTCGGCCTTGATTTCGCGCTGGTTGGTGATGACCGTGGCGGAGAGCCCGAGCACCGCACTGGGGTAGCAGGCGGCAGGGTCGTTGTTGGCCACCGAGCCGCCCAGCGTGCCGCGTGCACGCACCTGGCGGTCGCCAATGTGGGCAGCCAGGTCGGCCAGCGCAGGGATGGCGGATTTCACATCCGCACTGGATGCCACGTCGGCATGGCGTGTCATGGCACCAATGACCAGCGCGTTGCCCTCGCGGCGGATGCCCGCCAGTTCGGCAATGCTGTTCAGGTCCACGATCTTTTCAGGGTTGGCCAGGCGCAGCCGCATGGACGGCAGCAGGCTTTGCCCGCCCGCGAGCAGTTTGCCGCCCTGGGCGATGAGCTGCGCGGCAGCGGCGGTGGAGGAAGGCGCTTCAAAAGTGAATGCGTACATGGTGGATCTCCTTATGCCTTGGCGTGTTGAATCGCTTCCCAGACGCGGTGCGGCGACGCGGGCATGTCGAAGTCCTTCACACCCAGGTGTCGCAGCGCATCCAGCACGGCGTTGATCACCGCCGGTGGCGAGCCAATGGCCCCGGCCTCGCCGCAGCCCTTGGTGCCCAGCGGGTTGTGGGTGCAGGGGGTGCACACATGGCCCAGTTTGAACTCGGGGAAGTCATCGGCGCGCGGCATGGCGTAGTCCATGAAGCTGCCGGTGAGCAGCTGGCCCGTCTCGCGGTCATACACGCAGTTCTCCAGCAGCGCCTGGCCAATGCCCTGCACCAGTCCGCCATGCACCTGCCCTTCCACGATCATGGGGTTGATGATGGTGCCGAAGTCGTCCACGGCCGTGAACTTGTCCACGCGTGTGCTGCCGGTTGCGGGGTCGATTTCCACTTCGCAGATGTAGGTGCCTGCCGGGAAGGTGAAATTGGTCGGGTCGTAGAACGCGGTTTCGTTCAGGCCCGGCTCCAGCACGTCCAGCGGGTAGTTGTGCGGCACATAGGCCGTGAGCGCCACCTGGCCGAACGGGATCTTCTTGTCCGTGCCGCGCACGGTAAATTCGCCGCCACTGAAGTCGATGTCGGCGTCACTGGCCTCCATCAAATGCGCCGCGATCTTCTTGGCCTTGGCCTCGATCTTGTCCAGGGCCTTCATGATGGCCGCGCCGCCCACGCTGATGGAGCGTGAGCCATACGTGCCCATGCCGAACGGCACGCGGCCCGTATCGCCGTGCACGATGTCCACGTTCTCCACCGGGATGCCCAGGCGCGCGGCCACCACCTGCGCAAAGGTGGTCTCATGCCCCTGACCGTGGCTGTGCGAGCCGGTGAACACCGTCACGCTGCCCGTGGGGTGCACGCGCACCTCGCCGCATTCAAACAACCCGGCACGTGCGCCCAGGGCGCCTGCGATGTTGGACGGCGCAATGCCGCAGGCCTCGATGTAAGACGAATAGCCCAGGCCGCGCTTGAAGCCCTTGGCCTCGCTGGCCGCCTTGCGCGCCGCAAACCCGGCCACGTCGGCCAGCTGCTGCGCCTGCGTCATGCACGCGTGGTAGTCGCCAATGTCGTACTGCAGCGCCACCGGCGTCTGGTAGGGGAACGTGGTGATGAAGTTGCGCTTGCGGATCTCGTCCTGGCCCAGGCCCAGCTCCCACGCGCAGCGGGTGACCAAACGCTCCAGCAGGTAGGTGGCCTCGGGCCGGCCCGCGCCCCGGTAGGCATCCACCGGCGCGGTGTTGGTGAACCACGAATCCACCTCCACATAGACCTGCGGCGTGGTGTACTGCCCCGCCAGCAGCGTGGCGTACAGGATGGTGGGCACGGCGCTGGCAAAGGTGCTCAGGTACGCACCCAGGTTGGCGTCGGTGTGCACGCGCATGGCGAGGAACTTGCCGTCCTTGTCCATGGCCATCTCGGCGTGGCTGATGTGGTCGCGGCCATGCGCGTCCGACAGGAAGGACTCGCTGCGGTCGGCCACCCACTTGATGTTGCGGTTGAGCTTCTTGGCGGCCCAGGTCAAACACACGTCCTCGGCATACAGATAGATCTTGGAGCCGAAGCCGCCGCCCACGTCGGGCGCAATCACGCGCACCTTGTGCTCGGGCAGGCCCATCACGAAGGCCGTCATCAGCAGGCGCTCGACATGCGGGTTCTGGTTGCTCACGTACAGCGTGTACTCGTCATTGGCACGGCTGTAGCTGCCGATGGCGGCACGCGGCTCCATGGCGTTGGGGATGAGCCGGTTGTTGATCAGGTCCAGCTGGGTGACATGCGCGGCGCCCGCAAACGCGGCGTCCACCGCGCCCTTGTCGCCAATGGCCCATTTGAAGCAGTGGTTGTCGGGCGCAATATCGTGCAGCGCCGCACCCGCCACCGCGCCCGCAGCGGCATCGGCCACATTGACCACGGCGGGCAGCACGTCGTAGTCCACCTCCACCAGCTCGGCCGCATCGCGCGCCTGCTGCAGCGTCTGGGCCACGACCATGGCCACATGGTCACCCACGTAGCGCACCTTGCCCTGCGCCAGGATGGGGTGCGGCGGCTCCTTCATGGGCTCGCCATTGGTGCTGGTGATGAGCCAACCGCAGGGCAGGCCGTTGATGTTGTCGGCCGCCACGTCGGTGCCCACAAACACACCCAGCACGCCCGGTGCGGCTTTGGCCGCGCTGGTGTTGATGCTGTTGATGGCGGCATGCGCGTGCGGCGAGCGCACAAACACCGCATGGCTTTGAGCGGCCAGCACCACGTCGTCGGTGTACTGGCCCGCGCCGGTGAGGAAGCGGTAGTCCTCCTTGCGCTTGAGCGATTCGCCAATGTGCGGCAGCTTGGAAAAGTCGGATGCACCCATGGTTCTTCTCCTTTTTGTTTAAGCGGAAGCCATGGCCTTTTGGCCGACCTGCACCGCGCGCACGATGTTCTGGTAGCCCGTGCAGCGGCAGATGTTGCCTTCGAGCAGCTCGCGGATCTCGCCTTCGCTCGCGCCGGGGTGGTTCTTGCACAGGTCCACCGCGCTCATCACCATGCCGGGCGTGCAGAAGCCGCACTGCAGGCCGTGGCATTCCTTGAACGCGGCCTGCATGGGGTGCATGGTGCCGTCGGCAGCGGCCATGCCTTCGATGGTGGTCACCTCGGCCCCCTGGGCCTGCACAGCCAGCATGGCGCAGGATTTGACGGCCTGGCCGTTGACGTGCACGGTGCACGCGCCGCACTGGCTGGTGTCGCAGCCCACATGGGTGCCGGTCAGCAGCAGGTGCTCTCGCAGCGCATGGACCAGCAGGGTGTTGGGAGGCACATCTACGCTGGCCGCACGGCCATTGACGGTGAACTGCACTTGCATCTGGCTGTCTCCTGGAGGGGGGTTGGCTGGATTCGCACACAGCATCTTGAAACGCCCCTGCCCCCGCCTCCCTAGGGACAACCCTAGAAACGCCGGGCGCTGCACGGGATATTCTCAAAATGAAACATGCTGCACTGCACACGCGCCCAGCATGGAACGCCCTTGCCACCCAGCCTCGCACGCCCCCGCCTCCCGGCGCGCCGCAGGCCCTGCTCCGGGGACTTCGATGCTTGCTGCTTCCGATCCGCCATCCCACCGCCAGGCCCTGATCCAGAGGGCCCGGCAAAGCATGCTGCTGGGCGCGGGCGGCGAGGCGCCGCTGGAGCCGTGGATCACCCGCTCGTGGCAACGCTGCCTGGCGGCCGGTCTCAGCCCCGGACAACGCGTGGTGTTCGAGCCCATCACCGGCCCCACGCTGCGCCACTTGGCCGAGGAGAGCCATGCGCTGGTGCATGCAGCGCGCCCGGTGCTGGAGCAGCTCACCCGCGCCATCGCAGGCATGCGCTACTTCGCCATGCTCACCAACGCACGCGGCGTGGTGATCGATGTGCAAGGTGCCGTAGACCGGCAAGACCCACGCACCCGGCTGATCGGCCGCGTGGGGGTGGACCTGTCCGAAGCCGCCGTGGGCACCACCGCCATCGGCACGGCATTGAACGAGCTGGCGCCCGTCTGGCTGCACCGGGGTGAACACTTTTGCGACGACAACGGAGCCTATAGCTGCGCAGGTGCCCCGCTTTTTGACCCTGAAGGGCACTGCGTGGGCATGCTGGACTTGACGGGGGTGGACGTGCCCGAGCGGCCTGAACTGCGGCACCTGGTGGCGCGGTCTGCCCGAGCGATGGAAGACGCCCTGCTGCTGCAGCGCCCCCACAGCCTGCGCCTGCGCTTGAATTGGCCCGGCAGCCCGCTGGGGGGAGACAACGACGGCCTGGTGCTGCTGGACGCGGACGGCTACCTGCTCGGCAGCAACAGCACCGCCCGCCAGCTGATTCCCACGCCTTTGCAGCCGCCAGGCACGCGCATGCACTGCTCCGATGTGCTGGCCCTGCCCTGGGCCCAGCTGTTTGACGCAGCAGCGCGCCACCACCCTGCGCCGCTGGATTTGCCGCTGTGGTCAGGGCTGCGCTTGCATGCCCTGGCGCAGCGCCCCAGCGCCACCGCACCCACCCCGCTGCGCGCGACGGAAGCCGCCCTGATCCACCAAGCGGTGCAAGACGCCCGTGGCAACGTGGCGCAGGCCGCACGCGCCCTGGGCATCAGCCGCGCCACGGTGTACCGCAAGCTGGGCAGGCATTAGGGCCCTCTGCATACATCACCACGCATCACCGCGCAGCGTGCGCCTGCAGCCTCGGGCAACCTGCGTTGTTGCCAAGCCTCGCCGCCCCTGCCGATCTGCAACGCTCACTTGCCGCCGTGGTGCGCAAAGCCCCCTGGGGCACCAAAGGTCAAAACAAAAACGACCTCCAGCGCTTATTCAAAAAGCGCAAGCAGCTATCAAATAAATAGCACACCCAAGGCCGATCACCCCGCCACGGATCACCTCTTTGCAGCCCTGCGGGACCGCCCCTGGTTGCCCCCAAACCCGCAGTGTGCCCGCAGCGCGTGACGCCATAGTGGATGCCTTTTGCGCCCAAGGGGCACTGGCACCGCACCGCCTTGGCTGCGGTATCTTTGGCGCCCAAAGACACACCAACAACAGGAAAGGGAGAACCATGCCACACCCTCTGGACCGCACCCACTGGCCGTGGTGCCAGCAGGCCAACACCGCCCACCCAGGCCGACCATGAAGCACCTGCTGCTTTTGCTGGCCATCGCCCTGGGGCTGTATGGCGCATGGCAACTGGCTGGCGCCTCTGCCCGCCAACGCACGCAGCGGCTGCTGCACACCCATGCACGCCGCGTTGCGGCCATCGTTGCACTGCTGCTGGCCCTGCTGGCACTGGCTTACTACCTGCCCGCCCTCCCCATTCTGTGAAGACCACCATGCCATTCATGAAAACCATCACCAGCCACCTGCGCACTCCCTTGCTGCTGGTTGCAGCCGCCTGGCTGAGCGCCTGCAGCCAGATCGACACCGGCAACGTCGGCGTAGAGCGCACGCTGGGCAAGGTCAGCCCTGAGGCGCTGCCCCCGGGCATTTACTTCACCCTGTTCAAAACGGTGGACGAGTTCACGGCCAAAGAGGTCAGCTTCTCGCTGGAAAACCTGACCCCGAAAAGTCGCGACAACCTCACCATGAAGGACGTGGACATCGACATCTATTACAAGACCACCCCCAGTGCCGTGCCCGGCCTGTTCACCAAGTACCAGGGCGACATGGTGCAGCACCGGCAAGTGGTGCGCGAGGGCACCGCGGACTACGTGATTGCCTACAGCCGCGTATCGCGCGAAGCCCGCGAGGCCATCTACAAGGCCATCGCCCAGCTGGACGCCACCACCATGCACACCAAGCGCACCGAGCTGGCCGAAATGGTGCGCGACGGGCTGCAAAAAGAGCTGGACGCCAACGACAAAGGCGCCTTCACCGTGACGGCCGTGAACGTGCGCAACCTGCTGACGGACCCCGCCATTGAAGCGGCCATACGCCAACGTGCCGAGACCGACCAGGCCATCGAGCGCAAGCGCAAAGAGGTGGAGCTGGCCAAGGCCGAAGCCGAGCGCCTGGTGGTGGAGGCCAAGGGCCAGGCCGAAGCCAACGAGATCATCAGCCGCTCGCTCACACCGGCCCTCAAGGAGATCAAGCTGGCCGAGTTGCAGCGCGATGCGGCCATCGCCATCGCAGGCAAGGCGGGCAACACGGTGCTGCTCAATGGCGGCACGCCGTTGGTCAGTGTGGGCGGCAGCAAGTAACGAGGCGCGGCTTGCGGCGGGTGGCGGAAGGCCCAGCACTCGCCCCGGGCCCGCAGTGAAGAGACCCCGGCGCAAGAACTTCGACGGGCTCAGCTCATAAAAATGGGGCCTGAGCAGCCTGAGGCAGGCCAAAAATCAGAGGAAATTGGCCTCTAGCGCTTATGAATCAAGCGCTAAAAGCTATTAAATGTATAGCAAATAGATAGCAAATCCATGACATGGCCTGCGTTTCACAGGCCCGACAGGGCCAGCACCACGGACGTGTCTTCCACCACCAGCACCACCCGGCTGCCCACGCGCAAGCCACTGCCCGGCGCCGCAAAGCCCACCATCTGCACGCCCGTGGCACGGGTGCCCAGCATCAGCTCAGCGGCCACCTCGTCGCCCAAGGCACCGCGCACCACCCGCACCGCCTTGGCGGGCAGGCGGTAGGTGCTGGCGGGGGCCTGCGGCACGGGGGCGCCCGGCGCCGCCCGCTCGACCCGCACGGCGGTGGCCTTGCACAGCGCCTGCACCGCAAGGCCGGGTTGCAGGCCCAGCAACTCGGCGCTTTCGCGCGTGATGCGCGCGGCCAGAAAATCAGCGCCGTCGCTCCTGTCACTCTCGGGCGGCTCGCAGGCCCACTCGCCCGCCGCAGCCAGGGCCAAGCCCAGGTGCACCAGCACAATTTGCCCATGCACTTGCAAGCCCTGAACCACGCAAGGCCACTGGTTGCGCATGCTGGTGCGCACCGCCAAGCGGGCCACCGCACGGCCTGCATGGGGGTCGGCCTGCCAGCGCGCCAGCACGGCGCCACGCGCCTGGGCCATCGCATCGGCTGCGGTCAGCAGCTGCTGGCCCGCCTCGGTCAGCACCGCACCGCCGCCGCCTGCCCCACCCACCGCGCGCTTGACCAGGGGGGTGCCCGCCAGATTGGTGAGGGTGTCCACCGCCTGCCACGCGGCCTTGTAGCTCACGCCCACGGCTCGGGCAGCTTGCGAGATGGAGCCGCCCTGGCCAATCTGGCGCAGGATGTCGATGCGTTTGTCAGACAGCGCATGGCCCAGCGCGTCAGAGAGAGAAAGAGAAGCAGGCATGGGTCGATGATGCCTGAGCGCTGATGGCGCGCAGGCCTCTCCCGCAACTCATAAAGGCTTGCGCCGCGCCCCGGCCACGGGCTTCAAAGACTTCTGTTTGCGCTCCAGCGCGCCCGCCGCAGCGGCCTTGAGCAGCCGCTGGAACGACGGGCATTGCGCGTGGCTCTCGGCCGGGCAGGCCGCTGCGTGCCGCAGGCCATGGCTCATGGCCTTGAGGCGTTTGACCATCACATCGATCTCATCGGCCTTGGCCGAGAGCAGGTGCCGGTCGATGCTGGGCTGGCCGCTGGGCAGGAACATGGAGCGGATCTCGTCCAGCGAGAACCCCGCCGACTGCCCCAGCGCAATCAATGCCAACTGCTCCAGCACCCCCGGGGCAAACCGGCGGCGCTCACCCGGCTGGCCCACCGAACTCACCAACCCCTTTTCCTCGTAGTAGCGCAGCGTCGAGGCCCGCAGGCCCGAGCGTTTGGCAACTTCCGAAATGTCCATGAAAAAACCTCTTAAAAATCTGTTGACTTCAAGTTGACTTGAACTTCTATAGTGAATTCATACCGTTCCTGCGTCAATGGTTCAAGGGGTTTTATGGCTTTTCAATGGCAAGACTTTCCGCTCGCCCTGCTCATGGGCATGGGCGCCACCGCCGTCATGGACACCTGGCTGGTGCTGCTGCGGCACCTGGGCGTGCCCACGCTCAACTTCGCGTTCATCGGCCGTTGGGTCGGGCATTTGCTGCAAGGCCGCATCGCCCATACCGCCATCGCCAAGGCGCCACCCATCTGGGGCGAACTGGCCTGGGGCTGGCTCACGCACTACGCCGTGGGTGTGGGCTTTGCCACCGTGCTGCTGGGCATGGTGGGCGCGGACTGGGTGCACCACCCCACCCTGCTGCCCGCACTGGCCATGGGCGTTGTCACCGTGGCTGCGCCACTGCTGGTGATGCAACCGGCCATGGGCTCGGGCTTTGCCGCATCGCGCACGCCCACCCCACTCAAAAACTGCCTGCGCAGCCTGGCCAACCACACCGTGTTTGGCTTCGGCCTGTACCTGTCTGCACTGGCCATCGGACTGGTTTCACGATGACCGCCCTCACGCTCAACCCCCAGAAAACCTTCAAGGAAATCACACCATGCAAAACATAGCCATCGCCTATCACAGCGCCCACGGCCACACCGCCCACATTGCGCAGCAGGTCTGCGAGGGCGCCCAAGGCGTTCCAGGCATCCAGGCCGAGCTGCTTCGGGCCGAAGACCTGGCCCTCAATCCAAATGCACTGCTGCGCTACGACGGCCTCATCCTCGGCTCGCCCACCTACCTGGGCGGGGTGTCCGGGCCGTTCAAAACCTTCATGGACGCCACTGGCGGCCTGTGGAAAACGCAGCAGCTCAAAAGCCGACTCGCGGCGGGCTTCACCGTGTCATCGCTGCCTGCGGGCGACAAGCAGTCCACCCTGCTGTCGATGTTTGTGTTTGCCATGCAGCACGGCATGGTGTGGGTGGGCAACCCCATCCTGCCTGAGCAGCATGCGGGTGTGCCGTACGACGAAGCCGCCAACCGGCTGGGCTCCTGGTCGGGCCTGATGGCGCAGGCAGGCCATGGCTCGCCCGCTGATGCGTTTGCCCCGGGCGATGTGAAAACGGCCCGGATGTTTGGCCACCATTTCGCGCAAACCCTGCAGCGCCTGGGGGCTGCGGCCACCCTGCAGCCACAAGATAAGGTCGCCGCATGATCCCCGCCCGCTATGGCCCCGTGCTGTTCAGCCTGATCCTGTCGGGCACCATGTCGCTGCTGGTGTCGGGCATTGCCACCTACCGCACGCTGCCGCTGCACTCGGGCTTTGCAGGCCTGTGGATGAACGCCTGGCTGAGCGGGTGGTTGTTCGCCTTCCCGGCGGTGATGCTGGCCGCGCCGCTGGCCCGCCGGGTAGTGGCCTGGCTCACCCGTCCAAACCCTGCAAAACCCAGCCCATAGCAATGCGCCCAGAAGGTGATTGCAGGCCAGTGCCTATACTCTCGCTATTCCATTAATGAATAGCGTTTTACGCCGCCACCCCATGTTCCATCGCGTCGCGCCCCTGACCCGCCACCTTTTGCTGGCGGGGTTCGCCTTCTCTGTGCTGCAGGCCGCGCACGCCGACACCGTCTCGGTTGCCGTGGCGGCCAACTTCACCGCCCCCATGCAGAAGATTGCGGCCGCCTTTGAAGCCGACACCGGCCACAAAGCCGAGCTGTCGTTCGGTGCCACGGGCAAGTTTTATGCGCAGATCACCAACGGTGCGCCGTTCCAGATCCTGCTGTCGGCCGACGACACCACCCCTGCCAAGCTGGAGAAGGATGGCAAAGCCGTTGCCCAGACGCGCTTCACCTACGCCATCGGCACGCTGGTGCTGTGGAGTGCCCAGCCCGGCTATGTGGACGCCCAGGGCCAGGTCCTGCAGACCGGAGACTTCAAGCACCTGGCGCTGGCCAACCCCAAGCTGGCCCCCTACGGCCTGGCCGCCACGCAAGCCATGGACAAGCTGGGGCTGACTGCCAAACTGCAACCGCGCTGGGTGCAGGGCGAGAACATTGCCCAGACCTACCAGTTTGTCGCCAGCGGCAATGCGCAGCTGGGCTTTGTGGCCTTGTCTCAGGTGATGGTGGACGGCAAGATCGCCCAGGGATCGGCCTGGCAGGTGCCCGCACAACTGCACGACCCCATCCGCCAGGATGCCGCGCTGCTGCTGCCGGGCAAAGACAGCGCGGCGGCAGCGGCGCTGCTGAAGTACCTGCGCGGTGACAAGGCCCGCGCCATCATCCAGGCCTACGGCTATAGTTTCTAACCCGCCCTCCCCAGCCACCGCCCTGCTCCATGCCTTTTTCCAGCGCCGACCTTGCCGCCATTGGCCTCACGCTGCGGCTGGCGGGCACCACCATGGCGCTGCTGCTGGTGCTGGGCACACCACTGGCCTGGTGGCTGGCGCACACGCCCTCGCGCTGGCGCGGCGCCGTGTCGGCGGTGGTGGCCTTGCCGCTGGTGCTGCCGCCCACGGTCATCGGCTTTTACCTGCTGGTGTCGCTGGGACCCAACGGGGCCTTGGGGCAGTTCACGCAATGGCTGGGGCTGGGCACCCTGCCCTTCACGTTTTGGGGCTTGGTGGTGGGCTCGCTCATCTATTCCCTGCCCTTTGCGGTGCAGCCGCTGCAGCACGCATTCGAGTCTGTCGGCAAGAAACCCCTGGAGGCCGCCGCCACGCTGGGTGCAGGGCAGCTGGACCGCTTTTTTACCGTGGCGCTGCCGCTGGCACGGCCCGGGTTCATCACTGCCGCCATCCTGAGCTTTGCGCACACCGTGGGCGAGTTTGGCGTGGTGCTGATGCTGGGGGCAATATCCCCGGCGTGACGCGCGTGGTGTCGGTGCAAATCTATGACCATGTGGAAGCGCTCGAGTATGCGCAGGCCCATTGGCTGGCAGGGGGCATGGTGCTGTTTTCGTTCGTGGTGCTGCTGGGCCTGAACCTCACCCGCCGCAAAGCCGCTGCAGCGTTTTGACCATGCAAAACCCCCACAGCCCTGCCACGGCTTCGCCCGCCCCGCCCATCGAAGTGCGCCTGCAACTGCAGCGCAGCGCCTTTGCGCTGGATGTAGACATGCAGCTGCCCGGGCGCGGCATCACCGCACTGTTCGGCCCCTCGGGCTGCGGCAAAACCACCTGCCTGCGCGCCATGGCGGGGCTGGAGCATGCGCCCCTGGGCTGGGTGCGGGTGCATGGCGAGGTGTGGCAAAACGATGGCGTGCAAGGCGCGCCCCGCATTTGGCGCCCCGCGCACCAGCGCGCGCTGGGCTATGTGTTTCAAGACTCGCAGCTGTTTGAGCACCTGGACGTGCGCGGCAACATTGGCTACGGCCTTCAGCGCACCCCGGCCGCGCAGCGCAGGGTGGCGGTGGAGCAACTGGTGGAGCTGCTCGGCATTGGCGCCCTGATGGAGCGCAAGCCCGCCACGCTGTCGGGCGGCGAGCGCCAGCGCGTGGCCATCGCACGGGCCCTGGCCACCAGCCCGCGCCTGCTGCTGATGGACGAGCCGCTGGCCGCGCTGGACGCCCAGCGCAAGGCCGAGGTGCTTCCCTACCTGGAGCGGCTGCACAGCGCGCTGGACATTCCGGTGGTGTACGTCAGCCACGCGCTGGACGAGGTTGCCCGGCTCGCCGAGCACATGGTGCTGCTGGAGGCGGGCCGCGTGCGCGCCAGTGGCCCCACGGCCGATCTGATTGCCCGGCTGGACCTGCCGCTGGCCCAAGGCGACGCAGCAGCCACCGTGGTCACCGGCACCGTCGCGCACCACGCGCCGCAGGACCACATCACCAGCGTTGCGTTTGCCGGGGGTGAGCTGCTGCTGGTCAGCCCCCAGCCCCGTGCGCCGGGCCAAACCGTCAAGCTGCGCGTGCAGGCCCGTGATGTGAGCCTGGCCCTGACCCCGCCGCAGGACAGCAGCATTCTCAACATCGTGCCCGCCACCGTGGCGGAGATGCGCGAAGACAGCCCAGGCCAGTGGATGGTGGCCCTGCTCGCTGGCGACACCCGCTTGTTGGCCCGCGTCACCCAGCGCTCGGCCCAGGCACTGCAGTTGCGGCCCGGGCTGCCCGTGTTCGCCCAAATCAAGGGCATCGCCATCGTGAACTGATGCTGGGCGGCAGGCGGCCTCACCGCCACCGCACAGCGGCTCGGAGCTGCCTCCGCGCCCAAACCCAACAGCCCCCTGGGCCCCTCAAAAAGACCGGCGCTCTCGGCGCCACGGCCCGCCCGCACGGCCAGCGGTTGGGTGGCATTTTGTGGATCCCTTAAAATGTCAACAAAATGTATCTTGAGTGTTGCCCAGGCACCTCAATTGAAAGTCAATTGCATTCCCGTTGTACCTCAACCGTATGATGGCCGCATCAAACGAGGGTGAACAAAGGGTGGAAATAGTTTCGATCTGGCATGGCGCCACACAGGCGTTTGGGGTGGACTTTCCGCCACTCATGCACAGCCTGCTGTACTGGGGCTTTGCGTCGCTGGTCGTTCACGTGTGCCAGCGATTGGTAGAGCACACCGCGTTTTCCGTGGACCCTTCAAGCCGCCGCATCAGCGCATCGCATGCGGCGTTGTGCACTGGCTGCATCGTCTGGGCACTGGATGTGGTGGGCCTGTTCATGTACTCCGAGCTGTCTCACCATACCCTGGAGCTGGGGCCTGCGCTGGGCTGCTTGCTGGCAATGGCCTTCACTGCACGGCTCACCATCCCTACGCTGAGCACCAGCACCAGCATTCGCCGCCTCATCCCTGCAGGCCTGGTGCTGGCACTGGGCATGCTGTCCGGGCACTTTTTGCTGGCCCGCAGCTACGTGGCCCATTTCTCCGAGGTCAATGGACTGGCCATTGCACTGGCCACAGCCACGGCCATCGGGGTGGCCTGCTACACCGCCATCCGGCACCGTGCGGGCAAGATGAGCGCACTAACGCCCCGCTACAACCCGCAAAGCTGGGGAGACAATTTGATCAGCGGTGGTGCCATCCTTGTGCTGCACTGGCTGCTGGTCAACTGCTTTCCCTTGAAGATGCCCGCTACCAGCAACCAGGCCAACGGTTTAGCGCTGTTGGCGGTGCTGCTCGTCTTTACCCTCGCGTTGGCTGTAGAGCAGTTCAGAAACATCCGCTCCGACCAGGTTCGCCAGCATCTGCAGCGGCTGGGTTTGTCGCTCATGCGCGTCACCCTGGCCCACCAGAAGCCGCCCGAGCACGACATCCAGCTGTCGCTGATTGCCGACCACCTGCCCCGGCTGCTCAACCGCAACAGCCTCACGCTGCACTTTCAGCCCATCGTCAACCTGTATGGCCCCCAGGTTCACTACGAAGCGCTGCTGCGCCTGAATGACCCACTGCTGGGGCCCCTGAGCCCCGACGCTTTCTTTCTGGTGTGCGAGCTGCAGGGCAAAACCAGCCAGGTGGACCGGCTGGTTCTGGCCAATGCGCTGGACGCGGCCCAGGGCTGGCTGGCCCAGGGCATGCCCAGCAGCACGGTGTGCGTGAATGTGGCACCCGTCACGCTGCTGGAGCCCGGCTTTGCCCAATGGCTGGGCGCCAAGCTCCAACGGCGCGGGCTGCCTTGGGGCATGCTGCAGCTGGAGTTGACAGAGCACGCCATCATTGCCTGCGGTGCGCACATGGTGCAGGCCATCAACGACCTGCGGACGTTGGGCGTTGGCGTGTTCATGGACGACTTTGGGGCCGGCTATTCATCGCTCGGTGTGCTCGCCGACCTGCCCATCAGTGGCATCAAGTGCGACCGGCTTTTTGTGCGCCAGCTACCACAAGACCCTCGCCGCCAGTCGCTGCTGCGCCATGTGGTGCGGCTGGCACGGGACCTGCAACTGGAGGTGGTCGTGGAAGGGGTGGAGACCGAGCAGGAGCTGCAGTCGGTGCTGGAGAGCGGCATTGGCAATGTTCAGGGCTACTTCTTCAGCAAAGCCATGCCACCAGAGGCCGTGCCCCAGTGGCACCAAGCCTATCGCCCCGCAGAGATCACGGTGCTGCCCCCGCGCCCCTCGGTCGCGGCATCGCCGTTCCTGGCGGCCCCGGCGCCCATGCCCTCCTGAGCTGCCTAGGGACCCTCTGCACGAATCACCGCGCCGTGTGCATCTGCGGTCTCGGGCGGTCTGCGTCGTTGCAAATACTCGCAATAGCGATGGCTATTGCTGCGTTTTGCGCCTTGCATCCCATCCCGATCCGCAGCGCACACTTGGCCAGCTCGATTCGTGCAGAGGATCCCTAGCAGTTAGAAAAGAAGGCAAACAGAACGACCCTTGTGTTGCCCTGAACCGCAGGCCCATCCGGTCACAATGCCGGGCTATCACCCAACCGTCCCGACTTGAGCAGGAGCCCCCGATTGACCGCGATGAACGTATTGGTGCTGGGCGGCTACGGCAACTTTGGTACCCGCATCTGCAAGGCACTGGCGGGCCATCCGCAAATCCACCTGCAAATCGCCGGGCGCCATGCCGGCAAAGCCCAGGCACTGGCAGACACACTGGGCGGCGGCGCTGAAGGCGTGGCACTGGACCACGAAGCCCCAGGCCTGGCAGCAAAGCTCAAGGCGCTGGACGCAGGCCTGGTCATCCACACGGCAGGGCCCTTTCAAGCACAGGCCTATGGCGTGGCACTGGCCGCAGCGCAGGCTGGGGCCCATTACATCGACCTGGCCGACGGGCGCCGGTTTGTGTGTGATTTTCCAGCGGCGCTGCACAGCGCATTTGCCAGCACTGGCCGCACAGCAGTGGCTGGCGCCAGCACCGTGCCCGCGCTGTCTTCGGCCGTGGTGGATGCGCTGAGCGCAGGCTGGCAAAGCATCGACACCATCGACATCTGCATCGCCCCCGCACAGCGGGCACCCCGGGGCGAGGCCACACTGGCCGCCGTGCTCAGCTATTGCGGCCTGCCCATCGCGGTGTGGGAAGACGGGCGCTGGCAGCACCGCCTAGGCTGGGCACAGCCTACCCCCGTGCACTTTCTGCGCCTGCGGCCCCGCCGTGGCGCGGTGTGCGACATCCCTGACCTGGAGCTGTTCCCTGCACACTACCGGGTGGCACGGCGGGTGAGCTTCCGGGCGGCGCTGGAAGTGGGCCTGGCGCAAAGCGCCTTCAGTGTGCTGGCCAGGCTACGCCAATGGGGTTGGCTAAAGCAGCCAGAAAAACTGGCGGCGCTCATGCACCGTGGCGGCGGGCTGTTTGACGCACTGGGCACCCCGCTGGGCGGCATGGTGGTGCGCGTATCGGGGAGCAATGCGCAAGGCCAGCCCAGCCAACGCGCCTGGCACATTGCGGCAGACCACGACCATGGGCCAGAGATTCCGTGCATGGCCGCCATCTTGCTGGCACGCCAGCTGGCCGAGGGACAACCGCTGCCGATCGGGGCCTGGACCAGCACCGGCCTGCTGCCACTGGACGCCTTCGCCCCTGAATTTGCCAAATGGGGCATGCAGACCGATACCGTGGACGAAGTTGGCCCACATTGAACAGCGCATGGCACACCAAAAACTGACCTTCCCCATGCCCGCGCGGGCCGATCTGGCTTTTGATGCCTTTCACTACCACCACTGGCGTGCGCAGTGGGACCCGCTGGTCAGCCGCACCCACGTGCAAGATGGCGCCCCCTGCCCCAGCGTGGGTGCCATTTCTGAAAACACGGGGGCAGGCGCGCTGCGGGCCTTGTCCATGCGCACGCAGTTCGTCAGTTACGACAGGCCCATGCTGGCCGCCGCCAAGATGGTGGGGCGCTCGTTTCCGTTCACACAGTGGGCGGCCTCCATGCGCCACCAGGCCGATGGTGCAGACCGCTCACAGCTCATCTACACCTACACCTTTGAGGTAGGCCCAGCCCCGCTGCGCTGGGTGCTGGAGCCCGTGGTGCACTGGGTGTTTGCACGCAAGACGAAGCAGCGCTTTGCACGGCTGGCGCAGTTTCTGGCCATCCATGCACAAGACATTGCAGCCTGGCAGCAGACCCAGCAGACGTGCACGACCGCGACGGACCAGCCCTCGCCAACACCCTAGTATCCGAGTTGGGGGGAGGGCCTGGGCTGCCCCCCATCCAGCGGCATCGCACTCGGGTTGTGCCGGGACAAGGCACGCCACCACCTGCGCACTATCATCCCGGCATGCTCATCGAGACTCTGGACACCGCGCGCGACCTGGGGCGCCTCAAGGAAATTCTGGGGGTGATGGTGCGCCACGGCTTTGGCGACACCGTGCGCCGCCTGGGCCTGGCCGACAAGCTCGAACGTGCGGGGCAAGCCCTGCACCGCCCCCACGCCGCAGACCTGGCCCGCATCGAGCCCCCGGTGCAGGTGCGCCTGGCCCTGGAAGAACTGGGCCCCACCTTCGTCAAGTTTGGACAAATTCTGGCAGGCCGTGCCGACCTGTTTGGCCCCGAATTCATCACCGAACTGGAGAAGCTGCACAGCCAGGTGCCCGCCGTGCCCTTTGAGGTGCTGCGCCCCCAACTGCGCGAAGACCTGGGCGGCGAGCCCGAAGCCGTGTTTGCCTGGTTCGACACGGTGCCCCTGGCCGCCGCCTCCATCGCCCAGGTGCACCGCGCACGGCTGCACGATGGCACCGAGGTCATCGTCAAGATCCGCAGGCCCGGCATTGCCGACACCATTGCCGCAGACCTGCGCCTGCTGCAGCGCCTGGCCGCCTTGGCCGAGGCCGAGCTGCCTGCCCTCAAGCCCTACCACCCGCAGCAACTGGTGCGCGAGTTTGCCCGGTCGCTGCGGCGCGAGCTGGACCTGGCGGGCGAATGCCGCCAGGCCGAACGCATTGCCGCCAACCTGCAGACCCTGCCCTGGATCACCGTGCCTCGCGTGTACTGGCACCACACCAGCGAACGGGTCAACGTGCAGGACTTCATCGCAGGCACGCCCGGGGAGCGCTGGATGCGCTGACGCCAGAGGCCGGGTTCAATCGCACCGTGCTGGCCCAGCGGGGCGCGCAGGCCGTGCTCAAAATGATTGTGCAAGACGGTGTGTTCCACGCCGACCCGCACCCCGGCAATGTGTTTTACCTGCCGGACAACCAGATCGCCTTCATCGACTTTGGCATGGTGGGGCGCTTGTCGCAGCGGCGGCGCGATGAGCTGCTGCAGCTGCTGCTGGGCTTGGTGGAGCAGCAGCCCCAGGCCGTTGCCGATGTGCTGCTGGACTGGACGGGCGATGGGCCGGGCACGCAACTGGGCCAGTTGGAAACCGAGATTGAAGCCTTTGTGGACCAGTACCACGGCGTGCCGCTGGCGCAGCTCAGCCTGGGCCAGATGCTGGCCGACGTGACCGCCATCCTGCGCGAGCACCACCTGGGCCTGCCCTCGGACCTGGCCCTGCTCATCAAGGCCTTTATCTCGCTGGAGGGCATGGGCCGCAACCTCGACCCGGGCTTTCACATGGCGTCCGAGGCCTTGCCCCTGCTGCAGCAAGTGGTCAAGGCCCGCTACCAGCCCAAGGCCGTTGCCACGCGCACCTGGCAAACGCTGCGGCGCACGCTGGCCACAGTGGAGCAGCTGCCCGATGACATCTCGCGCCTGCTGCGCAACGCCCGGCGCGGGCACTTGCAGGTGGGCATTGAACTGGCCCACCTCAAACGCGTGGGCGATCAGATCGACCGATCGGCCAACCGCCTGGCGATGGCGCTGGTGATCGCTGCGCTCATCATTGGCTCGTCCATCGTGATGACGGTCAAAGGCGGCCCCACCCTGTTCGGCTTGCCGGCCTTTGGATTTCTCGGCTTTTTTGGGGCAGTGGTGTGCGGGCTGTGGCTGGTGCGGGCCATCTGGCGCAGCAGCCACCACCGTGACGATGAGGCATAAGCGCCTGCGCCAAGCTGCGGTGGCCACCCAGGGCAGCGCAAACCCGGCTGCAGTCCCTTGCAGGAAAAAGACACACGCTGCACCCCACCAGGCTGGTGCAGCGTGTGCCGTACAAACCGCCTACGCCAAGCTGCGGCAAGGCGATTGAATCATCCCCACTCAGGGCGATTCAGGCCCCTTCAAGGCCGCCCAAAACCCAGCCGCTGCAGAACGGCCTGTGCCGCTGGCTCGGTGAGCGACTGTGCAAACGCTTGGGCCTGCGCCGGGGCATCTGTGCGCACTGCCAGGCCATAGGCGGCCCCCACCTGCAGCGTTGCAGGCAAGGGCACCACGCGCAGCGAAGGCACCTCGGCCTGGGCCGACACGGCGTTGGTGCAGTAGGTCAAAAACACATCGGCCTGGCGCTGCTCCATCAACCATGCGTAGGTGCCGCGCCCGGCCGGTGGCTTGGGCGAATCGGCCGCCCCCGTGAGCTTGAGCGCCTTGGCATCGAGCACCGCGTAGGCCCCTGGCTGCACAGCATCGGCCTTGCGGAACAAGGCCCAGGCATAGTCGCCCGAGGGATCTGCCTTGGGGGTGGAGGTGCCCAGCCGCACCTCACTGCGCAGCAGGGTGGGCAGCAAGGTGTCTGGCGTGGCATGGATGTGGGGCCCTGTCAGCGCGCACAGGGCGTTGCGCGTGAAGACGACGACAGGCTGCCAGCCCCCTTGGGCGGCCAGGCGCTGCGGGTGCTCGGTGTCCGCTGAAGCGAACACTTGGGCGGGCTCTCCCTGCTCGATGCGCTCGCGCAGCAAGCCAGATGCACCGAACGTGAGCCGCACGGGCTGGCCCGTGCGTGCTTCGTGGTTCCGCGCAATGTCAGTGAGCGCTTCGCGCAAGCTGCCTGCGGCGTAGACCGCAATGGGCAGCGCTTCAGCCATCGGTGCCTTGGAAGCTGGTGCGGAACATCCTGCCACTCCCAACATCAAGGCAGCCAGCGCAATGTGCGCAGACTCAACCGAGGCTGTGCGGCGGCTGGACAGGGGCTTGCATATGGGCATGGCAGATCACTTGGCAGCGTTGGGGAAGAACAATTGCTCGCCACCGATCTTGTAGGCGGCAATCACGTTCTGCCCGGCGGGTGACACCACCCAGTCCACAAACTTCTGCGCGTCTTGCGCCTTGACGTGGGCATGCTTGGCGGGGTTCACCACCATCACGCCGTATTGGTTGAACAGGCGGGTATCGCCCTCCACCAGCACGGCCAGATCTGCACGGTTCTTGAAGTTGAGCCAGGTGCCCCGGTCGGCCAACACGTAGGCGCCGCTGGAGGCGGCAATGTTCAGCGCCGGGCCCATGCCGCAGCCGCATTCCTTGTAGCCGCTGCCCTTGCTGGCCTCAGCGCCCGCCAGCTTCCAGTAGCGCAGCTCGGCCGCATGCGTGCCGCTCTTGTCACCGCGCGAGACGAATTCGCCGTTGGAGGTGGCCAGCTTCTTGAGCGCTTCAACAATGTCCTTGCCCTTGGTGCCCACTGGGTCGGCCTTGGGGCCCACCAGGATGAAGTCGTTGTACATGACAGGGTAGCGCTTGACGGCCCAGCCATCGGCCACGAACTTTTCTTCAGCCGCCTGGTCGTGCACAAAGAGCACGTCCGCATCGCCACGGCGGGCGGTGTCCAGCGCCTGGCCGGTGCCCAGGGCCACCACCTTCACATCCAGGCCGCTGGCTTTTTTGAACTCAGGCAACAGGTGGGAGAACAGGCCCGACTGCTCGGTCGAGGTGGTGGAGGCCATGGTGATGGACTGCGCCGACGCTGCACCACATGCTACAAAAATTATAGCTGCCAGCGCTTTATGGACGGGCGCCAGAGCACCAAAAACCTTGAAATTCTTCATACCAACTCTCCTTTGACAAACAAACGGGCGGCCTCTGGCAAGGGGCCATTGAAAAAGTCATGCACGGGCAGGTCGGCCACCAGGCGCCCATGCTCCAGGTACACCACCCGGCTGGCCAGGCGCTTGACCTGCCCCAGGTTGTGGCTGCTGAACACCATGGTCACGGGCTGCGCGCTGGCGCGCTTGGCGTGGCCTGGTTCATGGCCAAGGTCAGGGCTCAGGGCAAACTCGGCCATCAAGGCTTCCACCTCGCGCTTGGCATGCGGGTCCAGGCTGGAGGTGGGCTCATCCAGCAGCAACACCTCGGCGCGCAGGGCCCAGGCGCGGGCCAGGGCCACACGCTGCTGCTGGCCGCCCGACAAGGTGCGGGCGTTTTGCAAGGCGATGGACTGCAGCCCTACGCGGTGCAACGCTGCCAGCGCTTGTGCGCGCGCATCGGCCCAGCGGCTGCCTCGCAGCCACAGCGCCAGCGCCACGTTGTTTTGCGCGCTGGTGCGCAGCATGTGGGGGCGCTGGAACAGCATGGCCTGCTGGCGCGCGAGCGCCGTGTGGCAGTGCCCGGCGCTGGCGGGCACCAGGCCGTGCAGCACGCGCAGCAGCGTGCTCTTGCCGCTGCCATTGGCGCCCACCAGGGCCACACGCTCGCCCGGGGCAATGCGCAGCGTCACGCCCGTCAGCGCATGCACACGGCCAAAGCGCACGTCCACCGCCTGCAAATCCATGAGGGGCGCGGCCACAGGGGATGCCATGGCGTCCAGGGGCAAGTCGGCCATCATGTGGCCACTCCTACAGGCAGGTCGGTGCTGGCACCGTCCACCCGCTCGCGCCAGCGCCGCAGCAGCGCAATCACCATGTTCAGCGCCAGCACCACTGCCAGCAAAATCAGGCCCAGCGCCAACGCCAAGGGCAGGTCGCCCTTGCTGGTTTCTAGCGCAATGGCCGTGGTCATCACGCGGGTAAAGCCATCGATGTTGCCGCCCACGATCATCACGGCGCCCACTTCAGAAATGGCACGGCCAAACGAGGCCAACAGCACCGTGAGCAAAGCGTAGCGTTCATCCCAGGCCAGCAGCAGGCTGCGCAGCAACGGCCCTGCCCCCAGCGATCGCAGTTGCTCGCCATGCGCACGGTCGGCATCCTCCACCACCTGCCGCGTCAGCGCCGTGGCCACCGGCAGCACTAGCAGCGCCTGGGCCAGCACCATGGCCTTGAAGCTGAACAACCAGCCCCAGCTGCCCAGTGGCCCGCTGCGCGACAGCAGCAAATACACCACCAGCCCCACCACCACTGAGGGCACGGCCAGCAAGGTATTGAGCACCGCCAGCACCGCGCCGCGCCCGGCAAAGCGCGCCACCCCCAGCCAGGCGCCCAGCACCAAGCCCGCACCACAAGCCAAAAGGCAGGCGGTGGCACTGACAGACAGGGATCGGCCGACGATGGTCCACAAAGCGGGGTCGGCCGAGAAAGTGAGTTGCAGCGCTGTGTTCGCGCTTTCGGTAACGGTGGACATGGATTCGACTATCGTATGCACCCAGCCAATCTCCAGCGATATGAAATCCTGTGCATAGGATCCAACTCCACTACACCTTGAGCCGCGATGCGGGCGACGCCCAGATCCGCAACCCCTTGCCCGAAATGCTGGAAGCTGTGGCGCAGCAGGGGTCCATCTCTGCCGCAGCGCGCACGCTGGGCATGTCGTACCGCCATGTATGGGGCGCCCTCAAGCGGTGGGAAGAGCAACTGGGCGGCGAGCTGATCATCTGGGGCAAGGGCCAGTCCGCCCAGCTCAGCGAATTCGGCACCAAGCTGCTGTGGGCCGAGCGCCAGGCCCAGGCCCGCCTGGCGCCGCAAATTGCCGCCCTGCACGCCGACCTGGAGCGCGCCTTTGCCGTGGCCTTTGACGACAGCGCCCATGTGCTGACCATGTACGCCAGCCACGACGACGCACTGGCCACCCTGCGTGCCCACGCGGCCACGCCCGGCGAGTCAGGGGCGCTGCATCTGGACATCCGCTTCACTGGCAGCGTGGACGCCATACGGGCGCTGAACGAGGGCCGCTGCACGCTGGCGGGTTTTCATACATTGGAGCAACCCGCAGCCAGCTCACTGGCCGCCCGCACCTACAAGCCGCTGCTGCAGCCTGGCCTGCACAAGATCATTGGCTTTGCCAAGCGCACGCAGGGGCTGATCGTTGCCAAGGGCAATCCGCTGGGCCTGCAGTCGCTGGCCGATGTGGCCCGCACCGGCGCGCGCTTTGTGAATCGGCCCCTGGGCAGTGGCACCCGCGTGCTGCTGGAAGACCAACTGGCCCTGGCGGGCCTGACCGGGCAGCACATCACGGGCTTTGACCACGATGAGCCCTCGCACACCGCCGTGGCACAGGCGGTGGTGGCCGGGGCTGCGGACGCAGGCCTGGGCATCGAGATGGCGGCCCGCGCACGCGGGCTGGATTTTGTGCCGCTGGTGGACGAGCGCTACAACCTGGCCTGCCTCAAATCGAGCCTGGAGCAACCTGCGACACGGGCGCTGCGGGCATTGCTGCTGTCGCCCGCCTGGCAACTGCACATGGCCCAGCTGCCCGGCTACACGCCCATGCGCAGTGGCGAGGTGCTGGCCATGAGCAGCGTGCTGCCGTGGTGGCAATTTGCGGGTCCCAAACGCACTTCAACGCCTAGGAAGAAACCCTAATTGCTACACTTTTAGTAGCTAAAGAACCAATACAGCCATAGGGATAACACCGTCACGCAGCTGTCAGACTCGGCTTACAGTGCTCCGTAGAATCGCGCCGTTGTAAAAGTTCGTGCCCCCTTTCGCCCTACCGGGACGAAAGGCCAGCGCGATGTCGGCAAAGCATTTTTATTGGAGACACCATGCAGGCTCTATTGAAGTTATCCAGGGGGATCGACTGGCTTAACACCCAGGTCGGTAAATACGTGGTCTGGCTGATCTTGGCCTCCACGGTCATCAGCGGTGTGAACGCCGTGGTGCGCAAGGCGTTCAACATCAGCTCCAACGCGTTCCTGGAAGTGCAGTGGTATTTATTTGCTGCCTCGTTCCTGCTCGCTGCGGGCTACACCCTATTGCAGGGCGAGCACGTCAAGGTGGACGTGGTCTCGAGCCGCTTCTCCAAGCGCACCCAGATCTGGATTGATGTGTTTGGCTACATCGCCTTCCTCACGCCCATGTGTTTTGCCGTGCTCTGGTATGGCATTCCCTTCTTTACACGCGCGCTGGCCTCGGGCGAGATGTCCAGCAACGCAGGCGGACTGATCCGCTGGCCCGTGTACCTGATGATCCCCATGGGCTTCAGCTTGCTGTGGCTGCAGGGCATGTCTGAGTTGATCAAGCGCCTAGCGTTCCTCAAGGGCCTGATCGAAGACCCCACCTTCAAGAAGGCAGAAAAGACAGCCGAAGAAGAGCTGGCCGAATCCATCCGCAACCTGGCCGAAGCTGCCAAGGGCAACGGCAAGAACAAGGCCGAGGCCCACTGAGCGGCCCCATAAGCGGAGACACACACCATGGAATTCATTGCACACAACCTTGCCCCCATCATGTTTGCGGGGCTCATCTGTTTCTTGCTGGTGGGCTTTCCTGTGGCTTTCAGCCTGGGCGCCTGCGGCTTGTTCTTCGCCTTCATCGGCATTGAGCTGAATGTCTTGCCCGAAGCCCTGCTACAAGCGGTGCCGCTGCGCATCTTCGGCATCATGCAAAACGACACGCTGCTGGCCATTCCGTTCTTCACGCTCATGGGATTGATCCTAGAGCGAAGCGGCATGGCCGAAGACTTGCTGGACACCATCGGCCAACTGTTTGGCCCCATCCGCGGTGGTCTGGCGCTGGCCGTGATCTTTGTGGGCGCACTGCTGGCCGCCACAACCGGGGTGGTGGCGGCGTCGGTGATCTCGATGGGCCTGATCTCTTTGCCCATCATGCTCAGATACGGCTACGACCGCCGCCTGGCAGCGGGGGTGATTGCCGCCTCCGGTACGCTGGCTCAGATCATTCCACCATCGTTGGTGCTCATCATCATTGCCGACCAACTGGGCCGCAGCGTGGGCGACATGTACAAGGGCGCGTTTGTGCCCGGCCTGATGCTCACGGGTTTTTACGCCCTCTATGTGATCTTGCTGGCGGTATTCAAGCCACAGTGGGTGCCTGCCCTTCCCCCCGAAGCGCGCACCCTGCGTGAAGACAATGGAAAGAACGGCCTGCCCTCGTTGCTGGCTCTGACCGTGGTCTGCACGGCAGCCTCTGTCTACGTGGCCAAAAACATGCCAGCCCTGCACACATGGTGGTCTGGCGAAGTGGTGGAAAAGGTTGCGCTGGATGAGACCATCGTGGTGTCCATGTGCTTTGGCGTGGCTTTGGCCTTCGTGGCCGCCAGCATCAACAAGATCACCCGACTGGGCCTGCTGTCGCGCGTTGCAGAACGTGTGACCTTTGTCCTGATTCCACCGCTGCTGCTGATCTTCCTGGTACTGGGCACCATCTTCCTGGGCGTAGCCACGCCGACCGAAGGCGGCGCCATGGGCGCACTGGGCGCCACCATCATGGCCATCCTGCGGGGCCGCTTGAGCATGAGCCTGCTGACCCAGGCAGTGCACACCACGACCAAGCTGTCGTGCTTTGTGGTGTTCATTCTGGTGGGCGCCACCATCTTTGGTCTGACCTTCCAGGGTGTGGACGGCCCGCTGTGGGTGGAGCATTTGCTGTCAGGCCTGCCAGGTGGCCAATTGGGCTTCCTGATCGTCGTGAACATCATGGTGTTCTTCCTGGCGTTCTTCCTGGACTTCTTTGAGTTGTCCTTCATCGTGGTGCCCTTGCTGGCCCCCGTGGCCCACAAGCTGGGGATTGACCTGATCTGGTTTGGCGTGCTGCTGGCCATCAACATGCAAACCTCGTTCATGCACCCACCGTTCGGGTTTGCGCTGTTCTACCTGCGCAGCGTGGCCCCTGCCAAAGAGTACATGGACAAGGTCACCAAGAAGATGATCGCCCCGGTGACCACGCCGCAGATCTACTGGGGTGCCATCCCCTTCCTGATCATTCAGCTGACCATGGTGGGATTGGTCATCGCCTTCCCAGGCATCGTCTCCAGCGGTTTGGACAAAGAAGAGGTCTATGACCTGGACAAGGTGCGCATGGAAATGGAAGCCACCATGCCTGACGCCATGCCCGAAGCCGCAGACCCCACTGCGGGTATGGAAGGCTCGACCAGCACTGAACCCGCAGCACCCGCAGCGGCAGATGACCCGCTGAAGGCCCTGCAAGACTCTCTGGAACAAGAGAAGAAGTAAGGCACAACGAAAGGGGGCGCTGCCAAAACACCAGCGCCTATTCAAGCCCCGAGCCCCGAGCCCCGAGCCCCGGCAGACGCTGCGTCTGCCGGGGCTTTTTTGTGTATGGCTCCCAACGGTGAGCTACTCAGCCCCAACAGAGCCCACAGGCAGCAACACCGCCATCCTGTGGGGCACCACCTGCAGACAAAAAGTGCTCAATACCACCAGCCCATGCTCTCCACGCCAGGGCAGGAGCCACCCTACTGACCCCACTGGCGGCACTGTTGCATTGCCCCATCCACCGACGACTCCTCAAGCGCCGCTCACGGCCTTCCCAAGTCAGCGCACTGACAGGCCATTGAGGCCATTGCGCCCACCTGGATCAGGACAACAGCACATAAAAAAACCCACTGGCACGGAGTGCCAGTGGGTTCGGGGGCCTCGGCATGCAGGGCACAAAGCCCTGCAGCGCCAGCAACCGTCAGATCTTTTGCGACGACATGAAGGTGTCGTAACGGGCTTCGGCGAAGCGGAACCAAAGGATCTGGTCACGCTGGAACGAGCGCATGGCAGCGTAGATTTTCTTCCACTCTGGGCTCTTGGCGTCGTTCTCGGCGAACACTTCCATCGAAGCCTTGAACGAAGCGTCCATCACGGCTTGCGAGAAAGGCAGCACCTTGGTCTTGGCAGCCACCAGTTGCTTGAGCGCGGTGGGGTTCAAGGCGTCGTACTTGGCCAGCATGTCGTTGTGGGCCACAGCCGATGCGGCTTCGATGATGGCCTGGAACTCAGACGACACGCCTTCAAAGGCCTTCTTGTTGATGAAGAAGTCCACCTCAGGGCCACCTTCCCACCAGCCAGGGTAGTAGTAGAAGGGGGCCACCTTGTTGAAGCCCAGCTTCTGGTCATCGTAGGGGCCGATCCACTCGGCGGCATCGATCGTGCCCTTTTCGAGCGATTGGTAAATTTCGCCGCCAGGAATGCTCTGGGGCACAGCACCCAGCTTCTGCATTACTTCGCCCACCAAGCCGCCACCCAGGCGCATCTTCAGGCCCTTGAAGTCGGCAGGGGTCTTGATTTCCTTACGGAACCAGCCACCCATCTGCGTGCCGGTGTTACCGCCCGCAAAGCTGACCATGTTGTAGCCGCCATAGAACTCGTTCATGAGCTTGCGGCCACCACCGTGCAACATCCACGCATCCATCTGGCGTGCATTGAAGCCAAAGGGAATCGCCGAGCCCAGCGCGAAGGCGGGGTTCTTGCCGTAGAAGTAGTAAGGCACCGAGTGGCACATTTCCACCGTGCCTTGCTGCACACCGTCCACCACGCCAAAGGGAGGCATCAGCTCGCCACCGGCGTGCACGGAGATTTCAAACTTGCCGCCAGACATGGCCTTGACGGCCTTGGCAAACACGTCAGCGCCACCGAAGATGGTGTCCAGCGACTTAGGGAAGCTGGAAGCCAGGCGCCAGCGAACGGCCGCTTGCGCGTGGACAGCGGGCGCAGCACCTGCGGCCAGCACGCCGGCAATGCCTGCGCGCTTGATGATGGAACGACGATCCATGAGGTTCTCTCCGATATTTGATTGCAAAACCCAGCATGCACGCGCGGTACGCAGCCGTGCCGAGGACTTGTTTCAGCCACATTCATTGTAGGAATATGGCCACCCCGGGCTTTGGGGGTTTTCCCGCGAAAAAGCCCCTGCTGCGAGGGGCTTTCAGGGTTCTGCAAGCAAGCTGGCGCCGCGCTGTCAGGGCACCATGAGAAGGGGGTGCAGCATGCGCATTTCAAGCAAGAAAAAGGGGCTTGATGAATGGCCCCTGTCCATGCCCAAGGGTGCAAAGCAAGGCGCTCAGCCCCAGGGTCGCAAGACCCCCATCAGAGGAACCGCTTTTCGATCGCAGCGCGAATCCCGGCGGCATCCAGCCCTTGCAACGACAACAGCTTGACCGGGTCGCCGTGTTCGATGAACACATCGGGCAGGCCCAGTTGCAGCACGGGCAACGTGATGCCTGCGGCGTTGAGCGCCTCGGTCACGGCGCTGCCGGCACCGCCCATGATGGAGCCCTCTTCCAGGGTGACGAGCGCATCGTGGCGCGAGGCCACGTCCAGCAGCAAGTCCACATCCACCGGCTTGGCCCAGCGCATGTTGACCACGGTGGCGTCCAGCACTTCGGCGGCTTCCAGAGCGGGGTACAGCAGGGTACCAAACGCCAGAATGGCAATGCGCGGTGGGTTGCCTGCAGCCAGACCCGAGCGCTCGCGGCGCACCTCGCCCTTGCCAAAGGGCAGCCCCTCCAGCGTGGCCAAGGGGACGACGCCCGCGCCGCTGCCACGGGGGTAGCGCACGGCCACCGGGTGGTCTTGCTCAAAAGCGCTGCTGAGCAGCTGGCGGCATTCGCGCTCGTCGGCCGGGCAGGCCATGCTCATGTTGGGAATGCAGCGCACAAACGGAATGTCGTAGGCGCCCGCATGCGTCGCGCCGTCGGCGCCCACCAGCCCAGCGCGGTCCAGCGCAAACACCACGGGCAGGTTTTGCAAGGCCACGTCGTGGATGAGCTGGTCGTAGCCGCGCTGCAAGAAGGTGGAGTAGATGGCCACCACGGGCTTGACGCCTTCGCAGGCCATGCCTGCAGCAAAGGTCACCGCGTGCTGCTCGGCAATGCCCACGTCGTAGTAGCGATCGGGAAAGCGCTTTTCAAACTCGACCATGCCCGAGCCTTCGCGCATGGCGGGGGTGATGCCTACCAGGCGCTCATCTTGCGCGGCCATGTCGCACAGCCACTGGCCAAACACCTGGGTGAAGGTCTGCTTGGGTGCGGACGTGCTTTTGACCAAGCCCACGGCGGGGTCGAACTTGCCAGGGCCGTGGTAGGCCACAGGGTCGGCCTCGGCCAGCTTGTAGCCCTGGCCCTTTTTGGTGACCACGTGCAGGAACTGCGGGCCTTTGAGGCCCTTGATGTTCTCGAGCGTGGGGATGAGCGAGTCAAGATCGTGCCCGTCGATGGGGCCGATGTAGTTGAAGCCGAACTTCTCGAACAGTGTGGCGGGCACCACCATGCCCTTGGCCTGCTGCTCAAAGCGCTTGGCCAGCTCCAGCAGCGGCGGCACGGGGCGCAGCACGGTCTTGCCCACGTTCTTGGCGGCGGCATAGAACTGGCCGCTCATCAGCTGCGCCAGGTACCGGTTGAGTGCGCCCACGGGGGGGCTGATGCTCATGTCGTTGTCGTTGAGGATGACAAGCAGGTTGGCATCGGTCACGCCGCCGTTGTTCAGTGCTTCAAAGGCCATGCCCGCCGTCATGGCACCGTCGCCAATGATGGCCACCGCACGGCGGTTTTCGCCCTTGCGCTTGGCCGCCATGGCCATGCCCAGTGCGGCAGAAATGCTGGTGCTGGAGTGCGCAGTGCCAAAGGTGTCGTAGGGGCTTTCGGCCCGCTGCGGAAAGCCCGAGATGCCCCCCAGTTGGCGCAAGGTGGCCATGCGGTCGCGCCGCCCGGTCAGGATTTTGTGGGGGTAGGTCTGGTGGCCCACATCCCACACCAGCCGGTCTTCGGGGGTGTTGAAGACGTGGTGCAGGGCCACGGTGAGCTCTACGGTGCCCAGGTTGGAGCTGAGGTGCCCGCCGGTTTGCGACACGCTCTCCAGCACAAAACCGCGCAGTTCCGTGGCCAGCACCTTGAGGTCTGCCCGTGACAGCTTGCGCACATCCGCCGGGTCGTTGATGGTTTGCAGCAGGGGGAAGGAGGTCGTGGCCATTTACTATTATTTTGATAGCTGCCAGCGCTTTATCTATAAGCGCCAGGGGCTGATTGAATACATATTCCAGGCGACATGCAGGGTGGGCCGCAGCGTCGCCCGGTCAGTGCGATCGGCGCACCACCATGTCGGCCAGGGCCGCCAGGGCACGCACGTCGGGCAAACCACTGTCTGCCAGCGCTGCATGGGCGGCGGCCAGCAACTCGCTGGCGTAGGCCTGCGCTGCAGCCAGCCCCAGCAGCGACACATAGGTGGGCTTGTCGCTGGCAGCGTCCTTGCCTGCCGTTTTGCCCAGTGTGGCCGAGTCGGCAATCACGTCCAGGATATCGTCGACCACCTGAAACGCCAGCCCCACGGCTGCACCGTAGGCTTGCAAGGCCGCTTTGGCCTGGGGCGGCACGCAGGCGCAGGCGGCGCCCATCATGACGCTGCCCTCCAGCAAAGCCCCTGTCTTGAGGCGGTGCATCTCGCGCAGTTGGTCTTCGGTCAACGCAAGCCCCACGCTGGCCAGGTCAATCGCCTGCCCACCGGCCATGCCGGCAGAGCCAGCCGCATGCGCCAGTTGGCGGCACAGGCTGGCCTGCACAGCACTCGGAATGCGCTCATCGTCAGGGGTGAGCAGCTCAAAGGCAAAAGCCTGCAGCGCATCGCCTGCGAGCAGGGCCTGGGCCTCGCCAAACTGCACATGCACCGTGGGCTTGCCACGGCGCAGCACGTCGTTGTCCATGCAGGGCATGTCGTCGTGCACCAGCGAGTAAGCGTGAATCAGTTCCACCGCGCAGGCTGCGCGCAAGGCGGCTTCGTCGGCACCGCTGCGATCGGCAGCACCCCAAGTGCTCTGGCGCGTACTGAGTGCGGCCTCGTACGCAGCCATCACCAGCAGCGGACGCAGGCGTTTGCCGCCGTCCAGCACAGCGTAGCGCATGGCATCGCCCAGTCCGGCCGGGGCACCCTGCCCCACCCAGCGCGACAGGGCTTGCTCCACGCACTCCAGGTGTTCGCGGCTCCAGCTTCCCAGGTCCCACGCGGCGCTCATTCTTGCCCCCAAGCCTGCAGGCTGCCTTCGTCCAGCACCTTGATCTGGTCTTGCACCGCATCAAGCCGCTTGCGGCAAAACGCCAGCAACACGGCGCCGCGCTGGTAGCCCGCCAGCATCTGGTCCAGGGGCATCTGGCCCGATTCGATGCGGGTGACCAATTGCTCCAGCTCTTCCAGCGCAGCTTCGTAGCTGGCGGGCTCTTGGGGCAGTTCGGTCTTGGGGGTGGCCTTGGGCATGGGCTTGTGGGCAGTGCGCGCAGATGAAAACGGGCGATTTTAGGCGCAGCCTCTACACCGAGACAGACTACAGGGCCGTTTATTGCAAATCACAGCCCGCCACGCCATCGCAAAAACTGCCAAGACTCTGTCCTCGATCAATTCTCAATACACGTAAGGGGGCTGCGGGAATAACCCCACCGCCTATAATCCCATTCCCGTCAAGCCGGCTACCCACCCTAGCCGGCTTCTTTTTTCCCAGATGCGCATTCTGCGCACCTCCCGCACTTTCTCCCTGTGGGGAGTCTTTAGGTCAGGTCACCCATGTCTGATTTAAGTCTTCAACTGCAGCAGGCCGCGAGCCAACTACCAGTTTCAAGCTACTTTGACGATGCGCTGCTCCAGCGCGAGCTGGACACCATCTTCCAGCGCGGGCCCCGTTATCTGGGGCACCAATTGTCTGTGCCCAATGCGGGCGACTATTACGCACTGCCCCAGGAGGGCGAGGGCCGCGCGCTGGTGCGCAACGCGCAGGGCGGGATTGAACTCATCTCCAACGTGTGCCGCCACCGGCAGGCGGTCATGCTCAAGGGCAAGGGCTCCTTGCACACCCAGCAAAAAGGCAGCGCGGGCGGCAACATCGTGTGCCCGCTGCACCGCTGGACCTACAGCCCCAAGGGCGAGCTGCTGGGCGCGCCGCATTTTGCGCACGACCCCTGCCTGAACCTCAACAACTACAAGCTGCGCGAATGGAACGGTCTTCTGTTTGAAGACAACGGCTACGACGTGGCCGCAGACCTGGCACAAATGGGCCCGCAGGCCGATTTGAGCTTTGAGGGCTATGTGCTGGACCATGTGGAGCTGCACGAGTGCAACTACAACTGGAAGACCTTCATCGAGGTCTATCTGGAGGACTACCACGTCGGCCCCTTCCACCCCGGCCTGGGCAGCTTCGTCACTTGCGACGACCTGCGCTGGGAGTTTGGCAAGAACTACTCGGTGCAGACCGTGGGCGTGGCCAACCGCCTGGGCAAGGCCGGCAGCCCCGTGTACGAGCGCTGGCACGAAGCCCTGCTGGCCTACCGCAATGGCGAGCCGCCCAAGCACGGCGCCATCTGGCTCACGCTGTACCCGCACATCATGGTGGAGTGGTACCCGCATGTGCTCACCGTGTCCACGCTGCACCCCATCAGCCCGACCAAGACACTGAACATGGTGGAGTTCTATTACCCCGAAGAAATCGCAGCGTTCGAGCGCGAATTCGTCGAGGCGCAGAAGGCCGCCTACATGGAGACTTGCATCGAGGACGACGAGATCGGCGAGCGCATGGATGCGGGCCGCAAGGCCTTGCTGGAGCGCGGCGACAACGAGGTCGGCCCCTACCAGAGCCCCATGGAAGACGGCATGCAGCACTTTCACGAGTGGTACCGCCAGACCATGGGAAGCTTGACACCCCCCTGAGCCGCTTCGCGCCTTCCCCCAAGGGGGACGCCCCCGGCGCGGCGGGGCGGCCCTTGCGCGGGGGCACTGGGTTGGTTCGCGCCTGTGTTGAGGCTATAGCCATCTCGCACACCCCTTGGCCGTCGAAGCGACAAACTGCCCTGCGAATGCCTGCCGAATCACCGTACCTGTTGCGCCTGCTCTCATTAGAATAGCTGCCAGCGCTGGATCAACCAGCCTTGGCGGCTATTTTTACTTCAACCCTCTGAACAGGTTCACCCTCGATGCAAGCCCTCTGGATGGTGTTGGCCGCTTTCCTTTTTGCCAGCATGGGGGTGTGCGTGAAGATGGCATCGGCCCACTTCAACGCGGCAGAGCTGGTGTGCTATCGGGGCTTCATCGGCATCGCCATCCTGTGGCTGCTGGCCCGCTCGCAACGGGTGTCCCTGGCCACCCAATTCCCCGGCATGCACGCCTGGCGCAGCCTGGTGGGCGTGGTGTCTTTGGGGGCATGGTTCTATTCCATTGGCCAATTGCCGCTGGCCACAGCCATGACGCTCAACTACATGAGCAGCGTGTGGATTGCCGCATTTTTGGTGGGCGGCGCATTGATCGCATGGCGCCCCTCGGCCACCTCCCCACGGCCCGCTTTTCAAGGCTCACTGGTGGTCACGGTGCTCACGGGGTTTGTCGGCGTGGTGCTCATGCTGCGCCCTAGCCTCGACCAAAACCAGGCTTTTGCAGGGCTCATTGGCCTCATCTCAGGCATGACGGCCGCCTTCGCCTACATGCAGGTGATGGCATTGTCGCGCTTGGGCGAACCTGAGTCGCGCACGGTCTTTTACTTTGCCGTAGGGTCTGCCACAGCCGGAGGGCTGGCTTTGCTGTTCACCGGCACCTCCGCCTGGCCGGGTTGGCCCGCCCTGTGGCTGCTGCCCATTGGCGTGCTGGCTGCAGGTGGCCAGCTGTGCATGACGCGCGCCTACGCCACCGCCAAAACCCCACGCGGCACGCTGGTAGTGGCCAATCTACAGTATTCCGGCATTGTGTTTGCTGCCATCTACAGCGTGGTGCTGTTCAATGACCAGATCCCAACCATTGGATGGGTGGGAATGGTGTTGATTGTGGGCAGCGGTATCGTGGCGACCGTGCTGCGTGCGCGTGCCGCCCCCGACAGCCCAGCGGAAGAACATTGAAGTGCCATTCAAGGAGCCTTTGCCAATGACCTACACCACCCTCATCACCCCCACCGAATTGCAAGCCCTGCAGGCCAGCGGCCAGCCGTTGATGGTGTTTGACTGCAGCTTTGAGCTGATGCAGCCATCGGCCGGGGCGCAGGCGTTTGCGCAGGCGCACATCCCCGGTGCGGTGTACGCCGACCTGGACAAGCACCTGAGCGCCAAGCACGGCACCCCGGGCGCCCACGGCACCATGGTGGCCCAAGAGGCAGACCAGCCCGCCTCTGGCGGGCGCCACCCCCTGCCCAGCCGCGAACGCTTTGCGACGTGGCTGTCGAGCGTGGGCTTCGCCAATGGCATGCAGGCCGTGGTGTACGACCGCAACGGCGCCAACTACTGCGGACGCCTGTGGTGGATGCTCAAGTGGGCGGGCCACGATGCCGTGGCCGTGCTCGACGGCGGCCTGCAAGCCTGGCAAGCCGAAGGCGGCACAGTGGCCAGCGGCGACGAGCCCAGCCATTTTCAAAGCCACTTTGTATTAAAGGAGCCTCTGCGCCGCTTGGTCACAGCCACAGAGGTGCTGCAAAACCTGCAGCAACCAGGGCAAACCGTGGTGGACGCACGGGGTGCGCCGCGCTACCGGGGCGAGGTGGAACCGCTGGACCCGGTGGCGGGCCACATTCCGGGTGCGCTGAACCGGCCCTTTGGCGACAACCTGGGGCCTGACGGCCGCTTCAAGCCTGCCGCTATGCTGCGTGCGGAGTTTGAAACGCTGCTGGCAGGCCGCGCGCCAGGCTCTGTGGTGCACCAGTGCGGCAGCGGCGTGAGCGCGGTGCCCAATGTGCTGGCCATGGAAGTCGCCGGACTCGGAAAAACATCACTTTTTGCGGGCAGTTGGAGCGAGTGGTGCAGTGATTCCACCCGCCCTGTTGAACGCGGATAAACACGCCGGACATGGTTGCAACAAGTTGTTAGCAGCATGCATTTACCTGGGGAGAAGGCCTTCTGGCCTTAGGTTCGTGTAAGGCAAATTCCTACAAAGCCCACCCTTAAACCAGACACGCGGCACAGTCAAAAACGGACTTAATTTTTGATTGGGGCGGTTTCACAATCCATTTCAACGGATCACGCAAAACATGCAAGCCGCATGCAACGCAAGACCCGGGACTGGAAAAAAGGAAGCCGCCATGACCAACGAACAAATCCTCGCCGAAATCCGCGAAGCCAACCTCACTTACCTGATGCTGGCCCAGAACCTGATTCGCCAGGACAAGGCCGAAGCCGTGTTCCGCTTGGGCATGAACGAAGAAGCCGCTGACATTCTGGCCTCGCTGTCTGCCGCCCAGGTGCTCAAGCTGGCTTCACGCAACACGCTGCTGTGCAGCTTCCGTGTGGACGACAACCTGGTGTGGAGCTTGCTGACCAACCACACCGCCAAGAAGGTGGGCAACGAAGCCACCAACACCTTGCACGCCAACATCCTCATGGCCAGCCGCGTGTCGGAAGTGCTCTGAGCACTGACCACCGCCGCTTCTGCCCCCAGCCCCTCACGAAAGCCCGCCATGTCCGCACCCGCCGCCACCGTCAAAAGCGTACTGAATGAATCCAAGCAGATCGAACGCGCTGCCATGCTCATCCAGATGGGTGCCCGCATGCAGGTGCTGGAGTCGGAAACCACGCTGTCTTACGAGCGCCTGATTCGCCTGTACAAAGAAATCGCTGGCAAGTCGCCATCCAAGGGCCAGTTGCCCTTCTCCACCGACTGGTTTCTGACCTGGCAAGAAAACATCCACAGCTCGCTGTTCCTGAACATCTACGAATACCTGTCCAAGGGCGTGGATCTCGACGCTGTGGAACTGCTGACCAAGGCCTATCGCCTGTACAACGAGCAAGTGGCCACCGCCGAGATCGAGCCCCTGCTGTCTTTCACCCGCGCCTGGCGCCTGGTGAAGTTTGTGGACGCAGGCATGCTCACGCGCACCAAGTGCAGCCAGTGCAGCGGCCAGTTTGTGACCGAGTTGTATGAAAACCGCCATTTCACCTGCGGCCTGTGCAACCCCCCTGCCCGTGCAGGCAAGAGCAAGACGGCTGGCGCCTTGATGCTACACTGAAACGCTCGCATTTTTTCCAATAAAAATAGCTGCTAGCGCTTGATTTACAAACGCTAGCAGCTATTATTTTTATAGCACTCATTGCACAAAGAGATGCTCCAGGTGCTCGCATGGCATCAGCGCCAGCAGCACCGGGCCACCCATCCACCGCTTCAGTAGCGCAACGCTCCGTTGGCCAGCAGCACGCGCACGTTGTCTTCCATCGGCAGCGAATAATCGTGCGCCGCCACCACGGCATTGCCCGCCGGGGTGACCAGCTTCAGGCTGATGTACAGCGCGGAGGCGGACGCAGCATAGGTGCCCACCACCACGGCCTGCGCATCGTGGCTTTGGCTGACCTCTCGCACCTCGCGCGACAGCAGCAACTCACCCTGCTCACGCTGCAGCGCCACGCTGTCGCGCAGCTTCAGCTCCACCACGCGCAGTCCCCGCTGCACCATGCGCCCCGCGATCTGTTCTGAAAAAATGCGCCCCAGGCGCGACGACTCTGTGACCCGGTCCACATTGACCAAGGTACCCACCATGATGGGGTGCTGCGCGTCCAGCGGTGCCTGCGCCAGCAAGGCATCCACCGCCCGATGATTGGCCTCGATCAGGTTGGTGGGAAACCACGCTGCCCCAGGCCTGTCGCCGTAGTAAAAGCTGCTGCATGCAGACAAGCCCCCACGGTGAGTGCGGTGGCGGCCAACCGGGCCGTGCTGAGGAAATGTCGGCGGTTCATGGCTAGGCGCTCAAGGTTTGCTCGGAAGGTTGCGGGGGGATCAATACGGAGTCAAAGGCACAACTGTATTGGTAGGCGCCACCACGCGCCAGCTCTTGAGGGGCACGGGCTGCGCAGGCGGCGTCGGCTCTTTGGCTTGGTACAGCACAGCATCGGCGTCTTCGATGTAGTACACATCGGCGGTGCGGGCCAGGTAGCGGTCAGCATTCTCCAGCGACGTGGTGATCAACACCTCGGTGCGTGTCGGGCCTCCGCTGGCGCCACCTTCCGTGAGGTAACTGGTGGCATCGGCCAGCAGCGCCATCGCGCCCAGACTGCCCGCCACCGAGGCCGCGGCGGGCGGCGCATGCACCAGGTCACGCGCCACGGCAATGCCCAGGGCCAGCCGGGTCACCGGCATCGGGGCACGGTTCAGGTTCATGGTGGGTGCAGGGTGCTGCACCACCTGCGTCTCCACCACCAGCTGCACCCCAGAAGGCTGGGTCGACAGCGCCACGCCACGGTCCAGCAAGCGGGTGCTCAGCAGCTTGCGAAAGCCCTGGTTAAAGGAGGCATCGCTCACGGTAGAGACATGGATGGGGTACTCCCCCGGCGGCCACTGGCGAATTTTGTCGGCAATGCGGTTTGCCACATCGTCGGCCAACACATCCCAATGGTGCACAGCCCGCGCTTTTTTCTGGTCGCTGGCGGGGTAGTTGTCAGCCCGCGGCACGTCCAGCGAAGTGCAACCCACCAGTGCCAAGGTGGTGGCCAGCGCCAGCACCGGGCGCCAGCTCCAAAGGTGGGTTTGCAGGAATGTCATAGGTCAGCGGGTGGTTGAAATCGGCTTGGGCAAATCGTAGCGCCGGGCACTGCGGGCCATTGGCCGAATAAGACGGGGAAAACCGACAGCCGGGCATGACATCCCCACCGATACGGCGACCGCACAGCCGGACTGAAGACAAATTTCGGCAAATATGATACAAATGGCAATGCTTTCCAAATTGCTCGCAGATTACAAACAGCTTTGGGCGGGCATCAGCAGCATGTACCAGGACGAGGATGCGCAAGCCGGGAAAATCCGGGCCGAGCACCTCAGCGCCGTGATGCGGCTCACCCCCTATGCCATGGCCGCCAATGTGGGCAGTGCGTCGCTGGTGTTGTGGGCACTGCACCGCCAACATGGGCCCGGCTTGTACCTGTGGTTCCTGGCCCTGGTGGCCGTCGCTGTGGCCGCAGTCCACCGCTGGGCGCAGCGCCGTGGCAAGCCTTTGCACACGGCTTCACTGCGCGCCGTCAGGCGTGCAACGCTGCAGGCCAGTGCGCTGGCCTGCCTGTGGTCTTTGCTGCCCATTTGCTGGTTCTCTACTGCATCCCCAGGACAACAGCTGGTCATTGCCACACTGTTCACGGGCATGCTGAGCGCTGGCACCTTTGTTCTGAACCCCTTGCCCAAGGCCAGCGTGGCCTACGCGTGCATCTTTTCGACGGCAGCGTGGTGGGCCTTGTGGAGCTCTGCAGACCCCATGATGGCGGGTGTCGCTGTGCTGCTCGGGTTTTACGCGCCCATGAACGTGGTGGGTGCGCTCTCTACCTGGCGCAAAGCCACAGCCTTGCTCATTTCGCGCAGTGAGGCCATTCGGCAAGAACAATTGCTGGCCGTGGTGTTCCAAGACTTTGAGCAAAGCGCCAATGAGGCGCTGTGGGAAATCGGCGCCGATGGCAGGCTGACCCAGGCATCGGCACGGCTGAGCAGCTTGCTGCAACTGCCAAACGCGCATGCGGCAAACATCGCCTTGCCCCAGTGGATTGCGCAGCACTGCACCTCGGACCCAACGGCATTTGCCCAGGCCTTGCACAAGCAAGCCCCCTTCCACAGCTTGCCCATCGCCCTGAGCGTGAACGGAGAGCCATTTCACCTGGCCTTCACCGGTAAACCCATCAAGGACGAATGGGGCCATATCTGCGGCTGGCGGGGTGTGGCGGCAGACAAAACATCCATCGTGCACGCGCAAGAGCAACTGGAACGCTTGGCCCACAGCGACTCGCTGACCCAGTTGGCCAATCGCTTCTTCATGCACCACGCCATCGCCCAGGAGATGCGCGCCCACCGGCATGGGGCCTTGTTGCTGATTGATCTGGACTACTTCAAATCCATCAATGACAGCCTGGGACATTCCGTAGGCGACGCGGTGCTGCAGAAGGTGGCCCAGCGCCTGCAATCCATCACCGGGGACGAGCATCTGGTCGCTCGGCTCGGGGGTGATGAATTCGCCGTGCTGCTGCGGCAAACCCCGATGGCTGCGGGCTTTCTACCCTATGTCCAGGAACAAGCGGACGCTTTGGTGACTGCACTGAACCAGCCATTGTCTGTGGAGGGAAGGCGCCTGCGCATTGGCGCCAGCATGGGCGTCGCACTTTTTGAGCCAGGCTCTACCGATGTCGATGCACTGCTGGTGCAAGCCGACACGGCGTTGTACGAAGCCAAAGACCAGGGGCGCGGCAGGTATACGGTCTACACACTGCAGATGGGCGAGAGAACCCAACGCAAAGCCCGGCTGGAAAACGACCTGCGCGAGGCCATTCAACGGCAGGAGCTGAGCCTGCATTGGCAGCCGCTGATCGAGATCAAGTCAGGCCAGATCGCTGGCGTAGAGGCTTTGCTGCGCTGGCAACACCCCACGCTGGGGCCCATCAGCCCTGCAGAATTCATCGCGATCGCAGAGCAGTCAGGCGCCATTGACGCACTGGGCGACTGGGTGCTGCGCAACGCCTGCGAGGCTGCCATAAGAGAGCCTGCCCTGGCGGGGCTGGACATTTCCATCAATGTGTCCACCCTGCAACTGCGCGAGGCCGACTTCGTTTCCCAGGTGCAGGCCGCCCTTGAACACTCGGGCCTTCCCCCACAGCGATTGGCGCTGGAAATCACAGAATCCATCTTTATCGAGGATGCGCCCCGGGCACTGCAGCAGTTGCACGCACTGCAAGCGCTGGGTGTGCGCATTGCACTGGACGACTTTGGCACGGGCTACTCGTCCCTGAGCTATCTGAGCCAGTTCCCTTTTCACACCCTCAAGATCGATCGCAGCTTTGTCCAAAAAGCCGTTGACCAAACCAGCGGCCAGACCATTGTGAGGAGCATCGTGCAAATGGCATCGGCACTGGGCATGCGCACAGTGGCCGAGGGCGTGGAGACACAGGCCCAGTGGACCATGCTCAGCAGCATGGGCGCGACACAGGCCCAGGGCTACCTGCTCTCACGGCCCTGCACGCTGCAAGGGTTGCAGCAGTTCAGAGGTCAATGGCGAGCGAACGAACACCAAGCGGCACCATCAGCCCCCACTTGAAGCCCGCATAGCCCCCATTCAATGCTCATTGAATCCAAGGCTTCACGCGCCACTCAAACTCCGCCAAGTGCCGCAGGCCAGGCCGAGCACAAAACAATCAGCCCACGTGGGCCAAAGACCTACGTGGGCTGCAAGGTGCTAACGCATGGAATCAGGTGGGCGGGGCACCGGCTCAACCGGCACCGCCCCACTCACTCACTGGCGTCGCTGCGGCATCTGGCGCATGGCCAGCAACCCCAACAAGGCGGCCATCAAGATCAGCGCCCACTCAGACAAGGTTGGAATGCTCGCTGGTGTGAGCACCGCAATGGGTGTGCTGGCAGAGGCCGAGTTGTTGGTGGGGTCGGTGTCACCCACGGCATCGACCAACGCCGTGTTGACCAACGGACTGGCCCCCGTGTAGGGCGTGTTCAAACGCGCGTTGATGTTGAACACCACCGAAGCACCCACGGCCAGCGTACCGACAGGACAGGTGACCGTGCCCGAAGCCTCCAGGCAACCTGGCGCCGAGACAAAGGACAAGCCTGCGGGCAGCACGTCCTGCATCTGGGCACTGGTGCTGACCTGGGGGCCGTTGTTGCGCACGGTGATGATGTAGTTCACCAGATCACCCGCCTTCACGGGGCTGGTCGGCCCTGTCTTGGTGATGCCAAGGTCTGTGGGCAGGGCCGCCGCATTGCGCCGTGCCGTGGTCGACTCATCCACCGAATTGTTGAGCATCTGGGTTTCGGTTTCGTCCACAGACACCGTGGCGCGATTGAAGGCCGTGCCGCTGGTGGCACCCAGCTGGGTCAAGGTCTGGGCCCGCATCTTGTAGGTCACCGTTGCCGATTGCCCGGCATCCAGCCCCGCAAACGTGCAGCGCAGCACTCCACTGGTCACACCAACTGTGGGCTGGGTGCAGGAGCCCCCGTTGCTCACCGTGAGCGCGCCTTCGTAGCTGAAGGTGGCCGTGGGCGTGGAGCCAGGTGCTGGGAAGGTATCCACCACGACGGGATTCGTCGCATAGGACGGGCCACTGTTGGTGATAGTGACCGTGTAGGTCGTTTCGTCACCCAGGTTCACCGGGTCTGAACTGTCGGTCTTGTTGATCAACACGTCCAACTGTGCTGGAGTCACCGGGGTGGTGGTGGTGGCCGAGTTGTTGGCGGTGTTGTCTTCAGCGGTTGTGGTGGTTACCGCAACCGCGTTCACCAAATTGCCCCCGACGGCAGACAGCAGCGGACGCACTTTGTAGGTGACAGTTTGCTGAGAACCCGTGTTAACGCTGCCCCAGGTGCAACTGAGCGTTCCACCCACCGCCCCAACGGCCGGTGTCGTGCAAACCCCAGAGCCAGAAGCCACTGCACTGATGAAGGTCGCGTTGGTAGGCAGGGTGTCCTCAAGGTTGACCGTTTGGGCAGTAGAGGGACCGTCGTTTGTCACGGTGGCCACATAAGTCAGCGGCGCGCCGGCCGGGATAGTTGTCGGGCTGGCAGACTTGGCCACCCGAATGTCTACCTTGGCAGTGACGGTGCTGGTCACCGAGGCGCTGTTGTTGGTGCGATCCGGGTCACCCACGCTCAGCGACGTGATGGATGCCGTGTTGCTGCGACTGCCCGTGGTGGCAATACTGGGGCGAACCACCACAGTCACCGTAGCGGTCGCTCCAGCGACCATGGTTCCCAGGTCGCACACCATATTTTGCGAGGTGCCACCGATAGGCGTTACCGTGCAAGTGCCTTGCGACGGGGTCATCGACTGCACGCCGCCAGCACTCACCAGACTGCTCAGCGTATCGGTCAAACGCACATCGTTTGAAACGGCCGGGCCGTTGTTAATGGCAGTGATCACATAAGTGAGGTTTTCGCCCGCAGCCACCGTAGCGGGGCTGGCGGTTTTAGACACGACTTGAAGATCGGCCTGGGTTGCCGTGGCGGAGACTGCAACGCTGCTGCAGTCATTCGCGGCGTTGTTGTCCACGGGGCTCGTACCGCTCAGTGCAACGCAAGCCGTGTTGGAGCGGGCTCCTGCCGTGGGCTGCAAAACAGCCAGGGTAATGACCGGCGCGTCCCTGTTTGCAAGCAGCGGCCCTGGGCGCGTACAAGAAACCGATGCGGCGTCCATTGGAAAACCTGCGCTGGGCGAGCAAGTCCAACCGGAACCCGACGGGGCCGCTGTCAATGACACACCCGAGGGCAAGGCGTCCGTCACGGTAATGGTCCGCCCTGCGGAAATAGCCAATGGCCCCAAATTGCTGACAGCCAAAGAGTAGGTATATGCCTGATTCGGCACCACCGGGTTCAGGCTGGCTGTTTTGACCAAGCGCAGGTCGGCATCGTTGGTCGATGTGACGCTGGCGCTGTCGGAATTGTTGGTCGTGTTGCTGTCGGTCTCAGGAATGGAAATGGTTGCGGTGTTGTTGATCGCACCCGCTGCGGTTGCCGTGGCCACCAGGGTAATCACCGGCATATTGGTGAAATTGCCGCCGGTGTATGGACCTGGGCGCGTGCAAGTCACGACCTGACCTGCTGCGCCGCAAGTCCAGCCACTGCCCGTGGCAGAGACAAAGGTCAAGCTAGCAGGCAGGGTGTCTGTCACCGTAATGACGCCGGAGCCCGATGCCCCAGGAGCCTCGCCCCCTTCATGGCGGGGTGTGATGGTGTACGTCACGTCGCTGCCCTGCGCCACATTGGTGGGCGATGCACTGATAGCGACCGACACGTCCGATCCCGACGCAGAGGTCACAGTGACGGTCGCAGTGTTGTTTGCCATGTCGCTGTCGGGCATCGCAGACGCATCCGCCTTGGAGGCTGCCGCACTGAACGATGCGGTCACCGCGCCCGCCACGTTGGCCACGGCAGAGACGGTCAGGTTGCCCGACGCTGCGCCGTTGGCCAGGCTGCCAGAGCGCGTGCAAGTGATAGAGCCCGAGCTGAGCGGATAGCCGCCAGAGGGCGTACAGCCCCAGCCGGAGCCGGTTGGCGTGCTGGTAATGGAAGAGCCCGTGGGCACTGCAAACGTCACCGTGACAGCACCACCCGCAGGCACGTCGTCCGGCCCTTGGTTGGCCACCCCGACGGTGTAGCTGTAACCCTGACCTGCGGCCACATTGGCGGAGGAGGAAGCGGCAGTCACGGCAAGGTTGGAAGCCGCCAGCGCCGTCGTATTCTGGACGCTGTTGGTGTTGTTGCTGCTGTTCGAATCCGCCGTCGTGGCACCTGACGTTACCCGGTTGGTGTACACGCCAGCCACCGGCAAGCGCACCCGAACCGTGACGGTTTCAGAGCTTGTAAAAGCGATGTCACCAATCGAGCAGTTGACAACCCCACCGGCAGGAGCGGCACAGCTGCCCTTCGTGGTGTTCACGTCTACAAAGGTGGAGCCCGAAGGAAGTGTGTCGGCCAGCGTCACACCCTGCGCAAGGTTGGGGCCGTTGTTGTCCAGACGCAATGTGTAAGTGAAAAAACCACCCGCTGGGCCCGGGTCCGGCGAATCCGAATGGTTGACAACAATGTCCGCAGATTGCGCCAACGCCAGCGCTGGCATCCACACCGCGCACAGCGCCAAGGCCTTGGCCCCGGAGCGCATTCGCGCCCATCTCCCTTGCAAATATGTCATGAGTTCCCCTCTGAAGTCCAAACAACTCTCTTGTGAGCCGCGGATTCTAGGGAGCCTCAAAAATATCAATTGCAAACTAAAGTCAACAGGGAAAACGCAAAAGTCAACCTACTGTCAACTGAAACAAAGTACAAATAATTACAATTCAATAAAACAAAATAATATGCATCACAACCCTTTAAATCAATAAAAGGTCGCTATCTTTTTCGAAGCAATAGCAGTCAACAATTGCAAACAATGCTGTACGGTCAGACACAATTTTTCTCAAAGGGTGGAGGAATTGCAACACTCCAGATACATGCCAGCCAAAGTCAGCGAATGCACGCTTACTCTTGCTGAATTCGCATGAATGAAGGCAGAAGGTGCCACCGCATCGTGTGAAGGACCACAGCGTCCATTGGCCAAAAAAAAAGCGGGCCCAGAGCCCGCTTAGTTCTGCAAGCTGTGCCTTGCACACAGCAACTGAGCACACAGCTTCAGCCCGTATTCCGCAACCCTGCGGCAATGCCGTTGATGGAGATGTGAATACCGGTCTGCACCCGCTCATCGCCCTGCCCGGCACGCCAGCGGCGTACCAGCTCGACCTGCAGATGGTGCAGCGGATCGATGTACGGGAAGCGGTGCTTGATGGAGCGCGCCAGCGCCGTGTTGTGCGTCAGGCGCTGCTTGTCGCCCGTGATGCGGGTCAGCGCCTCGGCCGTGCGCTGCCATTCGGCCTCGATGGCGGTGAACACCTTCTTGCGCAGGCGCGCATCCGTCACCAGCTCGCTGTAGCGCGAAGCCAGGGCCAGGTCGCTTTTGGCCAGCACCATGTCCATGTTGGACAACAGGGTGCGGAAAAACGGCCACTGGCGGTACATCTTCTGCAGCAGCGCCAACTGGGCCTTGGGGTCCTTGCCTTCGGTGTTGATGAAGGCTTCGACCGCCGAGCCAAAACCAAACCAGCCCGGTAGCGTGAGGCGGCACTGCCCCCAGCTGAAGCCCCAGGGGATGGCGCGCAGGTCCTCGATCTTCTGGCTGGCCTTGCGCGATGCGGGGCGCGAGCCGATGTTGAGTTCGGCAATCTCGCGGATGGGCGTGGAGTTGAAGAAGTAATCGGTAAAGCCAGGCGTCTCGTACACCAACGCACGGTAGCTACCCATGCTGGCCAGCGAGAGCTGCGCGGCGGCGTCCAGAAAGGCCTTGGTCGCAGGCTTGGTGGGCTGCAGCAACGTGGCTTCGAGCGTGGCGGCGACCAGGGTTTCCAGATTGCGCCGACCGATCTCCGGGTTGGCGTATTTGGAGGCAATGACCTCGCCCTGCTCCGTCAGACGGATCTGCCCGCGCACGGTGCCGGGGGGCTGAGCCAGGATGGCCTGGTAGCTGGGGCCACCGCCCCGGCCCACGGTGCCGCCCCGGCCATGGAACATGCGCAGCTGGATGCCATGGCTGGTGGCGAGCTCGTCGAAGAGTTCGACGAGGGCAATCTCAGCGCGGTACAGCTCCCAGTTGCTGGTGAAGATGCCGCCGTCCTTGTTGCTGTCGCTGTAGCCGAGCATGATGTCCTGCTCGCCGCCGCTGCGCTGTACCAGCGCTGCCACGCCGGGCAGCGCATAGAACTCGCGCATGATGGGCGCAGCATTGCGCAGGTCTTCGATGGTCTCGAACAGGGGCACCACGATGAGGTGGTTCTTCGACTCAGCGTCCAAAGTTCCATTCATCAGGCCCACTTCCTTTTGCAGCAGCAGCACTTCGAGCAGGTCGCTCACCGTTTCGGTGTGGCTGATGATGTAGTGGCGGATGGCCTCGTGGCCGAAGCGCTCGCGCATCACGCGGGCGGTTTCAAAGATGGCCAGCTCGCCCTGGGCGTGGGCCGAATATTCGGCACCCACTACGCGCAGCGGGCGGGCGTCGTTCAGCAGCTTGATCAGCAGGGCGCGCTTGGCGGCTTCCTGCAGGCCCGCATAGTTCGGTTCGATGCGCGCCTTGGCCAGCAGCTCGGCCACCACTTCTTCGTGTTTGTCAGAGCTTTGGCGCAGGTCCACCGTGGCCAGGTGGAAGCCAAACACCTGCACGGCGCGGATCAGCGGGTGCAGGCGTTCTTGCGCCAGGGCTTCGCCATGGTGTGCCTTCAATGACGCTTCAATCACCCGCAGGTCGGCCAGAAACTCCTCCGCGCTGGCGTAGGCGTTTTGCGGCACCACGGCATGGCGTGCGGCCTCGCCACCTGTCAGGTCCTTGAGCGACGCCGCCAGCCGCGCATAGATGCCCGTGAGCGCCCGGCGGTAAGGCTCGTCCACACGGTGCTCGTTGGTATCGGGCGAGCGCAGTGCCAGGGCCTCCATCTCGGCAGACACCTGCACCAGGCGGGCCGACAGCGACAACTCGCCCCCCAGGTAGTGCACTTCGGTCAGGTAGTGGCGCAGGGCCACTTCGGCCTGGCGGCCCAAGGCGTATTGCAGGGTCTGCGCGGTGACATTGGGATTGCCGTCGCGGTCGCCCCCAATCCACTGGCCCATGCGCAAGAAGCTGTGCACGGGGTACTGGCCCAGTTCAGCCTCCAGGTCGGCGTAGATCTTGGGGATCTCGCGCAAGAAGGTGGCTTCGTAATAAGAGAGCGCGTTCTCGATCTCGTCGGCCACGGTCAACTTGCTGTAACGCAGCAGGCGGGTTTGCCACAGCTGGGCCACGCGGGCGCGCAGCAGGGCCTCGTTGGCGGCCAGTTCGCGCGGCGTGAGCGCGTCCTTGGCACTGTTGTAGAGCTGGGCGCGCACCTGGATGTCGTCCCGCGTCGCGAGCAATTGCGCAATGTCGCGCTCGGCGTCGAGGATGCTCTTGCGCTGCACCTCGGTGGGGTGGGCGGTGAGCACCGGCGCCACGTAGCTGCTGGCCAGGGTCTGCGCAATCGCCTTGGGGGCAATGCCCGCCCAGCGCAGGCGCGACAGGGCCACTTCGATGCTGCCCTCTTGCGTGTCGCCCGCGCGCTCGTGCACGGCACGGCGGCGGATGTGGTGGCGGTCTTCGGCCAGGTTGGCCAGGTGGCTGAAGTAGGTGAAGGCGCGGATCACGCTCACCGTCTGGTCGCCCGACAAAGACTTGAGCAGCTTCTTGAGCGCGCGGTCGGCCTCCTGGTCGGCATCGCGGCGAAAGGCCACCGAGAGCTTGCGCACCTGCTCGACCAACTCATAGGCATCGACCCCCTCTTGCTCGCGGATCACGTCGCCCAAAATACGCCCCAGCAGGCGAATATCGTCAATCAGGGGCTGGTCCTTGTCGGATCGTTTCATGCGCGAGGGTCTCCGGAGATTGAAAAGAGGCGCCTCGCCCGCGCCACCCCCACAAGGGACACGCGCCAGATCAAGGTCACCGATGCGGGCGCATGCTAGCATCGCCCGCCGCTGAATGATTACAAACAGGTTACGAACTTGAGCCCCCAAAAAGACGCCCCCCACGCTCCGCCGCTTCGCGGGTCGCTGCCCCCCAAGGGGGGAGCCTTTCGCCTTGGGGCGGCCCGGCGGCGAAAGCCCCCTCCACCATCGTCATCGCAACCCGCGAAAGCCGCCTGGCGCTGTGGCAGGCAGAGCATGTGCAAGCGCTTTTGCGCGCAAAGGGCCACTCGGTGGAACTGCTGGGCATGACCACCAAGGGCGACCAGATCCTCGACCGCTCGCTCAGCAAGGTGGGCGGCAAGGGCCTGTTTGTGAAAGAACTGGAAGTGGCGCTGGAAGAAGGCCGCGCGCACATTGCCGTGCACTCGCTCAAGGACGTGCCCATGGAGCTGCCCGAAGGCTTTGCCCTGGCCTGCGTGATGGAGCGCGAAGACCCCCGCGATGCCTTTGTCTCCCCCCGCTACGCCAGCTTGGACGAATTGCCCCAGGGCGCTGTGGTGGGCACCTCCAGCCTGCGCCGCCAGGTGCTGCTGCAGGCCCTGCGGCCCGACCTGAAGATTGAACCGCTGCGTGGCAACCTGGACACCCGCCTGCGCAAGCTGGACGAAGGTCAGTACGACGCCATTGTGCTGGCAGCAGCAGGCCTCAAACGGCTGGAGCTGGGTGCACGCATCCGCGCCACGTTCGAACCCAAAGCCATGCTGCCCGCAGCCGGCCAGGGCGCACTGGGCATTGAAGTGCGCAGTGACCGGCAAGACCTGATCGACGCCCTGGCCCCCCTGGCCCACCAGCCCACCTGGCTGACCGTGACCGCCGAGCGCGCAGTGAGCCGCGCCATGGGCGGCAGTTGCTCCATGCCCCTGGCAGCACATGGCACCCTGACAGGCGACACCCTGCAACTGGATGCCGCCTGGGGCGACACCGAAGGCCAAGCCCCACTGGTGCGCGCCAGCGCCACCGCCCGGGTAACCACGCTGGCCGAAGCCGATGCTCTGGGCCTGGCCATTGCCCAGCGACTGCGCGACGGTGGAGCCCAAGGCGCCACGCCCCATGCAACGGCCTGAAACCCGCAGGCCACAGCCTTGACCGCCGCGGCCCCCCAGGTCATCGTCACCCGCCCCGCGCGCGAGGCTGCGCACTGGGTACAGCAGTTCACCCAACGGGGCATTGCCGCTGCAGCCCTGCCCCTGATCCATGTCGGCCCAGCCGCAGATCCGGTCCTTGTGCAAGCGCTGCATCAGGCCCGTGCGCGCTTGGGCGACTACCGCGCCGCCATGTTCGTCAGCGGCAACGCGGCGCTGTATTTTTTTGAACAGAATATGGCTCTAGCGCTTTCCAATCAAGCGCTAGCAGCTATCAAAACAAGAGCATGGTCACCCGGCCCGGGAACTGCAAGGGTGCTGCTGGAAGCAGGATTCCCCACCGAGCGCGTCGACGGCCCTGCGCCCGATGCTCCGCAATTTGACTCCGAAGCCCTGTGGCAACAAGTCCACCCCCAGGTGCAGCCAGGCGACCGCATCCTGATCGTGCGCGGGCGCTCTGCCGGGGTGCATGAAAACCAGGGCTCGGGCCGCGACTGGCTGGCCCGCCAGATCGAAGCCGCAGGCGCCCAGGTGGACTTCGTGGTGGCGTACGAGCGCGGAGCCCCCCACCTGTCAGCCCAAGACCTGGACCTGGCCCGGCAAGCCGCCCACAACGGATCCCTCTGGCTGCTCAGCAGCTCTGAGGCGGTGGCCCATCTCACGGCCGCCCTGCCCCAGCAAAACTGGCGCACAGCGCGCGCACTGGCCACGCACCCGCGCATCGCCCAGGCTGCGCGCGACGCCGGGTTTGGCGAGGTGCGGGAATGCCGCCCTGCCTTGGCGGACGTGGTGGCCTCGATAGAATCGGGCGCATGAGTTCTGTGCCCCCCACTGATCTGCCGCAGCCCCCTGCGCCCGCAGCTCCAGCCGCATCCCATCCAGGCCCGGCAGCGCCCCCTGTTGCCGCCCCCACACGCCCCAGCGGCACGGCGGGCATCGGCTTGGCCAACCTGCTGCTGGGGGCCGTGGCCGCTGCGGCACTGACCAGCAGCGTCCTGCTGTGGCAAAAGCTCAGCAGCATTCAAGAGCAACTGGCCCGGCAATCGGCCGACTCGGGCACGTTGGCCATCGAGGCCCGCACCATCGCCCGCCAGGCAGAAGACCAGGTGCGCGAGACCGCTGCCCGACTCTCGGTGGCCGAAGCCCGGGTGAGCGAAGTCGCCCTGCAACGCAGCCAACTGGAAGAGTTGATGCAAAGCCTGTCGCGCTCACGCGACGAAAACCTGGTGGTGGACATTGAATCGGCCATTCGGCTGGCTCAGCAACAGGCCCAGCTCACCGGCGGCCTGGAGCCCCTGGTCGCCACACTGAAAACCGCCAACCAACGCATTGACCGCGCAGCCCAGCCCCGACTGGCCCCCCTGCAAAGGGCCATTGCGCGCGACCTGGACCGGCTGACCCGCGCCACCGTGACCGACACCGCAGGCCTGCTGGGCCGCCTGGACGACTTGGTGCGCCAGGTGGATGAACTGCCCGTGCTCAACGCCGTGGCACAGGCGCCCGCCACCCGCAAAGCAGCCACCCCAGCCAGCAGCACAGGCACCGCCGAAGACCCTGCCATGCCGTGGTGGCAAGCCGCACTGCAGCGCAGCTGGGAAGTAGTGCGCGACGAAGCCCGTGGGCTGGTGCGCGTCAGCCGCATCGACCAGCCCGAGGCCATTTTGCTGGCACCCGAGCAAACTTTTTTCCTGCGCGAAAACCTCAAACTCAAGCTGCTTAACGCCCGGCTGGGCGTGCTGGCACGGCAGTTTGACTCTGCCCGCGCAGACCTGACGGCCGCCACGGCCGCACTGAACAAATACTTCGACCCCGCATCGCGCCGCACCCAAAACGCAGCCACCATGCTGCAGCAAGCCCAGCAGCACATGAAGGCCGCCGAGCTGCCCCGGCTGGACGAAACCCTCTCTGCACTGGCCACGGCCGCAGCGGGGCGATGAGATGACGCACCCTGAGTCGCTTTTGAAGGTCCAGGACGCTCGCGGAGCATTGGAAAACTGATATGCGTGCAGCTCTTTGGCTTTTGGCTCTGTTTGGCGTTGCCGTAGCGGCCGCGCTGTTTGCAGGAAACAACCAGGGCACCATCACCCTGTATTGGCCCCCTCACCGCGTCGACCTGTCGCTCAACTTGGTCGTGTTGCTGCTGGTGGGCGGGTTCACCACCGTGTATGCAGCGTTGCGTGCGCTGGCCGCGTTGCTGGAGCTGCCGCACCAGGCACGCCGCTGGCGCGTACAGCAAAAAGAGCGCGCCATGCACCACGCGTTGCTCGATGCCCTCACGCACATGCTGGCGGGGCGTTTTCTGCGCTCTCGCAAATCGGCGCTGGCATCCCTCTCCCAAGAAAGCGCGTTGCAGGCGGCGGGTGAGCCCGTCCCACACGGCAAGCAGCTGCGTGCCTTGGCACACCTGATTGCCGCCGAATCGTCCCACGCACTGCAAGACCGCGCTACCCGCGAAAGCCATCTGCAAAACGCGCTGGAAGAAGCCCCCGTGCGCGGCAACGGTCAAGAGCAAGAACTGCGTGAAGGCGCCCAGATCCGCGCGGCGCGCTGGAGCCTGGATGACCGCGACCCCCAGGTCACCCTGGAGCGCCTGGCCGCCCTGCCCCAAGGCGCCGCCCGCCGCACGCTGGCCCTGCGTATCAAGCTCAAGGCCACGCGCCAGGCCCGCCAAACCCGCGAGGCCCTCGACACAGCCCGCTTGCTAGGCAAGCACCGCGCCTTCTCGGCAGGAGCGGCGCAAAGCATTGTGCGCGGCCTGGCCACAGAGCTGATCCAGTCGGCGCACGACCCGGTGCAACTGGTGCAAATCTGGGCCTCGCTGGAAAACACCGAGCGCAACATGCCCGAGCTGGCCGTGCAAGCCGCCCAGCGCCTGGCACATCTGGGTGGCGATGCCAACCAGGTGCGCGCCTGGCTGCTGCCCGTGTGGGAGCGGATGGTGGACCTGCCAGAGGGCTTGCCCGAGGGGTTGGCACTCAAGCTGATCCGATCGCTGGAAGACGGGCTGGACACCATCGATGCAGGCTGGCTGGCCCGCATCGAATCCGCCCAGCAATCCAACCCGCGCGATGCCCGCCTGCAATACCTTGCAGGCATGGCCTGCCTGAAGCGGCAGCTGTGGGGCAAAGCCCAACAATTGCTGACCCAGGCCAGCTCCCACCTGCATGACGCCCCCCTGCGCGCCAGCGCATGGCGACACTTGGCCGAGTTGGCAGAGCAGCGTGGCGATGCAGACGCCGCCGCCCAAGCCTGGAAAGCAGCTGCGCTGCAGCACTGAGCACAGCCCTGCGCTGGAGGCTAACAGCAGCCACCGCAGGCCTCCCAGCCAACCCATCCAGAGCCCACCGCACGCGCAGCGGTGATGCTCAACACGCAAAGCACTAGAGCAGGAACCGCTCTTTGTGCACGTCTCTGCCCCCATGGCGCCGTGACCCGCGTCAAGACGAGACGGCGACAGCAAGTCGCATGTGCCCCTCAAACATTGGGGAACTTTGAGCGCAAAAGCCTTATCAATTCAGTTTTTTTGAATCAAGGCATCAATCCACCTGAAACTGCCACAGGGGCGCTCTTCCTAAACTGCAGGCATTGCACCCAGTGCACCGGCCGCAGCACCCAACGGGCGGCCCCGTTCAACAACCCCTTCGACCCAACTGCCCATGTCTTCCACCCCTCACCCTGTGAGCCCTCGCCCCGCCCGGTATTCCGGCGTCGCCATCCTGCTGCACTGGGTGCTTGGCATTGCTCTGATTGCCATCTTCGGCCTGGGCCTGTACATGACCGGCTTGCCCTTCTCGCCCCAGCGCCTGAAGCTCTACAACTGGCACAAATGGGCCGGGGTGGCCATTCTGGCCCTGTCGCTGCTGCGCCTCGTGTGGCGCGCCACCCATCGCCCCCCCGCACTGCCCCGCGCCATGGAGCAGGCCATGCCCGGTTGGCAAAAAGTGGCCCACCATGCCACCCACCATCTGCTGTATGTGCTGTTCTTTGCCGTGCCGCTGATCGGCTGGGCCTACAGCTCGGCCGCAGGGTTTCCCATCGTGTTTCTGGGCCTTTGGCAACTGCCTGACTTTGTGCCCGTGAGCAAGGAACTGGCCGAGGCCATCAAGCCCTGGCACGAGATCTCAGCGTTTGCCATGGCGGGCCTCGTCCTGCTGCATGTCGCAGCCGCCCTCAAGCACCAGATCATTGACCGCGACGGCCTGCTGCAGCGCATGCTGCCCGGCCCACGCTGAGCCCCCACACCCCTGCAGCCCCACTGCGCTGCGCACCTTTTCCGCACCAAGGAGTTTTCATGAAGATTGCAAGCATCGTGTCCGCCATCACCCTGGGCACCGCCTTGTTGACACCCGCCGCCTGGGCCCAGCAAAAACTGGACACCGCCCACAGCGAAGTCCAATTCACCGCCCGCCAAATGGGTGTGCCCCTGGACGGCCAGTTCAAGAAATTTGACGCCCAGGTCGCCTTCGACCCCGCCAAGCTGGCTGCCAGCAAGATCACCTTCAGCGTGGACACCGGCAGCGCCACCCTGGGCTCGAAAGAGACAGACGCTGAACTGCCCAAGGCCGTGTGGTTCAACGTACCCAAGTTCCCACAAGCCACCTTTGAATCGAGCAGCATCAAGGCCCTGGGCGGCGGCAAGTTTGAAGTGGCCGGCAAGCTCACCATCAAGGGCAATGCGGTCAACGTCGTGGCCCCCGTCACGCTCACCCAAAGCGGTGCAGTGACCACGGCCACCGGCACCCTGCCCATCAAACGCCTGGCATTCAAGATTGGCGAAAACGAGTGGGCAGACACCTCCATGGTGGCCGACGACGTTCAAGTCAAGTTCAAGCTGGCGCTGACCGGCGTAGCCAAGCTCTGAGGCGCAATCGCCTTCAGACCCTTCCGTTTTCTCTCCCCGCGATCTTTTCTTTCAACCTCTGGTTTTTCAGGAGCCTTTCATGCGCAAATCCCTCTTCGCCTTGGCCGCCGTCGCCGCTTTGTTTGCCGGTGCTGCACAGGCCGAATCCGCCAACTACGCGATCGATCCCACCCACACCTTTGTGACGTTTGAAATCAGCCACTTTGGTGCTGCTGTGAACCGTGCCCGCTTCGACAAGAAGGAAGGCTCCGTGCAATTTGACCGCGCCGGCAAGAGCGGCAAGGTCGAGATCAGCTTCGACGCTACCTCGGTCAACTCCGGCACCCCCGCATTTGACAAGCACCTGCAAAGCGCTGACCTGTTCAACGCCGCGGCCCACCCCACCATCAAGTTCGTCTCTGACAAGTTCAGCTTCAAAGGCGACAACGTGAGCGAAGTGACTGGCCAGCTGACCCTGCTGGGCAAGACAGCTCCCATCACGCTGAAGGCCAACCAGTTCGCCTGCTACCAAAGCCCCATGCTCAAGCGCGAAGTGTGCGGCGGCGACTTTGAGGCCACCATCGACCGCACCCAGTGGGGCATGAACTACGGCGTGGATTGGGGCTTTGCCAAGAACGTGCGCCTGGTCGTGCAAGTGGAAGCCGTGAAGCAGTAATTCACGCCCCGGCATTCATCCGAAGCCACCGCAGCGCATGCCGCAGCGGTGGCTTTTTTACGCCTACACCTCTCTAAAATTATTTTTAAGTAAATCAATTATGAATAGTAGAATTTAATCCACATTCAGGAGACGCCAGATGACCGCCCCCAGCACCCCAGCGCCAACCACCGCCTTGCCCCCACCGGCCGCCGTCCAGCAGCTGCACCACTACGCCTACAAGGCCCGTGATGCCGAGGAAACCCGCCACTTCTACGAAGACATCCTGGGCCTGCCGCTGTACCACATCATCCAAAGCGACTATGTGCCCAGCACGGGCGAGTACTGCCCCTACACGCACTTCTTTTTTCGCCTGCAGGACGGCTCGTTCATCGCGTTTTTTGACCTGGGTGACGATGTGAAACCCGAGCCCTCGCCGAACACGCCGCTGTGGGTGAACCACATCGCCTTTCGCGTCAACACCGTGCAAGAGCTGGAGAACACAAAGGCCCGCCTGCAAGCCCACGGCGTGGAAGTGCTGGGCGTGACCGACCACCACATCTTCAAAAGCATTTACTTCTTCGACCCCAACGGCATCCGCCTGGAACTGGCGGCGCAGGTAGCCAACGAAGAACAGATGGCCAAAGACAGCACCGTGGCTCATGCCCGATTGAATGAGTGGACGGAGCGCAAGAAGCAGTGGCGCAAGGAACGGGCGGAAGGCAATGCGGCTGCGCCGTTGAAGCCGCAGCAGAATGATCGGCCGGAGTTTGTGCGCAGCTGACATCGCTGCTTTGGTTAGGCTACAGCCACAGATTTCTCATGTGGCTACAAGAAAATTTAACAGTGGTTCACAATCAAGAAATCTAGACCATTGCATAAATCTCCCATGCGAAACCCACCGACACGCCTTAGTCTTGCTACCCAAAAACTTTCGACCATTGCGGGTATGGCCATGTTGCTCGCAGCGCTGGTCGGCTGCGGAGGAGGGTCTGGCGAAGGCGAGTCCGCTCCGTCTTTGATACCCGTAGATCCGCTGAAGGTCGACGCGAGCTACGGGACAGAAGGCTCTGCAAAACTCAGTGGGCTCGCACCCTCCGCGGTGGTGCTGCAGCCTGATGGGAAACTCCTGCTGGCAGGTTCACGGCGAACAGGCTCACTCCCAGCGGTCAACTACGGTGGTGCGCCCGCGCGCGAGGTCATCGTGCGCAGACTGGCAGCCAATGGAGCACCCGACACAAGTTTTGGCAACAATGGCGAAGTTAGCTTTACGGTCAAAGGCAGCGACGCTCCTACTGATATCAAATTGCAGAAAAACGGCCGCATCGTCATTGCCGTACTTGCAGGAGAGCCATGTGCCATTAATTTTCTCAGTTCCTATGCACCGTGCATAACCGCAGCTGGGAACAGTGCATTGCGGAGCAGCAACCTTGTGGCACTGACAGCGGCAGGCCAGTTAGACCGTACGTTTGGCAAGGATGGGGTAGCGGAGACAGCGTCTAGCCAAAACACCCGTCAACTCTCGCTGGCGGTGAGCGACGATGACAGCATGCGTCTTCTGGAATCTTGGCAGTACGGAGTACTCGCCAGGTTCTATGGCCGCAGTCTGGACCGAATCTCAGCCAACGGTATAGTAGACAACTCGGCCACACAGCCCACCCCACAACCGCCATGTGAAGCAGACGGAGTTTCGCTGCTGATTCAAAGTAGTGGGAGCATCATTTCAGGGGGTGGACAAAGCTCGACGTATGCAGATCCCAGCGTTCACCCTGGTCTGTGTATTGCCACACACGACCCGAAGTCAGGCTTGCAGACCAAAGGAACCTGGACCAAGTTCAACGGCAATTACGCACTCTCTTCATTGGCATCCACTTCAGATGACGGATTTGTTGCCGTGGGCACCAATTGCGGTAATGGGAGCTGCCAACTTGGCATGGCTCGCTATCAAGCCAATGCCGAACGACAGACTTCGTATGGAAAAGAAGGTTTCGCATACTTGGCGGTCCCGCAATACTCGACCATTGCATCCACGCTGGTTTTATCAGATGACAGCGTGATAGTTCTTGCAAACAGAGCTGAATACGACGCCAATGGCTCCAATCCAAAGTTTGGCGCCGTATGGGCACGCATGAGTCCGCAGGGCGAACCTGTGAAAGACTTTGGCACGCAGGGGCTGCTCACTACACCGTTTTCCACCATACGACCTACGCACCTTGTGCCAGATTCACAAGGTCGGTGGCTGGTCGTCAGCGTAGCAGGGCAAGCCGATGACAACAATGCCACCGTTTTCGTCCAACGGGTGGCAGGACACAGCAAGCCTTGAAGGCATGGCTCCTAGCTATCAAAAATTCTCTGGCCAGTGAGCCCCCTACACACCTCACAGGGGGCAGTCCACCCCCAGATTGCCGCGGTCCAATAAGACTTGTGCGACGTTACCAAGCCCACCTAACACCCCTTTATTGGTGAGCCACTTCGCATTTCGCGTCAACTCCGCTCAATGAGTGGAACACCCGAAAGGGGCAATGGCGCAAGAAGGGTTCTGAAGGCAAGGTGGCTGCGCCGTTGAAGCCGCAGCAGAATGACCGGCGGGAGTTTGTGCGCGATTAACAAACGGTGCGGGCAGCAGCGATAACTGTTCGAAACAGAACGAAAGTTCAATATTAGTTCACAATGTTTTCGTTTCTAACAGCATTGAAAACCTCCCATGCGTATTGCGTACACCCTGCCGTCTATAGCCATACGAACCATTTTTTCCACCGCTGGCCTGCTCGTTTTTCTGACCGCATGCGGAGGCAGTGGATCAGGTAACTCGACACCAACGGTGCCGACAAGTAACCCGCTCAAATTGGATACAACTTACGGCGCTGGAGGGACTGCTCAAGTCAATTGGCCAGTTCCGTCCGCTTTGGTACTGCAATCCGATGGCAAGTTAATTTTGGCGGGATCGCGACAAACAGCACCGCTACCAGCCGGTAGCTGGACAGGGCGCACCGCCCGTGAAGTATTCGCCATCCGGTTGACTGCGAACGGTGCACTAGACACCACGTTCGGGACCAACGGGGAAGTAAAGATTTCCGTACTTGGCAGCGATACGCCAAGCGATATTAAATTGCAAAAAAACGGGCGCATCCTAGTCGCAGTCAATGCGGCCCAGCCGTGTTCCGTTCAAGAGCATTCACTCACCGCACCCTGCCTCACATCTGCTGGTTCGAACGCCAAGTATTCCAGCCAATTGATAGCACTTACGCAGGAGGGTGCGATCGATAAAACGTTTGGCGAGAGCGGCGTGGCATCCACTGCTGCAAGCCGCAACCCCGAGTCCCTTTCACTTGCCGTCCATAGTGATCAACGCATTTTGCTACTGCGTTCAACCGGGTATGAACTGACAGGACTGAGTGAGTATGGCCGCGTTTTAGATATGTTCTCTGCAGACGGCGTGTTAGCTCAAAAAACTACCACAGCCAATTTAGCGTCTGAATGTTCGGCCTCCGGCACTTCGTTGCTCATTCAAAACTCAGGCAGGATTGTGTCGGCGGGAACGAGAGGCGGGACCACTTACACGAATCCTGCAGAACACCCAGGGGTCTGCATTGCGACGCATTCCCAAGACACCGGTGAGCAGACTTCAAACACTTGGACTAAATTGGGTGGCAACTTGGGGTTTCGGTCGCTCCACCCGACATCTGAAGGCGGCTTCATGTCCATTGGTACCGTTTGCGATGCCAACAATGACAATTGCCAACTGGGTGTCGCCCGTTACGGCACTGCAGGCACATTGCAATTGTCCTTTGGGAATAACGGCGTTGGCAAAATCGGGCTGCCGGCGAGAACAAACCTCCAGTCTGCTGTACCGCTGCCGGACGACAGTCTGATGGTCTTAGGCAGTCGCGTCGTGTATGGGGAAAATTTCAGCAACCCCCAGGCAGGTGCCGTGTGGGTGCGCATGAAAGCCAATGGGTCTGCTGATACTGATTTCGGTACTGGAGGGGTCTTTACAGGCCCCCTCTCCAACCAATCACCCATTCGCTTACTTCCCGACGCGCAAGGGCGTTGGTTAATGATCAGTTATGACGCCCTGACTGCCGGACCGACCAGTTTCCAAATACAGCGTTTGAGCGGATGGAGTCAGCCATAAGTCACCCGTGGCGCAATGGAGACTGCAATCAGTTCATCGACCCTGCTACGCCGTCACGGGCAGCACTTGCAAACATCTCCATTGCAGAGTTGAAAAGGGCGTCGCACGGCTGCTGATGCTGCCTGCGTGGTGCTCTGATTCATTCCTTGCTCTCAAGCCACCTGGCGGTCAGCTGAAACACATAACCAGCTGCGAATCTACGGAATACGAACGTCGCTCTACGCGGCTTTCGCCACATGGAATAGCCACCGCGAAAACGCCTGAAGCACCGGCGACTGCTCCGGCGCATTCGGACTGACCAGGTAATAGCCGCGCTCGCCGCGCAACGGTTTTTGGCAAGCCACCACCAGATCGCCACTGGCCAATTCGGCCTCGATCAACATGGGCGGCATGAGCGCCACGCCCATGCCATGGGTGGCGGCCACCGCCAGCATGGAGAACAATTCGTAGCGCGGGCCGTCCAATGCGCGGGGGGCGTCCACTCCCATCGCATCAAACCACTGCCGCCAGGCGTATGGGCGTGTGCTTTGCTGCAGCAAGGGCAAGTCAGCGAGGGCTTCGGCGGCTACGGGCTGGTGGGCTCTGCCCCGGCCTCGGGGCGCTGTGGACTCCAGCAGGCGCGGGCTGCACACGGGCACGACCTCTTCGTGCATCAGCAACTGGGCCTGCACGCCGGGCCAATTGGCAACCTGCTCGGGCGTTCCTGCATACAAGGCGGCATCGAAGGTAGTGTCGGCAAACAGAAAAGGCCGCGTCTGCGTATCGATGTGCACCACGATGTCGGGGTGCACCTGCGCCAACTGCGGCAGGCGCGGTATCAGCCAGCGGGTGGCGAACGTGGGCACGGCCGCCAGCGACAGCGTGCCGCCCTCGCCCTGGTGGGCCATCACGTCAAGCGTGTCGCGCTCCAGCCCCTGCAGCGAGCGCGCCACCTGGCGGCCATAGTGCGCACCGGCAGGCGTGAGCACCACGCCGTGGCGTGTGCGGCGAAAGAGCTGCACGCCCAAAAACTCCTCCAACGCCTGGATCTGGCGGGACACGGCGCTCTGGGTCAGCGACAGCTCCTGCGCGGCGCGGGTGTAGCTCTCGTGGCGAGCGGCGACTTCAAAACAGGCCAGTGCCTGGGTCGATGGAATGTTGCGGCGCATGATGAATAGGAACTTGTAGTTGACCTTTCCACCATGGAGCGGTGGCCGGCAAGTATTCCATACATTCCATAAACGCATGTCTGGATGAAAAGAACTCGCTTGCGGGGCGCCACGCCACAACCTACGATGCACCCCAGACCCGTTTCTTTTCACGCTTCTTTCGACTTGGAGACACACATGGCCCACGCCGCTTTTCAATGGGATGACCCTTTCCTCCTGAGCCAGCAACTGACCGACGACGAGCGCGCCATCCAGGCCGCTGCCGCCGCCTACTGCCAGGACAAGCTGGCGCCCCGCGTGCTCGACGCCTTCCGCCACGAAAAGATGGACGTGAGCATCTTCCGCGAGATGGGCGAAGTGGGCCTCTTGGGGCCCACCATCCCCGAGCAGTACGGCGGCCCCGGCCTGTCTTACGTGGCCTACGGCCTGATCGCCCGCGAGGTGGAACGCGTGGATTCGGGCTACCGCTCCATGGCCAGCGTGCAAAGCTCGCTGGTGATGGTGCCCATCCATGAGTTCGGCACCGAAGCACAAAAGCAGAAGTACCTGCCCAAGCTCGCCACCGGCGAGTGGATCGGCTGCTTCGGCCTGACCGAGCCCGACCACGGCTCCGACCCCGGCAGCATGGCCACACGCGCCTACAAGGTCGATGGCGGCTACAAGCTCAAGGGCAGCAAGATGTGGATCACCAACAGCCCCGTGGCCGATGTGTTCGTGGTCTGGGCCAAGGAAGTCTCTGAAGGCGGCGCCGTGGGCCCCATCCGCGGCTTTGTGCTGGAAAAGGGCTGGAAGGGCCTGACGGCCCCCGCCATCCACGGCAAGGTGGGCCTGCGCGCCTCCATCACCGGCGAGATCGTGATGGACGACGTGTTCGTGCCCGAAGAAAACGCCTTCCCTGAAGTGCAGGGCCTGAAAGGCCCCTTTACCTGCCTGAACAGCGCGCGCTACGGCATCGCCTGGGGCGCCCTGGGTGCGGCCGAGTTCTGCTGGCACACCGCCCGCCAGTACACGCTGGACCGCAAGCAGTTTGGCCGCCCCCTGGCCGCCAACCAGCTCATCCAGAAGAAGCTGGCCGACATGCAGACCGAAATCGCCATCGGCCTGCAGGCCTGCCTGCAGTTCGGCCGCATGAAGGACGCGGGTACGGCCAGCGTGGAAGGCACCTCCATCATCAAGCGCAACAGCTGCGGCAAGGCGCTGGACATTGCCCGCCTGGCGCGCGACATGATGGGTGGCAACGGCATCAGCGACGAATTCGGCGTGGCCCGCCACCTGGTGAACCTGGAAGTGGTGAACACCTACGAAGGCACGCACGATGTGCACGCACTGATTCTGGGCCGGGCGCAGACGGGAATTGCCGCGTTCGCGAACTGAAGCAAAGAAGACCTCCTGGCCGCTGCACGCTAGACGCGACACGCTACACGCTGCGGCGGTGAGAACTCCCCTCTCCCCTCGCGGGAGAGGGGCCGGGGGAGAGGGGGTTGCGGCGCAACCGGCGTGCCTGATCACCCCCCTCTCCCCCACCCTCTCCCGCGAGGGGAGAGGGAGTGAATGCGGGGTACGCACACGCGCATTTGAAGTGTTTTAGGCCCCTAGCGCTTTATAGACAAGCGCTAGAAGCTATCAATTTAATAGTAAACCATCCCCCATGACCACACCCCCCCCAACGCAGGCGCCCTCGCAGGCATCAAGGTGCTCGACCTCTCCCGCGTGCTGGCCGGGCCATGGTGCACGCAGATCCTGGCCGACCTGGGTGCGGACGTGGTCAAGGTAGAGCGCCCCGGCGTGGGCGACGACACGCGCCAGTGGGGCCCCCCTTTTTGAAAGACGCGGACGGCAACGACACCCACCAGGCCAGCTACTACACCGCCTGCAACCGCAACAAGCGCTCGGTCACCATCGACATGGCCTCGCCCGAAGGCCAGGCGCTCATCAAACAGATGGCACTGGAGGCGGACATCGTGGTGGAGAACTTCAAGGTCGGCGGCCTGAAGCAATACGGACTGGACCACGCGAGCCTGCGCGCACTCAACCCGCGCCTCATCTACTGCTCCGTCACCGGCTTCGGCCAAGACGGCCCCTACGCCGAGCGCGCAGGCTACGACCTGATGGTGCAGGCCATGACGGGCCTGATGAGCATCACAGGCCAGGCCGACACCGAGCCCGGCGGCGGCCCGATGCGCGTGGGCGTGGCCGTGATCGACCTGTTCACCGGCCTGTACGCCAGCAACGCCATCCTGGCCGCGCTGCACGTGCGCGACAACGCGGTGAACGGCACGGGCCAGGGCCAGCACATCGACATGGCCCTGCTCGACGTGGGCATGGCCGTGCTGGCCAACCAAGCCTCGGGCTTCCTGGCTACGGGCAAGGCGCCTGGGCGCATGGGCAACAGCCACCCCAGCCTCGCGCCCTACCAGGACTTTGCGACCGCCGACGGCAACATGCTGCTGGCCATTGGCAACGACGGCCAGTTCCAGCGCTTTTGCGCCGCCGCAGGCCAGCCCCAGTGGGCCAGCGACCCGCGCTATGCCACCAACACGCTGCGCGTGCAAAACCGCACCGCGCTGATCCCCGCCATGGAGGCCGTGACGCGCACCCGTACCACCGCCGACTGGATCGCCCTGCTGGAAGACAAGGCCGTGCCCTGCGGCCCCATCAACACCATTGCCCAAGCGTTTGACGACGCGCAAGTGCAGGCGCGCGGCCTGGCCCTATCGTTGCCACGGTGGAAGGACGGCGAGGCAGGCGATGGCGTGCAACAGATCACCGGCGTGGCCAGCCCGCTGCGCCTGTCGGCCACACCGCCGGTGTTGCGCAACGCGCCTCCGGCCCTGGGCCAGCACACCGACGAAGTGCTGCGTGAACTGGGGTTGGATGACGCACGCATTGCAGCGTTGCGGGTCGCCAAAGCCATTTGACCGGTTCCGCTTCACCACTTGATGGCTTGAAGCAACGCCAAACGCTCAGGGCGGCTTGCGCCACCCAGCGGCGCTGCCACAGCACCCGCCAAGTGGTGTGGCCACTCTGACAACCCCCAGGGCGCACAGGCGCCCTTTGCTGCGATTCCCTGCGCCAGCCTGTGCTGCCCGCCACATATAACAAGGAGACAACACCATGATCCGTCGCACCGCCCTGTCCCTGGGCGTCCTCGCACTCGCCAGCACCGCCGCTGTTATCAGCACAGCCGCACACGCCCAAACCGCTTGGCCCACCAAGCCAATTCGCCTGCTGGTGCCCTTTGCCGCCGGGGTACGACCGACCTGGTGGCCCGCACCATTGCCGAGCCCCTGGGCCGCGAACTGGGCCAGCCTGTGGTGGTGGAAAACAAGGGCGGCGGTGGCGGCAGCATCGGCGCAGCAGAAACAGCCCGCGCCACCCCGACGGCTACAACCTGGGCGTGGCCACGGTGTCCACCACCGCCACCAACCCGGCCATCAACCCCAAGATCCCGTACAACGTGGCCACCGACTTCACGCCCATCGTGAACATTGCGGCCACTCCCAATGTGATTGCCGCCAACCCCAAGCTGCCGTTTCACGACTACAAGGGCATGCTGGCCACCATCAAGAAAGAGCCTGGTAGATACGCCTATGCCTCGCCTGGCAACGGCAGCATCACCCACCTGATGATGGAGATGTTCAAGCTGGACACCCAGACTTTCATGGTGCACGTGCCCTACCGAGGGTCCGGCCCTGCGCTGACCGACGCGGTGGCCGGCCAGGTGCCACTGATTTTTGACAACCTGCCCTCCGCCCTGCCCTTCATCAAGGAAAAGCGCCTGGTCGCCCTGGTGGTGGCGGCGCCGCAGCGCGTGGCAGCCTTGCCCGATGTGCCCACCTTCAAAGAGGTGGGCTTGGAGCAGGTCAACCGCATGGCCTATTACGGCATCGTGGGCCCCAAAGGCCTGCCCAAGGACATCGTGGACAAGGTGAACGCGGCCGTGCGCAAGGTGGTGCAAGACCCCGCCATCCGCAAACGCATTGAGGAGACGGGCTCGATCATCATGGCCGACACCCCGGAAGCCTTTGCCAAGCAGATGCGCGAAGAACTGGCCGTGTACAAAGACGTGGTGGCCAAGCAAAAGCTGACCATGGACTGAGCGCCTGTGTGCCCACCTGGGCACATTCAGGCCCTGGGCATCCACCCCTCTGAGCCCCGCCCTGTGCGGGGCTTTTTTCTTGGGTGCGGCCACTTTCAGACCTCCCTGCCCGCAAGCCACAGCCCCTGCGACCCATTTAGCGCTTCACAAAAGCCTGCGCATTCTGATAATGGAGCAGCCCCAGCCCATGTCGCCCCTGTTTGCGCGTGGCGCTGTGGCGTGCTGCGGCCTTCCCTTTGCCCCAACGGACCCCGAGTCCACTGCAGGAGGTTCCCCATGAAGCTCAGTGTCAAGCTCCCACTCGCATTCATGGCCGCGCTGCTGCTGCTCATGATGGCAGCGCTGTTCGGCATCCAGCAGCTCAATCAGGCGCTGAACGTGTACGAAACCACGGTGGCCCACAACTACGAGCACGAGCGACGGGCCGCTACCATGCTGCAAGACTTCAAGGTGCAGGTGCAAGAGTGGAAGAACGTGCTGCTGCGCGGCAAGGACGCCGCCCAACGCGACCGTTACTGGGCGGCCTTTCAAAAGCAGGAAAAAGCCGTGGCCCAGGCCGTCAGCCAATTGCAAAGCGACCTGCCCAGCGGCCCGGCACTGGACAAAGTGCGCGCCTTCAGCCAGGCGCATGAACGCATGGGCGCGGTCTACCGCAAGGGCTACGAGGCCTTTCAGGCCGCAGACAACGATGCCCAGGCAGGGGATAAAGCCGTGCAGGGCATGGACCGGGAGCCATCGCAACTGCTGGACCAGGCGGGCGACCTGATTGCCCAGGCCAGCACCGAGGTGGCCAAAGCGGCCGGTCAGCGGGCCAGCCAGGCCAACACCGTCAGCCTGCTGGTGATGCTGGTGGTGTGCGCTGCCAGCGTAGTGGGGGCGCTGGCGTTCAGCCGCTCGGTGGTGCGGCCCATTGGGCAGGCGGTGCAGGTGTCACAGGCCGTGGCCAAGGGTGACCTGACGGCAGCCAACCCATCGCGTGGCAAGGATGAGATCGCGCAACTGCTCAACGCGTTGCACGACATGCAAGGCAGCCTGGCCCAGGTGGTGCAGCGCGTGCGCGCCAACGCCCAGAGCGTCGCCGGGGCCAGCGCCGAGATCGCCACGGGCAACAACGACCTGTCCATGCGCACAGAGCAACAAGCCAGCGCGCTGGAGCAAACCTCGGCCTCGATGGAGGAACTGAACTCCACCGTACAGGCCAACGCCGACAGCGCGCGCCAGGCCAGCCAACTGGCGGTGAATGCATCGTCGGTAGCGGTGCAAGGCGGCAACGTGGTGGCCGAAGTGGTAACCACCATGCGCGGCATCAACGACAGTAGCAAAAGAATCGCCGACATCATTGGCGTGATCGATGGCATCGCCTTCCAGACCAACATCCTGGCGCTGAATGCGGCGGTGGAAGCGGCCCGTGCCGGGGAGCAAGGCCGGGGCTTTGCCGTGGTGGCCAGCGAGGTGCGCAGCCTGGCCCAGCGCAGCGCCCAGGCCGCCAAAGAGATCAAGGGGTTGATCCACACCAGCGTGGAGCGGGTAGAGCAAGGATCGGCACTGGTCGATCAGGCGGGCACCACCATGACCGAGGTGGTGGCCTCCATCCGCCGCGTGACGGACATCGTGGCCGAGATCAGCGCCGCCAGCAGCGAGCAAAGCCAGGGTGTGAGCCAGGTGGGCGAGGCCATCACCCAGATGGACCAGGTCACCCAGCAGAACGCCGCCTTGGTCGAGGAAAGCGCTGCCGCAGCCGACAGCCTCAGGGTGCAAGCGCAGCAACTGGTGGAGGCCGTGGCGGTGTTCCGCCTGTCAGCGCACGATGCCGACACGCGCGCTCTGGCAGACCCCGCAGGCAGCCTGCAATTGGCGGCAGGCTGACCACGCGCTGCTAGCACAGGTCACAGAGGCCCCGAAGGCCCCAGAGACCACTCACAAAATCGCACCCGGCTGCTCTCCCCGCTCGTACACCACATGGGCGCGGCCCACGATCAGGGGGTCGAGCGTGCCCAGGCGTGCCAGGTCTTTGGCGGCATAGGGCAGCTTGTGCAGCACGTAGCGCATCGCGTTCAGGCGTGCACGCTTCTTGCAGTCGCTCTTGATCACCGTCCAAGGCGCATCGGCCGTGTCGGTGTCGCAAAACATGGCCTCTTTGGCGCGGGTGTAGTCGTCCCATTTGTCCAGCGATGCGGTGTCGATGGGGCTGAGCTTCCACTGCTTGAGCGGGTGCGCCTCGCGCTCCTTGAAGCGGCGGCGTTGCTCCTTTTGGCTGACGGAGAACCAGAATTTGATCACATGCACGCCGCTGCGCACCAGGTGGCGCTCAAACTCAGGCGCCTGGCGCATGAACTCGCTGTACTCGGCATCCGAGCAAAAGCCCATCACACGCTCCACCCCGGCGCGGTTGTACCAGCTGCGGTCAAACATCACGATCTCGCCCTGCGTCGGCAGGTGCTGCACATAGCGCTGAAAGTACCACTGGCCGCGCTCGGTCTCGGTGGGCTTTTGCAGCGCCACAACGCGCGCACCACGGGGATTGAGGTGCTCCATGAAGCGCTTGATGGTGCCGCCCTTGCCTGCCGCATCGCGCCCCTCAAACAAGATCACCACGCGCTGGCCGGTCTCCTTCACCCAGGCCTGCAGCTTGAGCAGCTCCACCTGCAGCCGAAACTTCTCGCGCTCGTAGGTCGAGCGGCGCAACAGGTTGCGGTAAGGGTAAGCCCCCCGGCGCCAGTCGCGGGCAAGCTCCTCGTCGGGGTTGACGCCATCGGCATCTCCGTCGCCACTGGCCTCACGGCCCACATGCTGGCGCAGGGCTTCGTGCAACGCCTCCAGGTCGTCTTGCGATGCGCCCTCCAGCAGCGCCCGCAGGCTGGCAATGCGCTGCTGGGTGGATTGGGTGGCGTCATCGCTGCTGAGCAAGGACAACACCGCGGCCGTCTGCTGCCCCTGCGCAGCCTGCACCGCTTGCTGCGCCACATGCCGGGCCAGCGTGGCGGGCTGCAGGCTGGGTGGCACGTCGCCCCGGGCCACCGTGCGCACGGCGCGGGGTGAGGCCTTCACCACAGCCCCCGCCGCAGCGCTTGCGCGCCGGCGTGTGGCGGGCGCTGCGGCCTCCACATTGCCCAAAGGGCTGGAAGAGATCGAAGGACTGGCCGAAGCGGATGGGGTGGTGGGAGCACGGCGTGGGGTCATGGCAAGGTCTCCGGTTGGGTGCCCCAGGGGGCTACGCTGCAGACTGCATGAACTTCAAGGGCCACACAGCAAGCGTCGCAGCGCACCTGGGTGCACGTCACAAAATCGTCAAAAACCCCATTCTTGCGCGCAGGGCTCGCAGCGATTTGACAGACATCAAGGCGGTTTGCAATAGCCAGCCATGCCCTGTCGCGAGCTTGAGGCGGGGCCCGCCCTATCTATATAAAAACACAGCCTAGCGCTTTATATACAAGCGCTAACAGCTATATTTTTAATAGCAAACCAATTACTCGCGGCCTGGCTCCACCACGGCGCCCAGGTTGTCCAGCGTGGCCAGGCAGGCCTGGGCCACTTCAACGCCCTTCTTCACGAAGTGCTCGCGGTAAAAGCGCAGGTGGTCCTCGTGCTCGTGAAAGTCGCGGGGGGTGAGTACGGCAGACAGCACGGGCACGTCGGTGTCCAGTTGCACACGCATCATCCCGTCGATCACGGCAGAGGTCACAAACTCGTGGCGGTAGATGCCACCGTTCACCACCAGCGCGCAAGCCACGATGGCGTCGTAGCGCCCGCTGCGCGCCAGCTTTTTGGCCAGCAGCGGTATCTCGAAGGCTCCAGGCACCTCGTAGTGCACCACCTGGCTGGGCGACAAGCCACTGCGAGCGAACTCGGCCACCGCAGCATCGCGGGCCTGGTGAACGATGTCCCGATGCCAGTTGGCGCAGAGAATGGCCACGCGCTCGTTGCGGGGCACTGCGCTGGTGCGGCCCAACTCGGCGTTGGCGGCTGCGGCATGGGAATGGAAGGACTGATTCATGGACTTATCTCGTTGCGAAGAAAGGGCTACCAGAATCAGGGCGCGCGCGAACAGGGGCACCCGTGCAACACAAGGCACCCGCGTGCAACCCCACGCGCATTGCGCGGCCCACCCGCCCTGCCCCAACAAGCACAGCAAGCCAACCGCAGCCACACGCGCAGCGCCACACACGGGCACCCCACTGAACGGGAGGCCCATGGCTTCGCGATCTCTTTCATCCGGACTGTGACCGTCGGCTCTGGCATCGCACCAGATCTGCTGACCCTGCGGGGTGGTTCTTCCAGAAGGAGGAACGGCCCTGCAGGCGCTCGCGGGCTCCTGCAACCTTGTCAGGCCACAGATACCGCCGGTGGGGAATTTCACCCCGCCCTGAGAACGCTACCGGGCGTGAAAAGGCTCCAAGCCCGGCGCAGGCGATTCTAGGCCCACCCAGCCATGCCGTTGCCATCGATCGCTTTGCCCACGTTGCCCACTCTGGCAGTGCGATTTTTCAGGGCTGCGTGGTCAAGCGCTGCTGCACATGACTCACCGGGGCCGCTCAAAGCCGCCCTCGGCCCAAGCGGCGGCACTGGCAACCGTGAGCTTGAAGGTGGGCGGCACACGCACGCGCCCCAGTTCTTCGCCCAGTTCGTCCTGCGCGCTCAGAGTGGCCGTGGCGCCCTCTTCGTCCGGCACGATGGCCAGGGCCACGCGCAGGCGCTGGCCTTGCACGGTGACGTGCACGCTCTTGTTGAGCTGGGCATGCAACTGCTGCTCGTGGCGGCGAATCACCTCGCTGGCGGTTTTAACCAGGGTGTTGAAGGCCGACACATCCAGGGGCTTGGGGTTCTTCTTGTCGCGCCCCATGGTCCAGGGCCCCACCAGGGCGGGCTCGGCCTCGCCTCGCAGCGTCATCGCCACGGCCCAGCCGTCGTCGTCTTCGTTTTTGATGACACGCGCCGTCCAGCGGCCGTCGCTCCAAAGGCGTGGTTCCTGAACAGCGTCGGTCGTGTCGTGGGTGTCTTGCATGGGCGGGGCGAAAAAGGCCAAGGAGGCGAAGGAGGGGCGCAGAGCATAACGGCTCAGGGCACCTTGCACTGAAAGCTGCGATTCAGAGCCACCGAACAGGGCCATTGCACCGTGAAGCACAGCCCTTGCCTGCAGCCATCGACCTGTTTTTCAATAACTGTTCGTTATTGATCGGGGCGATCAAAAACCGTCCATTGGACGGCTGGCCGCCTCGCGCAGAACGTCCATGAAGGCCTGCGCGGCCGGTGTCGGCGGCTCGCCCAGCCGGGTGATCAGGCCATAGTCGGGCATGCGGTCTGGCAGCTCTACCGGGATGCGGGCCAACAGGCCTTTGTTCACGTATTTTTCGACCAGCGCGGCGGGCTGCAACGACAGCATGTCGGTGGTGTGCATCAGCTCTAGCGCAAACAAAAAAGAAGGCGTCTCGACCACACCCGAGGTGGGTGCCAGGCCAGCGCTGCCAAAGATATCGTCCGACACCTTGCGCACGGCGGTAGAGGCGGGGTACAGAATCCAGGGCCAGTGGGCCAGCTCGGTCAAGGCCAGGTCCACCGTGCCGCGCAAAGGGTGGTGCAGCCCGGCCACCACCTGCAGTGGCTCGGCAGACAGGCGCTCGTAATGGAACTGGCTGCGCTGCGCCTCGTCCGTGAAGCGGCCGATCATCAGGTCGATCTTTCGTTCGGCCAGCCACACCACCAGCTGGTCGCTGCTCTGCTCCAGAATTTTGAGCACCAGCAAAGGCCGCAGGCGCTGGATTTCAGCCACCGACGCCACCAGCAAATGGGCTGCGGAGCCGGTGATGGCGCCAATCGACAAGTGGCCATGCCCGCCTTGCTTGAGGGCATTGAATTCGTCCACAAACTGGCGCTGGCCGTCGAGCACAGCGCTGGCATAGCGCAGGGTAAAAAGCCCCAGCTCGTTAGGCCGCATGCCGCGCGACAAGCGGTCAAACAAACGCGCCTCCAGGATCTCCTCGATGTCCATCAGGATCTTGGTGGCCGCAGGCTGGGTGACGTGCATCTGCTCGGCCGTCAAACGCAGGTTGCGGGTACGCCCGAGGATGTCCAGAAACTGCAAATGCCGAAACCGCAGCCGCGCACAGGCCTGCGCCAAAGACAAGGGTTTACCCGGAAAAACGTCTGTACCCATAACCATTTGGAATGGATCGTAGCAAAAAATTCAGTAGACCCACGCTGGGGCCAGACCTACCCTTCGGCCTGCGTCACTGACGGGCCTACAAAGGAACCGCAGGGCGTGGGCGGCACACCTGCCGCGACACAGCCATACCAACGGAGACAAACATGAAGTTCAAATCCCTCGCCCTGGCCGCCACCGTGCTGGCCGCTTTGGCCGCCCCGGTGTCCGCGCAAATCAAAGAGCATGTGTTCAAGGTGGGCATCGGCCTGAGCGAAGACCACCCCCAGGCACTGGCCGTCAAGCACTTTGCCGAAAAACTGGCCGCCAAGAGCGGCGGCAAGATGAACGCCAAACTGTTTGCCAGCGGCTCGCTGGGCAACGACGTGAGCATGACATCGGCCTTGCGCGGCGGCACGCTGGAGATGACGGTGCCGGACTCCTCCACGCTGATGTCGCTGATCAAGCCCTTTGGCGTGCTGAACCTGCCCCTGACCTTCAACAACGAGCAAGAAGCAGACGCCGTGCTGGACGGCCCCTTTGGCCAGAAGCTGCTGGCCATGCTGCACGAAAAGGGCCTGGTCGGCCTGGGCTACTGGGAGAACGGCTTTCGCCACGTGACCAACTCTCGCCGCCCTATCAACAAAGCGGATGATCTGGCAGGCCTAAAACTGCGCGTAATCCAGAGCCCCTTGTTTCTGGACACCTTCAACGCCCTGGGCACCAATGCCACGCCCATGCCGTTCACCGAGCTGTACACCGCCATGGAGCAGTCTGCTGTGGACGGACAGGAAAACCCACCTGCCACCATCTTGGCCAGCAAGTTCTACGAAGTGCAAAAGCACTTGGTGCTCTCGCGCCACATGTACAGCGCCTGGGTGCTATTGATGTCCAAAAAGACCTGGGACGGTTTATCAGCCGAAGAACAGAAGATCGTGCAGGAAGCGGCACGCGAAGCCACGTTGTTTGAGCGCAAGACCATCCGCGCCTTCAGCGAAACTGCGCTGGGCGAACTGAAGAAGGCAGGCATGCAGATCACCGAGCTGCCCACCGCCGAGCAGGCCAAGCTGCGCACCAAACTGCAGCCAGTGTTGACCAAATACGGGCGTGAGTTTGGAGAGGCAACGACCAGCGAACTGATGGGCGAACTGGCCAAAGCACGCGCCACTCCCACCAAGTAAACCAGTATCACCACTGGCACCGCGCGGCGTGATACCGCGCGTGGGCCAACGCCACCAACTCCTCATACCTGCGCCACTGGTAGCCCCATGCAAAAAACACCTCGCCGCCCCTTTCGCTCTCGCGACTGGTTTGCCGACCCCGAGCGCTCGGACATGACCGCGCTGTACCTGGAGCGGTTCATGAACTACGGGCTCACGCCCGAAGAACTGCGCTCAGGCCGGCCCATCATTGGCATTGCACAAACGGGCAGTGACCTGTCGCCTTGCAACCGCATCCACGTCGACCTGGCGCGCCGCGTGCGCGAGGGCATCCGCGACGCAGGGGGCATTCCCATGGAATTCCCTGTGCATCCCATCTTTGAGAACTGCCGTCGCCCCACGGCGGCGCTGGACCGCAACCTGGCCTACCTGGGCCTGGTGGAGACGCTGTACGGCTACCCCATTGATGCCGTGGTACTGACCACAGGCTGCGACAAGACCACCCCTGCGGGCGTGATGGCGGCCAGCACGGTGGACATTCCGGCCATCGTGCTCTCCGGCGGCCCCATGCTGGACGGCTGGCACAACGGCGAGTTGGTGGGCTCAGGCACCGTCATCTGGCGCAGCCGCCGTCAGTTGGCCGCTGGGGAGATTGACGAAGAGGAATTTTTGCAGCGCGCCTGCAGCAGCGCCCCCTCTGCCGGGCACTGCAACACCATGGGCACGGCATCGACCATGAACGCCGTGGCCGAAGCCCTGGGCCTGTCGCTGCCCGGCTGCGCGGCCATTCCGGCGCCTTACCGAGAGCGGGGCCAGATGGCCTATGAGACCGGGCGCCGCATTGTCGAGATGGCCTATGAAGACCTGCGCCCTTCGCGCATCCTGACGCGCGAGAGCTTTCTCAATGCGCTGTCGGTGGTGAGCGTGGCCGGGGGTTCGAGCAACGCGCAGGTACACATCATGGCCATGGCGCGCCACGCGGGCGTGGTGCTGGAGGCCAAGGACTGGACCGAGCATGCCTACGACCTGCCCTTGCTGCTGAACATGCAGCCCGCAGGCCAGTTTCTGGGCGAGCGCTTTTTCCGCGCTGGTGGGGTGCCCGCGCTGATGTGGGAGTTGCAGCAAGCCGGGCGCCTGCACAACGACTGCGCCAGCGTGACGGGCCGCACAGTGGGCGACAACCTGCAAGGCCGCGAAACCCGCGACCGCGAGGTGATTCGCCCATTTGATCGGCCGTTGCTGCAAAAGGCCGGCTTCCTGGTGCTCAGCGGCAACCTGTTTGACTTTGGCATTTTGAAGACCTCGGTGATCTCCGAGGCCTTCCGCGCCCGCTACCTGAGCCGCCCAGGGCAGGAGGGCACTTTTGAAGCACGCGCCGTGGTGTTTGAGGGCGCAGACGACTACCACGCCCGCATCAACGACCCGGCACTGAACATCGACGAAGGCTGCATCCTGGTGATGCGCGGCGCGGGGCCCATTGGCTGGCCAGGATCGGCCGAGGTGGTCAACATGCAACCGCCCGATGCACTGATCCAGCGCGGCATCAACACCCTGCCCACCCTGGGCGATGGTAGGCAATCGGGCACGGCAGACAGCCCATCCATCCTGAACGTGTCGCCAGAGAGTGCTGTGGGCGGAGGCCTGAGCTGGCTGCAAAGCGGCGACACCATCCGCATCGACCTGAACACGGGCCGCTGCGATGCGCTGGTGGCGCCCGAAGAGATCGCACGCCGCCGCCGCGAGCTGCCCGCGCCCCCTATCCCCAAGAGCCAGTCTCCGTGGGAGGCGCTCTACCGCGAAAAGACGGGCCAACTGGTGGACGGCGCGACGCTGGACTTCGCGCTGCAGTTCCAGCGCATCTCTGAAAACACCCCACGCCATAACCACTGAGCCCGGCACTGCACAGCGCAACCACGCCAACCATGGCGTGCACTGCACAAGCTGCAACTTGACACCGTAAAGGACATTCCATGACCACCACAACAGCGGCCACAACGGCCGGTGCGGACAAACACGCCCCTACACCAGCCCACCCGAGTCCCTCCATTGCGCAAGTGCTGCCCACAGACGGCCTGCAAGGCACCTTGGTGGGCCGTGTGTGGGCCCCCGGAGCCATCCCCGGGCCCGCCGTGGTCGCCCTGCGGCCCGAAGGTGTGTTCGACCTGACCGAACACTTCCCCACCATGAGCACCCTGCTGGACCAAGCCCAGCCCGCACAGGCGGTGCAAGACACGCCGGGCCAGTGGCTGTGCAGTGTGGAGGACCTCATTCAGAACAGCCTGCCTGGCCAGCGCAACGCTAGCGCGCCCTGGCTGCTGGCCCCCTGCGATCTGCAGGTGGTCAAAGCCGCTGGCGTCACCTTTGCCGCGAGCCTGATTGAGCGGGTGATTGAGGAACAGGCCCGGGGCGACGCCAACCGCGCACAAGGGCTCAGAAGCCAGGTGATCGGACTGATTGGCGAAAGCCTGGCCGACATCTGCCCCGGCTCGCCCCAAGCCATGGCGCTGAAAGCGCTGCTGCAGGAAAAAGGCCTGTGGTCACAGTACCTGGAGGTGGGCATTGGCCCCGATGCCGAGGTGTTCACCAAGGCGCCCGTGCTGGCCTCGGTGGGCTGCGGCCAGGACATCGGCATCCGCGCCGATTCGGCCTGGAACAACCCCGAGCCCGAGGTGGTGCTGGCGGTGAATGGACGCGGCGACATCGTTGGCGCCACGCTGGGCAACGATGTGAACCTGCGCGACATCGAAGGCCGCAGCGCACTGCTGCTGGGCAAGGCCAAGGACAACAACGCATCGTGCGCATTGGGGCCATTCATCCGCCTGTTCGATGAGGGCTTTGGCCTGGACCAAGTGCGCAACGAAACCGTGCACTTGCGCGTGGCCGGGGCGGACGGCTTTGAGCTGCGTGGCATCAACACCATGGCCAGCATCAGCCGCGACCCGGCCGATCTGGTGGCGCAGACGCTGGCGGCACACCAGTACCCCGACGGTTTCATGCTGTTCCTCGGCACGCTGTTTGCGCCCATTGAAGACCGCGACCAACCCGGCAGCGGCTTCACGCACAAGCTGGGCGATGTGGTCACCATCCAGAGTGCATGGCTGGGCGGCCTGCACAACCGCGTGACGCACAGCGAGACGGCTGCGCCCTGGCAGTTCGGTCTGCGCGCCTTTATCAACAACCTGGCACAGCGCGGCCTGCTACGCAACGCCGATTTGTGACACGGCCCAAAGTACCGACTTCCTAAAAATGAATGGCCCCGCCATCACGGAGACATCCCCATGCTGACCTCTTTCATTGACCGGTGCTGCCGCTGCATCAACCTGCTGATCGCCCTGGCCCTTGCGGTGATGGTGCTGCTGGTGTTTGGCAACGTGGTATTGCGCTACGCCTTCAACTCCGGCATTTCGGTCAGCGAGGAGCTGTCGCGCTGGCTGTTTGTTTGGATCACGTTCCTCGGGGCCATCGTGGCGGTGCGCGAGCATGGCCACCTGGGCACCGACATGCTGCTCACCAAGCTACCGCCCATTGGCCAGCGCATCTGCCTGGTGGCCAGCTACGGACTGATGCTGTTTTGCACCTGGCTGCTGTTCAGTGGGGCCCTGGCCCAGGCGCGCATCAACCTGGATGTGGAAGCGCCGGTGACGGGTGCCTCCATGGCCATCTTCTACGCGTCAGGCGTGGTGTTTGCCGTGGCGTCCGGCCTCTTGCTGCTGATGGACCTCTGGCGCCTTCTGTCGGGCCAGATCAGAGACGACGAGCTGGTGCAAGTCACCGAATCGGAAGACCTGGCCTCGGTCGAAGACCTGCACCTTGATCGCACCGGCGCACCCCACAAGTAATCCGCCCAGGAGACCTACCCATGACTGTTTTCATCTTCCTTGGCTCCCTGCTGGCGGCCATGGCCATTGGCGTGCCCATCGCCTACGCTCTGCTGGTGTCTGGTGCGGCACTGATGTGGCACCTGGACCTGTTTGACGCGCAGATCCTGGCGCAGAACGTCATCAACGGCGCAGACTCGTTTCCGCTGCTGGCGGTGCCGTTCTTCATGCTGGCGGGCGAGATCATGAACGTGGGCGGCTTGTCCCAGCGCATCGTCAAGCTTGCGCTGACGCTGGTGGGGCACAAGCGTGGCGGGCTGGGGTTTGTGGCCATTTTGGCGGCCTGCATGCTGGCCGCACTGTCGGGCTCTGCCGTGGCCGACACGGCAGCGCTGGCGGCCCTGCTGCTGCCCATGATGGTAAAGGCCGGACACGACAAGGCGCGCGCCGGGGGGCTGATTGCCTCGGCGGGCATCATTGCGCCCGTCATTCCACCGTCCATCGGGTTCGTGGTGTTTGGCGTGGCCGCCAACGTGTCGATCAGCAAGCTGTTTCTGGCGGGCATCGTGCCCGGCTTGATGATGGGGCTGGCCATTGCCGTGGCCTGGTATTGGGTATCGCAGCGCGAGAACATTACGCCGCCGCCCAAAGCATCCACCGCAGAGAAACTCCAAGCGCTCAAGGAATCCACCTGGGCGCTATTTCTGCCCGTGATCGTGATCGTGGGCCTGAAGATGGGCGTGTTCACCCCTACCGAGGCAGCGGCCGTGGCGGCGGTGTACGCCCTGCTGGTGGCCACCCTGGTCTACCGAGAACTGCACTGGCGCGAGCTCACGGCCGTTTTTGTGAGCGCTGCCAAGACTACGGCGGTGATCATGTTCCTGGTGGCTGCAGCCATGGTGAGCGCCTGGCTCATCACCGTGGCCGACATCCCCCGGCAGCTGATTGACCTGCTGCGCCCTTTCATGGACAGCCCCACCCTGCTCATGATCGCCATCATGCTGCTGGTGATGGCCGTGGGCACCGCCATGGACATGACGCCCACGATCCTGATCATGACGCCAGTGCTGATGCCGGTGGTGAAGGCCGCAGGCATCGACCCCGTGTATTTCGGTGTGCTGTTCATCATCAACAACGCCATCGGGCTGATCACCCCCCCCGTGGGCACCGTGCTGAACGTGGTGGCTGGGGTGGGAAAGATGCGGATGGACGAGGTCACCCGGGGCGTCATCCCCTTCATGGCGGCCCAGTTCGCAGTGATGTTTCTGATGGTGCTGTTCCCCGCCATCGTGCTGGTGCCTATGCGCTGGTTCACGGGCTAGGCGTTTGCACACCACGACCTACCGTCTACCTCACACGGCCTCTCTTCGGAGCCCCACATGGAATCGAACACCTTGCACCACGCGACCGAGACCCGTCTGCCGCTAGAGACATTGCTGACGGCCTTGGGTCCATCCGCCGTGCTCTGGGGGCAGACATCCCCGAGCGCAACCACAACGATTACAGCGGCCTGCAGGCCAGCCCGCCGCTGGCGGTGGTGCGCCCTGCCGACACGGCGGGCGTGGCAACCGCTTTGCGCATCTGCCACGCCCACGGCGTGCCTGTGGTGCCCCAGGGCGGAATGACCGGGCTGTGCGGTGGTGCCCGTGCAGCGCCTGGCCAGGTGGCTTTGTCCTTGGAGCGCCTCGTCGGCATAGAGGAGCTGGATGCCGCTGCAGCCACCATGACGGTGCTGGCAGGGACGCCGCTGGAAGCCATTCAGCAGGCCGCCACCGCTGCCGGATTTTTCTGCCCGCTGGACCTGGGGGCACGCGGCTCGTGTGCCATTGGCGGCAACCTGGCCACCAATGCGGGGGGCAACCGGGTGATCCGCTACGGCATGGCCCGCGAGATGGTGCTGGGCATTGAAGTGGTGCTGCCCGACGGCACCGTGGTGACCTGCCTCAACAAGATGATCAAGAACAATGCGGGGTTTGACCTCAAACACCTGTTCATCGGCAGCGAGGGCACGCTGGGCATCATTACCCGCGTGGTGCTCAAGCTGTTTCCACAGCCTGCCTCGACCATGGTGGCCGTCTGCGCGCTGCGCAGCTATGCCGATGTGCTGGCGCTGCTGAACTCCGCCCGCCAGAACCTGGGGCCACTGCTATCGGCCTTTGAGGTCATGTGGCCTGACTACTGGCAATTTGCCATGCGCCACGCGCCTGGGGTGCGCAACCCGTTCCCAGGAGACGAGACCAACTACGGGGCCTATGTGCTGGTGGAAGCCCTGGGCACCGACCCGGTGCAAGACGCGCCACGCTTTGAGCGCTGGCTGGAGGGACTGATGGAGACAGGCGCCGTGCCCAATGCTGCGTTGGCACAGTCGCTGGCCGATGGCAAGGCGTTCTGGCGCATCCGCGACGCCAGTGGCGAACTGCACCCTGTGTGGCCTCACCACCTGGCCTTTGATGTGGGGCTGCCCGTGGCACGCATGGACGAATACGCCAGCCGCTGCAGGCAAGCCCTGCAAGCGCAGTTCCCGGGGGTGCAATCGCTGTTCTATGGCCACATTGGTGACGGCAACCTGCACATCATCGTGTACCAGCCCGCAGCCGACCCACAGCCCAAAGACCAGGTCAATGCCCTGGTGTATGGCCTGGTGCGAGAGTACGGCGGCACGGTCTCTGCAGAGCATGGCATCGGCACCCTCAAACGCGAGTGGCTGGGGCACGCACGAGCCCCCGAAGAGATCGCGCTGATGCGGCTCATCAAGAACGCCATCGACCCCAAGGCGCTGCTCAACCCCGGCAAGGTTCTTTGACTCTTATCCACCGCTCGCACCACCACGCCATGACCACACTTCGACTTGCCAACAAAACCGCTTTTGTCACCGCTGCAGGCCAAGGCATAGGCCGCGCCACCGCCGTCGCTTTTGCAGCCCAGGGCGCACGCGTGATCGCCACCGATATCAATGCCCAGGCGCTCGCCACGCTCCAGGACGGCATTGGCTGCACAGTGCACACCTTGGATGTCACCGACCCACTGGCCATCGCAGCGGTGGCGCAGTCTGCGGGTCCCATCCAGGTGCTGTTCAACGGCGCCGGGTTTGTGCACGCAGGCAGCGTGCTGGACTGCACCGAAGACGAATGGGCTTTTGCGTTCGAGCTGAACGTGCGCTCGCAATTTCGCACCATCAAGGCCTTTTTGCCCGGGATGCTGGCCCAAGGTGGCGGCTCCATCATCAACGTGGCGTCGGTCGCAGGCAGCATCAAAGGGGCACCCAACCGGTTTGTCTACGGCACCACCAAGGCGGCCATCGTCGGCCTGACCAAGTCCGTGGCCGCCGACTTTGTGGCCCAAGGCATTCGCTGCAACGCCATTTGCCCAGGCACCGTGCTGTCACCCTCGCTGCAAGAGCGCATCAATGCCCAGGCCCTCGCCACAGGCCAAAGCTTGGCGCAGGTAGAGTCCGGATTTGTCGAACGCCAGCCCATGGGCCGCCTGGGGCGCGCCGAAGAAATTGCCGCGCTGGCCGTGTACCTCGCCAGCGATGAATCGTCCTTCACCACAGGCACCACCCAAATCATCGACGGCGGTTGGTCCAATTAAATGGAATTGAATTAACAAGGAGACATGGAATGAAACTATTGCGCCACGGCCCCAAGGGGCAAGAGAAGCCCGCCCTGCTGCACACCGATGGCACGGTGCGCGACCTTAGCGCCGTACTGCCGGACATCGGCCCCAGTAATTTGTCACCCACCGGCATGGCGGCGCTGGCCAGTCTGGACGCATCCACCCTGCCGGTGGTGGAGCCCGGTCGCCTGGCCGTGCCCTGGACAGGCATGCGCAAATTCATTGCCATTGGCCTGAACTATGCAGACCACGCCGCCGAGGCCAACATGCCCATCCCGCAAGAACCCATCGTTTTCACCAAAACCGTGGATTGCGCCGTGGGCTGCAACCACGCGGTGGTACTGCCGCAGGGCTCCGTCAAGACCGACTGGGAAGTGGAGCTGGGCGTCGTCATCGGCACCCGTGCGCGCTACGTGAGCGAAGCCGATGCGTTGAAGCATGTGGCGGGCTACTGCACCATCAACGATATTTCCGAGCGCGAGTACCAGCTCGAACGCGGTGGCACCTGGGACAAGGGCAAGGGCTGCGACACCTTTGGCCCCATTGGCCCTTGGTTGGTCAGCGCAGAGGAAGTTGGCGATCCGCAAAACCTGGCGATGTGGCTGGACGTGAATGGCGAGCGCCAGCAAACCGGCAGCACCCGCACCATGATTTTTACGGTGGCTCAGCTCGTCAGCTACCTCAGCCGCTTCATGACCCTGGAGCCCGGAGACCTCATCACCACAGGCACCCCGCCGGGTGTGGGCATGGGCAAAAAGCCCGCACCCCAGTTTTTGAAGCCTGGCGATGTCATGACCCTCGGCATCGAAAAGCTGGGCGACCAACGCCAGACGGTTTTCGCCTGGGACCCTCAGCTCATTGATGGCTGAGCCCCCCGCCGCGTGATAGCCCAGCGCTGATACCGGCGTTGGGCGCATCGAACCGGTCTGCGCGCAAGGGCTTTTGCCCCTGCCGCGCAGGGGGTCGAGAGCGGAAACTGCGCAAAATGATGCGTAAACGCTACGCCCTTACGCATTGACGAGCATTTTCAGGACTGCTGCCACGGCCTTGCAGCCCCCGAGATACAGGGGCGGCACCAGCCAAACGCAGGTTATTGGGGTTAAGCCTGAAAATTTCCCCCCCAACGCACCCCGAACTGCTTCTAGAATTTGTAAACGTGCGTATCAGCGCGAAGGACACCGACCATGAAAGCAGTTCAGCAAGAAATCGACGAACGGACCAACCTCACCAGCACGAACAAGTTCGAGCTGCTGTTGTTCCGACTGGGTATTGACAGTGCGCTGGGCAAATCAGAGCTGTTCGGGATCAATGTGTTCAAGATCCGCGAGATCGTGGCCATGCCCAGCATCACGCCCATCGCCGGAACCACCGCCCATTCGTTGGGAGTGGTCAACCTGCGCGGCCAAGTGATCCCGGTGCTGGACTTGCCCTCCATCGTGGGCTGCAAGCCCCAAACGGGGCTCAACATCATGTTGGTGACTGAATACGCGCGCACCACGCAAGCCTTTGCGGTCGAATCGGTGGAGGACATCGTTCGCCTCGACTGGAAGCAAGTGCTGTCGGCCGAGACCAGTGGCGCCGCAGGCAAGCTGGTCACCAGCATTGCACGCCTGGATGGCAACACCGATGAGTCCCGCCTGGCCCAGGTGCTGGATGTGGAAGCCATTTTGCAAATGGTCTCGCCCTCCGACGGCCACGAAGTCACGGAAGAGAAAGTGGGCGCCAAGCTCAAACTCAAGCCTGGCACCATCATCCTCGCAGCAGATGACTCCTTCGTGGCCCGCTCACTCATCGAGCAGGAACTGAAGGTCCTCCAAGCACCGTACGAGATGGTCAAGTCCGGCAAAGAAGCCTGGGACCGGCTCAATGCCATTGCCAAGGCCGCAGAAGCCGAGGGCAAGTCTGTTACAGACCGTGTGGCCATGGTGCTAACCGACCTGGAAATGCCCGAGATGGACGGGTTCACCCTCACCCGCAACATCAAGCAAGACGCTCGCTTTAGCGGCCTGCCCGTGGTGATTCACTCCTCGCTGTCTGGATCAGCCAACGAAGACCACGTCCGCAGCGTGGGCGCGGACGGCTACGTCGCCAAGTTTGTGGCCGAAGACTTGGCCGAAACCATTCGGCGCGTTCTCCCCCGCTGATGACGTTTCCCGTCCCCGGCAATGCTGGGGACGGATCGACACTGCCGTCCAACCACAAGCATTCGCAGCTTGTGGACCCGGGTGAAGAGTGGGCCCTGGTCAGGTGCCCCGTCGAAGGTAGTACAAGCAGTACGACAAGACGGGACGACAACGCCAGGGAAGTTCGGTGAGCCGCATCAAACCCGCTTGGGTGCGTGCTTTCCCCCCCGACACGGACAGGGCTGTCGCTCACGACAGCGTCCCTACGGCATGGCGCTGACTGCCTCTACCGCACAGCTGGAAGGCTCGGTGCGCTCAAAACCGCAGCCCCGTCAACCAAAACGGGGCCCCAGGCGTCATGGTGTGATACACCGCCACTGCAAGCCATCGCACCAGTCGCGGCCTAGACTCAGGCACACGGGGCACGCAGCCTGCCCCAAAGGGATCCACCCATGAAACCATCCATCAGCCGATTCGCAGGTGCTTTTGCGCTGTGTGCAGGGCTGGCCGCCTGCACCACCGTGCCGGGAGACCCCTATTACGAGGCCCCCTACTACCCGGTGTACCAACCCCAACCGGTGTACATCTACAACCAGCCCCCGCTGATTCGTCCCTACCCGGTGGCACCACCCCCTCCCGTTTACTATGGACGCCCCTACGACGATGACCGCCGGGGCTGGAACCACCCGCCTGCGGCCAATGACCGTTGGCGCGACAGAGACAATGGCCGTGATCGAGACAACGCCCGCGACAGAGACCGAGCCGATCGCGACCGCAGAGACCGGGAAGACAGAGAGCGCCACGACAGAGAAGCCCAGCGGGGACGCCCCCCTGAACGCGTTCAGCCGCCACCCCCACCGCCAGCACAAAGCCCGGACAGGGTCTGGCGCGATGCCCGGCCACCAAGCCAAGGCCAGTCTGCCGACGACAATCGCGGCCGAGGCTCCAGGCCTTCAGACCCGACAAACCGCTGACCGCCTGCGCCGCCCACTCCAACCCGGAACAATGCCATGCCTTACCGCCTGAAGCCCCTGTGGAAATGGCCCGCCGCAGTGGTACTTTGTGCCTGCAGTGCCCTGCCCGCGTTCAGCCAAGTCATTCGCTGCACCGACGCCAAGACCGGACAAGTCACCTACACCGACGGAAAGTGCGCGACGGGTGCCGCTGCCCACGAGGTGGAAGCCAAACGCACAGCGGAGGAAATTGAGCAGGAGCGACGCTCTGCCGAACGGGCGTTAGAGCTCAAACAACAGCGGCAGCAAGCCGAAAGCGCAGCAGCCAGTGCGCAAAGCCAGCGCGAGGTGGAACAAGAGCGCCTGCGCGCCGCACGGGCCGCCGCAGCAGCCCCCTTGCCCAAAGACTACGCCAGCTCACCCGAATGCGCCAAATCGCGCAGGAACCTGGAGCTGGTGTCGACCGGCCTGTCTCGCTCCAACTACGACCAGGAGATGCGCATTGAAGCGGCACAACGGCAAATGGACCTGGACTGCCTGGGGCCGCAAGGCTATGCAGAGCTAGAGCGCGCCAGGGCCGCCCAACCCCGCGTCGTGGTCACTCCGCAGCGACGCCCGGCCTACCCCACGCCGGCTCCGGCACCCCAGCAGCCTTACCTGACGACCTGCAGCAACTTCTACTGCATCGACAGCACCGGGGCGCGTTACCCACGGTCAGGCCCAGGTCAGTTCCCCGGCAACGGTGGCGTGTGCAAATCCAAAGGCGGGCAGGCCCCCTGCTGACAGCCCCATAGCATCCAGGCCCCTCGATATGTGACCTCACGCGGCGGGGCGTGCTGACAACCCCGTTGCAACATCCGGAAACTGCAGCCGCAAGCCCAGCTCCTGCACCATGCGCTGGTTGTCCAGGCGGCGCGATTCGCTCATAAAGCTCAGCAGCACCAGCGGCAGTTGCTCCTTGGCCGCGCTGCGCGCAATGCGGGGTGGGCGGGGTAGCCCGCACAGGTCCGCAGCCAAATCAAAATAGTCACCCATTCGCAGGTGGTGCCCGTCGCTCACGTTGTACACCCGCTGGGCACGCCCTCGCCACAGCGCCGCCATGCAGGCCCGGGCCAAGTCATCGGCATGGATGTGGTTGGTGAAGACATCATCAGCGGCCTCCAGCACGGGTGTGCCTTTGAGCAACCGGGCCCGGGGCGTGCCCCCCTCACGGTCTGGCGCATAAATGCCGGGAATGCGCAAAATGCTGGCACGCACGCCCGCACGCCCCAGGTGGCGCACAGCCGCCTCGGCATCCACCCGCCGCTGGGCACGGGGTGTGGCGGGCGCCAGCAAACGCTCCTCGCGCACCAGCGCTCCGGCGCAGTCGCCGTACACGCCGCTGGTCGATGCGTACACCAGCGATGCGGGCAAGCGGCGCATTCGCAGCACGCGGCCCAGGGCCTGGGTGCGGGGGTCGCGCCACCAAGCATCGCGCCCTCCGCCTTCTGTAGGCGGTGGTGCCAGATGCAACACCCGCGTGGCAACGCCCGCCAAGCGCCGCAAGCTCGCTGCATCGTCCAGATTGCCCAGCACCGGGGTTGCCCCCAACTGGCGCAGTGCGGCGCGGCGGTCTGGGCTGGAGGTCAGGGCCATAACCCGCATGCGCCCGGCCCCTGCCCCCTGTGCCAAGTTGCGGGCCACACGGCTGCCAACATCGCCACAGCCCACGATCAACAATCGCTCACGGCGAAAACGGGCAGGCAAGGCGCCCAGGGCACTGGACAAAGCCACGGTACTCATGATTTCTTTCGGGTGAACAAGCAGAAAAAGTTCAATGGTCAAACAGACGACCCACAGGCTCTGAAGCCCACAGCGCCAGGGCCAAACCCTTGCGGCGCACTGAGCAAACGCAATGCAAAGCCGTGCAGCTCAGCACACCTTCAGTTTCTGCGGGCAAAATTGGCGCCATTCGCATAAGCCCCCGAGGATACCCACAACATGACGCGACCCGACGACGCTGCTGGCGCCGCATTCCAGATCTCTGTAACGCCCAGCGGGCGCACCTTCCAAAGCCAAGGCGATGAAACCATCCTGGCCGCAGCCATCCGCAGCGGCGTAGGCCTGCCCTACGGCTGCAAAGACGGCGCCTGTGGCTCCTGCAAGTGCAAAAAGACCAGCGGCTCCGTCACCCACACCGATCACCAGGCCAAGGCGCTGAGCGCGGAAGAAGAGGCTGCCGGTTTTGTGCTGACCTGCTGTGCGCGGCCGCTGTCCGATGTGGTGCTGGAGTCACGCCAGGTGACCGATGAAAGTGCCTACCCCATCAAGAAAATGCCGGTGCGTGTCTCCTCGCTGGAAAAGCAGTCCCACGATGTGATGCGGATTCGACTGCAACTGCCTGCGGCAGACACTTTCCGCTACCACGCAGGGCAATACGTGGAGTTCATCCTGCGCGACGGGGCCCGCCGGGCCTATTCCATGGCCAATGCACCGCACACGCAAGAGGCTGCCGCAGGCATTGAGCTGCACATCCGCCACCTGCCGGGCGGCAAGTTCACCGACCATGTGTTCGGCGCGATGAAAGAGAAAGAAATCCTGCGGATCGAGGGCCCCTTTGGCAGCTTCTTCCTGCGCGAAGACTCTGACAAACCCATCGTGCTGCTGGCTTCTGGAACAGGCTTTGCCCCCATCAAAGCCTTGATCGAGCACATGCAAGCCAAGGCCATCACCCGCCCCACCACGCTGTACTGGGGCGGCCGCCGCCCCGAAGACCTGTACATGCACCAGTGGGTGTTGGAACAAGCCGCGCACATGCCACACCTGCGCTATGTGCCCGTGGTGTCCGACGCCCAGCCGCAAGACGGATGGACCGGCCGCACAGGCTTTGTGCACCAGGCCGTGCTGGATGATTTTGCCGACCTCTCGGGCCACCAGGTGTATGCCTGCGGCGCGCCCATCGTGGTCGAATCGGCGCGCACAGCGTACAGCGCCCAGCGGGGGCTGCCTGCTGACGAGTTTTACGCAGACTCTTTCACCTCTGAAGCGGACAAGCACGGCCCTTCTGCGTGACGACGGCACTGCGCTGGCAGCCCCACGCAACCCGAAGGGCTGCCTTTGGCCCTCGATGAAAAGGTTCTCGGCACCCAGGCAGTTTTCTTTTTTGCAACAATCACGCCATGAACCGCAGAAACCTCCTCATTGCCAGTGCGGCAGTCACCGCCGCCTTTTCCACCCCGCTGGCCTTGTCGCAAGACGCCGGGCAACCCATTCGGCTGATCGTGCCTTATGCACCGGGTGGCCCGATCGACGTGACCGCACGGGCACTGGCAGAGCGTGTGCGCGACTCGCTGGGCACCGTGATCATTGATAACAAGGGGGGTGCAGGCGGCAACATCGGCGCAGACGCCATTGCCAAAGCGTCACCCGACGGGCTGACCATCGGCATTGCCGCCACGGCCACCCACGCCGTCAACCCCTGGCTCTACACCCGGATGCCCTTTGACGCGGGCAAAGACTTCACGGCCATCACGCAGATGGTGCGCGTGCCCAATGTGCTGGTGATGAACGCCGCCAAAGCGGAACAACTCAAGATCCACACCCTGGCAGACCTCATCGCCTACGCCAAGGCCAATCCCGCCAAGCTCAACTACGGCAGCGGCGGCAACGGCAGCGCGGGCCATCTGGCCGGAGAAATGTTCAAGCAGCGCGCCAACATCTTTGCGCTGCATATTCCCTACCGCGGGGCCAACCCCGCACAGCTGGCGCTTTTGGCAGGCGAGGTGGACTTCAACATCGACAACCTGGCTGCCGCGGCACCCAACATCCGCTCAGGCAAGCTCAAGGCGCTGGCCGTAACGTCCCTGGAGGCCTCTTCGGCACTGCCCGGCGTGCCCCCCATGGCCAACACCTTCAAGGGGTTCTCCATCGACACCTGGTGGGGCCTGGTGGCCCCCAAGGGCACACCCAAGCCCGTGATCGACAAGCTCAACAAGGCCTTCGTGGCCGCGCTGCAGGCCCCTGAGACCAAAACTCGTTTTGGCGCCCTGCTGGCTGAGCCTGTGGCCACCACACCGCAACAGTTTGAGAGCTTCATGGCCAGCGAGCGCGCCAGGTACCAGGAAGTAGTCAAGCTCTCGGGCGCCAAGGTCGATTAAGATGAAAATAGGCTGTAGCGCTTGCCCATCAAGCGCTAGCAGCTACTTTTTTGATAGCAAGTCAGCCGTCCAGGCTTTTGGCAGTCGCTCAATGCGCTGGTCTGCCACGGCCTGCAAGGCAGCCTCGCTCACCAGCGTGGGCGACACTTCGGCCAGCGGCCGCAGCACGAAGGCGCGCTCGGCCATGCGGGGGTGAGGCACGGTGAGGGTGGGGGTGTCCAGCTCGGCGTTGCCATAGCGCAGGATGTCCAAGTCCAGCGTGCGCGGAGCGTTGCGGTAGGGCCGCTCGCGGCCAGCGCCCTGCTCTATCGATTGCAGGCGCTGCAGCACCTCCAGCGCAGGCAGCATGGTGCGCAGCAAGGCCACAGCGTTCAAGTAGTCTGGGCCGCCCGCATCGATCGGTGCACTGGCGTACAAGGCCGAAACATTGACCAGCCGCGTGTCTGGCCAACGGGCCATGGCCTGCAAGGCCTCGTGCAGCGCCTGCTCGCGCTCGCCCAGGTTGGCGCCCAGGCCCACCCAGACATCCACAGGCACCGCCGCGCTCATTCGCTGGTGGCTGGGGCGGCATCCCCGCCAGCACCGCCCGGCTTGCGGCGACGGCGGCGGCGTTTTTTGGGGGCTGACCCGTCTTCAGCAGGCTCCGGCAGATCGGCTGCTGCGGCATCGGCCGTGGCGGCGGCTCCAGCAGCGGGCTTTTTGGGCACGCGGCGCACCACGGGTTGTTGTGCTTGCTGCTGGGCTTTGAGGCGGGCCTTTTGCTCTTCGCGGGCCTGGTCCAGCAGGTCTTCACGGCGCTCATCGTCTGCCGTCTGGAAGTCTTGCCACCACTCGGCCAGGGCCTCTTCCACCTCGCCAATGTCGGCGCGCAAACGCATGAAGTCAAAGCCTGCGCGGAAGCGGGGCTGCATCACCATGCCAAACGGCGTGTTACCCACGCGCTTTTCAAAGCGGGGTTGCATGACCCAGATTTCGCGCATGTCGGCGGCCAGCTTGCCACGGCCAGACACGTCGCCAATGCGCCGCTCAAACACCTCGTCAATGGAGTCTTGCAGCGCAGGCAAAGCATGTTCACGCCGCCCCATGCGGTCTTCCCAGCCCTTGCGCACATCTTCCCACAGCACACAGGCCAGCAAAAAGCTGGGGGCCACGGGCTTGCCTTCGTTCACGCGGCGGTCGGTGTCCACCAGCGCGGCTTTGACAAACGGGCTGTCGGCACGCTCCACCGCCACGTCCAGCAGCGGGTAGATGCCCTTGGCCATGCCCAGCTTGCGCAACTGCTCGATGGTGGCAATGGCGTGGCCGGTTTGCAGCAGCTTGAGCATTTCGTCAAACATGCGGCTTTGGGGCACATCGGCCAGCAAGGTTTGCGACTGCACCAGGGGCGCGGCAGTCTTAGCTTCGATAGAGAAGCCCAACTGGCTGAGCTTGGCGGCAAAGCGCACCGCGCGGATGATGCGCACCGGGTCTTCGCGGTAGCGCGTGGCGGGGTCGCCAATCATGCGCAGGGTCTTCTTCTTGGCGTCCTGAATGCCCTTGTGGTAGTCCACCACCACCTGGGTTTCCGGGTCGTAGTACATGGCGTTGACGGTGAAGTCGCGGCGGGTGGCGTCTTCGTCTTGCGGGCCCCACACGTTGTCGCGCAGCACACGGCCGCTGGCGTCCACCGCATGCTGCATGCCCGACAGCTGGGCCTTGCTGGTCTTTTCATTGCCACTGACCTGGCCTGCAGCCGAGTTATCGAGGTAGGCGCGGAAGGTAGAAACCTCGATCACCTCATGCTCACGCCCCCGGCCATGCACCACGTGCACGATGCGAAAGCGCTTGCCAATGATGAAGGCGCGGCGAAACAGCGCCTTGACCTGCTCAGGCGTGGCATTGGTGGCCACGTCAAAGTCCTTGGGGCGCAGGCCCAGCAACAAGTCCCGCACCGCGCCGCCCACGATGTAGGCCTCAAAGCCCGCGTCCTTGAGGGTGTGCACCACATCGGCCGCCCGCCGGTCCACCAGCTCGGGGTTGATGCCGTGCACGGACGCGGGCACCTCTTCGCGCTTGCCAAAATGGGGCTTGCCGCCAGAGGTGCCGGGCGTCGATTTGCCCAGTAGTTTGTCGATGAACTTCTTGATCATGGGTATGCAGTAAACAGGTGAATGGGCGCTGTGGGGCAGCCTTTAGGCAGCAGCAGGGGCGCCTGTAGCGGCAGCGGATGCGTCTGCCGAAAACAGGTCCAGTATGCGCCAGCCGCGCTCTTGCGCCAGAGCGCGCAGGCGCGGGTCGGGGTTGGTAGCCACGGGGTGGTTGACTTTTTCCAGCAGCGGCACGTCGTTCATAGAATCGCTGTAGAAGGTGCTGTCCACATCAGCCCAAGTGAGCTGGCGCGCAGCCAACCATTGTTCCATGCGCAGCACCTTGCCCTCGCGCATGGTCGGTATGCCGTCAATTTCGCCCGTGTACCAGCCGTTGGTGTCGCGGGCCAGTTGCACGGCCAGCAACTCCTGCACGCCCAGCGCCTGGGCGATGGGGCGGGTCACGAACTCGTTGGTGGCCGTGACGATGACCACTTGGTCGCCTGCGGCCTCGTGCTGGCGGATCAAATCGAGCGCCTGGGGGCGAATGGCCGGGCCAATCACCTCGCGCATGAATTGCTGGTGCGCCGTGGCCGCTGCATCGGCACCCCGAAGGCGCACGGCTTCGGTGGCAAAGCGCACGTAGTCGTGCACGTTGAGCGTTCCAGCCTGGTAGTGGGCGTAAAACTCATCGTTGCGACGCGCAAACTCCACCGGGTCGTTCCAGCCGATGCGGATAGTGAACTCGCCCCACTCGTAGTCCGAGTCGAGCGGCAGCAACGTGTGGTCCAGGTCAAAAAGTGCCAAGCGAAGGCGGCTTCTTTGCATTTCAATCATTCAATAAGTTGCGCTGCGTGAGCGATTGCAAAAACTGTCGCTGCCCAAACCCAGCGGTCGCCGCGCAAGGGCCGCCCCGCCGCAGAGGCGGCGCTTTGCTGGCGTGCGCTGGCCGCTCAGGGGGTTGTCCCTCATTGTTCATTCCGACTCGAGCATGGCCTTGAGCAGCGGAATGGTGATGGCACGCTGGGTGCGCAGCGCAAAGGCATCCAGTTGGTCCAGCAATTGCATCAGGCTGCCCAGATCCCGCGAGAAACGCTTGAGCATGAAGTCCATGACCTCGTCGCCCAGGAATACGCCCCGTGCGTCGGCCTCCTGGCGCAGCACCGCGCGGCGGGCGGTTTCGTCGAGCAACTGCAGCTGAAACACATGGCCCCAGCCCATGCGGCTGCGCAGATCGTCGCGCAGTGGCAGGTCAGCCGGGGGCAAATCGCCAGCCGCAAGCACCCAACGCTGGCCGCCCGTGGCCGGGTTGATGGCATTCACAAACCAGTTGAAGGCACTGGCCTGCTGCGCAGTGTTGTAAAGATGCACTTCGTCCATCACCACGGCCGCCCAGCGCTCGTCAAAGTCTGGAGGATTGGCCACGGTGGCGTCCATCCAGCCCACGCTGGCGCCCTGCTCGTGCAAGGCTTCGCACACGGCCTTGAGCAAATGGGTTTTGCCGCTGCCCGCCTCGCCCCACAAATAGGTGGGCACCGGTGAGCGCGTGCTCTGGCTGCTGCCCTCACCCGCCCACAGGCGCAGGTGTTGCAAAGCAGCATCATTGGGGCCTGCATAGAAGCTCGAAAGCGTCGGCCCGGTGACCAGGCCGATATCCAGCGCCAGCTGCTTCATGGCAGCAGCCTGCTGGGCGACATGCTGGAGCGAGAAGAAAAAGCGTAGAACTGCATGGGCTCCAGAGAGAACAGAGAGAAAACAGGACAGTATGGAAGGGTTGCGGCGGGGTGGTCAGCGCGCAGCCCGTAAAATCTGGGCAAATTTTAGTCTGCTGCGCACGCTGGTCCGTGCTTACCCTGCCATGAGCAACTCTGCCGCTACCCCTACCCCCCTGTCCTACAAAGACGCTGGCGTTGACATCGACGCCGGTGACGCCCTTGTCGAGCGCATCAAGCCCCTGGCCAAAAAAACCATGCGCGAAGGCGTGCTGGCAGGCATTGGCGGCTTTGGCGCCCTGTTTGAAGTGCCCAAGCGCTACAAGGAACCCGTGCTGGTCAGCGGCACCGACGGCGTGGGCACCAAGCTCAAGCTGGCGTTTGAATGGAACATGCACGACACCGTGGGCATCGACCTGGTGGCAATGAGCGTGAACGACGTGCTGGTGCAGGGCGCCGAGCCCCTGTTCTTCCTCGACTACTTTGCCTGCGGCAAGCTCGATGTGGACACGGCCGCTGCCGTGGTGGGCGGCATTGCCAAGGGCTGCGAGCTGTCTGGCTGCGCGCTGATTGGCGGCGAAACCGCCGAAATGCCTGGCATGTACCCCGCTGGCGAATACGACCTGGCCGGTTTTGCCGTGGGCGCGGTCGAAAAATCCAAAATCCTGACCGGCCAAACCGTGCAGCCCGGCGACGTGGTGCTGGGGCTGGCCAGCCACGGCGTGCATTCCAACGGCTTCAGCCTGGTGCGCAAGTGCATTGACCGCGCCGAAGCCGCTGGCACCGTGCCCGCCACGCTGGACGGCAAGCCCTTCAAGCAAGCCATCATGGAGCCCACCCGCCTGTACGTGAAGAACGTGCTGGCCGCGCTGGCCCAGCACCCCATCAAGGCCCTGGCTCACATCACCGGCGGCGGCCTGCTGGAGAACATTCCCCGCGTGCTGCCCGAAGGCACTGCAGCCCACCTGACCAAGGGCAGCTGGCCCCAGACCGAGCTGTTTGCCTGGCTGCAAAAGACCGCAGGCATCGATGACATCGAGATGAACCGCACCTTCAACAACGGCATTGGCATGGTGGTGGTGGTTGATGCCGCCAACGCTGAGGCCACAGCCGCCACGCTGCGCGCTGCAGGCGAGCAGGTCTACACCATCGGCGCCATTGCGCCGCGCGGCGAAGATGCCGCCGTGGTCGTTGGCTGATCTGCAGCACGCGCATGGCGCAGCACCAGCCCCCAGCCCTCCCGCCTGAGTCGCCCTCGGCAGCGCTCACCAGCTACACCGCACCGTCGCAGCCCCTGTGGGCTGCGCGCTCGGGCATTGTGTTGGCCAGCTACCTGCTGATGGCCTCTGCCTTGCTGCTGGTGATGTGGCGCGGGCTGCTGCCCGGGCTGCTGTGCGTGTGCCTGGGCTTCTTGCTCACCCGCGCCCTCACGGGCTGGCTCACGGCCGGGTTGCACCGACTGCAAGGCGCTAATGCGGCGCAGCGCGGCACGCCCCGCGCCGCCCAGGTGGTGGCCGCCGCCGTGGTCATGCTCATGCCCCTGGCATTGCTGGCGGCCGGGCTCACCCACTCGCGCGGGTACCTGGTCGATGCACCGCAGCAATACCGCGAGCTGCTCACCTACATGGCCCGCACGGTGCTGGAACTGCGCCTGAAGCTGCCGGCCGACATGGCCGCCCACCTGCCCGAGGGCGCGGCAGAAATCCAGCGCATCATCGCCAGCTACCTGGGCGCCAAGGCGGGCGCACTGGCCATGGCCGGGCGTGCGTGGCTGGGCAGCGTGCTGTTTGCCTATGTGGGCCTGCTCATCGGCTCCCTGGCGGCGGTGCGCACCTCCAAAGCCTCCCTGGGGCCCCTCGCCCAGCAGCTCGCCCAGCGCATCACGCTGTTTGGCGAGGCATTCCGGCAAATCGTGGCCGCCCAATTCTGGATTGCGGCGTTCAACACGCTGCTGACCGCGCTCTTCCTGCTGTTTGTGCTGCCGTTCTGGGGCATGGACCTGCCCTACACCCCGGTGCTCATCACCCTCACTTTTATCGCGGGGCTGGTGCCCATCGTGGGCAATTTGCTGTGCAACGTGGTGATGACCATCGTAGGCCTGTCGGTGTCCCCCATGGCCGCCGCCGCCTGCCTGGGCTTTCTGATCCTGATCCACAAGGCCGAATACGTCATCAACGCCAAGGTGGTGGGCCAGCGCACCCAGATGGGCGTGTGGGAGTTGCTGAGTGTGATGTTTGTGGCCGAGGCCATTTTTGGCCCGGCCGGGCTGGTGGCGGCGCCCTTGTTTTACGCCTACCTCAAGAAAGAACTGGTCGCTGCACGGCTGGTTTGATTCGCCCGCCGATTCCATTCAAAATTGATAGCGCCTTGCGCTTATTCAACGGGCGCCAGAGGCATATTTAGCTCCAAATCCCCAAGACCCTGTTCTAAGCCAGGCGGCCAAACTGCCTTGCGACAAAAGCCCAGGCCAGTGCCGAAGCATCAGGCCCCGCCGGGTCGCTGTGGGGCAAGCCTGGGGCCCCGCCGCTCCAGGCGTGGCCCAGCCCGGTGATCTCCCGCACCGACACCACCACCTGACCGTGGGCCTTGAACTCCATGGCCTGCATGGGGTAGCGCTGGCCTCGGCGCAGGGTGCGCGATGCCGTCGCCCGTGCGCCCGCCGCACTGGCCCACAGCACCGCCGTGGCGGCGGCATTGCGCACCGAGACAACGCCATCGGCATCGCCATGCAGGATGAGCAGCGGCGGCAGGGACTGGCGATCTGCCGCAACCCCATCGCCAACGCCCCCCAAGCCGCCCGCAGGCAACGGAGCCTGTGCGATCGGCAAATGCGCATCGCGGCTGCCACGCATGGCGGCCACGGCGGTGGCGGCGGATTCAGCCGTGCCCGGGGCCACCCCGGAGTGCATGACCACCGCGCAAAAGCGCGATGGGTAGCGCGCCCCCAGCAGCGCAGCCATGCTGCCGCCAGCAGACAAGCCCGCCACAGCCACACGCTCCAGATCCACCGGATGGCGACGCGCAACCTGGTCCACAGCGGCCAGCAAGGTGGCGGCCTCGGCATCGGCCTTGCCACTGCGGCGGTCGTACCAGTTCCAGCAACCATGGGCATTGGCCACACGCTCTTGCTCGGGGTACAGCACCAAAAAACGCTTGCGCGCCGCCAGGCGGTTCATGCGCGAGCTGGCAGCCAGGTCGCGCCCCGTTTGCCCGCAGCCATGCAACATGACCAGCAACGGAAACGACTCCCCCGGGGCTGGCGCCAACCCCGCAGGCACAAAAAAATGGAAGCGCCGCGCCCCTGCCGGGCCGGGGGCAATCCCCGCCAACCACTCGGAAGACGCACCTGCCAGTGGAGTGCTGCGCCTGGGCGCCGCCCGCGCCGCTTTGCGGGGCACAGCGCCACCCTGCACAGGCGCGCGTTTCTTGCCCTTCACAGGCTTGGCCACGCGCACCAACGCCGCCAGGTTGCGTCGGTAAGCGCGGGTGAGCGCCGCCAACGAAAACAGACTGCTTTTGTGAGGCATGGGGGCAATGGCTCCAGAAAATAAGGGAAAACCCTGATCACCATAGCAGGTATTGGCCCAAGCCTTGATTTACGGCAGGTTGCAAACCTCGCCAGCAAGGCACGGGCCCGGTGCGCGGCCCCTGCATGGCCCACAAAAGCCCCAAAAAGACTACACACAGATTTTTCCATGCATGTCCTGATTTGATCGAAACTCGTCCAACCCTGAACTGACGGCAGGCTGTAGCGCCTTCAAAATAAGCGCATATCCACCCACTTGCAAAAGGCTGCTTCATGAAAACTTGTCTGATAGTGATTGATGTCCAGGAATCGTTTCGGCACCGCCCGTTTTTCACAGAAACAGGCCTGCCCGCCTACCTGGCTGCACAAAATGCCTTGATCGAGGGCTGCATCGCCCAGGGCATTCCCGTGGTGCGGGTGTTTCACTCCGAAGGGCCAGAGACGGCCGCCAATCCCTTCTCGCAGACTTCCGGCCACGTGAGCCCCCTGAAGGGCCTTGCGGACTTTGATGCTGCAGCCACCTTCACCAAGTCGCGCCACAGCGCGCTGGTGGGTACGGGCCTGGATGTATGGCTGACACGCCATGGTGTCCAGAACCTCATCATCAGCGGCATCCGCACCGAGCAATGCTGCGAAACCACCACCCGCCACGCCTCTGACCTGGGCTGGAACGTGGACTATGTGCTGGACGCCACCCACACCTGGGACATGGTGCAGCCCGACGGCCAGACGCTGGCGGCCGCCGACATCAAAACTCGCACCGCGACCGTGCTGCAAGGCCGCTTTGCCACGCTGTGCACGGTGGATGAAGCACTTGCACGGGCCCAGTCTGCCGCCTTGACCGGGGTGCACGCATGAGCCGCACCCTGAACATCTCCATCTTGGTGTTTGACGATGTGGAAGCCCTGGACCTGGGCGGCCCGTATGAAGTCTTCACCACTGCCACCCGCATGCACCAACGCGCGCAGCCCGGTGCAGCCCCGGCCTTCAGCGTGCAATGCGTGGCCCGCACCCTGGATGCCGTACGCGCCCGCGCCGGGCTGCGGGTGTTGCCAGATGCCGACTTTGTCAGCGCGGCAGCGCCCGATGTGCTGGTCGTGCCCGGCGGCGTGGTCGACACCGCCGCCGCATGCCCCGCCACGCGCCAGTGGGTGGCACAGGCCGCCCAGAGCGCCAGCATCACCGCGTCGGTGTGCACCGGGGCGTTCATTCTGGCGGCAGCCGGTGTGCTGCGTGAGGGGCCCGTCACCACCCACTGGGAAGACATTGGCGATCTGCGCGCGCAGTTTCCACAACTCGCCGTTCAAGAGCAGGTGCGCTGGGTCGATCAGGGGCGGCTGGTCACGTCGGCGGGCATCAGCGCAGGCATCGACATGAGCCTGCACCTGGTCAGCCGCTTGCTGAGCCCCGCCCTGGCCGAGCGCACAGCCCGCCAAATGGACACGCCCTGGAACCCTACGCCTTAAACCATGCCGCCCACCGCCAGGCGGCGCCAGCTGCATGGCGGGTGGGCCAAAATAAGCGATGCCAGAAACACACCCCATCCACGTCTACTTTGCCCTGTTGCCAGGCAGCCTGGTGCTCGACTGGGCGGGCCCTGCCGAGGCACTGCGCATTGCCAACCAGGCGCTGGTGGCACAAGGGCAGCCTGCGCGGTTTGTGCAGCACTTCGTCAGCCCCACGCCGCAGTCTGTGACCTCGGTGGGGGCCATGCTGACCGGCTTGGCGCCGCTACCCGCCACCCTGGCGCAACCCGCCTGGGTGGTGCTGGTGGGCTTGGCGGGGCAGCGCATTGACGTGGACAACCCCGAGGCACGCGCCTTGCTGCACTGGCTGCGCGGCCTGCGGCTGGCGGCGGGGCAGCTGGAGCTGGTGACCGTGTGCGCTGGTGCCGTGCTGGCGGCGCACGCGGGCTTGCTCAGCGGCCGCCGTGCCACCACACACCACCTGCACCTGGGCGAGCTGGCGCAAGTGGACCCGCGCTGCGACGTGGCCGCCAACCGCGTGTTTGTGGCCGATGGCCCGGTGCACAGCAGCGCCGGGGTGACCACAGGCATCGACCTGCTGCTGCACCGCATCAGCGAAACCTGCAGCCCTGCGCTGGCCGCCCAGGTGGCACAGGCCATGGTGGTGGCCCTGCGCCGTGGGCCCAACGACCCGGAGTTCTCGCCCTTTCTGCACCACCGCAACCACTTGCACCCCGCCCTGCACCGCGTGCAGGACGCCATCGGCCAGCAGCCCCAGTCGCCGTGGAATGTGCCCGCCATGGCCGAGGTGGCCCACACCTCGCCCAGGCACCTGACCCGGTTGTTTCTGGAGCACGCAGGCATTGCGCCGCTGCAGTACCTGCGCCGCATCCGCCTGGCCACCGCCGAGGCTGCCCTGCAGTCGGGTCGCAACGTCACCCAGGCCGCAGAGTTGGCAGGGTTCAGCTCAGACACGCAATTGCGGCGGGCGTGGCACCAGTTTGGCCGCAGCGGCACGCCATCGCAGTCCGGCGGCAATATGCACGGGCACTGATGCGAACCTTTGCCCAGCCAGGTGGGATAGGTGCCATTTCAGCCCCTAGCGCCCGATAAATAAGCGCTAGCAGCTACCAAAACAGGAGCAAAAACACCCTACAGACTGGCTCACACCTTCGCCCACACCCTCTCGTCAGTACGCCTCGGGCACGTACATGGAGGCAGGCACCGGCTGGCGCAGGTATTCGGGGTTGCGCACCCGGTCTGGCAGCACCACGGGGGCGTGGGGCACCTCCTGGTAAGGCAACTGGCCCAGCAGGTGGGCAATGCAGTTGAGGCGGGCCTTTTTCTTGTCGACCGCCTGCACCACCCACCAGGGCGCTTCGGGGATGTGGGTGCGCTCCAGCATCGTTTCTTTGGCCTTGGTGTAGGCCTCCCAGCGCACACGGCTTTCCAGGTCCATGGGGCTGAGCTTCCACTGCTTGAGCGGGTCATGGATGCGCCCCAGAAAGCGCAGGTGCTGCTCCTCATCGGTGATGGAGAACCAGTATTTGACCAGCGTGATGCCCGAGCGCACGAGCATTCTTTCAAAGTCAGGCACGGTGCGGAAAAACTCTTCGTACTCGTCGTCAGAGCAAAAGCCCATCACCCGCTCAACGCCCGCGCGGTTGTACCAGCTGCGGTCGAACAGCACCATCTCACCGGCCGCAGGCAGGTGCGCCACATAGCGCTGAAAGTACCACTGCGTGCGCTCACGGTCATTGGGCGCAGGCAGTGCGGCCACGCGGGCCACGCGCGGGTTCAGCCGCTGGGTGATGCGCTTGATGACGCCGCCCTTGCCCGCCGCGTCGCGGCCTTCAAACAAGATCACCACCTTCTGGCGGCTGTGCTGCACCCAGTCTTGCAGCTTGACCAGCTCACCCTGCAGGCGAAACAGCTCTTTGAAGTAGCGCTGGCGCTCCAGCTTGTCCGTGGCCACCAGGTCGCCCTCTTCGTCCACGTTGCGGTCCTCGATCTCCAGCTCCAACTCTTCGTCGTAGCTGTCGATCAGATCATTGGCGATGCGCTGCATCAGGTCCTGGGCGTCGAACGGGGCGTTCTGGAGCATGGTGGTCAGAAGTGCAAAAAAGATGGCGCCGATGCTGCCCAGCCCCGGTGACAAAGTGATGACAGCCACGGAAAAGTCATGAAAAAGTCACACGACCGCAGCAACATCGCAGGCTGGCCTCAGCACCTCCGTTCTTCGTTTTCGCCCTCCCCCCTCTTCATGACTGCACCCCTTGCCAGCACGGCACCCCATGGCGGCTACGGAGGCGATACCGCAGGCCTGATCTGTGGCTATCTGATGCAAGACGGCGGCCACCACGCCCGCCCCCTGGACAGCACCGAGGCCGTGCAGTGGCTGGACGCCCATCGGCTGCAAGGCGCAGCACCAGACACAGCGGCGCCGCAGGACCCCGCCCAGCCTGCCGCCTTTGTGTGGCTGCATTTCAACCTGGCCCACGCGCAAGCCGTGCGCTGGATGCAGCGCCACGCCGACCTGCCTTACGCTTTTTTTGAAGCCCTCAAAGACGGCTCGTACTCCACCCGCATCGAGCGCGATGACGATGCCTTGATGGGCGTGCTCAACGATGCGCACTTTGACTTTGCATTCGAGCCGTCCGACATTGCCACGCTGTGGATCTGCGTGCTGCCCCACCTGGTCATCACCGCGCGGGCGCACCCGCTGCGATCGGTGGATGCCCTGCGCACGGCGGTGCGCCAGGGGCACACACCGCGCTCGAGCGTGGCGCTGCTGGAGCAGCTGATGCGCACCCAGGCGGCAGGGCTGGTGGACATCGTGCGCGGCGTGACGCAGCGCATCGACGGCATTGAAGACGAGTTGCTGGCAGGCCGGCTCAACCACAAACGCGCCCGCCTGGGCGTGCTGCGCAGACTGCTGGTGCGGCTGCAGCGCCTGCTGGCGCCCGAGCCCGCCGCCCTGTTCCGGCTGCTGGCACACCCGCCGCACTGGATGGGCGCCGAAGACGTGCAAGAGCTGCGCGATTCGACCGAAGAGTTCTCGGTCGTGCTGCGCGACATGCAGGGGCTGCAAGAGCGCATCAAGCTGCTGCAGGAAGAGCTGGCCGCCAGCGTGCAAGAGGCCAACAGCCGCAGCCTGTTTGTGCTGACGGTGGTCACGGTGCTGGCGCTGCCCATCAACATCCTCACCGGGCTGCTGGGCATGAACGTGGGGGGCATTCCCCTGGCGGGCAGCGAGCACGGTTTTTGGGTGATCGTGTGCATTCTGGTGGTCTTTACCGCCGTGGCGGGCTGGCTGGCACTCAGGGGCACGCGGGACAACTGAGACGCTGCCAAGCGCTGCAGCAGCGTGCAACTACAATGCCGCCCCTGCCCTGTAGACCCGGCCCCGCGCCCGCACACCATGAACATCGTTGTCAACGAAGAACTCAAAGCCTATATCGACCCCCTGACCCCTGACGAGCACGATGCGCTGGAGCGCAGCATCTTGGCCGAGGGCTGCCGGGACGCCCTGGTGCTGTGGGGCGATGTGCTGGTGGACGGACACAACCGCTACGGCATTTGCCAAAAACACAGCCTGCCTTTTCAGACGGTGCAAAACACCCACTTCCAGTCGATGGAAGACGTGCACCTGTGGATGATTGACCAGCACCTGGGCCGCCGCAGCGTGTCGGACTTTCAGCGCGGCGTGCTGGCACTGCGCAAGCGCGAAATTGTGGCCGACCGCCGTGCGCGCGCTGCGGCCGCCTTTGTGGCCAGCGCCCCGGCTGAAGAATCCCAAGCCGAGGCGGATCCGTCTACCGATGCGGCCACCGCCGCCACCAGCGTAGCCCCTGCCGAAGACCTGAGCAGCCGCGAAGCCATCGCCCGTGCTGCACGCCTGAGCAGCAGCCAGGTGGTGATGATCGAGAAAATCCAGAAGCAGGCAGCGCCCGAGCTGGTGGCCGCCGTCAAGTCCGGCACCATCTCGCTCAATGCCGCTGCCGCTGTGGCCACGCTGCCCGCCGAAGAACAAGTGGCCGCCGCCGTGGCAGGCAAGGACGAACTGAAGCAAGCCGCCAAACGCGTGCGCGAAGCCAAGCGCAAGACCCGCGAAGAGACGCCTGTGAAGGCCGCCGATGAGGCCGCAGCCCCCAGTGACACCCCCGCCGCAGATGAACTGCAAACCCTGCGGGCCCGCGTGGCCGAGCTGACCGCAGAGAACGAAGCACTGCGCCAGCAGCTGGCCCAACTGCGCGGGTCTGATGCGCCATCCACAGGGGACGACGGGCAACCGTTTTAAGGCAGCACCCGGTTTTTTGACGCCGGGGTCAGAGGGCTTAGCTCAGCGAGCGCCGCAGCGCGCTGAGCCGGTCTGCCACCATGTCCACATCCAGCCCGTCTTCAGCATGGGCGAGGTAGGCCTCCAGGTCCACCACGGCTTCTTTGGCGTGGCCCAGCTCGGCGTGGGCCAAGCCCCGGTCGCGCCGCTCACCCCAGGTCTGGGGGGACAGCACGATCAAGCGGTCCAGCACTGCCGTCAGGCGCTGCCAGTCTTGCTGGGCCCGGTGCCCTTCCTTGAGGTTGCGCAGCATGCGGGCAATGATGTCGCGCGGTGTGGCGGCCTGCAAATACAGGCCCAGCGGCACGTCGTAGTCGTCCACCAGCCCACTTTGGCGCTTGTAGGGCTCCAGCCGCTCTGACAGGTCTTCGCGGCTGAGCGATTGGCCGTTGGTGGGGTCCATCACCACCTGCCCCTTGGGCAGCAGCACCTTCACCATGAAGTGCCCCGGAAACCCCACCCCACGCACATGCAGGCCCAGCCCCTGGGCCAGCTCCATCCACAGCACCGCCAGGCTGATCGGGATGCCCCGGCGCGTGCGCAGCACCGCATTCAGGTAGCTGTTTTCGGGGTCGTAGTAGTTGTTGACGTTGCCCGCAAAGCCCAGGTCCGAAAAAAAGAACTGGTTGAGCATGTGCAGCCGCTGCAGCGCGGGTGCATCGACCGCCAGTCGCCTGCCGATGCGGGCCTGCATCTGGTCCACATCGCCCAGCAGTTGCTGCACGTCCAGCTCGGGGTATTCATCCTGGGCAATGCTGGCGGCTGCTTCGAGCAGGGGGAAGTGCTCATCGCTTTGCACCAGGCACGCGAAATATTCCAATGACGAGGGGACGGTGTAGCTCAGGGACATGGCAGATTTTGAGAACGAGCGGGCCGCAGCGTCAAGGCGCAAAACCCATGGATTCACCCGGCATTTCGGCGGTCCTGGCCTGGCCCTGGCAGCACCACCGGCCAGGGGCCAGGAGCCATCAGCGCCGCAGCATTTGCCGCAGCTTGAGGCCTGCAGCCCACAGCGCGCCAAAGTACAAAGCCGCCGCGGCCGCCATCAACCCCGCCAGCAACAGCACCCGCTGGGCACTGTGGGCACGCAAGGCCACCCAGTCGAAATAGTGCGAGCCCCAGGCCAGCAAAATGGCCAGCAAGGCGCTGGCGGCCACCACCTGCAAGGCAAAGCGTGCCCAGCCCGGTTGCGGCTGGTAGCTGCCCTTGCGGATCAAGCCGATCAACAGCCACAAGGCGTTGACCAAGGCGCCCAGGCCAATGGACAGCGCCAGCCCGGCATGGTCGATGAGCGGCACCAGCACGGCATTCAGGATTTGGGTAATGACCAGCACCGCGATGGCGATCTTGACCGGCGTGCGCACATCCTGGCTGGCGTAGTAGCCCGGCGCCAGCACCTTGATGGCCACCAGCCCCAACAGGCCCGCGCCATACCCCGCCAGTGCCACGGCAATCTGCCCCACATCGCCATCGGCCAACTTGCCGTAATGGAACAAGGTGGCCACCAGCGGCTTGGAGAATGTGAGCAACGCCACCGCGCAGGGCACAGCCAGCAGCACCACAATGCGTAGCCCCCAGTCCATCATGGCCGAGTATTTGGCTGCATCGCCCGCTGCTTTGGCCGCCGTGAGCTGCGGTGTCAGCACCACCCCCAGCGCCACGCCCAACAGCGCCGTCGGGAACTCCATCAACCGGTCGGCATAAAAAAGCCAGGTGACGCTGCCCGGAGCCAGGTACGAGGCGATTTGGGTGTTGATCATCAATGACACCTGCGCCACGCCCACGCCCAGCAAGATGGGCGCCATCAGCGCCAGCACGCGACGCACGCCCGGCTCGGCCCAGGCCGCCCGAATGGCGCCCCACGTCACGCCAATGCGCGGCATGAGCCCCATGCGCAGCAGCACCGGGATCTGCACCCCCAGTTGCAGAATGCCACCCAGCATCACCCCACCGGCCATGGCAAAGATGGGCTCGATGCCACGCGCCTCCAACTGCGGCGCCCCCAACCAGGCGGCGGCAATCATGCAAACGTTGAGCAGCACCGGCGAAGCGGCGGGCACCGCAAAGTGCTTCCAGGTATTGAGGATGCCGGCAGCCAGCGCCACCATGGACATGAAGCCGATGTAGGGGAACATCCAGCGCGTCATCAACACGGCGGCGTCAAAGGCCTCGGGGCTTTGGCGCATGCCACTGGCCAGCGCCCACACCAGCAGCGGCGCGCCCAGCACGCCCACCACACAGGTCAGCAGCAGCACCCAGGCTAGCACGGTGGCCACGGCGGCCATCAGCCGGCGGGTGGCTTCTTCGCCCTCTTTGGCCTTGGTGGTGGCCAGCACGGGCACAAAGGCCTGCGCAAACGCACCCTCGGCAAACAAGCGGCGAAACAGGTTGGGAATGCGGAAGGCGACGTTGAAGGCGTCCGTGAGGGCGCTGGCACCAAACAGGGACGCCATGAGCAGGTCGCGCGCCAGGCCCGTCACGCGGGAGGCCAGGGTCAGCAGGGATACGGTGGAGGCGGCTTTGAACAGTGACACCGCCGGGAGTGTATTCGCTGCGCGCAGCCCTGGCCACGCAGCTGGCGCCCTTGTTGCGCTCGCTTACGTCCACCAGGCCAACGCCTATCTGGCGCCCTACCGGATGGGGCAATGGTGAAAGCCCAAGGCGGGGTCTGTGCCACCCCTACAGCCAAGCGGCACAACCGGGGCTGACCCACTGTGGCTCGGGTGGGCTATAATCGTCGGCTTTGCTGGCATCATCCTCAGACTCAAGGAACTTAAATCATGGCATCCGCTAAACCAAAGAAAAAGAACCCACGCCTGGCGTCGGGCCGCAAGCGCGTCCGTCAGGACGTCAAGATCAACGCAGCCAACACATCGCTGCGTTCCAAATACCGCACCGCTGTCAAGAACGTCGAAAAGGCTGTTCTGGCTGGCGACAAGGTGAAGGCTGCTGAAGCTTTCGCCAAGGCACAAAGCGTGGTCGATACCGTTGCCGACAAGGGCATCTTCCACAAGAACAAGGCAGCTCGCGATAAGAGCCGCCTGGCAGCCAAGGTGAAAGCCCTGGCACTGGCCGCCTGACCCACTTCAGGCAAACAGCACGGGTAGCCTCCGCTGCCCGCCGTTTGTAACGGGTGCGCTGTCAGCAAACATCAAAACCGCCTTCGGGCGGTTTTTTTGTGCCCGCAATGTATGCCCCCCAGCCAGCACGCCGCAAGCGCACGACCTCACAGCGCCCGGCTTGCGCAGCGCGACCGGCCTGGGCGCAAACCCGCCGCACCCAAGCAACGGGCAAAGCAATTCAAGCCAAGGCACAAGAAAACGGGGGCGTAAAAAAAGGCCTGTCAGGCCTTCGGGGTGGGGGCATCGGGAAGCAAGCACGCTTCAGCCACCTGCAGGTTGTTGTCCCTGGCAAAGTTGAGCACAAAGTCCCAGGCCATGGGCTCATGGTCGCGCAGGTCGCGGTGCACCACCACGCACTTGACGCCGTTGAGCGTGGTGGGGATGCACCAGGGCGAATAGCTCAGGTGGCTGCCCGGCCGCGAGCCTCCGGGGCGAAACTGGCTCATGACGCCAGCCAACCGCTCGGCCCAGTCGCTGGGCCTGAAGGTTTTCCCGTCATGGGTAATGCCCTGGATGAAGACTTCTTTTGTGGAGGGGGAAACCATCGGGGTCGCTTGGGTAAGTGGCAGCTCACCGCAGTGTTGCTACGGCCCCGCATTCTAACTCTTATATAAGAGCTAACCCGGTATTCCCAGTGGGTCGTCGGGTAACGCATTGCAGTGATGCGCAATTGTCAACAGCCAGCCATGGCTCTCCCCCTAGAATCGTGCTTCGTTTTTCGGGTTGAAGACCCTGTATCTGGTCTCTTACCGACCTATCGCGGGCCACAAGCCCAACCCTTTTTTGCACCGTCTGGAGATCTCTGCATGACCGCTTTCATTGAGGCAGCCTCGCCCCACGTAATGAACACCTATGGCCGCGTACCGATTGCGCTGGCTCGCGGTCAGGGCAGCCGAGTCTGGGACGTGAACGGCAAGGAGTACTTGGACGCGCTGGGCGGCATTGCCGTGAACACGCTGGGCCACAACCACCCCAAGCTGGTGCCCGCGCTGCAAGACCAGATCACCAAGCTCATCCACACCTCCAACTACTACCACTCGCCCCTACAAGAGGCGCTGGCAGCCAAGCTGGTGGAGCGCTCGGGCATGACCAACGTGTTCTTCTGCAACTCGGGCCTGGAGGCCAACGAGGCCGCCATCAAGATCGCGCGCAAGTACGGCGTGGACAAGGGCATTGCCAAGCCCGAGATCGTGGTCTACGAAAAGGCCTTCCATGGCCGCTCGATCGCCACTATGTCGGCCACGGGCAACCCCAAGATCTACAGCGGCTTTGGCCCGCTGGTCGAAGGTTTTGTGCGCGTACCGCTCAACGACATCGAAGCCATCAAGAAGGCCACCGAAGGCAACCCCAATGTGGTCGCGGTGTTCTTTGAAACCATTCAGGGCGAAGGCGGCGTGAACCCCACCCGCGTGGAATACCTGCAGCAGCTGCGCGCCCTGTGCGACGAGCGCGGCTGGCTCATGATGATTGACGAAGTGCAGTGCGGCATGGGCCGCACCGGCAAGTGGTTTGCCCACCAGTGGGCGGGCATCGTGCCTGACGTGATGCCCCTGGCCAAGGGCCTGGGCTCGGGCGTGCCGATTGGCGCCGTGGTGGCGGGCCCCAAGGCCGCCAACGTGCTGCAGCCCGGCAACCATGGCACCACCTTTGGCGGCAACCAGCTGGCCATGCGTGCGGGCAACGAAACCATCCGCATCATGGAAGAAGACGGCCTGCTGCAAAACGCAGCGACCGTGGGTGCCCACCTGAAGGCAGCGCTGGAGCGCGAACTGGGCAGCCTGAGCGGCGTGAAGGAAATCCGCGGCCAGGGCCTGATGCTGGGCATTGAGCTGAACAAGCCCTGCGGCGCCCTCACCGGCCGCGCAGCCGAAGCGGGCCTGCTGATCAGCGTGACGGCCGACAGCGTCATCCGCCTGGTGCCCTCGCTGATCCTCACCGTGGCCGAGGCCGACGAAATCGTGGCCAAGCTCACCCCTCTGGTCAAAGCCATCCTGGCCGAATAAACCTTGCAGGGCACGCCACGGCGTGCCCTTTTTTGCCCATGAAACACTATCTGCAGTTCACCGACCTCACCGCTGACGAATACGCTTACCTGTTCGAGCGCGCAGCGATCATCAAGAAAAAGTTCAAGTCGTACGAGAAGCATCACCCGCTGGTTGACCGCACGCTGGCCATGATTTTTGAAAAGGCCAGCACCCGCACCCGCGTGAGCTTTGAGGCGGGCATGTACCAGCTGGGCGGCAGCGTGGTGCACCTGACCACCGGCGACAGCCAACTGGGCCGCGCCGAGCCGATTGAAGACAGCGCCAAGGTCATCAGTCGCATGACCGACCTGGTGATGATCCGCACCTACGAGCAGACCAAACTAGAGCGCTTTGCCGCGCACTCGCGCGTGCCGGTCATCAATGGGCTGACCAACGAATACCACCCTTGCCAGATCCTTGCCGACATCTTCACCTACATCGAACACCGTGGCTCCATCGCAGGCAAGACGGTGGCCTGGGTGGGCGACGGCAACAACATGGCCAACACCTGGCTGCAGGCCGCTGCGCTGCTGGGCTTCAAGGTCAACGTGAGCACCCCTCGCGGCTACGAGATTGATGAAAAATTGGCCTCTGGCGCACACGGAGTAAGCGCTAGCAGCTATCAGTTCTATAGCAACCCACTCGAAGCCTGCAAAGGCGCTGACCTGGTCACCACCGATGTGTGGACCAGCATGGGCTACGAGGCTGAAAACGAGGCCCGCAAAAAGGCCTTTGCCGACTGGTGCGTGGACGCCGAAATGATGGCCGCCGCCCAGCCCGACGCCCTGTTCATGCACTGCCTGCCCGCGCACCGGGGCGAAGAAGTGGAAGCCGATGTGATCGACGGCCCGCAATCGGTGGTGTGGGATGAGGCAGAAAACAGGATGCACGTGCAAAAGGCACTCATGGAGTACCTTTTGCTCGGCCGCGTGGCATGAAATGCAACGCGGTGGCGCGACAGCGCCAGCAGACTGTTTCGGTGCAGGCTCATTTCCGCAACGCGGACGTGAAGCCGCCGCAGGCTGCGGGCCGAAGCCAAAACAGGATGCACGTGCAAAAAGCACTCATGGAGTACCTTTTGCTCGGCCGCATGGCGTAACGCCAAAGCGGGATGTTCCACCGCAGCACCACTGATACCGACGCGCTGCTGGCGCAATGGGAGGCCCTGGGCACTGCTCTGGGCTGCCCTGCCAACGCGTGGATGAAAGAAGGCCAGCACCTGCTGCGCAGCTGGCAGCGCTGGCCCCGGGCGTACCACAACGCATCGCACCTGCAGGCCTGCCTGGACCACTGGCAGACGGTGCAAAACGAACTGCCCGGCGCGCTGGAACAACCCCACGCCGTGGCGCTGGCCCTGTGGTTTCACGACGCGGTGTATTGGCCCTGGAGCGCCCACAACGAGGCACGCAGCGCACAGTGGGCCTCGCGCTTCCTCAGCGGCCAGCCCTTGCCGCCCAGCTTGGTGCGCACCGTGCACGAACACATCATGGCCACATGCCACAACCCGGGCGTGCTGCAGGGCGACGCCACTTGGGTGGTGGACATTGACCTGGCCGTGCTGGGCCAAAGCGATGCGGTGTACCGCCAGTTTGAGCGCAACGTGCGCAAGGAATATTTCTTTGTGCGCTGGCCACGCTACGTGGCCGGACGCAGTGCGGTGCTACAGGGCTTTCTGGACCGGCCGCGCATTTACCACAACGAGTGGTTTTTCTACCGCCACGAAGCACAGGCACGCGCCAACATGCGCAATGCTTTGGATGCGCTGAAAGCAGGGCAAATTTACGCGTAGCTGCAACGCTGACGCTGGGAAAGGCCACGCTTTAACGCGGACTCCAAACCACCGCCACAAGGGCTGCAGATGGCTGCGCCCCATACACAGCGCCCGTCAAAACCGCTCGCGGCCCTCGGCAGGGTGTACCGTCACACTGGGTGCCGCAGACGACGAACATCCTCCGCAGCTGCTGCAGCCGCCTCCGCCGCCACTGCCACACCCAGCGCTTTGCGCCATGGCCGGGTGCACTCGGCCCAGCTTTTTGCGCAGCCCGGCGGGCAGCCAGCGCCACACCATGTAGGCGGCGGCCAGCGCCACGATCAAGCCGGTGATCCATTGTTGCCACATCACGCGCCACCTCCCAGGGCCAAAGCGATTCGGTAGGTCACGAAACTGGCCGCATAGGCCAGGCTGAAGAGGTACACCACCATCAGCAGCGGGTAGCGCCAGCTGTTGGTCTCGCGCCGCACTGCGGCGATGGTGGAGATGCACTGCGGCGCAAACACAAACCACACCAGCAACGACAGCGCCGTAGCCAAAGACCAGCTCTGCGCGATCAGTGGGCCCAGCTGGCTGGCCACCTCTTCACCGGTGACCGACAACGCATACACCGTGCCCAGGGCGCCTACCGCCACCTCGCGTGCGGCCATGCCGGGCACCAGGGCGATGGCGATCTGCCAGTTGAAACCGATGGGAGCCACCAGCACCTCCAGCAAGCGCCCCAGCTGGCCTGCAAAGCTGTAGGTGATGGCCGCTTCGGTAGCGCCTTCGGGTGGCGCCGGGTAAGTGGACAGGAACCACAGCAATACCGTGACGGCCAGGATGATGCCGCCCACGCGCTTGATGAAAATCATCGCCCGCTCGTACAACCCATGCAGCAGGCTGCGCACGCTGGGCCAGCGGTAGGCGGGCAGCTCCATCAGCAGCTGAGGGGGCCGCTGGTCAGAGCGTGCCAACTTGGCCACACCGGCCACAGCCATCGCGCTGGCGATACCGCCCACGTAGAGCGCAAACAACACCACGCCCTGCAGGTTGAACAGGCCAGCCACCGTGCGCTCAGGGATGAAGGCGCCGATCAGCAGTGCATACACCGGCAACCGGGCCGAGCAGGTCATGAGCGGCGCAATCATGATGGTGACCAGCCGATCGCGCCAGTGGGTGATGGAGCGCGTGGCCATCACGCCCGGCACAGCGCAGGCAAAGCTCGACAACAGCGGGATGAACGAACGGCCCGACAGCCCCACGGTGCCCATTACACGGTCCAGCAAGAAGGCGGCACGCGGCAGGTAGCCCGAGTCTTCGAGCGCCAGGATGAACAGAAACAGCGTCAGGATTTGCGGCAAGAACACCAGCACGCCCCCGGCCCCGGCCACCACGCCGTCCACCAACAGGCTGCGCAGCGGCCCATCGGCCATGTGCTCCTGGATGAGAGCCGAAGTCCACTCGACCCCCGCCTTGATCCAATCGGTAGGCACCGTGGCCCAGGTGAACACGGCCTGGAACATCAAGAACAGCGTGGTCAGCAGCAGCAGCATGCCCCACACGGGATGCAGCACCACAGCATCAATCCGGTCATCCGCCCGCAGGCTGGTGGCCGGGGAGCGCACCGCCAGCTCCATCAGTCGGTGCACCTGCTGGTGGGTGCGGATGACCTGGGTCTGCGCATCCAGCGCAGAAGCATCCAGCGCCACCGCCTCCTGGGCGGGTACCTGCGGCGCCTTCAGCGCCTGTGCAGCGGGCGAATCGAGCCAGCTCAGCAGCTCGCTGGCACCATCGCCGCGCACGCCCACAGTGGCCAGAACCGGCATGCCCAGCTCGCGCGACAGCACCTCGCGGTCGATCTGAATGCCCTGGCGCTCGGCCATGTCGCTCATGTTCAGCACCAGCACCATGGGCAGGCCCAGGGCCCGCGCCTCCAGCACCAGGCGCAGGTTCAGCCGCAGATGGGTGGCATCGGTCACGCACACCAGCAGGTCGGGCAAGGCCTCGCCAGGGCGGCGGCCCCGCACGATGTCGCGGGTGATGGCTTCGTCCAGGCTGTGCGCGTGCAGGCTGTAGGCACCGGGCAAATCCAGCACCCGCACCTTGCGGCCACTGGTCGTGTGCAGCACGCCTTCTTTGCGCTCCACCGTCACGCCCGCGTAGTTGGCCACCTTTTGGCGGGCACCGGTCAGCAGGTTGAACAGCGCCGTCTTGCCGCAATTGGGGTTGCCCAGCAGGGCCACGCGCATCAACTCACCCGCCGGGGTGGCTGCGCCTGCGCCCATGTTCACCGCCGCGCTCATGCCAACACCTGCACTTGCACCATGGCCGCCTCTTGCTGGCGCAGGGCAAACGTGGCCTGCCCCACCCGCACGGCAAGGGGATTGCCCCCCCACGCCCCCCGGGCCAGCACTTGCACGGCCTCACCGGGCACAAAGCCGATCTCCAGCAAGCGCAGCAAGGTGCTGTGCTCACGCCCATCGCGCGCAGGCACCAGCCCGGTCACCAACGCAGGGGTGCGGACTTTGAGCCCGTCCAGGCCCAAAGCAGCAGAGGGGAACGCCGAAGCCGCCGTCGGTGTGGCGGCCTGCGTGCTGGGGTGCAGGGCGGCGGCGGCACCCTCGTGCATTGTTTTCATGGGGGTCAATCTTTACGCAAATGAGTTTGGTTCTCATTTTACAAAATGAGTTCCGCTGGCACTTGATTCAAATCAGAGCGGCCTCGCTGGCCTGAGCACCCGGACAAGGCTCTCAAAAATGTAGATATCGCTACTTCATTGCAAGGCTTGTGACACCAATTTAAGCTTGCGCCATGCATCGCCCTTCTCACTCATGGTTGGCCTTGGTCGTCAGCCTCCCCTCGGCAAGCGCTACGGTGCGCATGCGGATTTGGCGTGCCGTCAAGGCACTGGGCTGCGCCGCATTGCGCGACGGCGCCTACTTGCTGCCCGCACAAGCAGAGCAAGCTGCACAGCTTCAACCGCTGGCCGACGAGGCTTTGCAAGAAGGGGGACAGGCCTGGCTGCTGCAGGTGCAAGCAACCCACATGGCCGAGCAAGCCGCCTACCAAACGTTGTTTGATCGGACGGCCGACTACACCCCCTGGCTGGACGAGTTGGCGCAAGCCCGCCAGCTTTTGCCCACGCTGGTGGGTGCCGAGCTTCAGCGCTTGCAGCGCCGATATGCGCGCACCTACGAGGCGATCCGCAAGATCGACTTCTTTCCGGGCGAAGCCTCCATCCGGGCCGAAGCCCAGTGGCGCGACTTCGCCAACGCCGTGGAGGCCTTGCAGTCCCCCGGCGAGCCTCAGACCACAGCGGGCCGTATTGCACGGCGTGACCGCATGCAATACCAAGGGCGGCTCTGGGCGACGCGCCGCCATCTCTGGGTCGATCGCGTGGCCAGCGCCTGGCTCATTCAGCGCTTCATCGACCCCAGCGCGCGCTTTGTGTGGCTGAACGCCATCACAGACTGCCCTGCGGATGCACTGGGCTTTGACTTCGACGGTGCTACGTTTTCGCATGTGGGTGAGCGGGTGACGTTTGAGGTGCTGCTGGCGAGCTTTGGCCTGGACGGTGATCGCGGCCTGCTGCGCCTGGGGGCCATGGTGCATGCCCTGGATGTGGGGGGCGCAACCACGCCCGAAGCGGGTGGCTTCGAAGCCGTGCTGGCCGGTGCACGCAAGCGCTGGCCGGACGACGACGCCCTGTTGGCCGATGTGGGCGGGGTGCTGGACTCGCTCCATGCGCATTTCTCTACTCACCGCAAACCGTAGCACCTCACCACCTCAGGAATGAACATGAACGATCTCAAGGTAACGGCAGCGCCGGACGCCAGCGCTGCAAGTGCTCCTGTCTACACGCTGTGGCAACTGGTGCTGTACATGCTGCGCCTGGGCACGCTGGGCTTTGGTGGCCCCGTGGCACTGGTCGGCTACATGTACCGCGATCTGGTGGAGCAACGCGGCTGGATTTCGGATGCCGACTACAAGGAGGGCATGGCCCTGGCCCAGCTCATGCCAGGCCCTTTGGCTGCGCAGCTGGCCATCTACCTCGGCTACGTGCATTTCCGCCTGTGGGGCGCCACGCTGGTCGGCGTGGCGTTTGTGCTGCCGTCTTTTGCGATGGTGTTGGCACTGGGGGCTGCCTACAAAGCCTACGGCGGCATCTCCTGGATGCAGGCAGTTTTCTATGGCGTGGGCGCCTCCGTCATCGGCATCATTGCCTTGAGTGCCTACAAGCTCACGACCAAGAGCGTGGGCAAGGACAGGCTGCTCGGGGCCATCTACCTGGTCAGCGCGGGCGTAACCATTGCCACCCAATCCGAAGTGATCTGGGTCTTTCTCGGCGCGGGGCTGTTGGTGTGGGCCGTGCGCGGCCCATTGAAGCGAGCTGGCGGGCGGCTGCACAGCATGGCATGGGCAGCCCCCATGGCCGGGGCACTCAGCCTGGACCACCTCGACTGGCAAAAGCTCGGGCAGATTGCCGCGTACTTCACCTACGCGGGGGCATTCGTCTTTGGCAGCGGTTTGGCCATCGTGCCGTTCCTCTACGGCGGGGTGGTCAAAGAGTACGCATGGCTGACCGATCGCCAGTTCGTGGACGCCGTGGCCGTGGCCATGATCACCCCAGGCCCGGTCGTCATCACCACGGGGTTCATTGGCTTTTTGACCAGCGGCTTTGGGGGCGCCGTCGTCGCGGCAGCAGCGACTTTTCTGCCCTGTTATCTGCTCACAGTGATCCCGGCGCCGTACTTCAAAAAGCATGGCAAGCACCCTGGTGTGGTGGCGTTTGTGGATGGCGTGACTGCCGCTGCCGTGGGTGCTATTGCGGGGGCGGTGGTGGTACTGGGCCAGCGGTCCATCGTGGACCTGCCCACCGCTGCGCTGTTTCTTGCCACCACGGCGGTGCTGTGGCGGTTCAAGAAGCTGCCCGAGCCTGTCGTGGTGCTGGCCGCCGCGCTGGTGGGCCTGATCGTCTACCCACTGATTTCCCGAGTCTGACCCTGCCCCCTGAAGGAGCGCCCCGTGAACTACACCACTCGTCCACTCACACTGGACCCCGACCAACTCACCGGGCTGTCGAATCGACTGATCACCAGCCACTACGAGAACAACTACGCTGGCGCCGTCAAGCGCCTGAACGCCATCCGCAGCGAACTCGCAGTGCTGGACTGGAGCACAGCTGCCACCTTCACCGTCAACGGCCTCAAGCGCGAGGAATTGATCGCGGCCAACTCGGCGTTCCTGCACGAGCTGTACTTCGACAACCTGGGGGGCAATGGTGTGCTGCCATCTTGCGGCCTCTCCATTGCGCTCACGCGTGACTTTGGCTCCGTGGAGGCGTGGCGCAGCCAGTTCACGGGGCTGGCCAAGGCCATGGGCGGTGGATCGGGATGGGCCTTGCTGTCCTGGTCTTCCCGCGAAAGCCGCCTCATCAACCACTGGGCGGCAGACCACACGCACCTTCTGGCGGGCGCCACGCCGGTGCTGGCACTGGACATGTACGAGCACGCCTACCACCTGGACTTTGGCGCCAAGGCAGGCGCCTATGTGGATGCGTTCATGGCCAACATTCAGTGGGACAAGGTCTACAAGCGCTACGGCGCTGCTGTCGAGGCGGATGCGTTGGCGTTTGGCATCGACACGGGCGGTGCATTGGATGGTGTGCAGGGCAAGCTCGATGTGAGGCGCGAGGAGGACTATGTACAGAGCCCGCAGGTCATTGCCGGGGCATCGTGGCGCGACCCGTCGCGCGTGCACGAGTGGAGCCAGGAACTCGATGCATCGAAGCCGGTTCTGCTGTACTGCCTACGCGGCAAGGACATCGGGCGCTCAACGGTCCTTACTTTGCGTGCACGCGGCCTGGATGCACGCTACCTCGTGGGTGGCATCGAGGCCTGGCAAGCCGCTGGCCTGCCTCTGGAAACACCAGGAAGTGCCACATGAAATGGGTCACCCGCGAACGCCCGAAGATCGACCGCATCGCCTGCCCCTGGCTGATCGCCCGGTTCATCGACAAGGCACCTGAGTTTCTCTACGTGCCTGCGGCCTCCGTGCTTCGGGTGGCCCAAGACACAGGTGCGATCCCCTACGACGTGCCCGGCGTGGAAATGACCCACGACGGTGACCTTTGCAGCTTCGACGCCTTTCTCAAAAAATACGGCCTCACCGAGCCCGCACTGCAGCAACTGGCCGTGATCGTGCGGGGGGCGGACACCTCCCGACTGGACTTGGCGCCACAGTCTGCGGGCCTGTACGCGCTGTCGCTCGGTCTGTCCCAGACCTTCCGCGATGACCACGAAATGCTGGGGCACGGCATGGTGATGTACGACGCGCTGTATGCGTGGTGCCAGTCGTGCCAGGCCGAGACCCACCACTGGCCCCCAAGCATGGCGACATGACCCGCTGTGGCCCGCCCTGACACGGCAGAGAGGGCCAAACTCTGCCACCAAGCCAGCCGCCAAGGAAGGGGCCACACGGTAAGTCGCCAGTAAGTCCAGGCAGCGGACGATGGATGCTTTCGTAACCAGGACGCCCTCCGTGCACAAACCCCAGCCCATCGCATCCACATCCCCTGCCGCCGCGCGCTCCCATCTCGCCATGGCGGCCCTCGCCGCTCTTGCGCTTTCGGGCAATGCCGCTGCGCAATCCGACGTCGCACCGTCCACGCAATCCACATCAATGGCGCCGCAATGGGGTCTGGGCATTGGCGTCGGGGTGTTTCAAAGCCCCTACCTGGGTGACGACAACAAAACGCGGGCGCTGCCTTTGCTGAACTACGAAAACACCTGGCTGCGCGTGGCGGGCACCGGTGCCGATCTCAAGCTGGGTCAATGGCCCTTGGGCGCCAGCAGTTCCATCGCACTGACTGGCCGCCTCAAATACGAGGGCATCGGCTACAAGGCGGACGACGCGCCCATCCTGGCGGGCATGGACGAACGCAAAGGTGGTTTCTGGGCTGGGGGAACAGCCACCTGGACGCACCCCCTCGTGCGCGCCACCGCAGAATGGACGGCAGACGCATCGGGCCACAGCAAGGGGCAAAAGGCGATGCTGCAACTGGACAGGCGCTTCAGCGTCGGCCCACTGGGCATCACCCCACGGGTGCAAGCCCAGTGGCTGGACAAAAAATACGTGGACTACTACTTTGGCGTGAAGGCGAGCGAAGCCCAGCCCAACCGCCCCCAATACACCGGCAAGGCCGCCACGGCGCTGGAGCTGGGTTTGCGGCTGGACTACCCACTGCAGCCCAAGCAAACCATCTTCCTGGACATCAGCAGCACCCAGTTGCCTGACGAAATCAAACGCAGCCCCATCGTGGGCCGATCGAGCCTGTCGCGGGCCACCATCGGCTACCTGTACCGTTTCTGAGATGCGGCACCTGGGCCCGTTTGTGTGCACGCTGGAAGCGCCCGCGCCCCAGGCTCTCCAAAGAGTGCATGCGCATGCCCTGCAAAGCCATCCGGGCATAGCAAGGCGGCTGCACAGCCCCCAGGCCCATCACCGTGCGCGGCTGGACGCGCTCTTCGAGCGCACCGTGCTGGCCTTTCGCCAAGCCATGGTGGTGGCGCTGGACACCGAGCCACCGGGCGCCGCTCGGCACCTGAGGGCCTACCTGCGCTGCCTCTGCGACAACGCACTGCACCGACCGAAGGGGCAGCTTGCGGCCGCAGCATTGATGGCACATGGGCGCTACCAGGCCATCTGGGCCGATTTTATCGGCGAGGCCTGCGCCTATGATGCTTGCGATGCGCTGCTTTCGCTCCATTGCAGAGCGGCGGCACAAACCCTGTGGATGCAGCAGGCCCTGCAGCGCCACGCCAACCCCCAACGCATTGCCCAGATGAAAGACCACCTGCTGGCGCTGACCGAGCGTCCCCAGCATTCGCTTGCACATTGGCCCCATGAACCGCATTGCACTCATTGAAGACCACAGCAGGCTGGCCGATTTGGTACGCCAAGCCTTGGGCAATGCTGGCATTGAAACCGACGTGTTTCATGCCATGGAGCCAGCCTGGCTGGCTTTGCGAGACATTACCTACGGCGTGGTGGTCATCGACAGAGGCTTGCCAGACGGCGATGGCCTGCACCTGGTCAAGCGCCTGCGCGCCGCCGGTCGCCCCACTCCCTGCTTGATGCTGACAGCCCGAGACGCACTGCATGACCGCATCGAAGGCCTGGACTCGGGCGCAGACGACTACCTCACCAAGCCCTTTCCAATGGAGGAGCTGGTGGCCCGGGTGCGTGCACTGCTGCGACGCCCAGCCCAGGTGCAAGAGTTTGCGCCCGCCCACGGCGACGTCCAGATCAGCCCAGAGCACGGCCACATGGTTTGCGCGGGCACCGCCGTGCCTCTGCCCGCCACCGAGCTGCAAATCATGCTGTGCCTGGCCCGCAAAGCGGGGCAAACCGTCAAACGGTCCACACTGGAGGCAGCCGCCTGGGGCCTGACAGAGGCCGTCACGCCCAACGCGCTGGACGTGGCGCTGCACAGGCTGCGCCGCAAACTGGCCACAGCGGGCTCGTGCATGCAGATCGTCAACCTCCGCACCCAAGGCTATGCCCTGCGTGAAGCTTCAGTGGCCTCGTAGCCTGCGCACCCGCCTGCTGGCGGTCTACAGCATTGGCATGCTGACCAGCGCCCTGCTGGTCGGGTTGATGGTCTTTTTCCTGGCAGAGCCCTTTAACCGCTACATGCTGCAATATGGCGCGGAGCACTTTGCACAAGGCTTGGCCAAACGGACCCAGTTTGCCGCCGACGGCACCCCCATGGGGTTCGATGAGGAAAAAATCGACAAGTGGCTATTCACCAGCTTCAAAGAGGATGTGTTCGTTCGCATCACCACCGCCGATGGCCGGGTGGTCTTCTCGCCCACCAGCGAAGAAGCCACGGCCCTGGCCCCGGCCGGCGCAGCGTTTGACCCCCAGCTCAAGCGGTTTGAGTTGCAGCGGGAGGGCGTGCCAATGCATGCGGCCACCACACCCATCGAACATCGCGGCGCCACCTGGTATGTCCAGTTTGCCGCCAGCGACCGATTGGTTCTCAAAATGCGCCACTCGTTTGGCACCCCGGCATTGCAGCAGGGCATTCTGGCCACCTGCCTGACCTTCCTGGCGGTCTTTCTGGTCGCCACGCACCTGACACTGCAACGCATGCTGCACCCGCTGCGCGCTGCGTCCATCGAAGCCCAGAACATCTCACCTCAAACGCTGGACGCACGCCTGCAAGCACGCGACCTGCCAGACGAACTGACGCCACTGGTCGAAGCCTTCAACCGCGCACTGGACCGATTGCAAGCGGGCTTTCGCACGCAGCAGGAATTCCTGGCCAATGCGGCCCATGAACTGAAGACCCCACTGGCCCTCATCCGCGCGCAGATCGAAATGGTGCCCCCCACCCAGCGCAACCCTTTCTTGCTGCAGGACGTGGACCGGATGGCCCGCCAGGTGCAGCAACTGCTGCTGCTGGCCGAGGCCAGTGAGCCCCGCAACTACCGCATGGAAGAGGTGTCGGCCCAAGCCGCCCTCGCCGAGGTCTGCGACTACATGGCCCGCGTTGCCGAACGCAGTGGGGTGCACATCACCCACAGCGCAGACACCGGAACGAGCACAGGCACGAACACCGGCACGCACGGGCACCAAGCCCCACTGTGCTGGCAGGCAGACCGCGGAGCACTGTTCACCTTGCTCAAGAACCTGCTAGAAAACGCCATCCAACACAGCCCACCAGGGGGCACCGTCACGGTACTGGCGGACCCTGCGGGCTTTCGCGTCACGGACCAAGGCCCAGGGGCGGCCCCCGCAGACTTGGGCAAACTGTTTGAGCGCTTCTGGCGTGGTCCCACGCGGCGCGACGAAGGCGCGGGCCTGGGCCTGTCCATCTGCCAGGAAATAGCCCGTGCCCACCAGTGGCAGATCATGGCGCGCCCCTCCCAGCCGGGCCTGGAGGTGCACGTTCAATTCCAGCCCAGTGACCCGCCCCAGGAAATCCGCAACGACGCTTGATTTGCCTCGTGCGGTGGGCACATGGGTTGCCGCTCAAGCGGATCAGCGCCGATGCGTCGCCCATGCCGGCGATGGTGCGGGCTGTGCTGCGGGCGTTGATAAGCCCCCGCGCCGCTTCACGCCCCCCAGAGGGATGCCCCCTGGTCTGCCGCCCCCGGCACAGGCGGCTGAAAGAACCGTTGGTGAATCAATGGGCTGCAACATCCATCTCGCCGAACACGGTATCGGCCAGGAACTTCTCGATGTCCAGCAAGATGAGCATGCGCTCGTCCACCGACCCAATCGCCAGCAGGTGCTCGCGGTCAAAGTTCGAGTCGAGTGACGGCACGGGGCGCAGTTGCGATGGCTCCAGTGTCAGCACGTCCGACACGCTGTCCACCACGGCGCCGACCACGCGCAGGCCGATGCTCAGCACGATCACCACGGTCAGGTGGTTGTACTGAACCTCGGCCACACCCAGCTTGATGCGCAGGTCGATGATCGGAACGATCACGCCGCGCAGGTTCACCACGCCCTTGAGATGCTCGGGGGCGTTGGCAATGGTGGTGGGTTTTTCGTACGAGCGGATTTCCTGCACCCGCAGGATGTCCACGCCGTATTCCTCGTTGGCAATCTTGAACGCCAGAAACTCTCGAATTTCGGTCAGTGCGCCTGTGCTGGCAGAGGATGGAGTCAAGGAGGACGGGGTAGATATGGCTGCGTTGATCATCGTATTTTTAAAGAAATTTAATAAAAGCTTGCTTCAACTTTTTTCCAAAAACGGATTGAAGCGACAAACTTGATTGCATCGGAAAGATGCCTGCGGATGCGGCTTTCCAACCCGCAGCACCGTCTTGAGCGCGCCCACCTCAATGGGCCATGAGTCGGCGCGTATGTCCAGTCATGGGGGTTGTCCCATGGGAAACATCCTGCGCCAGTTTGAACACCGCCACGGCGTTGACCAGCTCGCCCGCCTGGCTGTTGAGGCTGCTGGCCGCTGCCGCCATTTCTTCCACCAAGGCCGCGTTTTGCTGGGTCGCCTGGTCCATTTGCGTCACCGCTTCGCCCACTTGGCCTACCCCTGCGCTTTGTTCGCTGCTGGCTGCGCTGATCTCTCCCATGATGTCGGTCACGCGCCGGATGGCCGTGACGACTTCGGTCATGGTGCTGCCTGCTTTGTCTACCAGCAGGGTGCCTTGCTCTACCCGCTCTACGCTGGCCATGATCAGGCTCTTGATTTCTTTGGCCGCTTCTGCGCTGCGTCCTGCCAGGTTGCGTACTTCGGTGGCCACCACGGCAAAGCCTCGGCCTTGCTCGCCTGCCCGGGCGGCTTCCACGGCGGCGTTCAGCGCCAGGATGTTGGTCTGGAAGGCGATGCCGTCGATCACGCTGATGATGTCTGCAATCTTGTTGCTGCTGGCGTTGATGCCTTTCATGGTCTCCACCACTTCGGCAACCACTTCTCCGCCTTGGGTGGCGACGGTCGATGCGCTCATGGCCAGTTGGTTGGCGGTGCGGGCGTTGTCTGCGTTTTGGCGCACGGTGGAGCCGAGTTCTTCCATGGAGGCTGCGGTTTCTTCCAGGGCGCTGGCTTGCTGTTCGGTGCGGGCGCTCAGGTCGTTGTTGCCGGAGGCAATCTCGGCGCTGGCAGAGGCCACGCTTTCTGAGTTCTGGCGTACGACGGAGACGGTGCGCACCAGGCTTTGCTGCATGCGTTGCAGGGCTCCGAGCAACTGGCCGGTTTCGTCGGTGGAGGTGACTTCGATGTGGGCGCTGAGGTCGCCTGCGGCCACTTGGTCGGCCACTTCTACGGCGCGGGACAGGGGGGCGGTGATGGAGCGGATGATGGCAATCGCCAGGAAGATGGCCAGCCCAAAAATCACGGCGCAAGCGATCAGAACATCCCGCTGCAGGGCCGAGGCCTCGCTCTCAGCCTTCGCACTGGCGGCCTGAGTGGTCTTGTCCTGGTAACTGAATTGGCTCTCAATCAGTGCCTGATAAGCCCTCTGGACTGAGCGTAGCTCGGTATCCAGCCACTTCAATGCTTCGTCTTTTCGCCCCTCTTTGATCAGGGCGAGATATTGATCACCCGTTTTCCGAAAATTGGCCCGCCCCTCCCGCATCTTGGCCAATCGGTCTTTGCCCTCTGAAAAAGCCATCAAACTTTCCAGCTGCTTGTATTGCGCATCAACAGATTCGCGTGCCGACGCAATTCGATCCCATGCGCGTTGTCGAGCCTCTTCTGCATCCCGAATAGCCAGATTCCGAAACTGAATTGCCTGCTCATTCACACCGTTGTCCAGCATCGCCAGTGCTCTGTTCATGGGGATCTGCACATTGACCACGTCATTCAAGGCTGCCCGCTGGTGACCAGAACGCACGAGGCTAATGCCTCCCAGAACTAGCATCAGCAGCACGATGGCTGCAAAGGCACCTGTAAGGCGTGTCGATATCTTCAAATTTTTCATAAATCTCGTTTGTTTTGATTACCCGCTGTGGCTTACCCGACAGCAAATCGCGCCGACACTCCAGCAAACTTGAGCAAACAAGTCGCATCGATACCGGCCATCTCTTATTGATCTTTGGCCTCAAACTGCCCCATCTATCTCGGGTAGATTGAGTTTGAACAGGAACCCGCCATGAGCCAGGCCTTATAGGGATCGGGAAAAGGTCCCCGATGCGTAAGCCGTGTTGGGTGTTCCAAGTGCTCTGCCGGGTGTGGTCATTGCTTGTGGCCGCTGTAAGCGACGAAAAGGCAACCTTGAGCTAGAAATTAGCCTGCTCTTTTTGAGCTTTTGCAGCATGCGGTGAGGCCTTTATGCAATGCAGACACCTCACCGGCATTTGCGCCTTACTCGGGTCAGCAAAGCGTGGTGAAACAGCATCGATTGATGCCCAAATTGGTACTTTGAGCGACACGCTGGCACGGTCAGCCGAGGCCGCCTTATACAAAGCCGCCACTTGTGTCACCCGGGCACTATGCGCTCCGGCAATGATCAATGCAGAAATCGCAACTACCCAAAAGCGTCCCCCAACTTTTGGGGGACACGAAGATCATCAAACCTCATAAAAGAACACTCCCTACTACTTCTGAACATGTAGATGGCCGAATACATTGCGATGCAATTAGTTACTAATGTTAACAAATTGCAAAACATGATTTGTGTGTCCATATGCTTTCCGCACACTTTGATCTGTGATCTTCAGCCCCTCGCCTCAACATGTGGGCCTCTGTAACGACAAAAGCGCATGACAGGCAACTTGCAGAATTTCAGACTCACATGCTGGCGCTGAACGTAGCGCAGAAGCGGCCAAAGAAATCAAGAGCCTGATCATGGCCAGCGTAGAGCGGGTAGAGCAAGGCACCCTGCTGGTAGACAAAACCGGCAGCACCACGCCCGAGGAGTTTCCAAAGTGGCGCACGGTGCATGCGTACTTTGCGATCTGGAGCGCGCCGCGTGAAGGGGGCAGCCTGCGGGAGCAGGCTAAAAAAATCAGGTTGGCGCGGCCCGCAAGAAACTACGGAAGCAACACCTCAAGCAGGTTCTTGATCGTGGACGCACAGAGCGTGAAGAGCACGGACAACCACGCCCACCGCCCCCGGTCAACCGAGGCGGGCAAACCCCTCGCCAAAAATCAGTAGTTGTTGGAAATAACCGACACCACAAAAAATCCAGGCCATTACCGTCACGTCCCATGCAAAAGCTTTGGGACATTTCCCCCCCGTTCACACAGGCAGCCCGGTGTTTCCGGGCGATACGCCTTTCAGCCAGCAGTGGTGCGCCACCATGGGCCCGGGCTGCCCGGTCAATGTCAGCGCCATCACACTGTCGCCCCATGTGGGCGCGCATGCCGATGCGCCGCTGCACTACGACGAGGGCGGCGCCAGCATCGGGACCGTGGCGCTGGATGCGTTTCTGGGCCCGTGCCGTGTGATCCATGCCATGGGCTGCGGTCCGCTGATTGAGTGGGCGCACATTGCCCACGCCATCAATCCAGCCCTCCCCGCGCTGCCCGCCCGCGTGCTGGTGCGCACCTATGCCCAGGCCCCTGCGCAGTGGGACGGCGAGCTAACCGCCTATGCGCCCGCCACCATCGAGCGGCTGGCCGACCTGGGTGTGCAGTTGGTGGGCATCGACACCGCCAGCATCGACCCCGCCGACAGCAAGACGCTCGACAGCCACCAGGTCATCCGCCGACGCGGCTTGCGCGTGCTGGAGAACCTGGTGCTGGACGACGTGCCCGAGGGCGACTACGAGCTGATCGCCCTGCCGCTCAAGCTGACCACCGCCGATGCCTCGCCCGTGCGGGCTGTGCTTCGGTCATTGCCATGACCCCCCTGCCGCGTCGCGTCATCCCTCCAGGGGACGCCCCCCTGGCCTAGGCCACGCGCTGTATGGGAAGGCATCGCCTTTCACCCTATAGAGATTTCAAACGATTTTGGCCTCTAGCGCTCATCAATCAAGCGCAAGCAGCTATAAAAAAAGAAGCAAACCCCGAGTTAACAACCATGACCCTCACCCTGCAAGACTGCCGCACCCGCGACGCCCAAGACCCCCTGCGCTCTTTGCACGACCACTTTGCCCTGCCCCGGGCGTGATCTACCTGGACGGTAATTCGCTGGGCGTGCTGCCCAAGGCCGCGCCCGCCCGCATTGCCGATGTGGTGCAGCGCGAATGGGGCACCGACCTCATCAAATCCTGGAACACCGCCAGCTGGTTTGACCTGCCCCAGCGCCTGGGCAACCAGCTGGCCCCGCTGATTGGCGCAGGCAAAGATGAAGTGGTGTGCACCGACAGCACCTCGATCAACCTGTTCAAGGTGCTGAGCGCGGCGCTGAACATCGCCCGCGAAGACAGCCCTGCGCGCAAGCGCATCGTGAGCGAGCGCAGCAACTTCCCGACCGACCTCTACATTGCCGAAGGCCTGTGCAAGGAGCGCGGGCTGGAGCTGGTGCTGGTGGAGCCTGAAGAGATTGCCACCTCGCTCACTGCCGACGTGGCCGTGCTGATGCTGACGCACGTGAACTACCGCACCGGCGCCATGCACGACATGGCCGCCATCACTGCCGCCGCGCACGCCCAGGGCATCTTGTGCGTGTGGGATCTGGCGCACAGCGCGGGCGCCGTGCCGGTCGATTTGAACGGTGCGGGCGCTGATTTCTCGATTGGCTGTGGCTACAAATATTTGAACGGCGGCCCCGGCGCGCCCGCCTTTGTGTGGGTGCACCCGCGCCATGCCAACCGGTTCTGGCAACCCTTGTCGGGCTGGTGGGGCCATGCATCGCCCTTCCAGTTCACGCCCGACTACCAGCCCGCCCCCGGCATCACCCGCTACCTGTGCGGTACGCAGCCCATGATCAGCCTGTCGGCCCTGCAGTGCGGGCTGGATGTGTTCACCGCCGCGCAAAGCCTGGGCGGCATGGCCGCGCTGCGCACCAAGTCGCTGGCGCTGACAGACCTGTTCATCCAACTGGTGGAAGAGCGCTGCGCAGGCCACGGCCTGGGCCTGGCCACCCCACGCGAGCATGCCCAGCGCGGCTCGCAGGTGTGCCTGACGCGTGACGAAGGTGCGGGCGTGAACGGCCAGGGCAGCGGTGCCTACGCCATCGTGCAGGCACTGATTGCACGCGGCGTGATTGGCGACTTCCGCAAAGGCGACGGCGGTAAAGGCCCGCACAAAGACATCTTGCGCTTTGGTTTGACGCCGCTGTACATCGGCTTTGAAGACGTATGGAACGCGGTGGAGCACCTGCGCCTGACGCTGGAAAGCGGCGAGTGGCAAAAGCCCGAGTTCAACCAGACCCACGCGGTGACCTGAGCCAGCGCGAACCAGGAGACCACACCATGTGCCCTTTCTCTCAAACCCCTGCACCCGCCAGCGAAGCACCGGGCGCTGCCCTGCCCGAATCCATCGTGCACGAAGAGCGCGCCCAGCTCGACTTCAGCCAAAGCATGAGCTATGGCGACTACCTGCAGCTGGACGCGATCCTCACCGCGCAAAAGCCGCTGTCGCCCGCGCACGACGAGATGCTGTTCATCGTGCAGCACCAGACCAGCGAGCTGTGGATGAAGCTCATGCTGCACGAGCTGCGTGCGGCCATCGGCCACATTGCACGCGATGAGTTGCCGCCCGCCTTCAAGATGCTGGCGCGCGTAAGCAAGATCATGGAGCAGCTGGTGCACGCCTGGGACGTGCTGGCCACGATGACGCCGCCCGAGTACAGCGCCATGCGCCCGTACCTGGGCCAGTCCAGCGGGTTCCAGAGCTACCAGTACCGCAGCATTGAATTTTCGATGGGCAACAAGAACCGCGCCATGCTCAAGCCCCACGAGCACCGCGCTGACCTGCTGGCCCAGGTGCAGGCCGCCTACGAAGCGCCCTCGCTGTACGACGAGGCCCTGCGGTTGATGGCGCGGCGCGGCATTGCCGTGCCCACCAGCCACACCGAGCGCGACTGGACACAGCCCTACGCCGAAAGCGATGCGGTGGAGCAAGCCTGGCTGACCGTATACCGCAACCCCGAGCAGCACTGGGACTTGTACCAGTTGGGCGAGGAACTGACCGATCTTGAAGACGCCTTCCGCCTGTGGCGCTTTCGCCATGTGACGACGGTGGAGCGGGTGATCGGCTTCAAGCGCGGCACCGGCGGCACGGGTGGCGTGAGCTACCTGCGCAAGATGCTGGACGTGGTGCTGTTCCCTGAGATCTGGCACCTGCGCACCAACCTGTAAGCGGCAGCTCTCAGGATTGGCCCACCTCTGCCCCGCCCTCTCCCGCAAGGGCGGAGAGAGTGAGAGACATTCGAGACAGATACCGATTCAAGCAAAAAGAGCTGCCAGCGCTTGTGAATCAAGCGCTGGCAGCTCTTTTTTTCATAGCATCGCAATGCCCCTGCGGTCATACCCTCCCGCAGGGGCGGGCCTGTCAGGGCAGGCTCAGGTACTCGCCCTCGCGCACGCTCACGCGCTGCTCGCGGCCGCCCATGGTGTAGGTCACCCACAGCACCTTGGGCACATTGGGGGCCGGGTCATAGCCCGCCAGTTCGTTGCCGACACGGGTGCTCAGGCGGTCGCCCTGGGCCATGGAGCGCAGGCGCTCGGTCAGGTTCACCATCTGGCCGCCAGCGCCATACACGGCATTGAGGATGACCAGTTGGTTGCGCGGCTGGTTGTTGCCATATCCGCCTTGGTTGCCCCCCTGGTACCCGCCCTGGTTGCCACCGCCCTGCCAGCCGCCGTTCCAGCCTTCATTGCCCCAGTTGCCACCGCCCCAGCCCGTAAAGCGGGCGCCATCGATGGTGCTGCCTTCGGGGTATTCGAACATGCGCTCTTGGCCACCACGGGTGCGCACATAAATGCGCAGGGTCTTGCTGCGGCCCCGGTGGGGGTCCACGCCAAAGGTGTCGTTGGTCAGCGCAATGGCGCGGTCGTCGCGTGCCAGGTCGCGCAGGCGGCGGGTCACGTCCACGTGGTGCTCTGAGGTGCCATACAGAGCCTGCAGGATGCGGAACTCCCCGTCATCGCGGCCATCGTTGCCCTGGCCACCGCCCTGGTTGCCATGCCAGCCGCCGTTGTGCCCGCCCTGGCCCCAGTTGCCACCCGTCCAGCCCGTGAACTGGGTGCCGTCCACAATGCTGTCTTCGCGGTATTCAAAGGTGCGGGTGGCGCCGTTGGGGCCACGGGCGTAAATGCGCAGCACCTTGACGCGGCCCCGGTCCGGGTCGGTACCAAACGTGTCGTTGTGGACGCGAATGGGCTGGTCCATCCCAGCCAGCTGCCGCAGCCGCTCGGTCACGTCCACGTTGCGCTCGGCCGTGCCGTAGCGGGCGCTCAGCACCTGATAGGCGCCACTGTCGCCCCCACGCTGGGCAGCCGCAGGGGCCAGCAACCCAAAGAACAACAATAAAGCGGCCCAAAAGCCGTACAAGGGGTTGCGAAGCAACATGAAAACCTCCTGAGGTGTTGGAATCATCGCGGCAGCGATATTGATTTTGTGAGGATGGGGAGCCAAAGCAAACAGCTCCAGGGCGCCTCCCTCTAACGGGCGCCGGGGCTGCCCGTTGACCGCGCAAACCCGGGGGCGATTATCGGTGCGGAAAAATGCCGCTCCAACGCTTTTTGGTGCACGCAGCGCGGCGGCACCCGCGAGACAGGCATTGGCCACACCAAGCGTTACGCTTGTTGCCATGGCCCATTCACCCCACCGTTCACCCCATGATCCCAGCGCGCTCCCCAAACACAGCATGCTCACGTTGGCGCCCCGGCAGGCTTGGGCCATGCTGCTGGCGCTGGTCAGCGGCTTTGCGTTGAGCCAGGCGTTTCGCACCATCACGTCCATCATGGCCACGGGCTTGCGTGCCGAATTTTCGCTATCGGCCCAGGCACTGGGGGTGTTTGCAGGTACGTTTGCCTTTGCGTTCGGGGTGATGCAGCTGTTCATGGGCATAGGCATTGACGTGTATGGAGTGCGGCGCACGCTGCTGGTGGTGTTTCCGCTGGCCGTCTTGGGGGCAGCCCTGTCCGCACTGGCACCCAGCTACGGCGCCGTGCTGGTGGGGCAGGCGTTGATTGGGGTGGGCTGCGCACCGGCGTTTTTGGTGTGCACGGTGTTCATCGCCCGCCACTTTGCACCGTCACAGTTTGCAGCCGTGTCTGGCGTAGCCATGGGGGTGGGCGGGCTGGGCATGCTGTTCACCGGCACACCGCTGGCCTGGCTGGTGCAGCAATCGTCATGGCGCATGGGGTTTGGCGTGCTGGCCGCGTTGGCGGCACTGGCCTGGGGCTTGATTTACTGGAGGGTGCGCGAGCCCGCAACGCCAACGCACGAGAGCCAGACCCGCGAATCATTGCCCCAGGCAGTGCGCGGCTTTGGCGCACTGTTTTTGCTGCCCCACACGGCGGGCATCATGCTGCTGGCGCTGGTGACGTATGCCGCCATGCTGTCGCTGCGCGGGCTGTGGCTGGGGCCATTGCTGATTGAGCGGCATGGCTACTCTCTGGTGGCCAGTGGCAATGTGGCGGTGGCCGTATCGCTGGTGTCGTTGCTCAGCCCTGCGATGTTTGGGCGACTTGACCCGGGGCCTGGGCGCCGCCGCCAATGGATCAAGGGCTTCACCACCATGATGGTCGTGCTGTTTGCGGCCATCGGTTTTCTGCGCCAGGAGTGGCTGGACGTGGGCGGGGCCATCGCTGTGGGCCTGCTGTCGGGCTATATGGTGCTGCAGTATTCGGACGTGCGCTCGTCCTATGCCCCCGACGTGACCGGCCGCGCCATGGCGGTGTTCACCATGGCACTGTTTCTGGGGGTCGCACTGATGCAATGGGTGACTGGCGCAGCCGCATCCGTTGCTGCCATGCAGGGCGCTGACCCTTATGTGGCGGTGATGCTGACTATTGCAGCCATGCTGGCGTTGGGGGTGACCGCGTTTGCGTGCCTGCCAGGCCCCACCGCGGCGCGCGCCAGCGGCGGCTAAAACCGGGTGCGCCGGGCCCACTGACCGACGCAGCAGCCGTGCCTCCACAGTTCGGAGAGACAGAACCAAGCCCGGGGATTACACATAAAATAGCCCCGCAACGCTTTTGATTCAAGCGCAAGCAGCTACAAAAAAGGTAGCAAACACCACCCAATGCTTTGGCCCTGCGCCAAGCGCACCGCCCCCGTTCCCACCCTACGATGCAAACCCCCAACGGGCTGGAAATGGCCCTGCTTCAACCGCTGTACGCCCGGCTTTCTGACCGCCCTGCATTACTGACCACCCTGCAAGCCCAACTCGGCTTGCGCCCGGTGAACGGCCAGGGCCAGGACCTGATGGCCACCTCGGGGCTGCTGAACTTGCTGGAGCTGCTGCACGCTGAGGGCGAACCCCACATCGGCGCCTGGCTGGCCATGCAAACCGACCTGAGCATTGGTGGCGGCATTGCCTACTACCTGCGCAGTTGCGCCACGCTGGAAGCAGCGCTGAACGAAATTCTGCGCTTGCGCAGCCGTATCCTGCCGGACGGAGAACTCAGTGTTCAGACCACGGGGCCACAAGTGCGTGTGGTGTTGCAGCCCAGCTACCAAACACGGCGCCTGGGCAGGCTGTTGCGTTATGAAGGCATTTTGGGTTGGCTGATGCGTTTGCTTGCGCATTGCGCCGCTGGGCCACTGCACCCGCTGGCAATCGACCTGATGACACCCCAGAGTGACCAGGCAGAGCAACTGGCCGCCATGTTGGGCGTCATGCCCCGCTTTGATCGCAGTGAATTCGCAGTCAGCTACCCCACAGCGCTGCTGGCGCAGCCATTGCCCGGAAGCAACCCCGCACTGCTTGCGGCCCTGCGGCCCTCGCTGGACTACATGCTGCCTCCCATCCAACACACCGTCAGCACCACGGAACAATTGCGTGAGTGGCTGGCAGCCCTGCCTTACCACGGGCTGGCAACCCAAACCAACGCTGCCCGCGCCTTCAACTGCGGCACCAGTTCATTGCGCAGGCGCCTGGCCAGCGAGGGCACCAGTTTTTCGGCGCTGGTGCAAATGGACCGCCGTGCGCGAGCACTGCAGGAGCTGGTGTTTGGCGAGAGCTGCATAGAGGCCATTGCCACGCACCTGGGCTATGCAGACCGCACCAGCTTGGAGCGGGCTTTTGGCGGCTGGTTTGGCTACCGCCCGGCCCAACTGCGCAGTGAACTTGCGGCCGCATGGCCTGCCCTGAAAGACCGCCACGCGGCACTGCGTGCGGTGGACACTACCCTGTGCGGCGACGACCCGCAGGCGTGGCTTGCCGCCGCTGCGGCCATACACCCCAGGCCCCAGGCCGAAGTGCACGGCCACCGCCTGGCCGCTCTGCTGATGTGTGCGACTGGTATGCCCCCAGCCGCGATACAGCGCATGCGGGACCAAGGCAGACACTGAGGACTTGTTCAAAGTGCGCCCGCAGGCGATAGGCGCCAGCGCAAGTCTGATGCTCAATCCGGCGAGGAACGCGGCCCGTCCAATGGGGCAATGAACGAGTCGTACTGTTGCCAGGAGCCCGAATAAAAAGCACTCTCCTGCGGCCCCTCTTCGGCACTGGAAAGCACCACGCTCTCGCGCTCGACAGCCGCAGAGCCAGCGTCACCGCGCAAAACCTGGCGCCTGTTTTCAATGGCGGCGTGCAGCTCCCAACGAGCTGCGATGAATTCACTCTCACCGCTATAGGAACGACTGCGGGAGAGTTCAGCATCCCCCAACAGCTCCAGACGAATCTCTTCCATCGACGGCAAGCGATCCGCCTGTACCACGCTATAGGCAATAGAGCAGCGTGACAACAGCGCCCGCCGGAACTGGCGGTGGCTGCGGGGTAAATGCTCCCCCTCCTTGAGCACGTCGATACAGCCGAGCACATGCCCTTGTGGGGTACACACAGCAAACGTGCAGTACATGCCGCGCAGCAAAGGGTGCCAGCGCAAGCCGCCCTCTCGCGAGGGCGAGCGGGTAAAGCAGGTCACCGGTGTTTTCACCAAGATCTGGTAGCCACCAAACACATGCTGCAGCCAAAGCCAGACCTTGAGTTCTTCTGCAGAAACCACGGCGCGCGCCTGAAGGGGCCAGCGCCTTGGCGGGCGCAGGCTGCGTGCAGCCATCCACCCCATCCATCCGCGGCAAATGAGCGCGCCAGTCAACGCCGCCAACAGCGCCATCAGAGCTGTCTCGAGCCCCACAAAATTCCGAATCATGCAATTCTCAAAGAATGGCGCTGCCGTAGAGATCGGCATGCGCCATTTCAAACCCCATCAGAACGGGTAGACAGGTACAGCGTTTTCCACGTCAACCCAACGCCCGGTCACCACTTGGTTGCTCCTGCCCGCTGCCATGGCGTAGAAGCTGCGGTTGGCCACTGGCAGCTTCAGGTCGGCGACCGAATCAAGCGCCTTCTGGCTAACCGGCATACCGTACATCGCAAAGATCTTGCGCAAGTCTTTGCCGATGATTTGCGAGCTCAGAACAAACAGCAGGTCCTGGTTGCTGATCTTGTTATCGGTGAAGCGGCTCATGCCGTATTTACCGGGGTTGGCTGCGTCCCACGCGTTGGCCACCAGGCGATCGCCCTTGGTCAGCAGGTTGTGATACTCCAGCGTCGTAGCCATATCTGGCTGGACCAGGCCCTGGCGCTCTTTGGTGTATAGAAAGGCCAACTGCATCCAGAACGCCATCTTGGCAGATGCCTCGCCCCCCACAGGCGCGCCTCCATGTCGCTGCGCAGCGCATCGCCACTGAGGTTGGTGGCGCGATTGGCCACGATGTACCGGTACAGCAGTGGGTGGTTGGTGCGGTCCCCATTGCTGTCCTCCCCCGTCAGCGCGTACTTGCGGAACATCTGCGCCACGGCCAGGTTGTTGTTGTCGCACTCCACCACACAGCCACGGCCATTGCCAAAGTCCATGTGCATCACACGCTGCACGGTGTTATGCCCCAGCTCATGGGCCCAGCCCCAGCCGGTTCCGATACCGGTGGAGCCATCAGATGGGTTGCCTGAGCACAGAAAGCCGCAGGTAGCGATCCAGCCCACAAAATGCTGCACGCCCGGCGCACGGTGCAAAGGTCCGTCGCAGGTCCAGCCCAAGCCGTCGCAGACCCGCTTCACATTAGGGGTCAGCGGGATGTTGCTGTACCCGTTAGCCATGTGGTTGGTGTCAAAAATGACGCGTTTGACCCCATCCACCACATAAGCACGCGGGTCGCCAATGCCCTGCGCGTATTTGACGAGTTGCTGAAACTCGCCGCCAACGAACTTGGCCGTCATCCAGCCAAAGTCCTGGCGCAGCAGGGCTGCCGAGGCCTCGGCCAGCTCGGTCTCGCTCGGTGGTGCACCGCTGAAATCGTAGTGCCCGTATTTGGCCCCGCCTTTGATGCGCAGCTTGACGGTAGCGCCTGCTGCAGCTCCGCTGTAATTCAAGAACAGCGGGCCACCAAACGGTGTCACAAATTCCGTGGCCTTGCCGCGCACCAGAGGCACGGCAAAAGACTGCGGCCGACGCGGGCGGGCATAGGTGGCGTCAAACGGACTGCCTGCGGTGCGCACGTGGCTGGTTTGCACACCATAGCTGCTGCCCGCAGGGGCCTCCACGATGTCGACCGAGAGGGGCTTGCCAGGCACGGCAGCACGACCAATGGCGGTCTTGCCGCTGGCCTGCGCAATGGTGACGGTGACCACCTCGTCGGCAATCACCGGCAGGCTTTGCGCCGCTGCGGGCATGTAATCGCCCTGCCCCTTGGGCGACACCGTCGTGGCGCTGCGGGCATAGGTGGTCCAGGAGTCTGAAGCGTACGCTCGCAAGAACGCGGCAGCGTCGCCCGTCTTGCTCAGGGTCTTGCCGTACTCGATATTGGGGCGCCACACATCAGCCCACAGCACCAGCAAGCGGTACAACTCGGTGTCCGCGTTGCCGAACACCGGCGCACCGCGCCCATCAAACCCCGACAAGTCGTTGTGGATGTTGTTGATCGGCACAGTGGGCGTCTGGTCGTTGGCAAAGTCGTGCACCAGACTGTCTTTGGCCAGCATGCGCAAGGTGTTCGGCAGGTTGCCGATCTGGTCGCTCTTGGCCAGGCTTTGCTCTGCCGTGCGGGCACCGCTGACGGTGATGTCCGCCGTGGCCGCGAAGTAGTTGCCTGGATAGCCGCCCAAGTCCATGCCCATCGCACGCAACACCTGGCGGCCTCCGTCAGAGTCTGTCCAGTTCTTGTGCATGTAGATCACCGACTTGCCTGCGGCAAGATAGGTGCCCACCAGCGCGGTCAGGTTGGCGTCGGCCTTCACGCTGGGGCCGAAGACCAGGAGGTCAGCCTTTTGCCAGCAGGTGTTGGCGGCATTGGCAATATCGCACGCGTTTTCCACGCCTTGCCTGCCCAGGGTGGTGAAGTACTTGGCAACCGATGCGGACTCATAGCCCGACGTGCTGAAGGACAAGCTGGCAGGCAAGGCCGCGTTGGCATCGCCCTTCATGAGCCAGGTGAAGGCGCGCTTGAACAGCGGGGCGTGCTGGGCTTCTCTGGTGCCCGTGGCCATCCAGTCGAGCACATTGGCGCCGTAGGCCAGTGCACGGCCAGGGCCCACCTCTGCCAGGGCTGCCATCCCGCGACCACTGTCGCTGACGATGAACGGCGCCACCATCAGCGACGCCGATGGCACCTTGCCAATGGGTGCCACGCTGTGGCTGGCTGTGGTGTGGTTCAAAGACAGGTTCAGTGTCTCGCCACCGCGATAGATGTTGTCCATGACACCGATCTGACGGCTTTGCAGCTGCACTGATAAGCGGGTAGCCCGCTCCAGCAGCGTGAGCGCATCGCCAGGCTGCAAGGGACGCGGATCGCCAGTTTTCAGCGCTTGGGCAATTCTGTCAGTGGGAGCTGGAGCTGGAGCTGGAGCGGGAGCTGGTGCTGGTGCTGGTGCTGGTGCTGGTGCTGGAGCGGGAGCTGGTGCTGGTGCTGGTGCTGGTGCTGGTGCTGGTGCTGGTGCTGGTGCTGGTGCTGGTGCTGGTGCTGGTGCTGGAGCGGGAGTCGGTGTCGGTGTCGGTGTCGGTGTCGGTGTCGGTGTCGGCGCGGGGTCAGGTAAGGGGGCGGGGCCAGGTGCAGGATTGGGTGCCGTGACCGGAGGATGCTCTGGCTCTACATCCACCACAGGGCCGGGTGACGGTGGAGCCACCGGGGGGGTGCCTTGAACGTCGTCGTTTTTCCCGCCGCCACAGGCGGTCAGCGCCACGACAAATAGCAGGGGGACAAGCTTGGATGCCTGCATGTTTTCAAATCCTGTTGGGTGAAATATGGGCGTGCACGACGTCGTTGCAGCCGCTTTGGTCTGGTAGGGGTTGCGCCCATGCCAGCCCGTGAAGCCGTCTTGCACAGCCCCCTGGCCAAAGGAGGCGGAGGTTACCGTCGCACAAGCTCAGTACACATGGCAATAGCGCTCAAGCTATCCACATCCGCTGTGCGCTGCTTCGCCCCGCGCCACCCCGCACGCACCCGCCAGATATATTTGCGCCCCTGATTACCACCATGGGTTTGGTTTGACTTCAACGCACATCGCAGGGGTAGCGCTGGAAATGCGCTGGCTGCAGCCGCTGTATCGCCGTCTGTCCGATCGGCCGGATCTGCTGCGCGCGTTGGAACGCGATACGGGCCTGAGGCGCACCGATCTCAGCGACCACCGCGTGATGGAGCACGCATCGTTTTGCGACCTGATCGAGCGGCTGCACGCACAAGGAGAGCCTCATATCTGCGCTTGGCTGGCGCTGCAGTTTGATCCCGGCGTGGGCTTTGGGCAGTTGTATTACTTGCGTAGCTACTCCAAGCTGCGCGAGATGCTGGCTGAGCTCATGATCTACCCGCCCGTCATCTTTCCGTTTGGATGCTTTCGCTTTTTTGTCGATTGGGATGAGGACAGTTTCGAGGTGCACCTTAAGCCCTACCAAGCCCCCACGCGCCTGGCATCTCGGTTGCTGGAGGAAGGTGCACTGGCCTGGATCCAGCGCATATTCGATCTCAGCCTGACGCAGCGCCACGCGCCACTGGCGGTGTGCTCCGTCGCATCGCCATCCACCGGCAAAGAGCCGCTGCACGCACTGCTGGGCGCACCAGTGCAGTTTGATGCGCCCTATAGCGCCATGCGCTATCCAGCCCACCTTCTGGACCAGATGCTTCCCGGCGGCAATCCCCGAATCAAGCATGCGATACGCGGATGCTATTCGGCCTTGGTGTGCAACAGTGACGCACCAACCCCCCTGAGCGTGCAGCTGCTCGGCTGTTTTTTGTCGCCCGATGGCACCCGCGATGTCAGCCTCGAAAGCATGGCGTCACGTCTGGGTTTGGGCCGCAGCCAATTGCGCAGCCAGTTGAGTGCGCAGGGCATGCGCTTCTCAGACATCCACAACGCACACCGCCGCCGCCTGGCCTTCCAACTGTTGGTTCTGGAGGGTGCGCCGGTAGAGTCCGTGGTGCGCAGCCTGGGCTATGCCAGCCGCTTCGCGTTCGAGCGGGCCTTTGCAAAGTGGTTTGACACCACGCCCACCTTGGCGCGCAAAGATCGCTTGCAACTGGGGCCTGCCGTCATCGCAGAAGACTGGAGTGATCCAGCAGCCCTGATGCGCATGCTCCCCCCAGCCGCACACAATGCACTGGACGCCCATGGCCTGGAGGATCTTCAACAACCCCTGGCATCGCTGCTGCAAGCCTACCTGCTGGGTTTTGCGAGCCGTGCCAATTACGGGGGCAAGCCACTGAAGCACTGGCAGGATCTGAAACGGCAGCTCGGGGTAGAGCATGTCAATCAGTTGATCAAAGGACTGTTGTTGCAGACCGGGCCGGGGCGCCCTGTGGCCGATCTGGAGCCCATCTGGCAAGCCAGCACCGAGGCGTTGGCTCGCTTGCCATCGCTGCATTGGTTTATGGAACTGAGGGCCGAAGCACAACAACGGACCATGCAAGTTGTCGCATGGTACGAGGTGGGCGCTCTGTTGATGTACAGGATGCTGGGCAAACCCTATGGCCGCCTGCTGCGCGAAGCACCTTTTCTGCCCCGAGCGCTGGTATTGGAGCAAGAGCGCCAGCGCTTTGGGTTGGACCGCCACACTGCAGGCGCACTGTTACTCGCTGCCTGGGGTCTGCCGAGCGACGCCATCCGCGCGCAACGCGCAGCCGGCCAGCCAACCACGCCCGAGGCGCTGAGGGTGTGCGCTTTGTTCGCCCCTCAACGCGCAGAGGCCCTTGGCACGCACGGCCAATAGCTTGCCCATCGGCCAATGCGGCAACAACAGGGCGGGCACAATCACCGGCCACGCACCTTTGATGGAAAGACGGCCCTGTGAACCTCATTCAACTGAATGACCTCAGAAGCGAGGACATCCGGCATATCTGGTCCCTCGTGACCTCGCCCGCACCTGCATTGGACGGCACGGTAGCCTGGTCATTCGAAGGCAACGGTATCCGCACCCGAACGACGTTCATCGAGGCCTTTCGAAGACTCGGGTTGGCGTTCACAGAGCTTCCCAATTTGCTCAAGACCAGCGAGCGCACCTGTGATCTGGCAGGCTACCTGGACCCGTTTTTCCGCATGTATGTGGTGCGCGAAGCCAACCATGCCAGGCTGGCCGAATTCGCTGCGGCATCAAAACGGCCTGTGATCAATGCCATGTCTGCCCAGGGGCACCCCTGCGAGGTGCTGACAGATGCGTACTTTGTCGATACGCACATCAAGCCCCTGTCGCAGGCGCGCGTATGCCTGTGGGGGCCCAGCACCAATGTGTTCCGCTCTTGGCACGAACTGGCCCGAGTGCTGGGATTAGAGCTGGTGCAGATCTGCCACCGGAGCTTTCACGAGGCGCTGCCTCACGTGTCTTTCGCTGAGCCTTTCGCAGTGCAGGGGCCGGTGGACGTGGTGATCACGGACAGCTGGCCCGCAGGCGCTGGAACCGGCCACGAAGCCCCGATCGACCTTGCGCCACTGACCGCAGAACATCTGGCCACGCTGGGCCATCCAGCATTGCTGCCAACGCCGCCTTTCACCCTGGGCCGGGAGCTGACAGTGGACCCGTTGGACTACCCCGGCTTTGTGGGCTACCGCCAAAAGGAACTGCTGCTGCCAGTGCACATCGCCATCCTCCGATGGGCATTGGACAATGCCTGCGCACGGGAGACTGTCAACGCCCCAAAGCGGCCGGCTGGCGACACGAGGTGTTCCATGGGCCCAAAAATTTCATAAAAAGCAGCCCTAGCGCTCTACTGAAAAGCGTTAGCAGCTATATATTTAATAGCAAAAATCTTCTTAACGACTGGCATCACCCACATCGCCCCGGTACAGCCAGGGCACATCCAGCACCCGTTCGCCCAGCAGCTTGAGCGACCAGTCGCGCCCCCAGCGCACCGGGCCGGTGGCGTGAAAGATGCGTCCGTTGCGCGTGGAGCGGGCTTGCACCCTTGCATTGCGCTGCCAGCGGTTGACGGCGTAGCGGCGCAGGCGCAGCGGCACGTCCAGGTCGTGCATGGACAAGGCGCTTTCGAGCTGGGCGGCGTCTTCAATCGCCATGCCTGCACCCTGCGCCAAGTAGGGGCGCATGGGGTGGGCTGCGTCGCCCAGCAGTGCCACCAGGCCCTGGGCCATCTCGTCGGGGTTGCGCACGGGGGGCCGGTCACACAGGGGCCACAGGCGCCAGCCGCTGCCTGCGGCCTCTACGCTGTGCACGGCGTGCTGCAGTGCGGTGCTGGTACCGAGCAGGGCATCTTCCAGGTCGCGGGCGTTGGCGTCGTGGTCCCAGGTTTCCAGGTTGGCGGGGGCGGGGCCTTGCACGATGACCACCAGGTTTTGCAGCTCGCCCCGGCGCACGGGGTACTGCACCATGTGCAGGCGCGGGCCCAGCCAGGCGGTGACCTGGCGCGTGCGCAAAGAGGGTGGCAGCGCGCTTTGAGGCACCAGGGCGCGGTAGGCCAAGTGCCCCGTCACCCGGGGGGTTTGGTAGCCCAGCAGCTGGGTGCGGGTGCGGCTCCACAGGCCGTCGGCGCCAATCAGGGCGTCACCCTCGATCTCTTTGCCCTGGCTGGTGCGCACCGTCACCACGGTCTCGGCCCCTGGCACGCTTTGGGCGGTGGTGCTGGCATCCACAAAGGATTCGATGGCCAGGCCCTGGTGCAGTTGGGCGTCGGTGTAGCGCTGCACGCCCTCGTGCAGCAGGGCATGCAGGTCGGCGCGGTGGATGGTGGCGTAGGCTGCTCCGTAGCGCTGCACCGCCGTGCGGCCCAGCGCCAGCGTGCCCAGCTCTTGCCCGCTGAGGGCGCTGCGCACCTGCAGTTTGTCGGGGAAGGCCGCGACTTGCTGCAAGGCCTTTTGCAGGCCCCAGGCCTGCAGGCAGCGCACCACGTTGGGCCCCAGTTGCACGCCTGCGCCCACCTCAGAGAACGCCGCCACGCGCTCGTACATGCGCACGTCCCACCCTGCGCGCGACGCGGCCAGTGCCGCAGCCATGCCGCCAATGCCGCCTCCTGCAATCAATACCTGCTTTTTCATCCGCGCATTGTCGGGCCTGCGGGGGCGCCCAGGGCCTGCACAGGCCCTGCCCCAGATCAAGTTTTACGCTTCAACGCCCGCGGGCACCAGCGCGGCCTCCAACACCGCAACAGGCATGGGGCGGCCAAACAAATAGCCTTGAAACGCCGGGCAGCCGTGCTGTTTGAGGAATTCAAGCTGGCCCTGCGTCTCCACCCCTTCGGCCACCACGCCCAAATCCAGGCTGTTGGCCAGCGCCAAAATCGTGCGCACGATGGCCGCGTCGTTGGGGTCGGTGAGCACGTCGCGCACAAAGCCCTGGTCGATCTTGAGCTGATCGAGCGGAAGGCGCTTGAGGTAGCTCAGCGACGAGTAGCCCGTGCCAAAGTCGTCCAGCGAGAAGCCCACGCCCCGCTCGCGCAGCTGCTGCATGCGGGCGATCACGTCCTCCACATCGGCCAGCAGCAGGCTCTCGGTCAGCTCCAGCTTCAAGCGCTCGGGGTTGGCGCCGGTCTGCTCCAGCACCTGCAGCAGTTGCTCCACAAAATCGGCCTGCCGAAACTGCCGCACGCTCACGTTGACCGACAGGAACAGCGCCCGCGTGAGCCGTGTGCGCGACCAGGCCACCAGTTGCTGGCAGGCGGCCTCCAGCACCCACTGGCCCAGCGGCAGGATCAGCCCGGTCTGCTCGGCCATGCCGATGAACTCGGCCGGGGCCACCACGCCGCGCTGTGGGTGGTACCAGCGCACCAGAGCCTCGGCTCCCTGCAGTTGGCCGCTGCAGTCCACCACGGGCTGAAAGTACAGCCGCATCTCCTGCTGCTGCAGGCCCCGGCGCAGATCGGCCTCTAGCGCCGAGCGGGCGCGGGCGGCGGCCTGCATCTCGGGGTCGAAAAAGCGCTGGGTGTTGCGGCCAGCGGCCTTGGCCTGGTACATGGCCAGGTCGGCATGTTTGAGCAACTCGTCCACCGAGCAGGGCTGGTGCGGACCAAACAGCGCAATGCCAATGCTGGGCGTGCTGTGGTAGCTGGTGTCGCCCAAAGGCCCCATGGCATAGGGCTTGCCCAGCGTGGTGATGATGTAGCTGGCCACCAGGGCGGCTTCGGCACTGGCCTGAGCGGCCTCCGTGTTCAAGTCTTCCACCAGCACCACAAACTCGTCGCCCCCAAAACGCGCCACGGTGTCGGTGGCGCGCACGCAGCCTTGCAGGCGCTGCGCCACCTGCACCAGCAGCTCGTCGCCCTGGTCATGGCCCTGGGTGTCGTTCAGGTCCTTGAAGTTGTCCAGGTCAATGAACAGCAAGGCACCGTGCACAGGCCGCCGCGCCACGGTCTTGAGCGCACGCTGCATCCGGTCTACCAGCAACCTGCGGTTGGGCAGGCCGGTCAGGGCGTCGTAAAACGCCAGGCGCTCAATCTGGCTTTCCACGCCCTTGCGCTCGGTGATGTCGCGGCCCACGCCGCGATAGCCCCGCAGAGCGCCCTGCCCGTCCAGCAAGGGCACGCCGCTCACGCTGATCCAGTGCAAGGTGCCGTCAGGCCGCCTGCGCTGCAGTTCCAGGTCGCGAAAGGGCTGTTTGGATACCAGCACGGCACGGTGGGTAGCCCAGTCGGCCTCGTTCATGTTCAGCGCGCCCAGCTCCCAGCGGGTGCGGCCCAGCACGTCTGCCTGGGTGATGCCGTTGATGCTCAAGTCGCCCGCCAGTTGCACAAAGCACCCTCGGGCATCGGTCTCCCAATACCAGTCTGACGACAGATCGCTGAGCGAGCGAAAGCGCGCCTCGCTCTCGCGCAGCTCGGCCTCCACGCGCACATAGTCGCTCACATCGGCAAAGGTGCGGACCAGGCCGCCATCGTCCACCGCCGTGGTGCGCACTTCCAGCGTGCGGCCATCGCGGGTGGCGCGCCAGTACAGGGCGGGCGATGCCGCGACAGCCCCCTGGGCCACGTACGCCTGCCCGCGCGCATCCACCAGCGAATAGCCATCGCCAAAATCACCGCGCTGCGCCTGCACCTGCGTCACCTGCGCCAGCGTGGGCTGGGTGGTCATGAGCGATTCGGGCAGGTCCAGCAACTCCAGCACGCGCTGGTTGTAGATGTGCACACGGCCGTCGGGCCCGGTCTTGAAGATGCCTTGGCTCATGCGCCCCAGCGTGGCCTGCAGCGCCAGACGCTGCCGCTGCAATTGCCCCAGCGCCTGGGGCTGCTCTGGCCCCAGGGGCAAGGCGGGCTGCTGCAACAGCGCGGCCAGCCGCTGCAGCAACTCGGGCAGGTGCGCATGGGCCGCCGCGCCATCCGCGTCCAGAGGCACCTGCGCGCGCAGCACGTAATCACCCAGCCCACAGCGAAAGCCCCGCGCGGCCAGCGCCTCTTGCGCCGGGGCCACACACAGCAGCACGGGGTGCCCGGCGCACAGCGCCAGCGGCCCGGCCACATCGGTGGCCGTGGGTGGCAGGCACAGCACCACAGCACGCCACGCCTGCGAGGCCAACGCCCCCGCCGCATCAGCCGCGCAAGTGCCGTGCACGACCCGGCAATCGGGCAGCGTGGTGGCCAGCAGCGCCTGGGCTGCCTGCGCGTGTGCCACATCCTCGTCAATCCAGAGCACCGCTGCGGTCATGCACGCGCCCCGGGTGGTGGGGATTGCGTGGGCTGTGCGCCCTCAGGGTGGCTCAGGTCATGGTCGCGCTCGAACACGTCCACAGGCACAGGCCTGCCAAACAGATACCCCTGGAACCCCTCGCACCCGTGCAGCCTCAAAAACCCCAGCTGCCCCGCCGTCTCCACCCCCTCGGCCACCACCTCCAGGTCCAGGCTCTTGGCCAGCGCCAGGATCGTCCTCACAATCGCCGCGTCGTTCGGGTCGCTCAGCACGTCCCTCACAAAGCTCTGGTCTATCTTCACCTGGTCCAGCGGCAGCCGCTTGAGGTAGCTCAAGCTCGAGTACCCCGTGCCAAAGTCGTCCAGCGCAAAGCCCACTCCTTCTTTCTTGAGTTGCTCCATGCGCTCTATCGTGTCTTCTATGTCTCCCAGCAGCAGGCTTTCCGTGAGTTCGAGTTTGAGTCGGTGCGGGTCGGCCTGGCAGTCTTTCAAGGTGCCCAGCACTTGGGCCACGAAGCCTGCTTGTCTGAATTGCCGGGCGCTGACGTTCACGGACAGGGTCAGGTGCGCTGTGGCCGGGTTTTGCGCCCAGGTGGCCAGTTGGCTGCAGGCGGTGTGCAGTACGGTTTGCCCCAGCGGCAGGATGAGGCCGGTTTGTTCTGCCAGGGGGATGAAGTCTGCCGGGCTGATCATGCCGCGCTGGGGGTGGCGCCAGCGTGCCAGGGCTTCTGCTCCCACGAGTTTGCCGTCGTGGTCCACCACGGGTTGGTAGTGCACCATGAGTTCGCCCCGTGCCAGGCCTTGGCGCAGGTCGGCTTCCAGGTTGGAGCGGGCGTTCACCGCCGCTTGCATGTCGGGGTCAAAGAAGCGTTGGGTGTTGCGTCCTGCGGCTTTGGCCTGGTACATGGCCAGGTCTGCGCGTTTGAGCAGTTCGTCGACCGTCAGGCGTTGTTCTCCGTACAGGGTGATGCCGATGCTGGGGGTGCTGTAGTGTTGGCCTCCGTCCAGCGCAAAGGGTTCGTTCAGGCTGGCCAGGAGTTTGTCAGCCACGATTTCTGCCTGGGTGGCGGCTTCGTGCAGGTCGGCGCTGAGGTTTTCCAGCATGACCACGAATTCGTCGCCCCCAAAGCGTGAGACGGTGTCGGCTTCGCGCACGCTGCCCACCAATCGCGCGGCCACTTGCGACAAAAGCTGGTCGCCCATGTCGTGGCCCAGGGTGTCGTTCAAGTCTTTGAAGTTATCCAGGTCGATGAACAGCAGCGCGCCTTGGGCTTTGGTGCGCTGGCCTGCGGCGATGGAGCGTTGCAGCCGGTCCAGCAGCAGGCGCCGGTTGGGCAGGCCTGTCAGGGCGTCGTAGAACGCCAGGCGCTCTATCTCTTGCTCTGCTCGCTTGCGGTCTGTGATGTCTCGGCACACCCCCAGCACACCGGTCACGCGGCCTTGCGAATCGCGGATGGGGGTTTTGATGGTTTCAAACTGGCCCTGGTAGCCGTCTTCGGCAAAGGTCAAAGTCTCCTCGTACACCACTGGCTGCCAGGCCGCAATGGCCCGGCGGTCCATGGCCCGGAACCTCTGGGCGTCAGCCTCGGGCACAAAATCCAGGTCGGTCAGGCCCAGGAGGTCCCGCTCCGGGCGGCCCGCAAACCGCTCAAACACGGGGTTGCAGGCCAGGTACACACCCTCCACGTCTTTCAGGAACACCATGTCGGGCATGGCGTTGACCACGCTGGCCAGGTGGGTCTTTTGCTCAGCCAACTCCAGCTCGATGCGCTTGACATCCGTCAATTCATAGGCAAACAGCACCACCGCAGGGGGCGACTGACCCTCGGCCGATTCGGCCACGATGGTGGTGCGCCAGTATTGGGTGCCCCTCTCGGAGTCCGACCGGTGCTCAAACACCACGGTCTGCCCGGTGAACGCCTGCTCAATCGGCCCACGCAATCGCGCCATGAGCCAGGGCGAAATCACCTCGGGCAGGCGCTGCCCCTCCAGGGCCTGCACCGGCTGCTGCAGCCAGTCGGCCTGCTGCGCGTTCATGTAGAGCACACGCAGATCGCGGTCGATGCGCGCCACGCCGCCGGGCACGCGCCGCAGCACGTCGGCCATCTGCGCCTCGTGCGCATGGGCAGCCACCTCGGCCTGGCGTTCGGCGGTGATGTCGCTTTGCACCCCGTCCCAGATCACCCGGCCACCCTCCAGCGCACGCGGCGAGGCGCTCAGCCGCATCCAGCGCAACTCACCGTCCGGGCGGCGCATGCGCACCACCACTTCCATCGATGCCATGGCGTGAAACGATTCGCGGCGCGCGGCCACCAGCGCCTGCAGGTCTTCGGGCACGATCTGTTGGTGCAGCACCTCCATGTCGCTGAGCACCTGCGCCGCCGTCACGCCATTGAGCCGCTCAATCGCATCCCCCATGTGCACAAAACGGGTGGTGCCATCCGCCTCGCGCACGATCTGGTAGAGCACGCTGTGGGGCAGGTTGCGCCCTAGCAGCTGCAGCCTTAACTCACTGTCGCGCAGCCGCTCTTGCGCCTCACGCACCTGCACATAAGGGCGACGGATGCCTGCAATGAAAACGCCCTGGAACAGCAGCGCATAGGCCAGCACCCGAAAGCCGTGGGCCAGCGGGTTGCCCCAAGTGGAGTGCTGGCCCTGCATGCCGCCCCCCAAGCCCACCACCAGCTCACCGCACATGAAAGCGCCCGCAGCCCAGGCCATGAATCGCTCGCGTCCCTGCACCGCAGTGCCCCGGTATAGCCACACGGCCGTGGCCCCCAGCGCAATCACCAGGACCAGCCCCAGGGGCTTGCGCAGCCCCGTGTGCGCAAACCAGGTGGGCACGCCCACCGAAGCCAGCCACAGCATGCCAAACGCCCACAGGCCCGCGGCCGCCGCCCAGGCACGGGGCTGCCCCGGCAAGGAGTAACGTGCCGCCACCAAGGTGAGCGCGACCCACTCTGCCAGGCGCGCCCAGGTGCTCATCCACAGCGACACATCGGCCGAGCCCGCTGCCAGATGCCCTTCGGGCGAGTGGGCCACGGCACCGTGCAGAAAATTGCACACCGCGGCCAGACCAAACCCCACCACCAGCACGTTGGAGCGGCCCTGTTCGCGCGGATCCAGCACGTTCAAGGAGACCGAAACCACCAGCAGCCCCAGCAGCACCGAGGCCAGTTCCATCAAAGGCTCAACCCCGTGCAGGGCATGCCCCTCGCCCCCCAGCAACACGGACAGGGGCGGCAGCAACAGCACCAGGGCGGCCACCACCAGCACCACCGTTACAGCGGGTGAATCTGAGGCAAAGGCGCCTGCAAGAGAGCGGCGAGAAAGAGAACGCATAGGGCAGGGGCCGATTCGAAAACGTGAGCCACAACAAGCATTTGGAGCCCGCACCGCAAGGCGCCCGTGCAGGCCCGCACACCACACCACCTTGAAAGCCCCAACCGCACACGCAGCAGCTGCGCACATTCCCGACCCCATCGGTGAACCTCCTCCACCACACGGGTCGGGGCGCTACCGCAGCAGCCTGCGCAAAAGAGGCTCTGCACAGCTTTGAGTGTATCTAGGCGTTAACGCCTGTCCATCCACTCTTCCCCGCCGTTGCGGCGCGGGTACGCCGCCAACGCCAAACCGTTGGCACACCCCCTGCCCCCCGGCGGGCCCACCTCAAGGCTGCAGCAGTTGCCGCAACACAAAAGGCAGGATGCCTCCCGCCTGGTAGTAATCCACCTCAATAGGGGTGTCGATGCGCAAGGTCACCATCACCTCCTGGTGGGTGCCATCGCCACGGTGGATCACCAGCTTGGCATCGCTTTGCGGCGTGAGCGCGGGGTCTGGCACCACATCGATGACTTCGCTGCCCAGGAGGCCCAGCGTCTCCCACGACTGCCCGGCCTTGAACTGCAGCGGCAGCACGCCCATGCCCACCAGGTTGGAGCGATGGATGCGCTCAAAGCTGCGTGCCACCACGGCCTTGATGCCCAGCAGCTGCGTGCCCTTGGCCGCCCAGTCGCGGCTGGAGCCGGTGCCATATTCCTCACCCGCAAAGATCACGGTGGGGGTCTTTTGCGCCATGTACTGCATGGCGGCGTCGAAGATGAACATCTTCTCGCCTTGCAGCGGGCCCTCGTTCTGGAACACGGTCACGCCGCCCTCTTCGCGCGAGCCATCGGCCGTGGGCGGAATCATCAGGTTCTTGATGCGCACGTTGGCAAAGGTGCCACGCACCATCACATCGTGGTTGCCCCGGCGCGCGCCATAGCTGTTGAAGTCCGCCTTTTGCACACCGTGCTGCAGCAGCCACTGGCCTGCGGGCGAGCTTTCCTTGATGGAGCCTGCGGGCGAGATGTGGTCGGTGGTGATGGAGTCGCCAAACAGCGCCATGACGCGGGCACCCAGCACCGAGGGAAGCTTGGCATCATTTTTGCCTCCAGCGCTTGATTCATAAGCGCTAGCAGCTCCTTTTTCAATAGCAAATTGAGCAAAGAACGGTGGCTCGGCAATGTAGGTGCTGGCGGGCCAGGTGTAGGCGTTGCCACCCACGCCCTTGATCTTTTCCCACAGCTTGCCGGGGTCGGACGCCACCTTGGCGTAGTTCTCGCGGAAGGCCTTGCCGTTCATCGCAAACTTCAGCAGGGCGTGGATTTCATCGCTGGTCGGCCAAATGTCGCCCAGGTAAATGTCTTTGCCTCCCTTGCCCTGGCCCACCGGCTCGGTCATCAGGTCCTTGAGCACTGTGCCCGCGATGGCATAGGCCACCACCAGCGGCGGGCTGGCCAAAAAATTGGCCTTGAGGTTGGGGTGGATGCGCGCCTCGAAATTGCGGTTGCCCGAGAGCACCGCCGCGCAGACCAGGTCGTTACTGGTGATGGCCTCGTTCAGCTCGGGCGTGAGGTCACCCGCATTGCCGATGCAGGTGGTGCAGCCGTAGCCCGCCAGCGCAAAGCCCAGCTTTTCCAGGTACGGCAGCAGCCCGGTCTGCGTGAGGTATTCCGTCACGATGCGTGAGCCAGGGGCCAGTGAAGTCTTGATGTGCGGCTGCACCTTGAGCCCTGCTTCCACGGCCTTCTTGGCCAGCAGACCGGCAGCCAGCAGCACGCTGGGGTTGCTGGTGTTGGTGCAGCTGGTGATGGCGGCAATCAGCACGTCACCATTGCCCACCGTGGGGTCGGCACCTTTGGTTGGCATGACGGCCGTGGCGTCGGCGTGGGCTGTGGCCAAAGCGGGCTTGTTGCTCTCCATCTCGGCCAGGGAGCGCGGTGCGCCTGCGGGCGCGGGTTGCTCTTTGGGAGCGGCCTCCTGCACCACGTCCTGGCCCCGGTGGATCTGGTGGCGGGTGTGCAGCAGTTCGGCCGGGCGGTTAAAGCCGTTTTGTGCATTGGGCTTGCTGAACAAGTCGGCAAACTGGCTGCTGACCTGGCCCAGTTCGATGCGGTCCTGCGGGCGCTTGGGGCCCGCCAGACTGGGGGTGACGCTGCCGAGGTCGAGTTTGACAACCTGCGAATAGTCCACCTCGCCCGCCAGCGGCACACCGAACAGGCCTTGGGCCTTGAAGTAGGCCTCAAACGCTTCGATCTCGCCCTTGGTGCGGCCCGTGCCCTGGAAGTAGTCAATCGTTTTTTCATCGACCGGGAAGAAGCCCATGGTGGCGCCGTATTCGGGCGCCATGTTGCCGATGGTGGCGCGGTCGGGCAGCGCCAGGGTGCGCGTGCCTTCGCCAAAGAACTCCACGAACTTGCCCACCACCTTGTGCTGGCGCAGCAGCTCGGTCACGGTGAGCACCAGGTCGGTGGCCGTCACGCCTTCGCGCAGCTGGCCGGTCATCTCAAAGCCCACCACATCGGGCGTGAGGAAGTACACCGGCTGGCCCAGCATGGCGGCCTCGGCCTCAATGCCGCCCACGCCCCAGCCCACCACGCCAATGCCGTTGATCATGGTGGTGTGGCTGTCGGTGCCCACCAGGGTGTCGGGGTAGTAGACGCCATCTTTGCGCTTGTGCACACCGCGCGCCAGGTATTCGAGGTTCACCTGGTGCACGATGCCAAAGCCCGGGGGCACCACGCCAAAGGTGTCAAAGGCCTGCATGCCCCACTTCATGAACTCGTAGCGCTCGCGGTTGCGCTGGAATTCGAGCTTCATGTTCAGGTCGAGCGAATTCTTCTTGCCGTAGTGGTCGACCATGATCGAGTGGTCCACCACCAGGTCCACGGGCACCAGCGGCTCGATCTTCTTGGGGTTCTTGCCCAGGCGCGCGGCCACGCTGCGCATGGCAGCCAGGTCGGCCAGCAGCGGCACGCCGGTAAAGTCTTGCAGCACCACGCGCGAGACCACGAACGGGATCTCGTCCTTGCGGTCTGCATTGGGCGCCCAGTGGGCCAACTCCTTGACATGCTCGGCCGTCACCTTGCGGCCATCGCAGTTGCGCAGCACCGATTCGAGCACGATGCGGATCGATACGGGCAAGCGGCGGATCTGGGGGAACTGCTTGGCCAGCGCGGGCAGGGAATAGAACTGCCCCTCTTTGCCAGACGCTGTCTGAAAGCGCTGGAGGGTGTAGGAAAACGCGTGGTGCGCGGGGGCAGACGGCAAGGCTGTGGCTGGCTTGGGCGATGAGGCCATGGCGAACTCCTGTGAAGACAACGGGGGAGAAACCGGTTCAAAGAGCGTGGGCCCCTCCCGCCCGGTCATTTGCCACAAGCACCAGAGCACTGTGGCACGACCGGGCGTCAGAACCCGTTAACGGTCTTTTCGAGGGCACGAAAGGTCATCCACAGGTTCTGGGGGCGTTGCTTCCATTCTGGCACCCTCGGGCCAGGATGCAATCGTGGGGACATCCGGCTGCAGCCGCTATGGCGAGGGGGCACCACGAGGGAAAAGGCCAAGGCCACAAGGCCCAGGGCACGATGATTCACACACAGAACGCAGGAGCCATCGTGCGTGAAACGGAAACTCCATTGGCGGGCATAACCAAGACACGTCTACGGATAACCCCAAGCGGGTTAACGACTTAAACCGCGCACGCACCACCTTGCGGCACAAGAGAAGCCCGCAAAGCACCAACCCTTCTTACGCTGAACGCCCATCGCCCGACAGGAAAAGCGCGCCGCACCTGTATTGCGCAGTTCTCAGGCAGCAATATGCCAACGCCCCAAACTGGCCCATCGCAATGCCACCCAAAGCCCCAACCGCATCTTTAACTTTGATTAGGAAAGGGGGTGGTAGTGATGAAGCACACCGCAGGAGTCACATTGTTTCCAAAACGTCAAAATGACACCGAAGTGTTTGCGTGGAAAACCGCTGGGAACGATGCGGGTGTAAAACGCAGTCCACTTTTTCCACCGATGGGCCCAAAACCCTGCTGCAATGGCTGGTGACAAAATCCTGGAAACCTGCATGCCAATGGAGCAGCCATAAAAAAAGCCCGCTAACGCGGGCTTTTTTTATATTGACCGTGAATGCCGGTCATTAAATGATGAATTGCTCACGGTTTTCGTTTTGAATCCACTTGGGCGCCTTGCCACGGCCTGTCCAGGTTTCACCGGTGGCGGGATTGCGGTACTTGGGAGCGACCTTGGTACCTGCGCTGGCGCTGCGTGCGCGGCCCGTGGGGAATACGTCTTGCGAAGTCAAACCAAATTCAGCCACCAAAGCACGGACCTGGTTCACAGCGTCGCTCAGTTCGCGTCGGCGGGCTTCGCTGATTTGTTGCTCCAGGGCTTCACGTTGCTTCAGCAGTTCTTTGTAAGTGGTCATGGTGCGTAATCAAAAGTAAGTAGGGCAGTTTCGCGATTATAAGAAAAAAATAGCGCCCAGTGCCCTTGAGTCCGGAAAATTGATGGAGTTCCGCAAGGAATTCAAATAACGCCTTCAAAAAGACTGTATTTAGGGTCAGCGATTCAGCCCCCAGCGCCCGCAGCCCCGTCCAACCCTCCCGGGGCATAGCCACGCCACCTCTTGCATGGAATGGGCCCATTCAGAATCTGGCCACGGTCTGGTCTGCCAATACCGACATCACCCACATCAGAAAATCTGTGTATCTCACCACACCGCCATTTGACCATTGCGGTGCAGGCTGCGCGGTATTGGCAGGAGAGCGCCCTACGAAGCTGACTTGGCGGAAAATCAGCGCGATACCCCTTTTTGGAACGACATGGCTATTTACTGCATCGGCGACATTCAAGGCTGCGACAGCGCATTGGGCAGGCTTTTGGATAGCATTGGTTTTTCACCCAGCCGCGACACCGTTTACCTGTTGGGCGACCTGGTCAACCGCGGCCCCGAATCGGCGGCCGTGCTGCGCCGCTGCGCCGCCCATGGCGACGCGCTGCGCGCGCTGCTCGGAAACCACGACCTGCACCTGCTGGCGGCCGCCCATGGCGCGCGCAAGCCCTCCAAGCGCGACACGCTCCACCACGTGCTGGACGCCCCAGACCGGGATGTACTACTGCAGTGGCTGCGCCACCAACCCCTGACACGCCAGCACGAACATGCGGGCGAAACGCTGCTGATGGTGCACGCAGGCGTATTGCCGCAGTGGACGGCGCAAGACGCACTGGCTTTGGCCGATGAAGTGCATGCTGTATTGAAGGGCCCCGACCTGCCTGATTTTTTGCACCAGATGTACGGCAACCTGCCTGACCGCTGGAGCAGCGCCCTGCAAGGCACCGATCGGCTGCGGGTGATCGTCAACGCCTTCACGCGCCTGCGCTTTTGCTCGCCAGAGGGGGTGATGGATTTTGAAAGTACCGAAAGCGCAGCCAGCGCCCCGGCAGGCTTGGTGCCATGGTTCGAAGCACCAGGCCGCCGCACAGCAAACACGGTGATGGCCTTTGGCCATTGGTCCACGCTGGGCTGGTTGAACCGCCCTCACCTGCTGGGGCTGGACACAGGCTGCGTCTGGGGCGGCTGCCTCAGCGCTGTGCGGTTCGGCAGCACGCTGGCACAGCGCGAGTTGATCCAGGTGCATTGCGAACAAGCCCAGGCACCGGGCAATTGAGCAAACCGCCAGCGCTGTAGCCAGATCACTCAGACCACAGCGCTGAAACGCTGCCCACGACCTGTCGCATGTCCGCTGCGAATGGCTGAACCGCGCAAAGTGGCCGTGACTACACCGACACCAGCCTGCGCTGCATTGCCGCAGACTGCCAAATGCTGCCATCGCTTCGCGCCATCAGCACTGCCAGGCCCGGGGTTTGCTCAGCCAGAGCCCGGCCGGCCTCGGGGCCCCGCACCATCATGGCAGTGCCCAGGCCGTTGACTTCGGCCACCGAGCGGGCCACCAGGCTCACGCCGTGCACGCCTTGCGTAGGCCAGCCCGTGTGGGGGTCCAGCACATGGTGTTGGCGCTGCCCCGCATGCATGAAGCAGCGCTCGTAGTCGCCTGACGACGCCACCACGGCGGGGCCTTGCAACGCCACAGCCCCTAGCAACTGCGACGGTGCACGCGGGTCGCGCAGCCCCACGCGCCACGGTCGGCCCTGCAACTGGCCTTGCACCAGCACATCACCACCACCGTTGACCATGGCGTTGGCTATGCCATGCGCCTGCAAAACCTGCATGCCCGCTTCCAGAATCGGCAGCTTGGCAATGCCCCCCAAGTCCAGCGCCATGCCGGGCCGCTGCAAAAACGCTGTGCCAGCACGCGCATCCAGCACCAGCGCCCCGGCATTGACGTACTGCAACTGGCGAGCCACTTCGCGGGCATCGGGCATGCGCTGCTCACCCGCCCCAAAATGCCAGGCCTTGAGACCACCCACGGTGGCATCAAAAGCGCCTCCGGTCGCGGCAGACACGCGCTGGGCCTCTTGCAGCACGCCCATCACCACCGGCGGCACCGGCACTGCGCGCACGCCCGCAGCATCGCCGATGCGGCGCACTGCACTGTGGGGTTCAAAGCGGCTGAACAAGGCCTGCAGCGTCTGCATGCGGGCAAAGGCCTGGTCCACCGCTTGCCGCAGCTCAGCCGTATCCGTGCCTTGCACCACGATATCCACCGCCGTGCCCAGCAGTGTCTGGCGGTCGCGCAGGACAACGCCTTGCACGGCACCTGGCGCGGCCTCCAGCGCAGCGGCACGGCCTGACCAAGCCCAGGCCAAGCCGCCCAGCAGCGGCACCGCCATGACCAAGCGCCGACGCCCTAGGGCAGGCACCGCAGAGGAGAAGGCTTTGTGCCGCATGCCGCCTCCGTCAGATGGATTGATCGGCCATGAAGTCCACAGCGGCCTTGACTTCATCGTCCGTCAGGCTGGCGCCGCCGCCACGGGCCGGCATCATGCCCTTGGCACCGGTAAAGCCTTCGCGGGCGTGCTTGTACAACACGTCTTTGCCCTGCGCAATGCGGGGGCCCCAGTCGGCCTTGTCCCCGGGCTTGGGGGCGCCGGCCACACCGGCGGCGTGGCACATCGCGCAGGTTTTGCCGTACACCGATTTGCCTACTGTGTTTTCTGGCGCAGCGGGGGCTGCAGGCGCAGCTGCCACCGCAGGGGCCGGTGCCGCTGCCGCTGGGGCTTCCGCAGGCTTCTTGTCACCACATCCGACCAGGGTCAACGCCAAAGCCGCCGCCGCACACACCATGGAAATTTTTTTCATCTCAAACATCCTGTCTTTCGTTAAGTCCAAACCGTCAAACATTCAAGGCCAAAGGCAACACAGGCCATACACAGCGCCTTGCCAGCCATCGGCTCCAACAGTGAAAGCAATGTAATTTGGCAGGGCCCTGATGGACAGGGGGGCGCCCCGCCAAAGGATGACCCAGATCAATATGATTCATATTAGGTGAATCTATTATCACCGCCATGTTACTCACCTGCCAACACCGATCACTGCGACTGTGGGTATTGGCCTGTTTCGTCTTCGCACTGCTGGTGGCGGCTGCATCCCCGGCCCTGCACCCCCGGGCGATGGAGCTGGTGTGCTCTGGCACCGGCGCAGCCAAGTGGGTGGTGCAGACCCCCGACGGCATGGCCCCGGCAGACGCCGCCAGCCTGGACTGCCCCCTGTGCCTGCCTGCCGATGCACCGCCGCCCCAGGTGGCCGCAACAGTGCCGCCACCGCCCGCACCGCTGATCTATGCCACCTGGCACCGCCAGCCGCTGGAGCCTCCCCTTTCGCACCATCGCCCGCCAGCGCGGGCTCCCCCTGTTTTTTCCTGAGCCATCCTAAAGAGGTAAACCATGAGCGATAAAAAAGACCTGCAACCCGCCAACGCCGGCCTGGGCCGACGCAGCTTCATCAACACCGCCGCCCTCGTGGGCCTGACCGCAGGTGTGGCCGCCTGCACCGAAAAGCCCAGTGCTGCCACCCCTGCAGCACCGGCATCGGCAGCCCCCGCCGCCAGCCACGCGGCCGGCGGAGCCAACCCCCACCTCAAGCCCGGCGAACTGGACACCTACTACGGTCTGTGGAGCGGCGGCCACACGGGCGACATGCGCGTACTGGGTCTGCCCTCGGGCCGCGAAATCACACGCATCCCCTGCTTCGTGCCTGACGCCCTGGTGGGCTGGGGCATCACCAACGAGTCCAAGGCGGTGATGGGCACCAAGGCCGATGGTCACCTCGAATACACGGTGGCCGACACCCACCACACCCATGCCTCGTACAAGGACGGCAACTACGACGGCCGCTACGCCTGGATCAACGACAAGATCAACAGCCGCATCGCGCGCATCCGCCTCGATTACTTCGTGTGCGACAAGATCACCAAGCTGCCCAACGTGCAGGGCTTTCACGGCATCTTCCCGGACAAGGCCGACCCGGTGGACCCGGCCATCAACTACACCACGCGCGTGTTCTGCGGCGGTGAGTTCGCGATTCCCATGCCCAACACGGGCACCGAAGACTCCAGTAAATACCGCTCCATGTTCAGCTGCGTGGATGCAGAAACGATGGAAGTGCGCTGGCAAGTGCTGATCGACGGCAACTGCGACCTGGTGGCCACGTCGTACGACGGCAAGCTGGCCGCCACCAACCAGTACAACACCGAGATGGGCGCGAAGTACGAGGACATGATGTCCGCCGAGCGCGACGCCTGCCTGTTCTTCAACGTGGGCCGCATCGAAGCCGCCGTGAAGGCCGGCAAGTTCAAGACCATCGGCACCAGCAAGGTGCCTGTGGTGGACGGCACGCACGAAGCCAACAAGGACCCCAAGACCGCCCTCACGGCCTATGTGTCGGTGCCCAAGAACCCGCACGGCGTGAACGCCAGCCCCGATGGCAAGTACTTCATCTGCGCCGGCAAGCTCTCGCCCACCGGCACCGTGATCGAGCTGGCTAAGGTGCTGGACTACTTTGACGGCAAGCTTGAAAAGCTGGACTCCGCCATCGTGGCCGAAGTGGAACTGGGCCTGGGCCCGCTGCACACCGCGTTCGACGGCCGTGGCAATGCCTACACCACCTTGTTCCTGGACAGCCAGGTCGTGAAGTGGAACGTGGAGGCTGCCATCAAGTTCCACGCAGGCGACAAGACCGCCAAGTACGTGGTGGACCGCCTCGATGTGCAATACCAGCCCGGCCACTTGAACGCCTCGCAGTCCGAAACCAAGGCCGCCGACGGCAAGATCCTGGCCGTGGGTTGCAAGTTCTCCAAGGACCGCTTCCTGCCCGTGGGCCCGCTGCACCCCGAGAACGAACAGCTCATCGACATCTCTGGCGAAAAGATGGTGCTGCTGGCCGACCACCCGGTGCGCGGCGAGCCCCATGACTTCATCATCTTCAAGCGCGACCTGGTGCGTCCCAAGCAGGTCTACACGCTCGACGAGTTCCCGCTGGCCGTCAAGGACCCCAAGGAGTCCGGCGTGTTCCGCAATGGCAAGAAGGTCACCGTGAAGATGACCTCGCAAGCCCCGGCGTTCAGCCTGCGCGAGTTCAAGCTCAAGAAGGGTGACGAGGTCACGCTGATCCTGACCAACCTGGACAAGATCGAAGACTTGACCCACGGCTTTGCGATCCCGAACTACAACGTGAACTTCATCGTGAACCCGCTGGAGACCAAGTCGGTGAGCTTCGTGGCCGACAAGCCCGGTGTGTTCTGGTGCTATTGCACGCACTTCTGCCATGCGCTGCATTTGGAAATGCGCACTCGGATGATTGTGGAGGGTTAACCAGGGCGATCCCCCTGAGGCGCTGCGCGCCTTCCCCCTTCTCTCGGCTTCGCCGGGAAGGGGGACGATGCACTCGCTGCGGGGCGGCCCTTGCTCTGCATCCCTGGCCTGGGGCGCGCCAGTTGCGACGACTGCGCTCCACTTCGCATCATATTGGCCGCTAGCGCTTGATGAATAAGCGCTAGCAGCTATCAAAAAGATAGTCCCATGATTTCCCTCCGTCGGCAGTTCGCCACGCTTCTTCTGGTCTTGCTGGCAGCCCTTTGGCTGGCGCCGCGCGCGCATGCTGCGGCAGGCGCCTACGAGGCCGAGCTGCCTGCGGAACTCTCTACCGCGCGCGACATGTGCGCGCTGGTGCCGTGCAAGGACGTGTTTCCAGGCGCCAGCCATTTCTCTGAACGCAAGGGTCAGCCTCCCTACGTAGAGGCTTACGACAACGACAGCGCGCAAAAGAAGCTGCTGGGCTACGTGATGCTCTCCACCGACATCACAGACACCCCCGCCTACTCCGGCAAACCCGTGGTCACGCTGATCGGCATGGACACACAGGGCCGCTTTGTGGGCGTGAAGGTGCTCAAGCATTCCGAGCCCATCCTGCTGCTGGGCATTCCCGAATCCGCGCTGCTGAAATTCAACGCCCAGTACCTGGGCAAGTCGGTGGCCGACAAGATCGAGGTGGGCCAGTCGCGCCCCGATGAGAACGTGCTGGGCCTGGACGCCATCTCGGGTGCCACGGTCACCGTCATCGCGCAGAACCAGGTCATGATGGCCTCGGGCTCGGCTGTGGCGCGACAGGTGGGCATCCTTGCGCCCACGGTGCGCGAGCCCGCTCGCTATGCCGAGACCGGCAAGCGCCTGAGCTGGGCCGAACTGGTGCAACAAGGCACCGTGCAGCGCCTGCGGGTGCTGCCCGAACAGGTGGGCCTGGACAAAGGCCCCGACCCGTTCATCGAGCTGTGGTTTGGCGACCTGAACCACCCCGACATTGGCAAGAGCCTGCTGGGCGACAACGGCTGGAACAGCCTGCGCCTGCAGCTCAAGGAGGGCGAACACGCCTTCTTCATCGTCCGCACCGGTGGCAAGGAATCGTTCAAGGGCTCGGGCTTCGTGCGCGGCGGCATCTACGACCGCGTGCAGGTGCGCCAGGGCGCAGATTCATTCACCTTCCGCGACCTGGACGCGCTCAACCTGTACGGCATCGAGGCCGCAGGCGCACCCAGCTACAACGAGTCGGTCATCTTCATCATCCGCTCGAGTGCGTTCTCGGCGGCTTATCCGTGGAAGCTGAGCTTTCTGGGCAACCGCGTGGACCGGGCCACCGGCACGCGCAGCTTCACCAGCTTCGACACGCCCTACTGGCTGCCCGCCGCCACGCTGCAAGGCGGGCGCCCCACCATTGAGGAGCCCGATGCCCCCTGGGTGCGCGTGTGGAAGTCGCGTGCGCTGGAGATTGCGCTGTTTGCCGTGCTGCTGGTCGCCGTGAGCGTGGTCTACGCCCTGCGCGAAAAGCTCACCCGCCTGTCCACCCACAAGAACAAGTGGCCCGTCAACGCCTTCAAGTACAGCTTCTGGGCCCTCAGCATTGGCTGGATCGGCTTTGGCGCCATGGCGCAGCCCTCCATCACGCAGGTGCTGACCTGGTTCCATTCGCTGCTGTTCCAGTGGACCTGGTCGCTGTTCCTGTCCGACCCGTTCATCTTCCTGTTCTGGATCTTCATCATCGTCACGGTGTTCCTGTTCGGGCGCGGGTTGTTCTGCGGCTGGATGTGCCCGTTTGGCTCACTGCAGGAGGGCATCTACAAGATCGCGCGCGCGGTGGGCCTGAAGCGTTTTCAGACCCAGCTGCCGCAAAAGTGGCACGACCGGCTCAAGTGGATCAAGTACGCGGTGTTCTTCGGGTTGCTGGTGGTTTCGATGTTCTCGATGGGACTGGCTGAGAAGCTGGCCGAGGTGGAGCCGTTCAAGACCACCTTCCTCGTCGGTGTGCTGAACCGCGCCTGGCCCTACAGCCTGTTTGTGGCGGCCATCCTGGGCGTTTCGATCTTCATCGAGCGGCCCTATTGCAAATACATCTGCCCGCTGGGCGCCTCGCTGGGCATGCCCAGCACGTTCCGCTGGTTTGGCCTCAAGCGCAAGCAGGACTGCAACAGCTGCAAGGCCTGCGCCGTGGGCTGCGGCGCCCAGGCGATTGACGCCGATGGCCGCATCGACCACCGCGAGTGCCTGCACTGCCTCGACTGCATGGTGCTCTACACCGACACCAAGGGCTGCCCACCCCTGGCCAAGGAACGCAAGCGCCGCGAAAAGGATGGCCTGGAGATCACGCCCATCGGCGCCAACGGCTACTTCATCCCGATCCACCCTGCCACGGTGCAGGACCAGATCTCGGCCAAGGCCGCCCAGGGGCCCGACCCACGCATGCCCACAACGCCTGCACACCCCGCCCACAAGGCTGGAAGCCAAGGCCTGCGCTGGATCGGGCTGGAGCTGGTGGACCACCTGTGGCCCTGGAGCCGCGAAGGCTGGGCCTCAGGCCGTGGCCTGCAAATCGCGGGCTTCTCGCTGGCCATCGCCGCCAGCGTGGCCTGGGTGATGACCGCCATGGGCACGTTGTCGTCGGGCGCCATCATCGGCTGGTGGTTTGGCTGGAGCGTGTACGAGGTACTGATCCGACTGTCGGGCAAGCGCTATGTGAAGGACGGCCCCTGGTGGCAGGGCCAGTACCGCCGGGCGGGCGTGATGGACATGCTGAGCTACGTGGGCTTCAAGAACCTGCTGATCGGCGCGGCGCTGTTCCTGGCCATCAAGGCCGTGGTGGGATTGGCGTGATGAAGCCCCCCCTTGCTGCCACCGCATTCACCGCACTCGTGGCGCTGGCTGCGTGCCTGCTGGCCCTGCCCGCCCACGCTGCCACCGTGCAGGTGCGCCCCGGGCAAGACCTGCAAGCTGCCATCCAGGCCGCCAAACCGGGTGACACGGTGGAGGTGCTGCGCGGCGCCTACCGTGTGAACCTGCGCATCGACAAAGCCCTGACGCTGCGCGGCATCGACCGCCCCACGCTCAGCGGCGGCCAGCAGGGCGACACCATCCGCGTCACCGCGCCCGACGTGGTGATCGAGGGCCTGATCGTGCGCGACTCGGGCACCAGCCTCAAGGACCAGAACGCGGGCATCTACATCTACCCCGGTGCCCACCGTGCCGTGGTGCGCCACAACGACCTCACCTACAACCTGTTCGGCCTGTGGATCGAGAAAGCCAACGACGTGCAGGTGCTGCACAACACCATCACCGGCCTGCGCGATGTGGGCTCGTCCCAGCGTGGCAACGGGGTGCAGCTGTACAACACCACGGGCGCACGCATCGAGGGCAACCAGATCAGCTTTGTGCGCGACGCGCTGTATGTGGACGTATCGCACCACGCCGTCTTTCGCGGCAACAAGCTGCACCACAGCCGCTACGGCACGCACTACATGAACTCCTACTACAACCTGTGGGAGGACAACGACACCTACTACAACCGGGGCGGCCTGGCGCTGATGGAAGTGCGCGACCAGGTGGTGCGCAACAACCGCGCCTGGGGCAACACCGACCACGGCATCATGCTGCGCACCATGCAGGACTCGGTGATCGAGAACAACGTGGTGGCCGAGAACAACCGGGGCTTTTTCATCTACGACGTGGAGTACGTCACCTTGCGCGGCAACCTGGTGGCGCGCAACACGGTGGGCGTGCACCTGTCGGCCGGCTCCACCCGCAACAAGGTGGACAACAACGACTTCGTCGGCAACCGCGAACAGGTGCGTTACGTGGGCGCCCGCGACGAGCGCTGGGGCACCGGCGGCGGCAACCACTGGAGCAACTACCTGGGCTGGGACCGCGACGGCAACGGCGTGGGCGATGTGCCTTACGAAGCCAACGACATGGTGGACCGCCTGACCTGGCGCCACCCCACCATCAAGCTGCTGCTGGCCAGCCCCGCCGTACAGGCACTGCGCCTGGTGGGCCAGCAATTTCCGGTGCTGCGCGTGCCCACGGTGGTGGACCCCAAGCCCCGCATGCAACCGAACCAACCTCAACGGAATTTTCAGCGTGACACGCAACCCTCCCCCCATTGACCTGAGCGAGCCCCCCGCCATCGAGGTGCGGGGCGCGCACAAGCACTACGGCGCACTGCACGCCGTGGACGGCATCGACCTGCGCATCGCGCGCGGCGAGATCTTTGGCCTCATCGGCCACAACGGCGCGGGCAAGAGCACGCTGTTCAAGATGATCCTGGGCCTCACACCCGCCACCTCGGGCGAGATCCGGGTGGGCGGCGCCACTGTGCAGGGCCGCGACTTTCGTGCCGCCCGCCGCCACCTGGGCTACCTGCCCGAGAACGTGGTGCTCTACGACAACCTGAACGGGCTGGAGACACTGCGTTTCTTCGCCCGCCTCAAGGGTGCGCCCCTCACGCAATGCCCCGCGCTGCTGGAACGCGTGGGCCTGGCCCACGCGGGCAACCGCGCCGTGCGCGAATACTCCAAGGGCATGCGCCAGCGCCTAGGGTTTGCACAGGCCCTGCTGGGCGAGCCCCAGGTTCTGCTGCTCGACGAGCCCACCAACGGCCTGGACCCCCAGGCCATCCGCGACTTCTACGCCACGCTGCGCGGGCTGCAGGCCCGGGGCGTGACCATCGTCATCACCTCCCACATCCTGGCCGAGCTGCAAGAGCGTGTGGACCGCCTGGCCATCCTGGCCGCTGGCAAGCTGCAGGCCCTGGGCAGCGTGCAAGCGCTGCGCGAGCAGACACACATGCCGCTGGCCATCGCCCTCACGCTGGCCGCCACGGACCAAGCGGCGGGTGTGCTGGCACTGGCCTCGCTGCCCGGCATCACGACCACGGCCACCCCCGACGGACTGCACGTGGAATGCCCCCGCAGCGCCAAGATGGCCGTGCTCGCCGCAGTGGCGCCGCTGGGCGCACGGCTGCTGGATGTGAACATCCACGAACCTTCGCTCGAAGACGTGTACTTCGGGCTGCGCGGATCATGAAGCGACAACCCCCTGAGCGGCTTCGCCTCATCCTCTTCTTCTCCCCTTCTCTCACGCTGCGCGTGGGGAGAGGGACAAGAGGGACGCCGCCCGTGCGGCGGGGCGGCCCTTGCACGGCGCCCCTGGCCCAGCATGCGCCAGTTTCAACAGCCGCTGGCGGCTTGCAACTCAACGGATCATTGATATGGAACTGACCCAAATCTTCACCATCGCGGGCAAGGAGTTCCGCGACCGCATGCGCAACCGCTGGGTGTTGGCCGTGGCGCTGGTGTTCACCGTGTTCTCGCTGGCCATCGCCTACTTTGGCGGCGCGCAGCAGGGCACGGTGGGCTTTCGCTCCATCGAGTTCACCATCGCCAGCCTGGTCAGCCTCGTCATCTACCTGATCCCGCTGATCGCGCTGCTGCTGGGCTTTGACGCCATCGTGGGCGAGCGCGAGCGCGGCTCGCTCGACCTGCTGCTGTCGCTGCCCATCACGCGGCTGGAGCTGCTGCTGGGCAAGTACCTGGGGCTGGCGGCAGCACTCACGCTTTCGACCCTCGCAGGATTTGGCCTGGTCGCGGTGCTGTTGTATCGGCAGTTCAGCTGGGCGGGGCTATTCCACTATGGCGGCTTCATGGCCAGCTCGGTGCTGCTGGGGCTGGCCTTTTTGAGCCTGGCCGTGCTGCTGTCGGTGCTCACGCACGAGCGCACACGCGCCTCGGGCCTGGCGATTGCCGCCTGGTTCTTTTTTGTGCTGGTGTTTGACCTGCTGCTGCTGGGCGCCCTGGTGGCCACGGGCGGCAGCGTGGGCGGCGAGGCCATGGCCTACCTGCTGCTGCTCAACCCGGCCGACGTTTTCCGCATCCTCAACGTGTTCTCGCTCGACGACGTGCGCACCCTGTACGGCCTGACCAGCATCGTGCCCCCTGCCTTGGCCAAGCCATGGCTGATGGGCGCGGTGATGGCGGGCTGGATTGTGGTGCCCCTGGGCCTGGCGGGCTGGAGATTCAAACCATGACGAACCCATCCGATCATCACTACCAATGCGCCTGCGCCACACGGCGCCAACTGCTGGGCTGGGCGGCCCTCACATCGCTGGGCACGCTCACCGGCCTCACGGGCCTGACCGGCTGCAGCCAGGCAGACAACAGCGCCCAGTCCCTGAAACCCGTGGAGATCGACCGCACCACCAGTTGTGAACTCGACGGCATGCTGCTGGCCGACTACCCCGGCCCCAAGGCGCAGGTGCGCTTTGCGGGGCAGGACAAGCCCTCGTTCTTTTGCGACACGGTGGAGCTGTTCAGCACCCTGCTGGCCGGCGAACAGGTCCGCGCCGTGCAGGCCGTGTACGTGCAGGACATGGGCAAAGCCGACTGGAACGCACCACAGGGCCACTGGATCGATGGCAAGACGGCCCTCTACGTGGTGGGCGGCAAGCGCCACGGCTCCATGGGCCCCACCATCGGCAGCTTTGCGCAAGAGGCCGACGCGCAGAAATTCGCCGCCGAATACGGTGGCAAGGTGCTGCGTTTTGCCGAGATCAAGCCCGCCATGGTGGACCTGAGCGGCGGGGCGCAACAAGACACCCGGATGTGAGGCCGCCATGCGCCTGCTGCCCCATCCTCCGCTTGCCCACCCCGCCCACCCCGTCCATGGCGGCGCACGCAAGCCCACCCGGCGCGCCGCGCTGGCCGCCTTGCTGCTGGGCACGGCCGGTGTGGCGGTATGGCAATGGCAGGCGCGGGCAGCGCAGGGCGCCATCCCTTCAGCCAACCTGCCCGGTGTGGGGGACGACGTGTGCATCGTGGCCCCTCCCACGCCGTACAACCCGGCATCTGGCCAGGCTCTGGCCGCTGCACGCGAGGTGCCCGCCGAAGCCCGTTGCCCCGTGTGCGGTATGTACCCGGCACGCGCGCGCGCCTGGGCGGCGCAGGTCATTTTTGCGGACGGGGATGCCTACTTTTTCGACTCGCCGCTGAGCCTGATGCTGTACCTGGGCAATGTGGCGCACTACACGCGGGGCCGCACCCTTGAGGCCATCGTGGCCCGCTACGTGACCGATACGGGCACAGGGGCCTGGGTGGACGCACCACAGGCGGTGTATGTGGCGGGCTCGTCGGCCCTGGGGCCCATGCGGGCGGGCAACCTGCCAGCATTTGCCGATACTGTGGCGGCACAGCGGTTTGCGCAGCAGCGCGGGGGACGGGTGCTCGGCTTTGCGGCGGTGGACGCTGCACTGCTCCAGTCGCTGGCACCCCAGCGCGGCAGTGCCGAAACCCACGCGCACTGAAACGGCCTATGGCGCCTTAGAGATGGCAGCTGAAAAAGCTATCATTTTTATAGCTATCAGCGCTTATCAATCAAGCGCTAGAAGCCAAAAAGATCTAAAAACCTACAGACCTGGGTAGATCCTGTCCACTCAGGATTGGCTGGAAGGCTCAGGGACAGGGGCCGAAGCCTTGAACAATGCCGCCACCTTGCGCTTGGGCTTGATGTTGGCAGAGACGCCGCTGCGCACGGGCGCCTTGGCTGCAGCCTCCCAGGCGGGGGCGGCATCGGTGGTGCTGGGCTCGTACGGCTTGGCAAAGAACGGATCGCGCGACACAGCCGCTGGGCGAAAGCCACGGTGTTCGCGGTGTTCACGCCCTTCGCGGGGCTCGCGAGATTCTCGGGGTTCGCGGCGGTGGGCGGCACCGGCATCGCGCGGATCGCTGGAGTCAGCACCATCGCGCCAGGCACGGCGGCCATCATTGATGCGTTCCTTGGGCCGGTCTTCGTCGTACTCCAGCGCTTCCAGGTCGATCTTCTTCTTGATCAGTTTCTCGATGTCACCCACCAGGCGCGCATCGCTGCCTGACACCAGCGTGACCGCCAGACCCGAGGCCCCCGCACGGCCCGTGCGGCCAATGCGGTGCACGTAGTCTTCTGCATTGAAGGGCACGTCAAAGTTGAACACGGCGGGCACATCCTTGATGTCCAGCCCGCGTGCGGCCACGTCGGTACACACCAACAAATCCACTTCGCCCTTCTTGAAGGCCTCCAGCGCCTTCAGGCGCTCGTCCTGGCTCTTGTCACCGTGCAGTGCAGCGGTCTTCAAGCCTTCGCGCTCCAGGCTGCGGGCCAAGCGGCCGCAACCGAGCTTGCTGTTCACAAAAATGAAGGCCTGCTTGATGCCCCGGGTCTTGAGCACCTGGTGGATGGCACGGCGCTTGTCATCGTCGCCCGCACTGTAAAAGCGCTGCTCTACGGTGGAGGCCGTTTCGTTCGGGCGGGCCACCTCGATGGTGATGGGGTTTTGCAGGTAGCTGCTGGCCAGGCGCTTGATCTCGGGCGAGAACGTAGCGCTGAACAAGAGCGTGGTGCGCTGCTTGGGCAGGTACGACAGGATGCGCTGCAGGTCGGGCAGAAAGCCGATGTCCAGCATGCGGTCCGCCTCGTCGAGCACCACGTACTCGACTTGGTTGAGCACCGCGTTTTTGGCTTCGATGTGGTCCAGCAGACGGCCCGGCGTGGCCACCAGCACTTCCACGCCTTTTTTCAGCTCGATGGTCTGGGGCTTCATGTCCATGCCGCCAAACACCACCGTGCTGCGCAGCTTGGTGTGCTTGGCGTACAGCGCAATCTGCTGGGCCACCTGGTCGGCCAGCTCACGCGTGGGCAACAGCACCAGGGCACGCACGGGGTGGCGGGCAGGCGATGTAGAGCTGTTTTCGTGCTGGAGCAGGCGCTGCAGCAACGGCAGCGAGAAGGCTGCGGTCTTGCCAGTGCCAGTCTGGGCGGCCCCCATCACATCTTGCCCGGTCAGCACGACCGGAATGGCCTGCGCCTGGATGGGCGTCATGGACTCGTAGCCCATTTCGGCCACGGCGCGCGCCAGCGGCTCGGCCAGCGATAAATTGGAAAAAGAACTTGTCATTTAGCCCGCTATTGTCGCACCGTGGGCTGACAAAGGCATTTTTTTCGCAATTCGAACCGCCACGCCACCCCCTGCCCCCCGAGAAAACCCGAATTCGCTATCAAATCAATAGCTTTCAGCGCTTATTTCAATGGGCCTGCCCAGCATTTTCATCAAAAACACGAAACCACTGCTTTCCACACGCCGCAGCCCCAACCCCACCCTGCCCGTGGGCTTGCTCACAGGCTGCGGGCAGAAAAGGTGTCGCACGACTGCACACTGCCTTGCTTGAGCCCCATATGAAACCAGCGCTGACGCTGGGCGCTGGTGCCGTGAGTGAAGCTGTCAGGCACCACGGTGCCGCCATTGGCACGCTGCAGGGCGTCGTCGCCAATGCGGGCGGCTGCGTTCATGGCCTCTTCGACATCGCCCTGCTCCAGAATCTGCCGCGCATTCTGCGCATGGTGCGCCCACACCCCGGCAAAGCAATCGGCCTGCAGCTCCAGCCGCACCGACAGGGCGTTGTATTCCTTCTGGCTCACACGGCCGCGCATCTGATCGACCTTGGCACTGATGCCCAGCAAGTTCTGGACATGGTGGCCCACCTCGTGGGCCACCACATAGGCCTGCGCAAAATCGCCCGGCGCACCCAGGCGGTTCTTCAGGGTTTCGTAAAAGCCCAGGTCGATGTAGACCTTGCGGTCGGCGGGGCAGTAAAACGGACCCATGGCCGCCTGACCGGTGCCGCAGGCCGTGGGCGTGCTCCCACGGAACAAGACCAGGCGCGGCTCTTGGTAGCGCCCCCCGCCCTGGCTGAAAACCGTCTTCCACACGTCCTCGGTATCGGCCAGCACGGTGGATACAAACCGCGCCATCTTGTCGTCGGCCGGAGGCCGGTGGGCAGGGGCCTGCTGCACATGGGCCGGGGGCGCACCGCCGCTGAGCAGTCCCAGGATGGTGAGAGGATTGACGCCCAGAATCCAGCCGCCCAGCAGCGCGATCACGATGGTGCCAATGCCAATGCTGCGCCCCCCAAAGATCGGGCTGTTACCGCCCCCGCCATCCTCCCGGCGGTCTTCCACATTGTCGGATTCCCGGTTGCCTTCCCATTTCACGATATCGCTCCTGCATCCCGCCACACAGCGGGGTTTGTGGCCTATCTTAGAACGGTTAACACAACCCAGCGAAGCGGCCCTGGCCAGGCGTTCCGTCGCAGGCAGTACGAGAGGTACGACAAGACGGAATAACGGCGCCAGGGGGGTTGTGTTAGCCGCTCTCAGCACCTGTTTGCGGGGCACCGCCTCAGCGCGATGCATCAAGCGGGCCAAAGCATGCACTTCGGCCTGCGAAGGGATGGGTCTATTTTGGGCCCAGACCCCAACCCTGTGTAAAGTGCCACCATGCAGCCGACCCGGCCCTGAAGCCGGGTTCTGATTTGAGCACTGCGCCGCTTTTGCAGGCGCACCCACCCTCTACGAATCCACCAACCGACCATGACCGAGTCTTCCACCCCAGGGCACAGCCTGCGCACCCAGATCGCTTTGGTGTTTGGCACCCTGGTCGTGGCCTTGTCGGTGCTGCTGTCGGTGGGGTTTGGCGAAGTGCTGAAACAACGCATCCAGCGCGATGCGGGAGCATCGCTGCAAGGCGTGGCCGACAACACTGCCGCATTGCTGGCCAATGGGTTGTTTGACCGTGTGCGCGAGGTGCAGGTGCTTGCGTCGTCTGAAGTGCTCTGGCGCAACGGGCTGGAGGCCCCCGAGGTCATCCACATGCTGGCACGCCAGCAGGCCATCCACCCCCAAAGCCTGTGGCTGGGCGTGGCAGACGCCCAGGGCATTGTGCGGGCCGCATCGGGCAACATGCTGGTGGGCCAGAACGTGAGTGAGCGGCCCTGGTTCCAGGCGGGCATTCAAAACGCCCATGTGGGCGATGTGCACCCCGCCAAGCTGCTGGAAAGCCTGCTGCCCCCCAGCCGCAATGGCGATCCCTACCGCTTCGTGGACTTCTCGGCCCCCATCCGCATCGGCCCCACTACGGTGGGTGTGCTGGGCGTGCACGGGTATTGGGAGTGGATCAACGAAATGATCCAGACGCTGATGCCTGCGGCCGCCCATGCCCAGCAGCTGGAGGTGTTCATTTTTGACAAAGCTGGCCAGCTCATTCACGCCCCGGCAGAGCAGCAAGCCTTGCTGCAAAAGCTGGGCCAGACCTTGCCCGACCCCTCCTTTGCCAGAGTGCCTGCAGATGCCCAGAACCCCGGCACGCCCCCGGTGCTGCGGTGGGTGGACGACAAAAAATACCTCACCGCCCACACCCGCATGCATGCCCGCAACGCCGAAAGCGACCTGGGCTGGCACATCGTGGCGCGCATGCCGGTCGACATCGCTTTTGCCGAAGCCGAGCAAGCGGTGCAGCGCGCGCTGCTGGGGGGCTTGGTGGCCGCCCTGATTGCCGCCTTTTTAGCCTGGCTGGCCGCACGCCGCCTGAGCGAAGACCTGGACGCACTGGCCCGCGCCGCGCGGGACCTGGAAGCAGGCAAGCCGGGGGCAGAAATCCCGGCCACACAAAGCAGCCGCGAGGTGCGGCGCCTGTCGTGGGCCCTGCGCCGCATGACCCACCGGCTGCTGGCCGCCAACGAGGCCATGGAAGCCCAGGTGCAACTGCGCACCCAGCAACTGGAAGACGCCAACCGCGAGCTGGGCCTGCAAGCCCGCAGCGACCCACTGACCGGCCTGCTCAACCGCCGGGGCTTTGATGCGCAGATGAACTACGCCTTGGCGCTGGCGCGCCGCAGTGGCCGCCCCTTGTCGCTCATCACGGTGGATGTGGACCATTTCAAGCGCATCAACGACACGCACGGCCACGACGTGGGCGATGAGGTACTGCAGCGCCTGGCCCACACGCTGGCCCAGCGCCTGCGGGATTCGGACGTGGTCGCACGGCTGGGAGGGGAGGAATTTGCAGCGCTGCTGCCCGACACCGATCTGGACGGCGCCCGGGCCATTGCCCAGACGCTGGTGGATGCGCAGGCAGCCCTCACCGACCCGGTGGTAGGCCGCATCACCGTGAGTGCAGGCGTATCGACCCTGCGCGGGGCCGATGACACGGCGCAGCGCCTGCTGCGCCGGGGCGACGAAGCCCTGTACGAAGCCAAAGGCCAGGGCCGCAACCGCGTGGTGGTGCAGGGGTAGCCCGAGCCGCCTTCCCCGCTGGAGGCCGGGCTTGGCAGGGACTCAGAACCGGCCTCAGGCCTTGGGCAGTGTCACGCCCACCTGGCCTTGGTACTTGCCGCCACGGTCCTTGTAGCTGACCTCGCAGACGTCGTCCTTGTCGCTTTCAAAGAACAGCACCTGGGCGCACCCCTCGCCCGCATAAATGCGCGCTGGCAGGGGTGTGGTATTGGAGAACTCCAGCGTCACGTAGCCTTCCCACTCGGGCTCAAACGGTGTGACGTTGACGATGATGCCGCAGCGCGCATAGGTGCTCTTGCCCAGGCAGATGGTGAGCACGTTGCGCGGAATGCGGAAGTACTCGACCGTGCGGGCCAGCGCGAAGCTGTTGGGCGGAATGATGCAGCTGTCGCCGTGGAAGTCGACAAAGCTCTTTTCGTCGAAGTTCTTGGGGTCCACCACCGTGCTGTGGATGTTGGTGAAGACCTTGAATTCTGGCGCGCAGCGGATGTCGTACCCATAGCTGCTGGTGCCGTAGCTGATGATCTTGTTGCCGTCGCGTTCACGGATCTGGCCGGGCTCGAAGGGCTCGATCATGCCGTGCTGTTCGGCCATGCGGCGGATCCACTTGTCGCTCTTGATACTCATCGGTTGACTCCTGCGCTGCAGCACCCGCCCGGCTGCGGATCGGCGCAACGGGCGAAATGCTATTAAATATGTAGCTGGTAGCGCTTTTACATCAAGCGCTAGGGGCGTATTTTGCTTGAGAAATCACGGTTTGCTCGATGACCCGGTCGTCGCCCAGTACGATCAGCGCAAACAATAGCTCATCCAGGCTCTGTGCCTGCTGCGTCTTGCGGGCCAACAGGGGCGTGGCCTGGGGGTTGAGCACCACAAAGTCTGCCTCGCAGCCAGGCTGCAGGTTGCCCACCACCCCGGCCAGCCCCATGGCCTGCGCCGCGCCAGCGGTGTGCTGCCACCACAGCTGCGCTGGGCTCAGGCTCAAGCCGGTTTTGGTCTGCCCTTCGCGCGCCACGTAATAGGCCGCCAGCATGGTGTGAAACGGGCTGAAGCTGGTGCCCCCGCCCACATCGCTGGCCAGCCCGTAGCGAAACCCGGCGCGGTCAGCGCCCGCGTAGTCAAAGAAACCGCTGCCCAGAAACAGATTGCTGGTGGGGCTGACGGCTGCGGCCGTCTTGCGCTCGCGCATCAGGGCGCGGTCGGCATCGTCGAAGTGGATGCAGTGGGCGTACACGGCCCGTTCGCGCATCAGGCCAAAGTCGTCGTACACCGCTAGGTAGCTGCGCGAACGCGGGAACAGCTCACGCGCCCAGCGGATTTCATCCAGGTTCTCGGCCACATGCGACTGGATCCACACGTCACCGTAGCGTGCCGCCAGCTCGCCCGCGCCACGCAATTGCTCGGGCGTGCTGGTGGGGGCAAAGCGCGGGGTAATGGCATAGCCCAGCCGGTCCACGCCATGCCAGTGCTGGATCAGGGCTTCGGTGTCGAGCAGGCTTTGCTCAGTCTGGTCACGCACGCCGTCGGGCGAATGGCGGTCTTGCAGCACCTTGCCCGTGACGAGCCGCAGGCAGCGGCGCTGGGCCTCACCAAACAGGGCGTTAACCGAGGCTGGGTGCGATGTGGCAAACGCCAGGGCCGTGGTCACGCCGTTGCGCAGCAGCTCGTCGACAAAGAACGCCGCCACATCGTCGGCATACTCAGGCGCGCAAAAACGCGATTCGTGGGGAAAGGTGTAGTTTTCCAGCCAGGGCAGCAGGCCATCGGCAGGCGAGCCAATCACGTCGGTCTGCGGAAAGTGCACATGCAAATCCACAAAACCCGGCGCCAAAATGCGGCCCGGCCAGTGCGTGACGGCGCCCTGCCCCGCCCACTGCGCGGCCAGCGCCTGCCAGGGGCCTGCGGCCACCACACGCTGGCGGCCCTGGGCATCGGGTGCCACGGCCAGCAGGCCGTCTTCGTCGTACAGGGCCTGGCCATCTTCGGCAAAGCGCAACAGGGCAGATCGAAATACTTGCATGGCTGGAGCTTAATGGGCCTGCGCACTGGGCCTATACCCGTGCGCGGATAGTCAATAGAAGCAGATGGGTCAGCGCGGCAGCGAGCCTTTGACGCCCTCGACCAGAAAGTTCATTTGCAGAATCTGGACATCGCTCAACGTCTGCCCGGGCGCAATCACCTCACGGCCTTCGGTGTCGCGCACCGCCACCTTGCCTGCGCGGAAGGGGTGCAGCTTGCCAGCGCCCACGGCCTTCTGCGCGGCCAGCACTTCTTGCTGCACGGCCTGCGGCACCTTGGAGCCAAAGTCGCCCACGCGGATCATGCCCTCACGCACGCCACCCCACAGGTTGCCCGGCTTCCACTGGCCGTTTTGCAAGGCGCGCACCCGCTCGGTGTAGTACGCGCCCCACTGGTGCGTCACGGCAATGATCTGTGCATCGGGCCCGGTCTTGCGCATGTCGGAGTGGTAGGCCACGGCCATCTTGCCGCGCTCCTGCGCGGCTGCCATCACGGCGGTAGAGCCCGTGTGGAAGGCGATCACGTCCACGTCCTGGTTGAACAGCGCCATGGCGGCATCGCGCTCCTTGGGCGGGTCAAACCACACGTTGAGCCACACCACCTTCACGCTGGCCTGGGGGTTGACCGAACGCATGCCCAGCGTGAAGGCGTTGATGCCCTGCAGCACTTCGGGGATGGGGAAGCCCGCCACATAGCCCGCCACACCGGTCTTGCTCATGCGGCCCGCCGCCATGCCGGCCAGGTAGCGGCCTTCGTAGTAGCGCGCATTGGCCGTGGCCACATTCGGTGCCTGCTTGTAGCCGGTGATGGACTCGAACTTCACATGGGGAAAGTCCTGCGCCACCTTGAGCGTGGGCTCCATGTAGCCAAAGCTGGGGGTGAAGATGATCTGGTGCCCTGTGGCGGCCAGGTCGCGAATCACGCGCTCGGCATCGGCCCCCTCGGCCACGTTCTCGACAAACGTGGTTTTGACCTGGCTGCCCAGAGCCGTCTCGACGGCCTTGCGCCCCTCTTCGTGCTGGCGCGTCCAGCCGGCTTCGGTGATGGGCGAGACGTAGACAAATCCAGCCTTGATGGGCTCGGACTTGGCGGGCGCTGCCGCCGTGGCCGTCTGTGCAAAAGTGGGGGAAAGGGTTGCGGCGCCGAAAAGCGCACTCACGCAAGCCGCACGCAGTGCGGTGGCGAGGTTTTTGTACATGGTGTTCCTCTACATGGCCCGAAGTTCAGAAACAAGAAAACCGCCGGGCAGCGGTTTTCAAGAGGTGCGGATTCTACCGCTTGCTCAGGCCAGGCGCTTGAGTGTGGAATCCCCCTGGTAGCCCAGGCGGAACTGCCCAACCACTTCGCTCAGGCGCAAAGCCTGGTCGTTCAGGCTCTGCGCCGCGGCGGTGGATTCTTCCACCAGCGCCGCGTTTTGCTGCGTCATCTGGTCCAGCTGCGTCACTGCAATGTTGACCTGGCCGATGCCATGGCTTTGCTCTTTGGTGGCGGCGCTGATCTCGCCCATCATGTCGGTCACGCGTTTGACGCTGGCCACGATCTCGTCCATGGTCGAGCCCGCATCGCTCACCAGGCGGGCACCGGCATCCACGCTCTCCACGCTGGCGCCAATCAGGCCCTTGATCTCGCGCGCGGCATTGGCAGAGCGCTGGGCCAGGCTGCGCACTTCGCTGGCCACCACGGCAAAGCCACGGCCTTGCTCGCCTGCGCGGGCCGCTTCCACAGCGGCATTCAGCGCCAGGATGTTGGTCTGGAAGGCAATGCTGTCGATCACGCCGATGATGTCGGAGATCTTCTTGGAGCTGTTGTTGATCTGGTCCATGGTGCTGACCACCTGGGCCACCACATCGCCCCCACGCTGCGCCACTTGCGCGGCCGAGTTGGCCAGCACGCTAGCCTGGGTGGCCGCATCGGCGCTGTGCTGCACGGTGCTGGTCAGCTCTTCCATGGAGCTGGCCGTTTCTTGCAGGCTGCTGGCGGCGTTTTCGGTGCGGGCGCTCAAGTCCTGGTTGCCCGAGGCGATCTGGTGGCTGGCGGTGGAGATGTTGTCCACCACACCCCGCACTTGTTGCAACGATGTTTGCAACACCGTGCGCATCTGGTCAATGGCGCGCAGCAAGTGCCCGGTTTCATCGTTGGAGTACGACGCCTGGGGTTGTCCGGTCAGGTCCAGGTTGGCAATGTCCTGGGCGCTGGCCTCGGCCCGCTTGAGCGGGCGCGTGATGCTCAGCGACAAGTACCACGACAGCACCAGCCCCAGCAGCAACGAAACCAGGCCGCACACCACCAGCAGCACGCTGGTTTGCGAACGCAGCTCGTCGTTGCGCTTGGCGGCGGCATCCAGCTGGGCGCGCTGGCCTGTGGCCACTTCCTGCACGCCAGCCACATAGGTACGGGCCATGGGCTCAAAGCGCTCGGCAAAGGCCTTGGCAGCGCCCTCGGTGTCACCTGCTTTTTTCAGTTTGCTAACCTCTTCACGCGCCGCCAGGTACGCCTTGCGCATGTCCGAGATTTTGTCGTTCAGCGCCTTTTGTTCGGGCGTCACCATCTGCGATTCGACGTACTTCTGCAGCTCGTTGGTCTCAGAAATGGCCGCCGCCGTAGCGGGGGCAAAGTATTCGATCAGGCTGGCGTCGCTGCTCTTGGCAATGGCGGCTGCGCGTTGCACGCCTGCGGTGGTGTTGCGCAGCCAGTCTGCAGCAGCGCGCTCGGTCTTCAGGTTCACCGCCAGCATGGCATCGGTGACCTCGCCCATTTGCCGCAGCTTGAACACGGCAAACAGGCTGGTCAGCAGCGACAGCGAAAGAATGAGGCCGAGCACGCAGGCCAGGCGCTTGGCAATGGATAGCTGATTGAGAAACATAGGTGATGAGGGTGTGGGTTACGGAACTGGCCGAACAGCACCCGCGTGTGGGGGCCTGGCAGCAAGCAGCGCGACCTCCGTCCGAAACCGCTCATGGGAGTCGTCGCGCCACAGTCCGAGCGTCGGGCGCACAGGGCCAAACGCAACAAAGTGCAACATGATACCCCGCACACCTGACAAAACACAAATAGTGAACGGATTGTCAAACCCATCCGCCACACCCCAACCAAAGGGGCGCAGCCAGGGCCGCGGGTTACGGCCCTGGTGTCCCGCGTTGGAAGTTCGTTGATGACAAAGAGGTCGAAATCGCCGCCAGGCAAGGCGCCAACCGCAGCGACAGCCGCAGATCCGTAGCTATCGCGAGGACTTGCAACGCAGCGTGGCGGCGACCCTTGGCGTCTTCATGCAACGCATCGCCAACCCGGGGCACCAGACCCCAGCACCTCAATAGTCGTGCTCGACAAACGTCTCAAAGGTCTCTTTGAGCTTGTGCTCCCAGGCCCGCTTTTGGGGTTGGACACAAAGCTGGCCTCGAAGCTGTTGAAAGCCAACTGGTAAGCATGCTTGGCCGTGAGGCCCGTGGCCGCGAAGAGCTGGGTGAAGTTCTCGTTGATGTAGCCGCCAAAGTACGCCGGGTCGTCGGAGTTGACCGTCGCAGCCAGGCCCGCATCCAGCAGCTTGCCCAGGTTGTGGTCGGCCAGGTTGGGGAAGACGCACAGCTTCTGGTTCGACAACGGGCACACCGTGAGCGGGATGCGGTCTTGCGCCAGGCGCTGCATCAGCGCGGCGTCGTGCACCGCCTGCACGCCATGGTCAATGCGCTCGACCTTGAGCACATCGAGCGCGCTCCAGATGTAGGCAGGCGGCCCCTCTTCGCCCGCATGGGCCACCAGGTGCAGGCCCAACTCCTTGCAGCGGGCAAACACCCGCGCAAACTTCTCGGGGGGTGGCCCACTTCGCTGCTGTCCAGCCCCACGCCGATGAATTGGTCGCGAAACGGCAGGGCTAGCTCCAGCGTTTCAAGGGCAGACTCTTCGCTCAGGTGGCGCAAGAAGCACAGGATCAGCGAGGCGTTCACGCCCAACTTCTGGCCTGCGTCCACGCAAGCCCGGTGCAGGCCCTGCACCACCGTGGCCATCGGCACGCCGCGCTCGGTGTGCGTTTGCGGGTCAAAGAACAACTCGGCGTGCACCACGTTGTCGGCCGCAGCCCGCTCAAAGTAGGCCCAGGCCATGTCGTAAAAGTCCTGCTCGTGCAGCAGCACGCTGGCACCTGCGTAGTAGATATCGAGAAAGCTTTGCAGGTTGGTAAAGGCGTAGGCCTTGCGCAGGCTTTCCACATCGGCATACGGCAGCGTGACGCCATTGCGCTGGGCCAGTGCAAAGATCAATTCAGGCTCCAGCGAGCCTTCGATGTGAATGTGCAGCTCGGCCTTGGGCATCTGGCGCAGCAGATCGGGCAAGCGCTCGGCGGAAATGGGAGGGACTTTGAACATCGGCAAGCTCCGTGGGTAGGGTTGAAAACATCATGCCCTTTTGGTGCCCGGATGCAAACCGTTCAAACCAAGGACAGAATGAAAAAGGCCGCCCGAAGGCGGCCCGGTGAAGTAAAAAGCGGTGGCTTATTTCTTGTCAGCACCTGGGATCTTGCCTTCCACGCCCTTGACGTAGAAGTTGATGCCGCCCAGGAACTTGTCGTCGGCCACGGCGTCTTTTTCCAGCACGGGCTTGCCGTCCTGGCCAGCGATGGGGCCCTTCCAGATAACGAAGCTGCCGTCGGCCAGGCCCTTCTTCACTTCTTCGACCTTGGCCTTGGTTTCGGCAGGCACGTCTTCAGCGATGGAGACGATGTCAATCGCGCCTTCCTTCACACCCCACCAGCTTTGGCCGGTGCTCCACTTGCCTTCCAGCGCATCACGCGTGGCCTTCACGTAGTAAGGGCCCCAGTTGATGACGGCCGATGCCAAGTGAGCCTTGGGGCCGTAGGCGGTCATGTCGCTGTCCCAGCCAAAGGCGCGCTTGCCCTTTTCTTGTGCGGTCTTGAGCACGGCGGGGGAGTCGGTGTTCTGGAACAGCACGTCAGCGCCGCCGTTGATCAGGCTGGTGGCGGCTTCGGTTTCCTTGGGCGGGCTGAACCATTCGTTTACCCACACCACCTTGGTCTTGACTTTGGGGTTGACCGATTGCGCACCCAGCGTGAAGCTGTTGATGTTGCGGATCACCTCAGGGATTGGCACCGAGCCCACCACACCCAGCGTGTTGGACTTGGTCATGGCGCCAGCGATCACGCCAGCCATGTAGGCACCTTCGTAAGTGCGGCTGTCGTAGGTGCGCACGTTCTCGGCCGTCTTGTAGCCGGTGGCGTGCTCAAACTTCACGTCCTTGAGGTCGCCAGCGATTTTCTGGATGGACTCCATGTAGCCGAAGGTGGTGCCAAAGATCAGCTTGTTGCCTTGGCCAGCCAGATCACGCAGCACGCGCTCGGCGTCCGCAGATTCAGGAACGCTTTCAACAAAGCTGGTCACAACCTTGTCGCCAAACTCTTTTTCGATGGCTTTGCGGCCGTTGTCGTGCGCAAAAGACCAGCCGCCGTCACCCACAGGGCCGACGTAGGCAAAAGCGATCTTCAGTGGCTCAGGCTTGGGGGCTGGAGCAGAGGCAGCCGACGCAGGTGCTGGGGCCGGTGCGGGCGCTGGGGCCTCGGTCTTGCCGCAGCCCACGACGGCAGCGGCAGCCAGGGCAGACAGCGCCGCCACTTTGAACAACGAACGCTTTTGCAAATCGGTCATGTCGATTCCTTGAGAGAAAACAGTGAAAACGGAGGGGGAAAACGGAAAACAACCATTATGAGCCGGGGTAAAACGGCTTGCCGAGGGACGCAGGCATGTTGACGCGAATCCAGGCGGGGTTGCGCGAGATCAGGGCCAGCACCACGATGGTGGCGAGGTAGGGCAACATGCTCAGCAACTGGCTGGCCACCTGCACGCCCGTGGCCTGCAAATGAAACTGCAGCATCGTCACCCCGCCAAACAGGTAAGCACCAAGCAACACCCGTGCCGGGCGCCAGGTGGCAAAGGTGGTGAGCGCCAGCGCAATCCAGCCGCGCCCGGCCACCATGCCCTCCACCCACAGCGGGGTGTAGACGGTGGAGATGTAAGCCCCCGCCAACCCGCACAGCGCCCCGCCCGCCACCACGGCCAGCAACCGGATGCGGCGCACGGGGTAGCCCAGGGCATGGGCAGATTCGGGCGACTCGCCCACCGAGCGCAGCACCAAACCGGCGCGCGACCGATACAGGAACCACACCAGCGCCACCACCAGCGCCATGGTGATGTACACCAGTGGATGCTGCTGGAACAGCGCAGGCCCCACCAGCGGAATATCGCCGAGCACGGGAACAGCGTACTTGGGCGACTCAGGCAGCTTGGCCTGTACGTAGCTGATGCCCGCAAATGCCGAAAAACCCACGCCAAACAGGCTCAGCGCCAACCCCGTGGCGTATTGGTTGGTGTTGAGCCAGATCACCAGCACACCAAAAATGGCCGCCAGCAACGCGCCTGCGGCCATGCCTGCGGCAAAGCCCAGCCAGGTGTTGCCGGTGTGCACCACGGTGGCAAAGCCCGCAATGGCGGCGCAGAGCATCATGCCCTCGGCCCCCAGGTTGACGATGCCTGCCTTTTCGTTGATGAGCAGGCCCAGGGCCGCAATGGCCAGCACGGTGCCCGCGCTGAGCGTGGCGCCGATAAGCAGTGCGTACGATTCCATCACTTGCCTCCCTTCGAGGCCACCCAGCGGATGCGGTAGGCAATCAAGGTGTCACAGGCCAGCAGCGTGAACAGCAGCAGCCCCTGGAACACGCCCGTGAGCGATTTGGGCAGGCCCATGCGCGATTGCGCCAGCTCGCCGCCGATGTAGAACATGCTCATCAAAATGGCCGAGAGGATCATGCCCACAGGGTGCAAGCGCCCCACAAAGGCCACGATGATGGCGGCAAAACCGTAGCCTGCGGGCACATAAGGTGTGAGCTGACCAATCGGCCCGGCCACTTCCAACGCGCCCGCCAGGCCCGCTGCGCCGCCCGAAATTAGCAGTGCCGTCCACAGCGCGCGGCGCGATGAAAAGCCCGCGTAGCGCGCTGCCGCAGGCGCCAGCCCACCCACCTGCTGGGCAAAGCCCGCCCGGGTGCGGAACAGAAACACCCACAGTGCCCCCGCCCCGGCCAGCGCCAGTAGCAGGCCAATGGACACGCGCGAGCCCTGCATCAGTCGCGGGATCTGCGTGACCTTCTCAAACGTCTTCGTCTGCGGAAAGTTGTAGCCCATGGGGTCCTTCCACGGGCCATAGACCAGGTAACCCAGCACCAGCGTGGCCACATACACGAGCATCAGGCTCACCAGGATTTCGTTCGCGTTGAACTTGTCGCGCAGCAGCGCCGTGAGCCCCGCCCACGCCATGCCGCCCAGCACCCCGGCCAGCAAGATGGCGGGCACGATCCACGGCCCGGTGGTCTTGTCGGACAGCAGCGCCACGCCCCCCGCCACCACGGCACCGATCACAAACTGCCCTTCGGCGCCAATGTTCCAGACGTTGGAGCGAAAGCACACCGCCAGCCCCAGCGCAATGAGCAGCAGCGGCGTGGCCTTGACCATGAGTTCGCCCAGGGCGTACTGCGACTTGATCGGTTCCCAGAAGAACACTTGCAAGCCCCGCACCGGGTCTTTGCCCAGCGCCATGAACAGGGCCACACCAATGAGCACCGTCACGGCCAGCGCCAGCAGCGGCGAGCCGTAGGTCCACAGGCGCGAAGCCTGGGGGCGCGGTTCCAGCTTAAACATGCTGAGCCTCCCCGGCGGTGGCCTGCTGCGCAGCATGGGCCAGATGGGCCTGCACATCGGCGTGCCACAGGCCGCTCATCCACTCGCCAATGCGCTCCACCGTGGCTTCGGCACGCGGCACAGAGGGCGACAAATGCCCCTTGGCCACTACATGCAGCCGATCGCAAATTTCAAACAATTCGTCCAGCTCCTCACTCACCACCAGCACTGCGCAGCCCGCGTCACGCAGCGCCAGAATCGAGCCGCGAATCTGCGCGGCCGCGCCCACGTCCACGCCCCAGGTGGGTTGCGAGACGATGAGCAGCTTCGGCGCGGCATCGATCTCACGCCCCACGATGAACTTTTGCAGATTGCCGCCCGACAGCGACTTGGCCGCCGCGTGGGGGCCGCCCGCTTTCACATTGAAGCGCCGGATGATGTCTTCGGCATGCTTTTGCAGCGCCCCCACCTTGATCCAGCCGCTGCCGCCAACCGAGTTGGTGCGCGTGAGCAGCAGGTTGTGCGCCAGGCCCATGGTGGGCACGGCACCGCGCCCCAGGCGCTCTTCGGGCACAAAATGCAAGCCCAGCGCCCGGCGTTGGTTGGGCGCCATGCGGCCTGCGTTCTGGCCTGCCACCTGGATGCTGGCGGGCTCGGCGCGCTGGTCTTCGCCCGACAAGGCATAGAGCAATTCCTTTTGGCCATTGCCCGAGACACCGGCAATACCCACCACCTCGCCCGCCTTCACCTCGAACTGCAGGTCGATCAAATCCACGCCAAACTGGTCGGCACGCGGCAGCGACAGGCCCTGCACGCGCAGCACCGTGGCGCCGGTCTGCACTGCGCGGTGCTCCAGCGCAGGCGGCTCGGCGCCAATCATCAGACGCGACAGGGAGGCGTTGGTCTCTTCGGCCGGGTTGCACACCCCGGTGACCTTACCGCCGCGCAGCACGGTGCAGGCGGTGCACAGCGCGCGAATTTCGTGCAGCTTGTGGCTGATGTAGAGGATGCTGCAGCCCTCGCTGGCCAGCTTGCGCAGCACCACAAAGAGCTTTTCGACCGCCTGGGGCGTGAGCACCGAGGTGGGCTCGTCCAGGATCAGCACCTTGGGGTTGGTGAGCAGTGCGCGGATGATTTCTACGCGCTGCATCTCGCCCACGCTCAGCGTGTGCACGGGGCGCAGGGGGTCAATATCGAGGCCGTATTCAGCGGCCTTGGCCGTGATGCGGCTGGTGACCTCGGCCAGCGTCAGGCTCTTGTCCAGGCCCAGCCACACGTTTTCGGCCACTGTAAGGGTGTCAAACAGGCTGAAGTGCTGGAACACCATGGCAATGCCCAAGGCCCGTGCCTCTTGCGGGTTGCGCACCTGCACGGCCTGGCCGTTGAAGTGCACGCTGCCTTCGTCGGGCTTGACCGAGCCGTAGATGATTTTCATCAGCGTGGACTTGCCTGCGCCGTTTTCACCCAGCACAGCGTGGATCTCGCCGGGCTGCACCGTCAGCGACACGCCGCTGTTGGCCACCACGGCCGGGTAGCGCTTGGTGATGCCCGCCAGCTGCAGCCGTGGCGGCGCCGCACCAGGCGCTGAAGGAATGGGGGGAGAACTCATGCGGGGATTGTCTCTCAGAATTACAACTTGTTATCTTTGGTCGTATAGGGGCAAATCATGCCTTGCGGCTTATTCAGCATGCGCAAGCAGCTATTCTTTTCGTAGCGATGCAGCGACGGACTTGACGCTGTCGCGCAGCCACATGGCCGCTGCCGAATGGTGGGTGCGCGCATGCCACAGCTGGTAGTACAACAGGCGCGGAAACGATACCGGGCTGGGCAGAATGGCCACCGGCAGCTGCGCCGTGAACCGCTCGCAAAACTGGCGCCCCGTGGTCAACACCAGCAGGCTGGAGGCCACGATGTGCGGAATGGCGCTGAAATGCGCACACCGCGCGGTGATGTTGCGCGAAAGGCCCAGGCTGTCCAGATGCGCATCGATCACGCCGCGGGCACCGGGGTGGGTGGGCGTGGGGGCAATGTGCTCGGCCGCCAGCCAGTCGGCCTCGGTCCAGCCCCGGCGCACGGCCGGGTGGTCTTGGCTCACCAAGCACACCACCTCGTCGCCAAACAGGCGACCCATGTGCAGGTCTTCAGGGGGCTGGGGCCAGTTGCCGATCACCACGTCCACATCGCCCTGGGCCAGGTGGGCGTGGTAGTGCGCGTCGGCCGACAGGGGCAAAATTTCAATGGGGCACAGCGGCGCCTGTGCCTTGATGCGGGCCACCAGCTGGGGCAAAAAAAGCGGGTCCAGGTAGTCGCTGGCCGCCACGCGAAAGGTGCGGGTGGCCGTGCGGGGGTCAAACCCCCGTGCGTCGGAGAAAAGCGCCTCGGCCGAGCGCAGGATCAGCGCGGCGGGCTCCACCATGCGCAGCGCAGCATCGGTGGGCATCATGCTGGCGCCGGACCGCACCAGCAGCGGATCGCCCGCCAGGTCACGCAGGCGCTTGAGCGCGGCCGATACCGCTGGCTGGTGCATGCCCAGGCGGACGGCGGCCCTCGATACGCTGCGTTCAGTGAGCACGGTGTGCAAGACCCTTATGAGATGGAGGTCTATCTTGTCGAAAAGGGCTTGGTCTCTCATAGCGGGGCTTGCATGGGTGTCATAAGCTTGTGCTTATGCTGGCAGCGGCGCGGCGCCCTACCCTCTGATGAACAAATAGAAATTGAAGCGGTATCTTTCATGACGACCCGACCCTTGCAATTCTTGCGCCGAGGCCAGCCCGTGGCGCTGGGCAATGTACCACCCGACCGCACCTTGCTGGAGGTGCTGCGCGAGGACCTGGGCTGCACCGGCACCAAGGAAGGCTGTGGCGAAGGCGACTGCGGCGCCTGCACCGTGGTGCTGGGCGAGGCCGATGGCCACGGCAAGGTGCGCTACAGCGCCGTCAACAGCTGCATCCGCCTGGCCCATTCGATTGACGGCATGGCGCTGTGGACGGCGGAGGACCTGGCCGAAGACCCGCTGATCCAGCCGGTGGCCACGCTTCACAAACCGCCGCGAGCGGACGGCGGGCTAGGCGCACGGAGCGCAGGAACCGGAATGGACATGCAGGTCCATGAGGATTCCGACGAGCGGGAAGGAAAGGGGCCCGCATCCCCTTCCGGCGCAAAGACGCACCCCGTTCGCGCAGTAGGTTTGCATCCAGTGCAAGAGGCCATGGTGCAGTGCCACGGCTCTCAGTGCGGCTTCTGCACCCCCGGCTTTGTGATGAGCCTGTTCGGCATGTACCAAAACCAGGTGTCCCAGGGCCGCAGCATCTCGCGCGCCCAGGCCGCGCAGGATTTGTCGGGCAACCTGTGCCGCTGCACGGGCTACCGCCCCATTCTGGACGCCGCGCAGCAGATGGCCAAGCTGCCCCCCATGGCCGTGAACGAAGCCGATTTGCTACAAAAATTAGAGCTGCTTGCGCTTACCCCACAAGCGCCAGAGGCCAATTTGGCTTACATCACCCCCACCACCCAAGCCGAACTGCTGGCCGCCCGCGCTGCCCACCCCCAGGCGCAGGTGGTGGCAGGCGCCACCGACGTGGGCCTGTGGGTGACCAAGCAACACCGCCAGTTTCCCCAAGTGCTGGATGTGACGCGCGCCGCCGAGCTGCGCCGCATCGACGAGACGCCAGAGCACATCGCCATCGGCGCCGCCGTGACGTTGACCGAAGCGTTTGCCCGGCTCACCGCCCAGTGGCCCAGCCTGGCCGAGTTTGCCCACCGCTTTGCGGGCCTGCCCGTGCGCAACTCGGGCACGCTGGGCGGCAATGTGGCCAACGGCTCGCCCATTGGCGACTCCATGCCCCTGCTGATCGCACTGCGTGCCCAGGTGGTGCTGGCCAGCCAGGCGCGGGGCAAGCGCGCGCTGCTGCTGGAATCGCTGTACACCGGCTACCGCCAGAACGTGATGGCGCCCGACGAGCTGCTGGTGCGCATCGTGGTGCCGAAGCCATCGGCCACAGAGCAGCTCAAGGCCTACAAGATTTCCAAGCGCTTTGACGACGACATCTCCGCCGTCTGCCTGGTGTTGAACCTCGACATTGCAGGCGGCACGGTGCAGCGCGCCAGCATCGGCGCCGGCGGCGTGGCCGCCACCCCGGTGCGCGCACAGCAAACCGAGGCCGCACTGCAAGGCCAGCCCTGGACCGAAGCCACTGTGCAGCAAGCCATGCGCGTGCTGCAGGCCGAGTTCAGCCCCATCTCCGACATGCGCGCCAGTGGCGACTACCGCCGCACGGTGCTGGGCAACCTGCTGCAGCGCTTTTGGCTGGAAAGCCAGGGCGGCGCCCCGGCCAGCATCGCGCAACTGCACGCGACCCACCTGGAGGGCGTGCTGTGAAACCTTCCATCGACCACGCCGTGCCCGACACCGCACGCACCGCCATGGGGCAATCGCACTTCCACGAAAGCGCACGCGCCCAGGTCGCTGGCGCCGCCCATTACATCGACGACCTGCCCGAGGTGAAGGGCACGCTGTATGCAGCGCCCATCCTCTCCACCGTGGCGCACGGCACGCTCAATGGCGTGGATGCAAGCGCCGCCCTGGCCCTGCCCGGTGTGCGTGGCGTGGTGCTGGCGCAGGACGTGCCCGGCGACAAGCTGCTGGCCGCCTTTGCCCACGACGAGCCCGTGTTTGCCCACACCACCGTGCAGCACATGGGCCAGGTCATTGGGCTGGTGGTGGCGGACTCGGTGATGCAGGCGCGCCGCGCCGTGCGCGCCGTGCAGCTGGACATCACGCCCCTGCCTGCCGTGCTGACGGTGCAGGACGCGCTGCAGGCCGAAAGCTATGTGCTGCCGCCGGTGTTTGTGCGCCGGGGCGATGCCACCGCAGGCTTGGCACAAGCCGCACACCGGTTGAGCGGGGCTTTTGAAGTGGGCGGGCAAGAGCACTTCTATCTGGAAGGCCAGATTGCCTACGCCCTGCCGCTGGAGCAAAAACAATGGTGGATCTACTCCAGCACCCAACACCCTGGCGAAGTGCAGCACTGGGTGTCACACGCCTTGGGCATTGACAACCACGCCGTGCGCGTGGAGTGCCGCCGCATGGGCGGTGGCTTTGGCGGCAAGGAGACGCAAGCCGGCCACCTGGCCGTGTGGGCCGCCGTGGCCGCCAACAAGCTGGGCCGCCCCGTCAAGCTGCGACTGGACCGGGACGAAGACTTCATGGTGACGGGCAAGCGCCATCCGTTTGCCTACGAGTACGACGTGGGGTTTGACGACACCGGCCGCATCACAGGCCTCAAGCTGCAGATGGCGGCCAACTGCGGCTTCAGCGCCGACCTGTCCGGCCCCGTGGCCGACCGCGCCGTGTTCCACGCCGACAACGCGTATTACCTGAGCGATGTGGAGATTGCTTCCTACCGTTGCAAGACAAACACCCAGAGCCACACGGCGTTTCGAGGCTTTGGCGGCCCGCAGGGCGTCATCGTCATCGAAGCCATCCTGGGCGACATTGCCCGGGCCCTGGGGCGCGACGCACAAGACGTGCGCCTGGCCAACCTGTATGGGCGCGATGCCAGCGAGGGCCGCAACGTCACCCACTACCAAATGGCGGTGGAAGACAACATCCTGCATGCGCTGCTGCCGCAGCTGGAGCAGACCGCCAGCTACCGCCAGCGCCAGGCCGAGATTGCCGCATGGAACACGCAAAGCCCGGTGCTCAAGCGCGGCATCGCCATCACGCCGGTCAAGTTCGGCATCAGCTTCACGGCCACGCTGTTCAACCAGGCGGGGGCGCTGGTGCATGTGTACACCGATGGCAGTGTGCAGGTGAACCACGGCGGCACCGAAATGGGCCAAGGCCTGCACACCAAAGTGGCGCAGATCGTGGCCGATGAGTTGGGTGTGCCGATGCACCGCGTGCTGGTCACGGCCAGCGACACCAGCAAGGTGCCCAACGCCAGCGCCACGGCGGCCAGCAGCGGCACCGACCTGAACGGCCGCGCCGCCCAATACGCCGCGCGCCATGTGCGCGACAACCTGGCATCGTTCGTGTGCGGGCTCGACGGCTGTGGCGCCGGGGCCATCCGCTTTGCGGGGGGGCTGGTCATCTCGCCCCAGGCCACGCGCAGCTTTGAAGCCGTGGTCAAAGAAGCCTACGCCAACCGCATCCAGCTGTGGAGCGACGGCTTCTATCGCACGCCCAAAATCCACTACGACAAGGCCACCCTCACCGGCCGGCCGTTCTACTACTTCAGCTACGGCGCGGCCTGCTCTGAGGTGGTGATTGACACCCTGACGGGCGAGAGCCGCGTGCTGAAGGTGGACATCCTGCACGACGTGGGCCACAGCATCAACCCGGCCATCGACGTGGGGCAAATCGAGGGCGGCTTTGTGCAAGGCATGGGCTGGCTCACCACCGAGCAACTGGTGTGGAACGACAAGGGCCTGCTCACCACCCACGCGCCCAGCACCTACAAAATTCCGGCCACGGGCGACATCCCGGCCCACTTCAAAGTGGATTTGTGGCCCGAGGCGAACCGCGAAGACAACGTGGGCGGCAGCAAGGCCGTGGGCGAGCCGCCCTTCATGCTGGCCATCAGCGTGTACGAGGCGCTGCGCAACGCGGTGGCTGCGGGGCGTGGCGAGAAAGCAGCCAGCACACCCGTGGTGCTGACTGCGCCAGCCACGGCAGAGAACGTGCTCCGAGCCTTGGGGCGGCTGGACTGAAGCCCGGTTTAGAAAGTCCGAGCAACCCTCAAGCAGAGCCCAGCGCCATGCGCCCAGACGCGGGCATCTCGCGCGCGCGGCCGGTTTCCACCCGGTTGCGGCCTGCGCGCTTGGCGTCATAGCAGGCCATGTCGGCGGCGTACAGCACGGCGGCCACATCGGGCATGGAAGCGTCCAGCGCCACCAACCCAATGCTCATGCTCAAGGTAAAACTGCTGCCCTGGTAGGACGGCGCCCAGGCCTGCACCGCCTGGCGCAATTGCTCGGCCACAGCCTGGCCCCGTGCCAGCGCACAGCCCGGCAGCACCACGGCAAACTGGTCGCCCCCCACGCGTGCGGCCCAGCCCATCTGGCGCACTTGCGACTCCAGCAGCCGCGCCACATGGCGCAGCGCATCGTCGCCTGCATCGTGCCCCGCCAGGTCGTTCACCACGGTGAAATGGTCCAGGTCCATGAACAGCACCACGCCCTCAGCCAGTGCACCAGCCTGGGCGGGTGCACCGTCATCGCGCACGCGGGTGCTGCGCTCGGCCAGCAAGGCGCCCAGGCGCTGGTCAAAGGCGGCGCGGTTGTAGAGCTGGGTCAGTGCGTCGTGCGATGCCTCCCAGGTCTGCTGCTGCTGCGCCTGGCGGACGGCGGTGATGTCTTCCAGAATCCACACCGTGCCGCCATCCATCGCATCGGCCCGCACGCCACGGCCCTGCACACGCGCCCACACCGGGCTGCCGTCCTTGCGCATGAAACACACGTCGCCATCAAACGCGCCGTGCACCGCAAACTCGGCCTGCACACGGGCGCCGGTGCGCGCGTAGTCTTCGGCCGATGCGTAAATGGTGCGCGCGGGCTTGCCCTGCAGCTCTTTGGGGGTGTAGCCCAGCATCAGGCAGGTCTGGCGCCCCACCACCTCCAGCATGCCGTGGCGGGTGATGACAATGCCCACCGAGGCGTGGTCCAGAATCGCCTGAAACTGCCCACCCAGCGTGGTTTGCAACGCTGCATGGTGGCTGCCCTGGCGGGCCAGGCGCTCCAGCACCTGCACCACATCGCCCACCTCGCCACCCGCCTGGGGCCACAGCCTGGGCGCCTTGGTGTCGTGGCGCAGCAGCTGCTGGGCAGCCAGCCGCAGGTGGGCCAGTGGCTGGGCCATCCAGCCCAGCAAGCCCAGCAGGGCCAACACGCCTGCACCAATGGCGCCCGCCAGCACCCACCACGCATCGCGCTGGGCACCGGCCAGGGGCGCCAGCAGCGCCCGTGAGTGGCTCACCCGCGCCACCATCCACTGCGGCAGCGGCATGCCCGCCATGCTCACAATGTGCTCAGGCAACACCTGTGTCGCACCACGGCCCACCAGCGGCTGCGCCTGTTGCAGCCACCGGGCATAGACATCCGACAGGCCCGCTTCATCGCGCACATTGCCCAGCACCCGGGTGGGGTCTGAATGCGCAAGGATGGTGCCGTCGCGCGAGAAGACCACCAGGCGCGATTCATCGCGCTCGGGCAGCGCCATCGACGGGGGCAGCAAGCCTTGTGACTGCAGCTTGAGCGCCCCGGCCAAAGCCCCCAGCACCGCGCCATCCTCACGGTGCAGCGGCATGGTGAAGGCAATGCGCGCATCGCCCGTGCCCCCGGCAATCAGCTCCGACACCTGGGGTTTGCCATCCGCCAGCGTGCGGCGCAGCACATCGCGCTCGGCAGGCTCCAGCGAGGCCGGTGGCACTGCGTGCCCACCGCGCAGGTTCAGCCGCAGCTCGCCATCGCTGCCTGCAATCTGCACGGCGTCAAAAAAACCCAGCGCAGGCAGGCTCTGGTACGGCAGGGCTTCAGGGGCATTGGCGGGCTCCAGCATGCGCGGGGCAATGCCTGCCGCCACGGTGCGCAGCACCTTCTGGCTTTGCTCGATCTTGCTGGCCAGCAGGCGGGCAATCACCTCCACCTCGTCGGTCTGCTGCGCCACCACCCGGCGCACGGCCTCTTGGCTGGACACCTGCGACACATGCCATGCCGCGCCCACACCGGCCAACAGCACGGCACACACCGCCACCGCCATCATCCGCAGCACCAGCGGCCCCGGCAGATGCCAGCTGGGCGCTTCGGGCGGCTGCACGGCAGACGGCGGCGCGGTCATGGCGCACCCAAGCAGTGGCGCAACCCCGCCCCGGGGGCTACAGCGGCGTGGGCAGTGGAGATTGCAGGCATGGGGGCTGGATGAACCGTGGTGGGTTCCAGCAAATATACGCAGCCCCCCTGCCCCCGGGTTGGGTGGAACCCTCATCAAATCACACGGAGAAACCCTAAGAACCTGTTCAAAGCCCCGTCGACGATCTCGCCAGATCGCCTTCACACGTAGCCCCCAACAAAAACGCCGCCCGTGCAACCCACTGCACGAACGGCGCTCAGCCCCTGCGGGCGATTCGTCGAATGAACGGACGGCTAACCGCTGAAGATCAGCTGCCCGCCATGGTCTGCAAGGCCAGTGGCTGCGGCAGGTTCAGCACATTGCCGGTGCCGTGGATGAGCCCCATCTCACGCAGGTGGCGCAGCACGCGCGAGAAGGTTTCGGGGGCGATGCCCAATTGCGCCGCAATCAGGCGCTTGCGCTGGTGCAGCGTGACGCGCATGGTGCCCGAGGGGTCTTGCTGCGCGTGGTTGAGCAGCCACTGTGCGCAGCGTGTTTCAGCATCGTGCGCCAGGCGGCTCACGGCCAGCTCAGACTGCTGGCGGTAGCCCATGGCCATGTCCAGCAGCAGGCCGCGCGCGCCCTCGGGCATGGCGGCCAGGCTGCTGCGAAAGTCGGCAATCGGGACGCGGCGCACCTGCACGCGGGTCTCGGCCACCATGTCCACCGGCAGCGGCAGGCCCAGCAGGGCCGAGGCGGCGTCCAGCCAGAAGGGGCCTTCTACCGCACCCAACTGGTGCCGCAGATAGCCTTCTTCATAAAAGCCCCGCAGCACCCTGCCGCTCTCCAGGTGCAACACCGAGGTCAACACCTCGTGGCGCCTGCGCAGCACTTCGCCGGCGGCAAATACTTCCGTCTGGACGGGCAAGGAAAATAAGTTGGATGGCAGCATGCGATTGAATGTGCCGCCCCCACGCGCTTCAGGCTTTGAGCAAGATCAAAAGCCGCGCTGAACCTACCCCGATTAGCTCAAAGCCCGCAGCCATGCCCCTTTGGCAGCCGTCGGCCTGTTGCCAATCCGGCGCATTCAGCGCCCTGCATCCGCGTGCATCACAGGCACTTGGGGCCAAAAGTGACAACATGCAACCGCCGGGGCACAGAACTTGCTCAGCCTTCTGGCATGCAAGCGAAGTGCACCACTTGGCGGCAATCGGCAGCGCCACCGCAGCCGAATGCGCAGCGGTGCCACTGCCGCGGCATTCTTTGTTTTTGCCTTGTTTACAACCCTTCCAACCCCAGGAGAACCCATGAAAAAAAACCTGTTGGCACTGTCCCTTTCGGTGGGCGGCGTGCTGCTGTGCGCTGGCGGCGCCCATGCGCAAAGCTCGGTCGAAGTGTCCGGTCTGGCCGATGCGTTTGCCGGCTCCATCAAAAACTCAGGCGACGCGGGCCGCAAGTCGGTGGTCGATAGCGGTGGCCTGACCACCTCGTGGTTTGGTTTCAAGGGCACAGAAGACCTGGGCGGCGGGCTCAAGGCCAACTTCCAGCTGACCTCGTTCATCAAGGTGGACGCAGGCAGCCAAGGCCGCTTCACCAACGACACCTTCTTCTCGCGCGATGCCAACGTCAGCCTGTCGGGCGGCTTTGGCTCGGTGATGCTGGGCCGCTGGATGGCCCCCAACTTCCTGCCCTCCGTGGTGGGCAACCCGCTGGGCGACTCGTTCACCTTCTCGCCCCTGATCCTGCACATGAACGTGCCTCTGTTCAACGGCACAGGCTGGGGTTCCACCACCCCGTCTGACACGGGCTGGAGCAACCAGCTGGTGTACAGCACGCCCGACATCGGCGGCTTCAAGGCCAACTTGCAGTACCAGTTTGGCGAGCAGGCTGGCAACAACGGCAAGAAGAACGTGGGCGCCAATTTCTTCTACTTTGGCGGCCCGCTGACGCTGACCGGCTTCTATGAGCGCGACCAGATCAGCAACCCCGGCGCAGGCACCTACCTGGGCACCACCAAGAAGGACTGGATGCTGCTGGGCGCCTACGACTTCGGCGTGGTGAAGCCCTTTGTGAGCTATGGCCAGGCCAAGGCCGACAACAGCCTGAACAAGGCCAAGACCGTGCAACTGGGCGCCTCGGTGCCCGTGGGTCCCTCGGGCAAGGTGCTGGTCGAATGGGTGAAGACCGACCTGTCGCAAACCAAGGTGGACCGCAAGACCTACACCGTGGGCTACGACCACTTCCTGTCCAAGCGCACCGACGTTTACGCCATGTTCATGGGCGACAAGATCACCAACCAAACCTCTGGCACCAGCTTTGGCGTGGGCATTCGCCACCGCTTCTAACGCGGCATGAGGTGGATGGGCAGGCCCGCAGCGCCACGCGGCGGGTGTTTGCCCGGCACATCACGGTTTGCCAAGGGGCCTGTTTCAGGCCCCTTTTTCTTGGGCGGCTTTGCGCTGGGGCAAATCTGCACAATACAAGGCAAATTGGCACCCAGCGCTCAATCCATAAGCGCTAGCAGCTATAAAATAAATAGCAAATCAGGGACTGCAGCGCACCGGTGCAACGCCCCCAGCGCCCTGCCCGCCACCCTGGCACTGCAAGCTGGGGTTGGTGGCGCGGTATGCCTCCTCCTGGGCGCTCACATCGGCAGCCTCGGCCTGCGTCAAGCCCCGGTAGCCCCGCCCATACGGCCAGCCATAGCCCCAGCGGAACGGGGTGCGCACCTGCGGCCCGCCGCCCGCCCGCACGCCCAGAAACATGGTCTGGGCCAGGCCCGGGTTGCCGGTCCTTTGCTCCACACAGGTCTTCAAGGCCAGGTCTGCCTGCAGGCGCGCCTCCTCAGGCCCGCCGCGCCAATAGGCCAGGTCATGGGCCAGGCAGCAGTCGCACCAATCCGCCGGCATGGCGGGTGATCGGTTTGGAAACAGGCTGCACCCATCGGTGCTGAAGGGCGCAATCGAGGTGGGGGCCGCCACCGAGGCACAGCCTGCCAAAACCAGCGGGGCCACCAGCGCCAGAAGCTGGCCGCGCAAGCGGGCTGCAGTGCCTGGCCTCTGTGCGGCGGGGAGGGGTCGGTGTTTTGAAAGGCGCATGGCAGCGTGGTGGTGTGAGGTCTGGTGGGGTTTGTCAGAAGACACCGCCCCTGGGGACGGACTGGAAGTATCCGCTGCAGCAGCGGGCATATGAGGGCAGAGGGGCTGCGGCCATCTCCCCTTCTTTTCTCCATTTGTAACCACATTGTCACAAGTCGCCGCTATCGTCAGCCCCTGCTCAGGGATCCAACACACGCGATGCAAAACATTCAGTGCAGCCGACGAGAGGCGATGGTGGCGCAGCTGTCGCCCGCTGCACGCCATGGCACGGGCGCGCTGGCCCGGTTGATGCGCGAGGGCGGGCTGCACTGCGTCTATCAGCCCCTGGCAGACCTGCGCGAGGGCAGCATCTACGCACACGAAGCGCTGATCCGTGGCCCGCAGGGCACGCCCCTGCATACACCCGATGCCCTGCTGGCCCAGGCCAGCAGCGAGGGCATTCTCCAAGACTTTGAGCTGTTTTGCGCCTTCACGGCCCTGGCGCAGTGGAGCGAGCAGGCCGCGCCCGGGCGGCTGTTTGTGAACATCAGCGCCGACGCCCTGGTGCACGGCGTGGGCCTGATCGGGGCCCAGCGGCTGGGCGAGGCCGTGCGCAGCTTGGGCCTGAGCGCCCGCATGCTGGTGCTGGAAATCACCGAGCACGAGCGCGTGACCGACATGCCCTTGCTGCGCCAGGCGATTGACGCGGTGCACGCCTGCGGCGCACGCATGGCGCTCGACGACTTTGGCGATGGCCGCTCCAGCCTGCGGCTGTGGTCCGAGGTCAAGCCCGACTTCGTGAAGATCGACAAATACTTCATCCGCGAGATCAGCGATCGGCCCGACAACCTGCAAATGCTGCAGGCCATCAAAGGCATTGCCGATGTGTTTGGCACCACGCTGATTGCCGAAGGCATTGAAACCCGCGACGACCTGCGGGCGCTGCGCGACCTGGACATTCCTTTTGGCCAAGGCTGGCTGCTGGGCCGCCCCGCGCTGGCCCCGCGCGATGCCGTGGACGGCCCGGCGCTGGAAGTGCTGCACGACCGCCGCGTGGCCGTGCTGCCGCACCTGGGGCAGATGGCGCGGCCCAGCATTTTGCGCAGCCTGCTGGTGGTGCAGGCCCCGCCCGTGGCCCCCACCACCAGCAACGATGCGGTGGCCGCCATGTTCCATGAGCGCACCGAGCTGCACGCGCTGGCGGTGGTGGACGGCACGCGGCCCGTGGCCCTCATCAACCGCCAGCAGTTCATGAACCACTACGCCACGCTGTACTTTCGCGAGGTGCATGGCCGCAAGCCCTGCCTGGCGTTTGCCAACACCGCCCCCCGCGTGGTGGAGCTGGACTGCGATGTGGAGCAGCTGGTGGGCATCCTCACATCGCAAGACCAGCGCTACCTGAGCGACGGCTACATCGTCACCGACAACGGCCGCTACCTGGGCCTGGGCACGGGCGACCAGCTGGTGCGCGCGGTGACCGAAACGCGCATCGAGGCCGCCCGCCACGCCAACCCGCTCACGTTCTTGCCGGGCAACATCCCCATCAGCCTGCACATGCAGCGGCTGCTGGACAACGGCACCGAGTTCGTCGCCTGCTACGCCGACCTGAACCACTTCAAGCCCTTCAACGACCACTACGGCTACTGGCGCGGCGACCAGATGATCCGGCTGGTGGCGCGCCTGGCCACCACGCACTGCGATGCGCGGCGCGACTTTGTGGGCCATGTGGGTGGAGACGATTTCATGCTGATCTTTCAGAGCAGCAACTGGCGCCAGCGCTGCAAGAACATCGTGCAGGACTTTGCCCGCGAAGCCCTGGCCCTGTTTGACGAGGCAGCGCAGCGGGCGGGCGGCATCCAGGCCGAAGACCGGCACGGCGTGCCCCGGTTCTTTCCGTGCACCACGCTGGCCATGGGTGCGGTGCACATCACACCGGGGCGCTTTCGGCATGCCGAAGAGGTGGCCAACCTGGCCGCCGTGGCCAAGCACGAAGCCAAGCAAACCTCTGCCGGGGTGGTGCTGCACAGCGGGCTGGCGCCCTCAGACCTGAGCGCGCTGGCGGCCTGAGGTCTGCGTCAGCGCCCCCTTCAGGGCACCTGCGCGCCCGCCTCAAACCAACGCCCAATCAGCGCGCGCTCGGCGTCGGTGATCTGCGTGGCGTTGTTCATGGGCATGAGCTTTTGCACCACCGCCTGCTGGTACACCGCCTGGGCGTTTTGCTTGACCAAAGCGGGCGAGTCCAGCCGCAGGTTCTTCATCTGCACCTGCGCGCCATGGCACAGGTAGCAGCGCTGCTCCAGCACCGCTTGCACCGCTGCAAAGTCAGCCTTGGCATCATTTTGGCCTGTAGCGCTTGCTGCACCTGCGCTAGCAGCTCCTGAAACAGGAGCAGACATAGGTGCAGATACGGGCACCAGCGCCACAGGCACCGGGCGCATCCACACAATGGCGCCCAGAATGACGGCCACGCCCACCAGCGCGTAGGGCAGCGGGTTGCCATTGCGGCCCAGCTTGTAGCCATGGCGCATCACGAAGAACTGGCGAATGGCCGCGCCCGCAAACATCATCAAGATGAGCACCAGCCAGTTTTGCGGGTGGTTCCAGGTGAAGCTGTAGTGGTTGCTGAGCATGGCAAACAGCACCGGCAGCGTGAAATAGGTGTTGTGCACGCTGCGCTGCTTGCCGCGCTTGCCGTGGATCGGGTCGACCGGCTGCCCGGCCTTGATCTGCGCCACCACCGTGCGCTGGCCGGGGATGATCCAGAAGAACACGTTAGCGCTCATGGCTGTGGCGATCATCGCGCCCACCAGCAAAAAGGCCGCGCGGCCTGCAAACCAGTGGCAGGCCAGCCAGGCGGCAATGCATACCAGCCCAAACACCAGCGCGCCCACGATGGCGTCGCCGTTCTTGCGTTGGCCAAAGATGCGGCAAATCGCGTCGTACAGCAGCCAGAACACCACGAAGAACCCGAGAGCCACCGCAATCGCCGTGGCGGGCGCCCAGTCCATGCGCGACTTGTCGATGAGGTAGGTGCTGGCGCTGTAGAGGTACGACACCGTGAACAGCGCAAAGCCGCTGAGCCAGGTGCTGTAGCTCTCCCAAAAGAACCAGTGCAGGTGGCCCGGCAGCTTGGGCGGCGACACGGCGAACTTGACCGGGTGGTAGAACCCGCCGCCATGCACGGCCCACAGCTCGCCGCTCACGCCCTGCTTTTTGAGGTCTTCGTCTTCGGGCGGCGTGAGGCTGCTGTCCAAAAAGACGAAGTAGAACGACGAGCCAATCCAGGCGATGGCGGTAATGACATGGACCCAGCGCAACAGCAGGTTGGCCCAGTCGAGAACGTAGCTTTCCATATCTCAACCTTGGCAGCGCAGGGCGCCGCAAACCTGCTCACCACTGCGGGCGCTCTGAGCAGAAAACGAAGGTCGCGCACCTTGGCTGGCTGGCCTTTCCACAAAAGAAAGACCGGCGGGCCGGGGCACCGCTGCGACCGAAAATCACCGACCGATAACACCCAAAAGTGTATGCACGAATTGTTCCAGATTCGGCCCCGTCAAGTAAGCCGCGTGGCCCGCTACGGCGTCAGGGTCTGCAGCAATTGCGCGGCCACCGCCACGGCAATCACTTCAGGCTGCTTGCCGTAGATGCCGGGCACGCCTATCGGGCTGGTCACCTGCGCGAGCTCGGCGGCGCTGAAGCCACGCTCGGCCAGCCGGTGCGAGAAGGTGGCCCACTTGGTCTTGCTGCCAATCAGGCCGATGAAGGGCAGATCCTGCTGCTGCCGCTGGCGGCGCAGGCAAGCGGCCACCACGTCCAGGTCTTCGGCGTGGCTGAAGCTCATGATGAGCACCCGCGAGCCCGCTGGCAGCGTGGGCACGGCCATGTGCACGGGCTCGGAATGCTCGCAGACCACGCCCTCGGGCGGTGCGGGCGGGAAGATGCCGTCGCGGCTGTCGATCCACGTCAGTGCAAAGGGCAGCGGCGCTAGCACCCGCGCCAGGGCGTGGCCCACATGGCCACCGCCAAACAGGGCCACGGGCGTGCGCGGGCATTGCAGCCGCTCAGGCAGGCCGGCGGCGTCCGCCGGGCCCAGCGCCTCAAACTGCAGGTGCACCACCCCGCCGCAGCACTGGCCCAGGGCCGGGCCCAGGGCGTAGCGCATCTGCGGCTCGCCGGGCTCTCCCGCCAGGCGGCGGCGCGCATCGGCCATGGCCTGGTGCTCCAGGTGGCCACCGCCAATGGTGCCGATCACGCGGTCGGCCAGCACCGCCATCCAGGCCCCGGGTTCCCTTGGGGCCGAGCCTTCGGTAGACTCCACCCTCACCAGCCAAGCGCTTGCGCCACCCTGTAGCGCCTCCGCCAGCAAACGTACATCCGTCACATCGGCCCTTTCACCTTTCAAAGGTTGCACGCGGCAGTACCGCATGCAACCCCTGTGTTTCGAGTTTTCAAACTCCACGCCCAGCATGCCATCCACCCCACCCTCAAGCGCCCAGCGTGCGCAACGTGCCCAGGGCGCCCGCCCCAGCTGGCTGCGTTGGCTGCTGGCCAGCGCCATGGCCGCACTGGCCGCCTGCAAGTCACCCCCGCCTGAGGCGCCCGCGGTGCAAGACAGCAAGATGCCCGCCCGCGACTCTGCGGCGGCGCCCCTGACTGCCACGGTGGTGGCGCCCAAAGCGTCTGCCGCCATCTCCGCACGCGACTACCGCAAGGATGCCGCGGCCCACCTCTACAGCCAAAACCAGCAGCGCATCTACCAAGGCAAACTGCCCGCCATGCTGTACGCCATTGGCGTGCTGGAGGTAGACATTGACCGCCAGGGCCGCGTGGCCCGCCTGCACTGGGCCCGCGCCCCCCGCCACGCGCCCGAGGTGGTGGCAGAGATTGAGCGCACCGTGCGCGCCGCCGCCCCCTACCCCACGCCCAGCCGCATGGGCAAAGTGACCTACATCGACACCTGGCTGTGGGACAAGAGCGGCAATTTCCAGCTCGACACCCTCACCGAAGGCCAGCACTGAGCGTCTGGCTGAACGTGTGGGTGGCCATGGAGGCGGGCGCTGCGGCCGCCTTCATGGGTTGATTGATGGCAAAAACCCCTCTAAGGCGCATTCAATAAGCGCAAGCAGCTATCAATTAAGTAGCACAAAGACCTGGTAGCACCCCAAGACTCAAGACCCCCGGTAGGTCGAATAGCTCCAGGGGCTTACCAGCAGGGGCACGTGGTAGTGCTGGTCGGCATGGGCAATGCCAAAGTCCAGGCTCACCTGGTTCAGAAAATTCGGCTCGGGCAACGCAACGCCCCGGGCCTTGAAGTACCCCGCCACATCAAACGTCAGCCGGTAAGTGCCCGTGCGCAGGCTGGCGTTGTCAAACAAAGGCGCGTCGGTGCGCCCATCGTGGTTGAGCACCAGTGCCTTGATCAGCGTGGCCTGCTCGCCCTGGGTGGCATATAGGCGCACCCCCATACCCGCAGCGGGGCAGCCGTGCATGGTGTCTAAAACGTGGGTGCTGAGGCCCATGGTGTGTCTCCGGCAAGTGGGTCAAACAAAGAAAGCAAAAGCGGCTCTGGGCAGCAATGCCCCAGGCAGACGGCGGACCACGGGGTCCGCGCCGCCCCCCTGTGCGTGCAGTGATGGATTCCCAAAGTGTATGCAGTTTGTGTTCATCAAAACACGCGCCCGCACGAAATCGCCCCGCCCGCTGCGCTCAACGTTCAGCAGGTTTCATGCCCGCCCCAACGGGCTGCGGTCAACCCTGCAGCGCCTGCAATGCCAGGGCCGACAGGCGCTGCACCAGCGCCGGGTACTGCGATTCAGACGTGTTGCCATAGCCCAGCACCAGCCCATTGCAGCCCGGCCGTGGCACCAGCGCAAAGCGTGACAGCGGCGCGGGCGCCATGTCGTAGGCGCGGGCGGCTTCGGCCAGGGCCGTGTCGGGGCAATCGGGTGGCAGTTGCACCGTCAGGTGCATGCCACTGTCGCCCCCCAGCACCTGGTGTGGCACGGCCATGTGCTGGGCCAGGGCCTCGCGCAGGGCTTGTTGGCGGCGGCGGTACAGGCGTCGCATGCGCCCCAGGTGGCGGGTGAACTGGCCCGTGTCGATGAAGTCGGCCAGTGCCAGTTGCTCAAAACGGTGGCCGCCGCGCAGCGTCTCGTGCAGCAGCGTGTGGGCCTGTGCCGCCAGCGCAGCGGGCAGCACCACAAACCCCAGCCGCAGTGCTGGGAACAGCGTCTTGCTGAACGTGCCCACATACAGCACGGGCGCACCGGGCTGCAAGCCCTGCATGGCCCCAATCAGCTCGCCCGCGTGGCGAAACTCGCTGTCGTAGTCGTCCTCAATCAACCACGCGCCATGGCGCTGCGCCTGCTGGATCAGCGCCAGGCGCCGCGCCGCCGACAGCACGGCCCCGGTGGGGTATTGGTGCGAAGGCGATGTGTACACCAGCCGGGGCGGCTGCGCGGCCCAGGCGCCCTCGGGCACCGCCAGCCCGGCGCCATCCACGGGCATGGGCACCAGGTTCATGTCGCCGCAGGCAAAGGCGGTTTGCGCGCCCCGGTAGCCGGGGTCTTCCAGCCAGGCGGTGTCGCCAGGGTTGGCCACCAGCCGCACGCACAGGGCCAGGGCCTCTTGCGCACCTTCGGTGATGACGACTTGCTCGGGCGTGCACAGCACACCCCGCGCCACCGCCAGGTGGTGCGACAAAGCCTGGCGCAAAGCGGGCTCACCCGCCGGGTCGCCATAGCCCAGGGCGCTGACCCCGCCGCGCTGGTAGGCCCGGTCTACCGATCGCTTCCAGGCGCTCATCGGGAAGCGTGCCAGCGCTGGCACGCCAGGGCGAAACGCCTGCGCACCGCCCGGGGCAGCCCCCACGCCCACACCCACCGTGGTCGCAGTGGCCGCAGGGCCAGGGCGCACGCGGGCCACCCGTTCGGCCATCTGCCCCACGGCCTGCCCGGCCACGCTCGGTGACGGCACCGCAGGGCCAGCCCCCACCGCCTGCCCAGCCTGGGCCGTTGCGTTGCCCCGCCCCAGCGCCGCCACCCGCGTGCCCTGGCGGCTCGGCTCGATGTAGCCCTCAGCCCCCAATTGCTCGTACACGGCCGTCACGCTGTTGCGCGACACCGCCAAATCCACCGCCAGCGCACGCGAGCCCGGCAGACGGCACCCCGCAGGCAGGCGTCCCGCCCATATCGCTGAGCGCAGCCGCTGCAGCAACTGGCGCTGCAAGGGCTCGGCGCCCGGCCCGCGCAGCAGGGGGGTTTGCAGCAGCACATCGGCCACAGGTGACACATGAAGTTCTGACATGGATGTGGGGCCCGGATGGAGCGAACGATGACGCCATCGTGGCACCATCAAATGAATCCTATATGGCTCTTTTTGCAGAGCCACTGGCATTCTAAAGTGGCACTCCGGTGCACCACCTTGCGTGCATCCTTTGGCCATCTCCCTCACATCACTTGCCATCAGCCACCATGACCCAACGCACCAACGAATACGGCCAACCCATCGGCGAGCCCATGCCCCACTGGAGCCCTCGGCCTGCGCCCACCGGCGTCACGCTGAAGGGCCGGTTTTGCCATCTGGAGCCACTGAACGCGGCCCGCCACGCCGCAGACCTGTTTGCCGCCTACCAAACCGCACCCGACGGCCGCAACTGGACCTACCTGTTCATCGGCCCCTTCGCCAGCGAAGACGAGTACCGCCGCCATGCCGAAGCGGCCGCGCAAAGCACCGACCCGCGCCACTTTGCAGTGATCGACACCGCCACCGGCAAGCCCGTGGGCACCCTGTCGCTGATGCGCATCGACCCCACCCATGGCTGCATTGAGGTGGGCCATGTCACTTTCTCGCCGCTGCTGCAGCAAACCCCCGCCTCCACCGAAGCGCAGTTCTTGCTCATGGCCTACGCCTTCGACACCTTGGGCTACCGCCGCTACGAGTGGAAGTGCGACAGCCTGAACGAGCCCTCGCGCCGCGCCGCGCTGCGGCTGGGTTTTCAGTTTGAAGGCATCTTTCGCCAAGCCCTGGTCTACAAAGGCCGCACCCGCGACACGGCCTGGTTTTCCATCACCGATGCCGAATGGCCTGCCGTGCGCGCAGCGCTGCAGACCTGGCTGAGCGAGAGCAACCTGGGCGCGCAAGGCCAGCAGCACCAGTCGCTTGCGGCCATCCGCGCGGCGCTGCCGGGGGCTGATTGAGGCGGGTACACCAGCAACATTGCACAGGGCCCCAACCGCCCTACACTGGCACACCCAACCCTCAGCAACCAGGAGATGACTGAATGAACATCCGGCAAACCCTGCTGTCCGCCAGCCTTGCGCTGGCCTTGGCCAGCCTTGCAGCCTGCGGCTCGACCCCACCGCAAGCCACTGCAACCCCTGCTGCTGCGCCCGCCGTGCAGCAAACGGCCGCCGCTGCAGCCGCCAGCGCCGCTTATGACTTCGACATGGACGTGTTCCACCCCGTGGTGGCCAACAACGGCATGGTGGCCACCGAGCAAGAGCTGGCCTCGCGCATCGGGCTGGACATTCTGAAAGCCGGTGGCAACGCCGTCGATGCTGCCGTGGGCATTGGCTTTGCGCTGGCCGTGGCGCTGCCCAACGCGGGCAACATCGGCGGTGGCGGCTTCATGATGGTGCACGACGCCAAGACGGGCAGATCCGTGGCGCTGGACTTCCGCGAAGTGGCCCCCCTCAAGGCCAGCCGCAACATGTACCTGGACGACAAGGGCAACGTCATCAACGGCAAGTCGCTCTACACCCACTACGCCGTGGGCGTGCCCGGCACGGTGGCCGGCATGGAGCATGCGCTGAAAAAATGGGGCACCCTGCCGCTCGACAAGGTGATTGCGCCATCGATTGCACTGGCAGAAAAGGGCTTCCCCGTCAGCGAAACGCTGGCCAAGATCCTGCAGCAAGAAAAGAAGAACATGGGCCAGTGGCCCGCCACCACCGAGATCTTCTGGAAGAACGGTGAGCCCCTCAAGCGCGGCGACCTGCTGGTGCAAAAAGACCTGGGCCAATCCATGCGCCTGATCGCGCAGCAAGGCGCCAAAGCCTTCTACGAAGGCGCCATCGCCCAGAAGATTGCCGCAGAAACCGCGCCGCACGCTGGCGCTGTGACGCTGCAAGACCTGCGCGAATACAAGGTGGCCGAGCGCGAACCCGTGCGCGGCACCTACCGTGGCTATGAAGTGGTGACCATGCCTCCACCCTCCTCCGGCGGCACGCACCTGGTGCAAATTTTGAACATGCTGGAGCAGTGGCCCCTGGCCCAGTGGGGCCAGAACAGCGCCCAGACGCTGCACTACATGGCCGAGAGCAGCAAGCTGGCCTATGCCGACCGCTCCGAGTACCTGGGCGACCCCGACTTTGTGAAGATTCCCCTGAAGGGCCTGACCTCCAAGCGCTACGCCGAATCGCTGGCCAAGACCATCGACGGCAACCGCGCCCGCCCCGCCAAGGAAATCAAGCCCGGCCAGCCCCAGCCGTATGAAAGCGACCAGACCACCCACTACTCGGTGGTGGACAAGGCGGGCAACGCCGTGGCCGTGACCTATACGCTGAACACCAACTTTGGCAGCGGCATCGTCGCCAAGGGCACCGGCATCTTGCTGAACAACGAGATGGACGACTTCTCGGCCAAGCCCGGCGTGGCCAACGCCTACGGCCTGGTCGGCGGCGACGCCAACGCCGTGGCCGCCAAGAAGCGCCCCTTGTCCTCCATGACGCCCACCCTGGTGCTGAAAGACGGCAAACCCACGCTGGTCACCGGCAGCCCTGGCGGCGCCCGCATCATCACCACCGTGCTGCAAACCGTGGTGAACACCATCGACTTTGCCAACAACCCCGCTGAAGCCGCCGCCGCGCCGCGCATCCACCACCAGTGGACGCCCGACGAACTGCGCGTGGAAAAGGGCCTCTCGCCCGACACCCTGGCCCTGCTCAAGCAACGCGGCCACAACATCGCCGTGAAGGCATCAATGGGCCGCACGCAAACCATCCAGATCCGCAACGGGCTGCTGTATGGGTACTCTGATCCGCGCAACCCGGATGGGCAGACGTTGGGGTATTGAGGGCTGATGACTGCGCGCCTGCTGGGAGGTGGGTGCGCTGGGATAAGCAAAAGGGCCGCACGATGTGCGGCCCTTTTTCGTGATGGACACTCGCGTTTCCGTCCACACGCGGGGGGCAGATCTGAGCCCAAAGCTGGCCTTGCGTCAGTTACCGTGAATGACCGCATTGCAGAGGTTGCGGTCTGTCGCTTCGTCGAACTGAGCCCCCAGAAGCAGCCGTTCAGTCCCCCGTATCGAACTCTCTCGGGGGCAGAAGCGCAGCGACTTCACCGACTGAGACTCCACCGACCTCGGCAGGCCTACGTCTAATGGTGGCGCGCGCTGGTCAGCTGGCGTCGTGGATCGGGAGCACGAGTGGCGACTTACGCAAGTTCGTCGAACTCGGCCCCGTCGCTCGGCCCTGGCGGCGGAGCAATCATCGGTCTGGGCGGATAGAACCCTTGCCGTCCGCGGGCGTAGTCGTCGGTGAACTCGATAGCGTCCAAAGCGCGGGCCGTGACCGGATCCACCGGTTCGTTTTCCAGAACGACGATTTGGCCGGGGCCTTGGAAGCGGGAAAGCCAAGCGTAAAAGCTCGTGTTCACCGTGGCTGTGGGGATCTCCCGGTCCTTGTCCGGCGACTCTTTCTGGGCGTAGGCTTTCAGCGGCGAATCCAGCACGACGACGCCGAGGTGAGGGTGCCCACTTCTTAGAGCATGCTGCATCAAGGCTATCGTCATAGCGGACAGGAACAGGCCACGCTTGCCCGCGCCATAGCTGAGGCGTCTGCGGCCATCGATGACCAGGTCGCAGGCCTTCGGGTCGACGTATACAGACTGGATGGACGTGAACCCCCAGTCGTTGAGCATCTGGCGTGCGATCGCCCCGACGTCGTCGCCGTGCTGTCCAATGTTTCGAACGAGGGCCGTCTGCTTCTGTTTCGTGGCTTCCTTGAGGTGGTCGATTGCCGCCGTCAGCCGAACGGTCTCATCAAATGCGTCGATGAGTGATGACAACCGCGTATGGGACTCGGCGAGTTCGCGTGGGTCTGAGTCGAACTCCAGCGATGCACTACGAAGCACGGCCTTCTCCTGTTCCTCCAATGCCTTCAGCGATGTCGTAAGCCGTTGCACATCAGCAGTTGCGGCGGCGAGACGCGTCTGTTCTTGGGCCAGGGATGGCTGCAGTCCGCGACGGAGTGCGCGGATCTTTTCCGCCTCGGCCGCGATCGCGTCGCGGTACTTTATTGGCGCCCGAGGCTTCAGGTTTCCGGGATCGACGTGCTGTTCTACCGACGTGCCGCAGAGTGGACAGGGAGTCTCCGTCAAGGCCTCGAAGAACTGGATGCCTTCGTCCGTGGCTCCGAGCCGGGCAAGGTCGCTCGAATACTTCAGGTCCAGCAGCGTGAAGCGTTCGCGCATCGACGTTGCACTGGCCTGTTGTGTCATCGCGGTACTCAGGGCTTCTCCCTCCGCAAATATCTGCTGCCGCAGCTCCTTCAGAACAGAAGAACGCGCCTGGAGTTGCGTGGCAAACATGTCCAGCCGCTCATCGACTTGCGCCAAGGCTGCAACGGCGGATGCTCGATCTGTGTCCGCTGGAATCACTCCCTGAAGGCGCGCCAGTTCCGCCTCGGCCGCCGCCAATCTTCCCTTGGCCTGGTCTTTTTCGGAAGCGGTCTTATAGAGCTCGACCGCGGAGTCATCAAGGCCGCTCAGGAACAGCGAGAAGGACGAGACGTGCTTGTCCTTGCCATGACCCTTACCCTTCGTCGCGTCCTCGGAAATCATTCCGGGCTGGGAGAGGAGCGCCCAATGCCGCAGGTCGTCACCAGTAATGGGACCTTTTTCACTTCGCTTGCGAAGCACCTGTTTGCCTGCAGCGCCAGACAGCTGGACGAGCAGCTCGCCAAGATCCTGATTGACGTCTTCGAGCGGGTTCGGGGTACCGTCCGGAACCCAAAGATCGTCCAATCGCACCAGAACGCGCGCGGCACCGCCAGACATCGCCTTGCGAACAAGGTATTCATGCTCACCATGCAGGAAGGCGAGCTCCAGCGAGTCGTATCCCTGCGACTCCGGAAACTGTTCGAGTGTCGCGGTGCCGCCCAGTAGGAACCAAATGCATTTCCAGATGTGCGACTTACCTGTATCACTCGGGCCGCGGATGAGGGTGCGTCGACCATCAAAGACGACAACGGCGGGCAAGAGGCCCGGACCATGAACCGACAGGTGCTTCAGCGTTATTGTCATTGGTGCTCCCTCGCGGCGGCACCTTCAAATTCGGCCCCCCACAGATAGCCTTGTTGGGCGAATCTCTCGGTCATGTCTCTCGAGCTTAGGGTGGCGAAGGTGGTGGCCGCCCAGCGGCACCGGCCTTCCAACTCACGCAGGTAGGGTGACGTCAACGCGCCGACCATGCTTCTAGCGGTGTCACCGGCGAAGTAGGTGATGCCGGCCTCATCCATGACCACGGCGACGAGACCGCGGGTGCTCATCAGGTATAGGCCTTGTGCAATGAGGTCACGGCGACTCATGTATTCGCTGCCACGGTAGGGCACAGGCGTGTGAAGGCTAGGTGGCCCACCGAGATCGTCTGAATACACGATGGCGTAGTCGAGCAGGACCAGTTTTTGGAGGTCGGCGCCGGCCGGCTGCAAGGAATTGAGCAGATACACCATCCGAACACCCAGTTCGAACGGCGAGTTGAAAGCGGCGAGAGGCTTGGACTTTTTCACTTGACCCACTTCAGCCTACCGGCGTTGGCGAGGTGATGGCAGGTGCCGGGCAGGTCCCCCCCACGAAGCTGGAGAGACAGACGGCTCTCCTGGACCTGCAGCGTCGACGCCTTTTCTACGGCAGCGTCGACCCGTTCCATACCCGTCTTTAGGCGGAGTTGGGCGACCGTGGGGCGGACGCCCGCATGGACCATGTCTAACAACCGCTCGAACTCGGGCTCGTTGGGGTATATGTCGCGACTGAATCGTTGCAGTCCCTCAGCGCAATAGAAGACTTGTCGATGCGAATCGAAGTGGTCTTCGTACTCGCTGCCCTGGAGGTCAGCAAGGGCGACGGGCGATGCTTTGTGCTCGCTGTAGACGCGCAAGAGTTCGTCGACGTATACGCTCTCGTGCCCAGCGGGCTGGGCTGGCATCGGATCATCGTCGCCGCGTTCCGGCACGATTCCGAACTGTTGATAGTGGGCGGCCTTGTCGAGCGCGTGCCAGGCCAACAGGTCATGCACCGGGCACTCGATGAAGCGGTCAAAGTCGAAATCGTCGATTGCCGCCTGGACTTCCTTGGTCAACTCGGCGGCTCTGCCCTTCATGCCTGTGTTCTCGTTCTTCCATGCATCGATGAACTTTGCCTTGAAGGCAGCGGCCCCAGAGGCCATCGTGTTGTGGAGCTCGTTGCCCACCGCATGCGGGCAGCAGAAGTAGTAGAAATTTGGACGCGGGTAGGTCTTCAAGGCCAACTGCTTGAAGAACTTCGCCATCTCCGGAAATGCGTCGCTCTGCGTCAGCCCCTGCTTGTAGTGCTTGGCCTGGTACAAGTCCCACCCATCACGCACCAACGCCGGACCATACCGCGCCTCGATGTCGCGGCCGCCGTCGCCCGCCCCACCTAGCCGCTTGATCGCCGCATATTGGGCGCCGCCTGAATGCACTCGCTGGCGCGCGGCTGCCAAAATGAACTCCTCCCACTGATCAGGGTTCAGCAGAAGAACTTGCGAGGATGGCTGGATGACACCGCCTGCGGTTACATGCTGGGTCTTCCGCGACTTGCGAGTCGTGCCTGGTTTTGGTGGCATAGATTTGGACTTGTCCCTGGTGCGATATTTTTAGCGATCACGCAAGCTCGGATTTTGCCAGGGTGGCGGTAGTGTGGGCACCATCCGCCGGCACTAGTTGAAGGGGTACAGAGATAGTCGCATCGCGCAGGAACTACGGGCCCATGCCGAGGTCGCGACAACCATCATCAACAGTCACGTGTTACGGATGGGCGGTGGCGTGCAGGCGTGGACTAGTTATCCAGCACCTAGGTGCAGCAAAGCAGACGCAGGCGAACGTCCGCAATCAGCCGAGGCTGTGTGGAAACGCTTAACGAGCATGTGGGCCAGCCCTGTACCGCAGCCTTGCACCGCATTCTTCACCAGCATGGCTGTAGTGCCGTTTCTGGCGCACCTGAAGCCTTTTGACGCCCTTCCGAAGCCTTTGTCAGCTGCTAAATGCCAACAAAGGCATCACGCCTTGACCACCCGCATCGCCTGTATCATCTGCGTGATGCCCATCACGCCCATCACCCGCTTGAGGTTGTAGGCCAGCACATGAAGGCTCATCTCTGTGCCCACGTGCTTGAGGGTCTTCATCAGGAAGTGCGTTGCGCCCATCCAGTGCTTGAGCGTGCCGAAGACGTGCTCCACGGTTGACCTTCGCAACGTCATGGCATCGGGGTTACTGTCCAATCGTTGCTGAACGCGCTCCAGAACCTCTTCGTGCTCCCATCGGCGAATGCGCCGGTTGCTACTGGTCGTGCACTTGGATTTGAGCGGACACTTTAGGCAGGCACTTGACCAATAGACGCTCAGATTCAGGCCTTTCTCGATTGTTTTGAACCGATGGATCGCACGCTCGCCTGCAGGGCATTGGTACTCGTCATCCTTGGCGATGTAGATGAAGTCGGCTTTGTCGAAGCGCCCTTCGGCCTTTGCGTTGGACGTCATCGGTTTGGGCACGAAGGTCGTGATACCAGCGTCTTCGCAGGCCTTGAGCTGCGGACCACTGAAGTAGCCTCGGTCGGCAAAGGCTTGCAGGTTCTCGCCTCCCATGGCCTGTTCTGCAGCGCAGGCCATGTTGTGCAACTGCGCGCGGTCATTGCCGACGTGAGTGACCTCGTGCGCGACGATCAGATGGTGCCTGGCATCGACAGCGGTCTGCACGTTGTAGCCCACCAGGCCCGATCCCTTGGCCTGGGTGGCCATCGAACGTGCATCGGGGTCGGTGAGTGATATCTGGCTATCGGGCAGGTTCTTCAATTGCTCCTTGAGCCCATCGAGTTGCCGCATCTGCTCACGCAACTTTTTTAGCTTCTCCTGCAGTCGTTCTGCCTTGGCTTCAACCTCTGTAGGCTGCGTGCGGTCGGCCGTCTCCAGCGCGTCCAGATAACGCTGGATGCTCTGCTCGATCTGCTGCTGGCGGGCTTCGATCTTGCCGGGTGTGAAGTTGCGGTCGCGGCTGTTGACGGCCTTGAACTTGCTGCCGTCAATCGCCACGACGGCCTGCGAGAAGAGGTTCAGCTGCCGGCACATGGCGATGAAGCGCTTGCAGACGTTGCGGATGCCAGCGCCGTTGCTTCGACGGAAGTCGGCGATGGTCTTGAAGTCTGGCGCAAGGCGCCCGGTCAGCCACATCAGCTCGACATTGCGCTGGGCTTCGCGCTCCAGCCGGCGGCTCGACTGGATGCGGTTCAAGTACCCGTAGATGTACAGTTTGAGCAGTACGCCAGGGTGATATGCGGGCCGACCCGTGAGCGCAGGATCAACGCCTTCAAAGCCGAGTGCCCGAAGATTCAACTCTTCGACAAAGACATCGACAACCCGCACTGGGTTGTCCTCGCCGATGTAGTCGTCCAGGCACTCAGGCAGCAGGGTGACCTGCTGTCGGTCTTCGCCTTCGATGAATCGCTTCATGGGGGCACCTCGCTTGAATCGGGTGCCCATAATTTTAGTTTTGAGCTGCAATCGTGGGTGGGGTTTTCACACAGCCTCGGCCTGGAGCAGTCGGCCAAGCGCGTGTTGCGACCGATTGCACCTGACCAAATGCAGCGCTTACTCCAGAAAGAAAAAGCCTGGCCGGCTCCAAACGCAGCAACACGCGGTCCCTCACCTGTTGCACGCACCCCACCCCTCAGGGTTGTCCAGAGTGCCCGCCATCCCGCCACCGTCCCTACACTGAGCCCAATCCACCACGCAAAGGCGCTATGGCACACGTCAGCTGGACTCAACAGCCACCCACCAGCTGGGTCGCAATGGTCGATGGGCAAGCCATCTGTACCCTCAAAGGCAAAGACATTGGCGGCTGGAATGCCACCTGGGCCGGAGAGCGGCTGTGGCCGCCACCAGCGCATTTACCCAAGGCCACGCCGCAGCCCATGCGGTTTTTCGGCAGCCTGGACGAAGCCAAGGCGGCCGTGGAGCAGGCGCTTTCCGTGTGAGGCCTCCTCCTTCAAACCCCAAGCCTTTCAGGCCTCTAGCGTTTGATGGATAAGCGCGAGCAGCTACAAAACCAATAGCACCCTGAAGTCATTCACATTGGTGTGCGTGGGGCCGGTCACCACCAAATCGCCCAGTGCGCTGAAGTAGCCATAGGCATCGTTGCGGTCCAGGTGGTCGTCCAGGCGCAGGCCTTGGGCGCGGCCACGGGCCAGGGTGTCGGGGGTGACGATGGCGCCTGCGTTGTCTTCCACGCCGTCGATGCCGTCGGTGTCGGCCGCCAGGGCCCACACGCCGCTTTGGCCCTGTAGGGCCTGGGCCAGGCCCATGCAGAACTCACCCGCACGGCCGCCCCTGCCTTTGGGGGCGCCTTCGGGGCGGGGGCGCACCGTGACGGTGGTTTCGCCACCCGACAGCAGCACGCAGGGGCGCGCAAAGGGGGCGCCGCGCTGGGCCACGGCGCGGGCCAGGGCGGCGTGCACCTTGCCCACTTCGCGCGATTCGCCTTCGATTTCATCCGACAGGATGTGCGCGGCCCAGCCTGCGGCACGGGCGGCTTGGGCTGCCGCTTCGAGCGACTGCTGGGGGTGGCGATGAGGTGCACCGCGTGGCCTGCAAACACGGCGTCGCCGGGCTTGGGGGTTTCGAACAGGCCCGCCTCCAGCGCTGCGCGCACGGCGGGGGGCACGGTGATGCGGTAGCGGGCAAGGATGGCCAGCGCATCGGCGCAGGTGCTGGCGTCAGGCACCGTGGGGCCGCTGGCGATGATGGAGGGGTCGTCGCCCGGCACATCGCTGATGGTGAGGGTGACCACACATGCCGGGGCGCAGGCCGCGGCGAGCCGCCCGCCTTTGATGCGCGAGAGGTGCTTGCGCACGCAGTTCATCTCGCCAATGGCGGCACCGCTGGCCAGCAGTTCTTTGTTGATGCGCTGCTTTTCAGCCAGCGTGAGGCCGTCGGCAGGCAGTGTGAGCAGGGCCGAGCCGCCGCCAGAGATAAGGCAGATGACGAGGTCATCGGCCGTGAGGCCCTGGGTCAGCGCCAGCATGCGCTCGGCCGCCTGCAGGCCTGCGGCGTCGGGCACGGGGTGCGCGGCTTCCACCACTTCAATGCGCTGCGCCAACCCGGTCGGCCGGGGCGGGATGTGGTCGTAGCGGGTGACGACCAAGCCGCTGAGCGGTGCGTCGGCGGGCCACAGCGCCTCCAGCGCCTGCGCCATGGAGCCCCCGGCCTTGCCTGCGCCCAGCACCAGGGTGCGGCCTTTGGGCGGGGCGGGCAGATGTTCTTTAAGGCCCTGCAGAGGCTGGGCGCGCTGCACGGCCACGTCGTACAGGTGGCGCAAGAAGGCGGTGGGGTGCTGGTGGGGGTCAGGCAAGGTCATGGCTTGGGATTGTGGTGCAGGCTGGGTGATTGATCCGGCACGAACCTGCTTGAGCCGTTCACGCGGAGCTTATCGAATCGGCGTGTGAGGCTTCGACCAGCGCAGCCCGATCGGGTGTTGGAAGCATCAGGATGCCCCATCGAAAGCCGTCCACAGACCGATTCCCCGCCCTACTCCAGCACCACCTTCGCCTCTTTCACCAGGCGCGCAAAGCGCTCGGTGTCGTCCTTGATCTGGCGGGCCATTTGCTCGGGCGTGTTGCCGATGGGGTCGGCGCCGATGTCGTCCATCTTCTTGCGGAAGTCGGCCGACTGGATGATCTTGACCATCTCGGTGTTCAGCCGCGTGACCACGTCTTTGGGGGTGCCTGCGGGGGCCAGCACGCCAAACCAGGTGCCCAGGTCAAAGCCTTTGAGCCCGGCTTCGTCCAGCGTGGGCACATCGGGCAGCGCAGCAGAGCGCTTGGCCGTGGTCACCGCCAACGCACGCAGTTTGCCCCCCTTGATGTGTTGCAGCACGGGCGTGATGGTGTCGAACGACATGGTGATCTGCCCGCCCAGCAGGTCGGTCGTCATGGGGCCGCTGCCCTTGTAGGGCACATGCAGCAGTTGCACCCCGGCCATGGATTCAAACTGCGCGCCAATCAGGTGCTGGCCCGTGCCGTTGCCGTTGGAGCCAAAGGTGAGCTTGCCCGGGGCGCGCTTGGCCTGGGCGATCAGCTCGGGCACGGTGCGGATGGGTGTGGCCGCATCGGCCTGTACCACCAGCACGTTGGGCACCATGGCCACGGTGGTGATGGGGGCGAGGTCTTTTTGAAAGTCATAAGCCAGCTTGCGGTACACGCTGGTGGCAATGGTGTGGTGCACAGCGCCCATCAGCAGGGTGTAGCCATCGGGCTTGGCCTTGGCCACAAAGTCAGCGCCCAGCGTGGAGCCAGCGCCGGGCTTGTTCTCCACGATGACGGGCTGGCCCAGGCTTTTGGACAGCTCTTGCCCCAGCGCGCGGGCCAGCACGTCGGTGGTGCCCCCTGCAGGAAAGGGCACGATCAGGCTGATGGTTTTGGCGGGCCAAGCCTGGGCGGCTGCCGTGCTGGCCAGGGCACACAGCAGGGCCGTACCGGCCAGGTGGCGCAAGGTATGGCGCTTGGTGAAGTGAAACGTCGTCATGGCTTGTCTCCAATGTCGTTCGGTGGGTTGAGCCCCGGCCGCCGCGCCTCTTGCTGGGCTGCGTGCGTGGCCTGGGGAATTGCGCGGGGCTTGCGCTTTGCGGACTCAGGCGGCCAGCCGCTCGCACACAGCGCGGGTGACCTGCGCGGTGGTGGCTTTGCCACCCAGGTCACCGGTGTGCAGGGTGGTATCGGCAGTCACTTGCTCGATAGCGGCCATCAGGCGCTGGGCGGCGGCGTGCTCGCCCAGGTGTTCGAGCAGCATCACGCAGCTCCAGAACGTGCCCACGGGGTTGGCCAGGCCTTTGCCCATGATGTCGAAGGCCGAGCCGTGGATGGGCTCGAACATGCTGGGGTAGCGGCGCTCGGGGTCGATGTTGCCGGTGGGCGCAATGCCCAGGCTGCCTGCCAGCGCGGCGGCCAGGTCCGAGAGGATGTCGGCGTGCAGGTTGGTGGCGACGATGGTGTCGAGCGTGGCCGGGCGGTTGACCATGCGGGCGGTGGCGGCGTCCACCAACTCCTTGTCCCACTTCACATCTGGAAACTCCTGGCTGATCTGCTGTGCAATCTCGTCCCACATCACCATGGCGTGGCGCTGGGCGTTGCTCTTGGTGATGACGGTGAGCAGCTTGCGGGGGCGCGACTGGGCCAGGCGGAAGGCGTAGCGCATGATGCGTTCCACCCCGGCGCGGGTCATCACGCTCAGGTCGGTAGCCACCTCGATGGGGTGGCCCTGGTGGGCGCGACCGCCCACACCGGCATATTCGCCCTCGGAGTTTTCGCGCACGATGACCCAGTCCAGGTCTTGCGGCGCGCAGCGCTTGAGGGGGGCATCAATGCCCGGCAGGATGCGCGTGGGCCGCACGTTGGCGTACTGATCGAACCCCTGGCAAATCTTCAGCCGCAGGCCCCACAGCGTGATGTGGTCGGGGATGTGTGGGTCGCCCGCCGAGCCGAACAGGATGGCGTCCTGGCCGCGCAGTTGCGCCAGGCCATCGGTGGGCATCATCTCGCCGTGGGCGCGGTACCAGTCGCCGCCCCAGCCATAGCTGGTGAACTCAAACGCCAGGCCGGGCTGGGATGCGGCCAGGGCCTGCAGCACTTCTTGCCCGGCGGGAATCACTTCCTTGCCAATGCCGTCGCCAGGGATGCAGGCGATGCGGTGGGTTTTGGGGGTGGCTTGGGTCATGTCATGGTCTCCTGATCTGAAGGGGGGTCTGCGGTGGCGGGGTGTTCTCGGCATCCATGGGGTCTTGGCCTGAGAACCGGTTCACAAAGCCGCCATGGGCCAAATCTAACGAGCATCGGATTCAAAAAGACACCCTTCAAGTTATCCTGTTGTTAACTTGAAAGAAACAATGAGCACACCGCTTTCTGCCCCTTCCGAGATGGCGTTCTTCAGCCTGCTGGCGCGCTGCGGCAGTTTTTCGGCCACGGCGCGCGAGTTGAACGTAAGCACGCCCGCCGTCAGCAAGCGCCTGGCGCAGATGGAGGCGCGGCTGGGCGTGCAGCTGCTCAACCGCACCACGCGGCGCGTCAGCCTCACGCCCGAGGGCGAGACCTATCTGGCGCACGCGCGGCGCATCCTGGCCGACATTGCCGACATGGAGCAGCTGGTCTCGCGCACGCAATCCACCCCGCAGGGGCTGCTGCGGGTGAATGCCACGCTGGGCTTTGGGCGCAGCCACATTGCGCCGCTGATCTCGGACTTTGTGCGCAGCCACCCGCAAGTGCAGGTGCAACTGCAGTTGTCGGTAGACCCACCGCCGCTGGCGTCGGACGCGTTTGACGTGTGCATCCGCTTTGGCGAGCCGCCCGACGCGCGCGTGATTGCACGGCGCATTGCCCCCAACCGGCGCCTGCTGTGCGCGTCGCCCACCTACCTGGCGCAGCGCGGCACCCCCAAAATACCGAGCGACCTGGCCCGCCACGACTGCATAGGCATACGCCAGGGCGACGACGCCTACGGCCAGTGGCGGCTGAGCCCCGCCCGCAAGAGCGGCGCGGTGGAGGTGGTGAAGGTGCGTGGAGGCCTGAGCACCAACGACGGTGAAATCGCCGTGAACTGGGCGCTGGAGGGCCACGGCATCGTGATGCGCGCCGAGTGGGACGTGGCCCGCTACCTGCGCAGCGGCCGCCTGGTGCAGGTGCTGGCAGACCACCACACGCCCCCAGCCGATATCTACGCCATCTACCCCCAGCGCCACCAGGCAGCGGCGCGGGTGCGGGCGTTTGTGGACTTTTTGGTGGGGCGGTTTGCCAGCAGCACGCCGGGGGATTGAGCCCTTTTCACCTTAAACAGTCCACCAAAAGTGTATACAAAACACCGCTTGCGGCTATCATGCAGCGCATGGACAACTCGACCACCAGCCTCATCGTGACGCGCCTAACCCGCGCCATCGTCGAGCACCGCCTGCAGCCGGGCACCAAGCTGGCCGAACAAAAGCTGGCCGACCACTTTGGCGTGTCGCGCACGCTGGTGCGCCAGGCGCTGTTTCAGCTGGCGCAAAACCGCCTGGTGCGGCTGGAGCCCGCGCGGGGCGCCTTTGTGGCCGCCCCTCCGCCGACGAGGCGCGCCAGGTGTTTGCCGTGCGCCGCATGCTCGAAGCCGAGATGGTGCGCGCCTTCATGCGCCAGGTCACCCCCACCAAGCTGCGCGCCCTGCGCGAGCATGTGGCCCGCGAGAAGCAGGCCGTGGCCCAAGGCGATGCGCCCGAGCGCACCGAGCTGCTGGGCGACTTCCATGTGCGCATGGCCGAGCTGATGGGCAACCAGGTGCTGGCGCAGATGCTGGGCGATTTGATCTCGCGCTGCTCGCTCATCACGCTGATGTACCAAAGCGCCAGCGCTGCCGAACACTCGCACGAAGAGCACGCCGACATCGTCAAGGCCCTGGGGGCCAAGGACGAAGAGCACGCCGTGCAGCTCATGCAGGCACATTTGCTGCATGTGGAAGAAAGCCTGATCTTTGACCGCCCAGCGCCCATCAACGACCTGTCTCTGGCGCTGTCTTGAGCCCTGTCTTGGCCGTGCAGCCTGACCCGCCCCTTTCAAGCCCACCCACAATGATCTACGACGCCACCGCCCCCTACCCCCGTGACCTGATCGGCTACGGCAAAAACCCGCCCCACGCCCAGTGGCCCGGCGGCGCCCGCATTGCGGTGCAGTTTGTGCTGAACTACGAAGAAGGCGGCGAGAACGCCACGCTGCATGGCGATGCGGGCAGCGAGCAGTTCCTGTCGGAAATGTTCAACCCCGCCAGCTACCCCGAGCGGCACATGAGCATGGAAGGCATCTACGAATACGGCTCCCGGGCGGGTGTGTGGCGCATCCTGCGCGAGTTTGAAAAGCGCGGCCTGCCGCTCACGGTGTTTGGCGTGTCCACCGCGCTGCAGCGCCACCCCGAGCTGACGGCTGCCTTTGTGGAACTGGGCCACGAGATCGCCTGCCACGGCCTCAAGTGGATCCATTACCAGCACATCCCCGAAGCGGTGGAGCGCGCCCACATGCAGGAGGCGATGGACATCATTGAGCGCATGACGGGTGAACGGGCACTGGGCTGGTACACCGGCCGCGACAGCCCCAACACCCACCGCCTGGTGGCCGACCACGGCGGCTTTGCCTACGACAGCGACTACTACGGCGACGACCTGCCCTTTTGGATGAAGGTGCAGCGCACCGACGGCACGGCGGTGCACCAGCTCATCGTGCCCTACACGCTGGACTGCAACGACATGCGCTTTGCCCTGCCCCAGGGTTACTCGCACGCCGACCCGTTCTTTCAGTACCTGAAGGACACGTTCGATGCGCTGTACGCCGAGGGGGACCCCGCCGGTGACAACGCCCCCAAGATGATGAGCATCGGCATGCACTGCCGCTTGCTGGGCCGCCCCGGCCGCATCACGGCGCTGCAGCGCTTTCTGGACCACATTGCGCAGCACGACAAGGTATGGGTGGCAAGGCGCATCGACATTGCCCGCCACTGGGCGCAGCACCACCCGGCACCCGCCGTGTGAGCCCCATTGATGAATCAAATTGGCCTCCAGCGCTTATCAATCAAGCGCGAGCAGCTCACTTTTTTGAAGCACCCACCATGCCACTGACCCTGGAACAACTCAACGCCGCCAGCCCCACCGAAGCGCTGGCGCTGCTGGACGGGCTGTACGAACACTCGCCCTGGATTGCCGAGCAGGCCCTGGCGCAGCGGCCCTTTCGCAGCATGGCGCACCTGCAGCACGCCATGGCGCAGGTGGTGCGCACAGCGGACACCGAGGCGCAACTCGGCCTGATCCGCGCCCACCCCGAGCTGGCGGGCAAAGCCATGGTGGCCAAGAGCCTCACCGCCGAATCCACCCACGAGCAAAGCAAAGCAGGCCTCACACAATGCACGCCCGAGGAGTTTGAGCGCATCCAGCAGCTCAACGTGGCGTACAACGAGCGCTTTGGCTTTCCGTTCATCCTGGCGGTGCGCGGGCCACGCGGCATGGGCCTTTCCAAGCGCGAAATCATCGATACCTTTGCCCGGCGGCTCGATAACCACCCCGAGTTTGAAGTGGCCGAGGCGCTGCGCAACATCCACCGCATTGCCGAGATTCGGCTGGCCGACAAGTTCGCCGCCGAGCCCGTTCTGGGCAACGACGTGTGGGACTGGCAGGAAAAACTGGCCGAACACTCCGACCCCGGCTTTGCCAAAAAGGGCCAGCTCACCGTCACATACCTCACCGACGCGCACCGCGCCTGCGCGCAGCGCATCAGCCACTGGATGCGCGACTGCGGCTTTGACGAGGTGGAGATCGACGCCGTGGGCAACGTGGTGGGCCGCTACCACCCGGCCACAGAAGGCGCACGCTACCTCATGACCGGCAGCCACTACGACACCGTGCGCAACGGCGGCAAGTACGACGGGCGCCTGGGTATCTTCGTGCCCATGGCCTGTGTGCGCGAGTTGCACCGCGCGGGCAAACGCCTGCCCTTCGGCATTGAGGTCATCGGGTTTGCCGAAGAAGAAGGCCAGCGCTACAAGGCCACCTTCCTGGGCTCGGGCGCGCTCATCGGACACTTCAACCCCGCCTGGCTGGACCAGAAGGACGCCGACGGCGTGACCATGCGCGAAGCCATGCAGCACGCGGGCCTGTGCATTGACGACATTGCCAAGCTGCAGCGCGACCCGGCGCAGTACCTGGGCTTTGTCGAGGTGCATATTGAACAGGGCCCGGTGCTCAACGAACTGGACCTGCCCCTGGGCGTGGTTACCTCCATCAACGGCGGCGTGCGTTTTGTGGCCGAGATGATTGGCACCGCCAGCCACGCGGGCACCACCCCCATGGACCGCCGCCGCGATGCCGCCGTCGCCGTGGCCGAGCTGGCGCTTTTCATCGAACAACGCGCTGCGCAGGACGGAGACTCGGTGGGTACCATCGGTCTGCTCAACGTGCCCGGCGGCTCCATCAATGTGGTGCCGGGGCGCTGCCAATTCAGCCTGGACCTGCGCGCCCCCACCGACGCGCAGCGAGACGCCCTGGTGCGCGATGTGCTGGACGAACTCGCCCGCATTGCCCAGGGGCGCGGCCTGCGCTACACCCTGGAAGAATCCATGCGCGCCGCCGCGGCACCCAGCGCGCCCGCGCTGCAGCACCACTGGGAGCGTGCTGTGGATGCACTGGGTGTGCCGGTGTTCCGCATGCCCAGCGGCGCGGGGCACGACGCCATGAAACTGCACGAAATCATGCCGCAGGCGATGCTGTTCGTGCGCGGCCAAAACTCGGGCATCAGCCACAACCCGCTCGAATCCACCACCAACAACGACATGCAGCTGGCCGTGGACGCCTTCACCCAGGTGCTGCACCAGCTTGCCGAGGAACCACAACCATGACTACGAACAACAACTACGCCGCCCTGGACGCCTGGATCGACCAGAACTTTGATGAGGAAGTGCACTTTTTGCAGGCCCTGGTGCGCGTGCCCACCGACACGCCGCCCGGCAACAACGCGCCCCATGCCGAACGCACGGCAGAGCTGCTCAAAGACTTTGGCTACGAGGCCGAGAAGCACGCTGTGCCCGCTGCCGACGTGAAGGCCTACGGCATGGAGTCCATCACCAACCTGATCGTGCGCCGCAAGTACGGTGCGCAGGGTGACGGCGGCAAGACCATTGCCCTGAACGCCCACGGAGACGTGGTGCCCCCCGGCGAAGGCTGGACGCACGACCCCTATGGCGCCGAGATCGTGGATGGCGCCATGTACGGCCGCGCCACCGCCGTGAGCAAGAGCGACTTTGCCAGCTTCACCTTTGCCGTGCGGGCGCTGGAAGCCGTCGCCAAGCCCACGAAGGGCGCGGTGGAGTTGCACTTCACCTACGACGAAGAATTTGGCGGTGAACTGGGCCCTGGCTGGTTGCTGAAGAACGGCCTCACAAAGCCCGACCTGATGATTGCCGCCGGCTTCAGCTACGAGGTGGTGACCGCCCACAACGGCTGCCTGCAAATGGAAGTGACCGTGCACGGCAAGATGGCCCACGCCGCCGTGCCCCACACCGGCGTGGATGCGCTGCAGGGCGCGGTGCACATCCTGAACGCGCTGTACGCGCAAAACGACGAGTACAAGAAGGTCACGTCCAACGTCGCGGGCATCAAGCACCCCTACCTGAACGTGGGCCGCATCGAAGGCGGCACCAACACCAACGTGGTACCGGGCAAGGTCACCTTCAAACTCGACCGCCGCATGATCCCGAGGAAAACCCGGTGGAAGTGGAGGCCGCCATCCGCCACACCATCACACAGGCCACGGCCGAGCGCGCCGGGCTCAGCGTCGAGATCAAACGCCTGCTGCTGGCCAACGCCATGACGCCACTGGCGGGCAACCAGCCGCTGGTTGATGCGATCCAGAAACACGCACAGGCGGTGCTGGGCGAGCCCGTGCCCGCCGTGGGCACCCCGCTGTACACCGACGTGCGCCTGTATGTAGAGCGCGGCATTCCCGGCGTGATCTATGGCGCGGGGCCGCGCACTGTGCTCGAATCGCACGCCAAACGCGCTGACGAGCGCCTTCAACTCGAAGACCTGCGCCGTGCCACCAAGGTGATCGCACGGGCGCTGAGCGATCTGCTGGGGTAACCGACCTGGCCACTTCGTTGGCACCTCACACCATGCCGGGCCTGCGCGCCCGGCTTTTTTATGCCCGCAGCGGACGTTCAGCAGGGATAACCCGCAGTTCCCGGCAGACATTCATGTCTACACTTTTTGTATGCAATTTTCGCGTACATAAATCGCCAATCAACGGGAACTCTTCATGCAACGCTTTTTTCGCTCACTGTTTGGCCGCGTCGTGCTGGCACTGATCGCCGGGGTCGTGGTGGGACTGCTCTGGCCTGACTGGGCGGTGCAGCTCAAGCCGCTGGGCGATGGTTTCATCAAACTGATCAAGATGCTGGTCCCGCTGATCGTGTTCTGCGTGGTCGTGCACGGCATCGCAGGCACAGGCGACTTGCGCCGCGTCGGCCGGCTGGGTGTGAAATCGTTGATTTACTTTGAGGTGATCACCAGCATCGCCTTGGTGCTTGGGCTGTTGCTGGCCTTTGTCTTTGAGCCAGGGGTGGGCATGAACGTTGACCCCAAGGCGCTGGACGCCGCCGCCATGAGCAGCTACGCAGACAACGCGCACAAGCTCTCTGGCGGAGGCTTCAGTGACTTCTTGCTCAAGCTCATCCCCACCACGGCAGTCAGCGCGTTTGCCACGGGAGACGTGCTGCAGGTCCTGCTGTTCTCCATGGTGTTTGGCTGTGCACTGGCACTGGTCGGCGAGCGCGGCAAAAACGTGGTGGCGCTGATCGACGATTTCTCGGCAGTACTGTTTCGCGCCATGGGCTTGATCATCCAGCTTGCGCCTCTGGGGGTGCTGGGTGCTGTGGCGTTCACGGTGGGCAAGTACGGCATCGGCTCGCTCAAGCAGCTGGGCATGCTGGTCGGTCTTTTTTACTTCGCCGTCGCGTTGTTTGTCGTGGTGGTGCTGGGCACGGTCATGCGCCTGTCGGGCCTGAGCCTTTTCAAACTGCTGCGCTACCTGCGCGAGGAGCTGGCGGTCGTTTTCGCAACGACCTCCTCCGACAGTGTGTTGCCCCAGGTGATGGCCAAGCTCAAGCATCTGGGCGTGCGGGACTCGACCGTCGGTTTGGTGATTCCCACCGGCTATTCGTTCAACCTCGATGCGTTCTCGATTTACATCACGCTGGCGGCTGTGTTCATCGCCCAAGCCACCAACACGCCCATCGGCATGACCGATTTGCTGACCATTCTGACCATTTCGCTGGTCACATCCAAGGGCGCACACGGCGTGCCGGGCTCAGCCATTGTGGTGCTGGCTGCCACGCTGCAGGCCATTCCCGCCATCCCGGCCATTGGTCTGGTGATGGTGCTTTCGGTGGACTGGTTCATGGGCATTGCGCGGGCGCTGGGCAACCTGATCGGCAACTGCGTGGCCACCGTGGCCATTGCGGCCTGGGAAGGTGACATTGACCGGCAGAGAGCCCAAGCGGTGCTCAACGGCGAAAAACTGCCAGATAGAGAGTGAACAAGCATTGGTGTGCCCTCACAACACAACTTTGTAAAAAAGTGCAAAACTGCGGCGAATCCAGGGTGTAATTTCTCAGAGACCTCTTTTTGAAAGCAACCCATGATTCAAACCCTGCGCGCCAAGATACTCACCATCAGCACAGCCACAGTCATAGGCGCCTTGGCAGTCACGGGGGCAGCCACCTACTCGATCACGCGCTCCAACACCTTCGCCACCATCGAGCAGGATCTGGACGCCATCACGGCAGGCAACACCACAGCGATTGACCAGTGGGTTGCCGCCAAGGCCATGGCCGTACAAGCCACGGCGGCGGTGGTCGAACATGGAGACCCGCAGGGATTTGTGCGCCAGCTCAGCAAAGCCAGTGGTTTTCCCATCACGACGGTGGGCTGGGAGGACAAAACCTTTTTCTCCACCACATCGACGGCACCGGGGTACGACCCCACGGCACGCCCTTGGTACAAAACCGCTGCACAGGCAGGCAAGCTTGCGGTGACCAAGCCGTATGGAGACTCCACCACCGGTGTGCCCTACGTGGCATTTGTTGCCCCCATGCTGCGCAGCGGCAAGCTCGAAGGCGTGGTCAGCGGTGCCGTGCCCCTGGATGGGGTTCGAGAGGTGGTATCGACCATCCGCCCCACCCCCAACAGCATGGCTTTCGTGGTCAACAGCGACGGGCTGATCCTGGCACACGCAGACTCCAAGCTGGCACTCAAACCCGCTACCGAGGTCTCCCCTTTGCTGGCACCTGCTGCGCTGGCCAACCTGACGAAATCCAGCCAGCCCCTGGAAGTGGAACTGGCTGGCGTTGCCAAGCTGCTCAAGGGCCGCGCGGTGCAAGGCACCGACTGGACCCTGGTGGTGGCACTGGACAAGGCCGAGGCCACTGCGGGCCTGCGCAGCGTGCTGCAGACACTGGCCATTGCCATCGTGCTGCTGGCTTTGCTCGCCGCAGGCATTGCCGGACTGCTCACCGCCACATCGTTTCGCCGCCTGTCCCAAGTGCGTGACGCCATGCACAAGATCGGCTCAGGAGGCGGAGATCTCACACAGCGGCTGCCCGTTTCGGGGCAGGATGAAGTCGCTCAGATCGCATCAGCGTTCAACACCTTTGTGGAGCAGATCAGTACCGTGCTCAAGGACGTGCGCAACGGTGTCGAATCCATGAAAACGGCGACCGATGAAATCCGTGCAGGCAACCAGGATTTGTCCAACCGCACAGAAGGGTCTGCCAGCAGCCTGCAAGAGACCTCGGCGTCGCTCTCGCAGCTGACTGTGGCGGTGAAGCAATCCGCAGACTCTGCGGGCTTGGCGACCAAGCTGGCAGGCGATGCCAGTGCCTCGGCACTCAAGGGGGGCGAAGTCGTCGCCAGTGCCGTTGCTACGATGGACGACATCTCCAAAGCGTCCACCAAGATCGGCGAGATCATCGGGGTGATCGACTCCATTGCCTTTCAGACGAACATTCTGGCGCTCAATGCAGCCGTGGAAGCTGCACGGGCAGGTGAGCAGGGCCGGGGCTTTGCGGTGGTGGCCAGCGAGGTGCGTAGCCTGGCACAGCGCAGCGCCGAAGCCGCCCGAGAAATCAAGACCCTCATTGACGCATCCAGTGCCAGTGTGATGACGGGCTCAGAGCGCGTGCGGGCGGCGGGAGAAACCATGTCTGCCATTGTCCAGAGCATCCAGCGCGTCACGCTCACCATTGGTGAAATCAACGGCTCCATGGCCGAGCAAAGCACAGGCATCAGCCAGATCAACCAGGCCATCACAGAAATGGACCGCGCCACCCAGCAAAACGCGGCCTTGGTCGAGGAATCCACCGCCGCATCGGCAGTGCTCAATGAACAGGCCCACAACCTCTCGCGCACCGTGGCAGGTTTCACGCTGGAGGCCTCGGGCTCCTCCGCGACTTTTCACCAGAGCACCCAGCGATTGCCATCGCCACGTTGAAAGGCATCTGACCACCATCCCCCTTAGGGGCGGTGGCGAAATCCGTTAGTCTTCGCCGCCAACGGCCCAGCGCTGTGCATTGATGCTTGGAGCGATTCACACAACCCAGTACAGCGGCCCTGCCCAGGCATTTGGCCGCAGACATTGCAAGCAACGCGACAAGACGGGGCCGACACCAGAGAGTTTGGTGAGCCGCTTTGAGGCCCACCCAACCCCCCCGTCGTGCGCATCTGCGTTCCAGAGCGGTCTACTTCGTAGCAAAATCTCGCAGTAGCTACACCAGCTATTGCCAGACTTTGCGCCCGGCGGCCTGCTTCGATCAGCAAGGCGCATGGGCCCCCTGGCTTACGCAGAGAATCTCTAACACCTGACCACTGAAGACTTTATCGCCCACCTCGCAGCCAGTGGTTCCAGCGCAAAGACCAAAGACCGGGCCCCATGATGGCCCAATGGCTTAACTCATGCACACAAGGCATGAGGTCTATGGCGCATTGGAGCTGGGCATGCAGTAAGCTCATTTCACCGTTTCGCACCATCATTGTTTTTTATGACCCAGTCCCTGTCTGCCGCCGAACAGGCCTTGCGCGACGCAGCGCGCGAATACCACCGCAACCCCAGCCGGGGCAAGATTGCGGTCACCCCCACCAAGCCTTTGTCCAACCAGCGCGATCTGTCGTTGGCCTACTCGCCCGGCGTGGCCTATCCGTGCCTCGACATTGCGGCGGACCCATCGAAGGCGTTTGACTACACCTCCCGCGGCAACCTGGTGGCCGTCATCACCAACGGCACGGCCGTGCTGGGCCTGGGCGACATTGGCCCACTGGCCAGCAAACCGGTGATGGAAGGCAAGGGTTGCCTGTTCAAGAAGTTTGCGGGCGTCGATGTGTTCGACATCGAACTGGCCGAGCGCGACCCAGACAAGCTCATCGAGATCATCGCCAGCCTGGAGCCCACGCTGGGCGGTATCAACCTCGAAGACATCAAGGCCCCCGAGTGCTTCTACATCGAGCAAGAGCTGTCCAAGCGCATGAACATCCCGGTGTTCCATGACGACCAGCACGGCACTGCCATCATCAGCAGCGCCGCCCTGCTCAACGGGCTGGAGCTGGTGGGCAAAGACATTGGCAGCGTGAAGCTGGCTGTGTCGGGCGCCGGTGCCGCTGCCATTGCCTGCCTGAACGTGATGGTGGGCCTGGGCGTCAAGCGGGAGAACATCTTCGTGTGCGACTCCAAGGGCGTGATCTACGAAGGCCGCCCTGGTGGCTACGATGAATCCAAAGCGCAGTACGCGCAAAAGACCGACGCCCGCACCCTGGCCGATGCCGTGAACGGCGCTGACGTGTTCCTGGGCTGTTCGGCCCCCGGCGTGCTCACAGCCGAAATGGTCAAGACGATGGCGGCCAAGCCCATCATCCTGGCGCTGGCCAACCCCGAGCCCGAAATCCGCCCCGAGCTGGCCAAAGCCGTGCGCCCCGATTGCATCATTGCCACCGGCCGCTCGGACTACCCCAACCAGGTCAACAACGTCCTGTGCTTCCCGTACATCTTCCGGGGCGCGCTGGACTGCGGTGCCACCAAGATCACCGAGGCCATGAAGCTGGCCTGCGTGCGCCAGATTGCCGACCTGGCCAAGGCCGACATCAGCGAGGAAGTGGCCAACGCCTACGCAGGCAAAGAGCTGACCTTTGGCCCCGACTACCTGATCCCCACGCCGTTCGACTCGCGCCTGATCCTCAAGATCGCGCCCGCCGTGGCCAAGGCCGCCGCCGAATCCGGTGTGGCCACGCGCCCCATCGAAGACATGGAGGCTTACAAGGAGAGCCTGTCGCGCTTTGTCTACCAAACCGGCATGCTCATGCGCCCCGTGGTCACAGCCGCCAAGGCCCTGCCTGACGCCCAAAAGCGCGTGGCCTACGCCGATGGCGAAGACGAGCGCGCCCTGCGTGCCGCGCAGATGGCCATCGACGACAAGATTGCCCACCCCATCCTGATCGGCCGCCCCGCCGTGATTGCCGCCCGCATTGAAAAGGCCGGCCTGCGCATGCAGATTGGCAAGGACGTGGAGGTGTGCAACCCTGAAGACGACCCACGTTTCCGCCAATACTGGGAGCACTACCACGCGCTGATGAAGCGCAACGGTGCCACCCCCGAAGTGGCCAAGGCCGCCGTGCGCCGCTCCAACACCATCATCGCTTCGCTGATGGTCAAGCTCGGCGACGCCGACGCCATGATCTGCGGCCTGGTGGGCCTGTACGAAACGCACCTGGAGCGCATCCACAGCATCATCGGCCGCCAGGCGGGCGCCAACGACTACGCCGCACTGAATGCGCTGATGACCAACCAGGGCTCACTGTTCATCGCCGACACCTATGTGAACGAGAACCCCACGGCCGAGCAACTGGCCGACATCGCCTGGATGTCGGTGCAGGAAGTGCAGCGCTTTGGCATTCCGGCCAAGGTGGCGTTTTTGTCGCACTCGAGCTACGGCTCGTCCAAGCGCCCCTCGGCCCGCAAGATGCGCGAAGCACGCGACATCTTCGTGGCGCGCCACCCCGAGATCGAGTGCGATGGCGAACTGCACGGCGATGCCGCGCTGGAACCCGGCATCCGCAAGAGCTACATGGCCGAAGGCGATTCGACCCTGAGCGGCTCGGCCAACCTGCTGGTCTGCCCGAACATCGACGCTGCCAACATCCTCTACAACGTGCTCAAGACCACCACCAGCGGTGGCGTGACGGTGGGCCCGATCCTGATGGGCTCGGCCGCCACGGCCTACATCCTGACGCCTGCGGCCACCGTGCGCCGCGTGTTCAATATGACAGCCCTGGCCGTGGCCAGCGCTGCAGCGCGCGTGGCCTGATCGATTCGCCCTCCCCAAAAAGAAAGGCCCTTCGGGGCCTTTCTTTTTGGGGAGGGATTGAACCGCAGACTTGAACACGGTCGCGTCAGTGCACGGCCACATCCACAAAGTCCGCCACCGGCGGCAGGTGCTCCGCCAGCCATTCCGAGTCCAGCTGCAGCGCCTGCTTGATCTCCTCAGGCAGGCTGGCAATCGTGTCGGCGGGGGACTTGGGCTCTTCCAGCCCGATCTCTGCCAGCAGCATGGCCACATGCACGATGCCGCCCAGACGGCAGAACGGGGTCGCGGCCACGGGGTCTTCGGCGGTTTCCAGGGCCCGCACGATCGAATCGGGGAAGCGCCAGCGTTTGGCCAGCTCGGCCGTCACCTGCGCCTCGGTAAAGCCCAGCAGGCGCTTTTCACGCTCCCAGCGGCCGCCCGCCTGGTGGGGCAGTTGCTCAATGGCAGCCATTTGCTCTGGCGCCTTTTGCGCAATGATCAACTCGCCAATGCGCACCAAGAACCCGGCCAGCCAGGACTGCTGCACATCCGAGCCCAGCGTGCGCGCCAGCCACTGCGCATACCCTGCAGTGGCCATGCTCTCCTTCCAGAAGGCATCGGCCTCCACACCCGGCGTGTCTTTGAACATGCCACTCATGCAAGCCGCCAATGCCAGGGTGCGCACCTGGTTCAGCCCCACCAGGGTCAGCGCATCATCCAGCGTGGCCACCTGTCGCGCCAGCCCAAAGCGGGCGCTGTTGGCCAGGCGGATGAGCTTGGCCGTCAGGGCCGGGTCACGCGCGATGGCATTGCGCACCTTCTCAAACGGGATGTCGTCGTCCTGCATCGTCGCCACCAGGTCCCGCGCCACGTCGGGCATGGTGGGCAACTGCACGTTGTCAAAAAACTCGGTCAGATGTGGCATGGGTGAGCCCTCTCGTGGGTCTTTAAAGAACCCGAAGACGCAAGCCTTCGCGCTGCAGTGCAACGGGCTGCGCACCCATCCCCAGGAACCCTGTCCAGCAGCGCCTGTGGTCTGCGAGGCAATGCCCTGATTTTTGGATGCTGCGACTTCGTTGTACCACCGCGGCCGCGCCCCCGTCTGCGTGTTTGTCCCAATCCGTTGCAACGGCGCACGCACCATTTCGGGAAACCCTCCATGCCCAGCCGCACCACTTCGGTGAAGAATGGTTTGACGCGCTGAGCCACCCCTGTCAAAACCCGGTAATGTGTTTGAAAGCGGGCATCGTTTTTGCTGACTAGCCTGTACAGGCACCCTCTTCCTTCTCTTCTTATTTGGCAACCGCCAGGAGCTATCCCATGAAAAAAAGAACGTTCATGCACACTGCAGCAGCACTGGCGCTGGCCAGCGCATTGCCTGTGGCGCATGCGCAAAGCACGCCCATCAAGTTCCAGCTGGACTGGCGCTTTGAAGGCCCGGCTGCGCTGTTTTTGCAGCCTGCCGCCAAGGGCTACTTCAAGGCCGCAGGGCTGGACGTGACGGTGGACGCTGGCAACGGATCGGGCGGCGCAGTGCAGCGCGTGGCCTCGGGCACCTACGACATGGGCTTTGCTGACCTGGCCGCCGTGATGGAGTTCCACGCCAACAACCCCGACGCGCAGAACAAACCGGTGGCGGTGATGATGGTCTACAACAACACGCCCGCATCGGTGATGGCGCTCAAGAAAAGCGGCATCGCCACGCCCGCCGACCTGGCTGGCAAAAAGCTGGGCGCCCCGGTGTTCGATGCAGGCCGCCGCGCCTTCCCCATCTTCCAAAAAGCCAACAAGGTCGGCAACGTGCAATGGACGGCCATGGACCCCCCACTGCGCGAGACCATGCTGGTGCGCGGCGACGTGGATGCCATCACTGGCTTCACCTTCACCTCGCTGCTGAACCTGGAAGCCCGGGGCGTGAAGACTGCCGACGTTGTCGTGCTGCCTTATGCCGACTTTGGCGTGAAGCTGTACGGCAACGTGATCATTGCGTCGCCCAAGCTCATCAAGGAGAACCCGGCCGCCGTCAAGGCCTTCCTGTCGGCCTTCACCAAAGGGGCCAAGGAAGTCATCGCCAACCCCGCTGCCGCCATCGAGCATGTGCGCGCACGCGATGGCATCGTGAACGTGGCACTGGAGACGCGCCGCCTGCAACTGGCCATCGACACCGTGGTCAACAGCGCCGATGCACGCGCCGAAGGCTTCGGCCAAGCCAAACCGGGCCGCCTGTCGCTGATGGCGTCGCAGGTGTCCGACGCTTTCAACACCAAGACCCGCGTGAACGCAGACGATGTGTGGAACGGCAGCTTCTTGCCCAGCGCCACCGAGCTGAACATCCTGCCGAAGAAATAAGCCCCGCCTGCGCCACTATCAATTCAATAGCTGCTAGCGCTTATCCAATAAGCGCTAGAGGCATTTTTTACTTAAAACCATGCAGGCTGCCGAATCCTATTTCGTGGATTTTCGCGATGTCTGGCTCGCCTACAACGACGAGCTGCGCGCGCAGAACCACTTTGCGGTCGAAGCCATCGACCTGCAAATCCGCCAGGGCGAGTTCATTGCCATCGTCGGTCCGTCGGGCTGTGGCAAGTCCACCTTCATGAAGCTGGCCACGGGGCTGAAGATGCCATCGATGGGCAAAATCCTCATCGACGGCCAGCCCGTAACCGGGCCACTCAAAGTTTCGGGCATGGCGTTCCAGGCGCCCTCGCTGCTGCCCTGGCGCACCACAGTCAACAACGTGCTGCTACCACTGGAAATCGTGGAGCCCTACCGCAGCCACTTCAAGCAAAAGCGCAAGGAATACGAAGAGCGTGCCCGCAAGCTGCTGCAAAAGGTGGGGCTGGCGGGGTACGAGGACAAGTTCCCCTGGCAGCTGTCGGGTGGCATGCAGCAGCGCGCCAGCATCTGCCGCGCCCTCATCCACGAGCCCAAGATGCTGCTGCTGGA